>NZ_JBNNSH010000001.1:0-760343 GCF_050277555.1 Peribacillus sp. NPDC097895 | reverse complement strand
GCTCTTTCATAGGTGCAGGCGGAGCCTGAGATGGTTGAATTTGGGATTCTTTCATTCCCGGTTGTATGTTCGAGTTTGGTTTAAGTGTTTCTTTTATTATAGCTCCGGATATCCCTGGAATTTTAATTTTCATCCCCGGCATCATCATGTCCGGGTTGCTCAATTGCGCGTTCACTTTTTTAAGTTGTTCAAAACTGACGCCGTATTTTTTGGCGAGCTTCCAAAGCGTATCGCCTTTTTGGACTATATGAATTTTCACGCTGTTAACCCCTCCTGTGCATATGTCCATATATACTATGATGTAGTGGGTGAATTGCTATTATTTTTATCATGAAAACTTATGCATGAAAAAGGGCATTTATGATTGGAACAATGTGATTTAGGGACGGGGATCGTACTTTTTCTGATTGGAAATAATCGATGAAACCTTCCTTAATAAGGAAAATCCATCACTTTGATCTCTTCTTTATTTCCAGGAAGTATTTTTATTGATTCAGTGCAGAAAGAATATAAAATTTAAACCATTGCATACCAAGAAAAGGGGGCAATGGCTTTTTTCATGAGGAATTCATCATGAATGAAGTGCTTCCTTCAACCTCCTGTCTAAACTATTGAAAATCCGGGTATACGAAAGTAAATAACCTAAAGCTGTGTCTTCAGGTACTTATATTACATACGAGGAGGGAGTAATAATGAAATGGAAAGGAAGAGATGGCAGCTCGAACGTTGAGGACAGAAGAAGAATGAGCGGCAAAGGTGTGGCTGGGATTGGCGGAGGTGTAGCATTGGTAATCGTCTTGATCGTGACGCTTCTAGGCGGTAATCCTAGCGAATTGTTAGGCAGCTTGAATTCCCCTGATTCGGGCAATGTGGGCAGTTATGTGGAAACGGATGAAGAAAAGGAGCTTGCACAGTTCGTATCGGTCGTCCTTGCAGATACGGAGCAGGTCTGGACAGAGGAATTTCGTAGAAATGGCCGGGAATATAAGGAACCCACTCTTGTCCTGTACTCAGGCAGTGTGGAATCGGCATGCGGGATGGCAGGATCTTCCGTGGGGCCCTTTTATTGTCCAGGTGACATGAAACTATACATTGATCTCAGCTTTTATCAAGAGTTGAAAGAAGAATACCAGGCACCTGGGGATTTCGCAATGGCATATGTCATTGCCCACGAAGTCGGTCATCACGTTCAGACACTTTTGGGGACAACGGAAAAGGTCATGCCTGATCGTTCAAAGGTTAGTGAGACCGAATATAATAAGTATTCTGTCCGCCTTGAATTACAAGCCGACTATTTGGCTGGAGTTTTTGCACATCATGTCCAGGGTGAGAATTTGCTTGAAGAAGGCGATCTTGAGGAGGCATTGAATGCGGCCAGTGGTGTCGGTGATGACCGTATCCAAAAAAAGGCACAGGGCTACGTGGTTCCCGACAGCTTCACGCACGGTACCTCTGAACAAAGAAAACGTTGGTTCAATAAAGGTTTTAAATCCGGGAATATGAATGAGGGTAATACTTTTAATGCAAGTAATCTTTAAGTGGTTAATACATTCATAGCTGTTTTGATTGTACATAAAAAGGGGGTCTTCGGGACCCCCTTTTCTTTTTTCCCTTTAGATGTAAAGTCGTTGAGTGATCTCAAACCCGTTCCAACATTCGGTTTAAAGCTAGGATGGCATTATCCGCAATGCTTTTTTCCACCTTTATCGGATTAATGATTCTACCTTCTTCAATTGATTCTAGCGCCCAAAGCAGATGAGGCAGATCAATCCGGTTCATCGTAAGGCATGGACACATGTTCGGATTTAAAGAGATGATGTTCTTGTCAGGATTATTGGCGATAAGTCGCTTGACAAGGTTCATCTCCGTACCGATTGCCCAAGAACTGCCTGGTTCAGACTTTTCGATCATATTTATGATGTATGACGTCGAACCCGCATAATCTGACATGGCGACTACCTCACGGCGACATTCGGGATGAACGATGATATTCATGGACGGCTGCTCCGCTCGAAGTGTTTCAATATTCGTCGTTGTGAAATTTTCATGGACCGAACAATGTCCTTTCCAAAGAAGTACCTTCAGATCTTCAAGTTCCCCTTCATAAATCAATTCGTTCTTATGAGGATCCCAAACAGCCATTTCATTCAATGGAATGCCCAAATCAAAGGCTGTATTCCTCCCAAGATGCTGATCAGGAAGAAAAAGGATGCGTTCTTTTTGTGAGAGGGCCCACGAGACCATCCCTTGTGCATTGGAAGAAGTCACCGTCGCCCCGCCATTTTTCCCTACAAAGGCTTTGATGGCCGCGGTCGAATTAACATACGTAAGGGGAAGAATCGTATCACCAAACAAATCCTGAAGTTTTGTCCAGGCCCGTTCCGTTTGTTCAATATTCGCCATATCTGCCATGGAACAGCCTGCACGCATGTCAGGCAGGATAACCGTCTGCCCTTCTGTTGTCAAAATATCGGCTGTTTCAGCCATGAAATGCACCCCGCAAAACACGATATAATCCGCTTCGCGATTTTGCGCGGAAAGCTGAGCCAATTGAAGTGAATCTCCCGTTACGTCCGAAAATTGAATGACTTCCTCACGTTGATAATGATGACCTGGTATATAAAGACGGTTCCCCAGTCGTTTCTTAATGTCATGGACCTGATTCTCCATATCTTTCGTTGCCATCATTTTATACTTTTCAGGCAATACATTTCCTGCAGTGCTAGCCATCTCCAATATGTTCATTTCATTATCCCCTCACATTCTTTGACCTTTGCGCTAATATCAAGTGCCCTGACACTGTGCGTCAAGCTGCCCAACGAAATATAATCAACCCCTGTTTCCCGATATGAGGATAGATTGCCTAAATGGATTCCCCCAGAAGCTTCAGTCATGATGTGGGCGGGAACCAATTTGATCAGTTGCTTAATTTCTTCGGGACTCCGGTTATCGAACATGATGATATCCACGCCGGCTTCCACTGCTTCAAGCACTTGTTCAGCTGACTCCGTTTCCACCTCCACTTTAGTGGTATGTCCCAGTTTGGATTTGACCGTCTGAACCGCTTTCATTATAGAACCCGCGAAAGATATATGGTTGTCCTTTATCATGACTGCATCATATAAACCATATCGGTGATTGAATGCACCGCCAGTACGGACTGCATATTTTTCAAGCATCCGCAGTCCCGGTGTAGTTTTCCTCGTATCACAAGCTCTCGTCTTCGTCCCCGCTAAAATCATCGAAGCTTTATGAGCCTGTGTCGCAATGCCGGACATACGCTGCACTAAATTCAAAACAACTCGTTCCCCTTTTAAAAGCGAAGCCATATCACCGGTCATTTTTGCAAGTTGCTGTCCTGCCTCAAAAACCTCACCATCCAGAACTTGCAGGGAAACGTCGATTTGCTCATCCAACAATGCAAATCCCGTCTTGATGACGGCACCTCCACTAAAAACCCCACCTTCTTTTGCAATGAATGTCAAAGTCCCTTGTTCACCTTGATCAAAAATCGTATCACTCGTTACATCGCATTCCCCTATATCTTCCATTAAAAATTGTTGCAGCATCTGCTTAAGCTTCAATATGTTCATATAGTCGTCTCCTTTTCACTCGATTTTCCACATCCAGGCAAGCAAGGATAACCGAATCTTCAATCCATCGCCCGTCATCCTCGCAAGGATAGTCACTGCGGAAATGACCGCCCCTGCTTTCCGTTCTGGTCAATGCGGATTCGGCAATCAGCCACGCCACGATCATGGCATTGATTATCGTTATTTCTTTAATCGATAATGCCGTTACTTCCATCTGCAGCAATTTCTCTATATTAAATGTCTCTAGAAAATCCTTCAGTCGAGTTAAACCTGCTTCATTTCGAACGATTCCTGCTTCGTTCATTAATTTTTCCTGCAATGCTTCGAGATCAGGTAAAAAGGGAGAATGGCAGGAATCCTTGGACTGCTCTTTTTCTTCCGGCATCGACCTTGCCGGCAATTTAGCAAGCAAATGACCAAGCGTATTTCCAAAAACCAGCCCTTCGAGAAGGGAATTGCTTGCCAATCGGTTCGCTCCATGTACACCCGTGCATGCCACTTCACCAACTGCATACAAGGAGGGGACAGAGGTTTGCCCCCATTCATTCACTTCAATTCCCCCCATTAGAAAATGGTTACCGGGTGCAACCGGAATTTTCCCGAATTGAAGGTCCAGCCCACTTTTTTCACATAATGAGCTCACTGTTGGAAAGCGCTTTTTAAAATCCTTAATCATCGAAATATCCAAAAATACCTTTTCACCACGCTGTAAATAAGAAAAAATCGTTTGAGCTACAATATGTCTTGGAGCAAGATCTTTCAGACTATGGACACCCTCCATGATCGGCCTTCCCAGTTCATTCACTAATATTGCCCCATCTCCGCGCACCGCTTCTGAAACCAGTCCCTCCGCTTTACCATTTATAAAAAGCAGGGTCGGGTGAAACTGTATGAATTCCATGTCTCGAACTTTTGCCCCGGCCTTGAATGCAAGTGCGATTCCATCGCCTGAAACCGTTTGTGAATTTGAAGTGAAATGGTATAGGGAACCACACCCGCCTGTTGCCAGAACCGTTTGTTCCGCATGATACATTACAAGTTCCCCTGCCTTATCATGGGCTTTGACGCCTATGCAAGAATCATCTTTTCCGATGATCAACTCCACGGCAGTTGTATTCTCCATCACAGTAATCGATGAGTTATTCAAGCTCGCTATAAGATGTTCCATGATGTATTTACCAGTAGCATCGCCGTGACTATGAAGGATTCTTCTTTCGCTGTGAGCGCCCTCCATGCCAAGCATGAGTGTGCCGTCATCATCATGGTCAAATTGCATACCGGACTGAATAAGTTCAGCTATAATCAAAGGTGCCTCTTCCACGAGCTTTTCGACTGCCTTCACCTTGTTATATCGCTGACCAGCCGCCAGCGTATCTTTTTTATGTAAAGATACTCTGTCACGATCAGATATTGCAGCAGCAATCCCGCCTTGCGCTAAATAAGAATTACTATGACGGATATTTGATTTTGTGATGAGTATCACATGCTTATGTTCACTTGCTTCCAATGCCGTTTTCAAGGCAGCAATCCCACTGCCTATCACGATGATTTCCGCTTTTACCATTATTTCATTCCTCCTGTTTATGACAGGTGTCTTGACAACTATATTTACATATTATTAAACTATTATCAAGAGTTTTTTAAGATTAAAGGATGGAAGTGATTTTTTGATTTATTTGGATTATGCGGCTACAACTCCGATTGATGAGGAGGCCCTCGACGTATTCAGCCAAGCATCCCGGAAGTTTTTCGGGAATGCGAGCAGTTTGCATGATATTGGCTCTGAAGCGGCACGTTTATTGGATATGTCACGGCAACAACTCGCAGAAATGCTGAACATCAAAAAGGAAGGAATCATCTTTACGAGCGGTGGTTCGGAAAGCAACATGCTTGCCATCGATACATTCATCGCTTCAAAACCATCCTGGCAGAACCACTTGATTGTAAGTAGAACGGAGCATGCGTCGATTGCCAATTATGTCGCAAAGCTTGAACAAGTTGGCTTCGAGGTTACATATTTGCGGCATTTGGATGATGGCCTTATTGATATTGAACATCTGCAGGTATGTCTCTCGGAGAAAACATGCTTGGTCATTGTCCAACATGTCAATTCGGAAATCGGGGTCATACAACCCATTGAACAAATAAGTAAAATCGTTCGAAAACACCAGGCTTTTTTGCATGTGGATTGCGTCCAATCATTTGCTAAATTGCCGCTAGAAAAGATATCTGCCTTATGTGATGGATTATCCATTTCCAGTCATAAAGTTTATGGTCCAAAAGGGACTGGGGCCGTCATTTTCCCGGCCATCCATCAGTTGAAGGCTTCGGTACCGCATATCACTCATGAATATGGTTTCCGCCCAGGGACAGTAGACGTCCCCGGTATAGCTTCCTTCATGACCGCTGCAAAGAAATTAGGTGATAACATGGTAGCTGAACATAAACGGATTTCCACGCTTAGGATGCAATTGATTCAACGTCTTACGGAAAGGAAAGTAGATTTTCAAATCATCGAGGGAAAAAGCCAGCAATTGCCTCACATTCTGGCCCTCGCCTTCACTGGATTGCAAGGACAGTACATCATGCTCGAATTAAACCAGAAAGGATTCGCTGTTTCGACTGGAAGTGCTTGTCAAATCGGTAAACAGGATCCCTCAAAAACCATGATGGCCATTGGGAAAAGCGAAGAAGAGGCCCATCAATTCGTGCGATTTTCCTTCGGTAAATACACGACAGCCGATGACGTTCACAAATTGGCAGACTGCCTCGAAGGAATGGCTGGCATTCGATAAAACATTCCACTCTGTGGTAGAATGTTTGTAAATAAAGAGGTGAATGATTATGGAAAAAAAGAAATTACTCGGGGAAGAAAGACGGACGAAACTCTTACATATATTGCAAACAAGTGCGCAGCCAGTAACTGGAAGCGAGCTTTCGCAGATAACGAATGTAAGCCGGCAGGTTATCGTTGGTGACATAACGCTCCTGAAAGCGCGGAATGAACCAATCATCGCCACGAGCCAAGGCTACATGTACTTACAAACGGGGAGCACCCAAAAGCCGGAAAGGACCATTGCTTGCCAGCACGATCCTTCCCGGACCCAGGAAGAGCTATATATACTCGTCGATATTGGTATCACCGTAAAAGATGTCAAAATCGAACACCCCGTGTACGGTGACCTGACTGCTTCGATCATGGTAAGCAGTCGTAAGGAAGTCCAGCAATTCCTCTCTAGGGTGACAGCAACGAACGCTTCTTTTTTATCGGAACTAACGAGTGGCATCCATCTCCATACACTGAGCGCATCTTCTGAAGAACTGCTTGACGAAGCAGAGGGTGCACTGAGAGATGCCGGCATTTTGGTCGATTGAATAAACGAAAAGTCCTCAAAAGCGATATCTTTTGAGGACTTTTTTTGAAGGCCTGTATCCAACCACCCATCACTTGAATTAATTCACCATCTGTCGGCATGTCATCAGAATATGAGTATTGGTTTTTAGTTTTTCCTGCGTTTTATCTTCATCCTTATTTTCTTCTTCTTATTCTTGATCCTGTTTTTCTTCTTCTTTATCTGGGCCGGTGTTTTAAAGTTCGGCAATTCCTCCAATCGCTTGCATTGAATTCCCAATCACCTGTAAAATATCCCCTGTAACATTGAATGCTTGCTCTGGTTCATCTGGATTTTCGAATGCCCCCGCCACAGTGGTCCCTCCGCCTAACGCTTGAATCAGATTGCCTTTAATGATCAATTCCTGCTTCGTTACTTCATCGAAATCAATGACTAATCCTAAGATAACAGTCGAATTCCTGATCGACTGTATTTGATTGCCGAATTTGTTCAATGACCATTATTCTTTTGCATCCACCAATATTGCATTTCCAGTCGCTTGAAGTTCATTCCCAATCAAATCTAAGTTTTTGCGAAAATCCTCGTCCAGGACATTGGATGGTGTACCTCCAACAGCAGAAATGACGGTTCCTATCGCTTGAGTCCAAGAACCGAACGTTTCTTTGAATTGATTATCCGTCACCTATTTACCACCGCCCTCCCTATCCATTTTTGGATATGTTTCTGCCATTTAAAAAGTTGCCCCCTCTGAATTAGTCATCAAGGTATGAACAGTTCGCCTATGAGGTCTACCAATTGTATACGCATTCATCTAAAACGTTGTTTATTTTCATCCTTTAGAATGTTTCTCCATGCATAACTTCCGCCTTTCATCTTCACCATAAAAAATGTTTCATGCCTATTTATTAATCTATATTTTCCTAAAATGACAGCCGACCATTTTAGGAACTTGTACATAAGCGAAATACACTTCTTAAACAAAGAGCACCCTACAAAAAAAATGCCCCGGAAATATTCCCGGGGCACCCTTCTTATTCATTATTTTCCCTCATCAATGTATTAAACACAGCCGAGGTTGTACCACTAATCTCTACGGAAAACAAAATTGATATCTTCCGAACCGTCTTATATTCTTAAGAAATCATCGTTGCGGCACACCATTTTGGACTTTAAAGCATGAATAGCTTCCCATGATCGAAACCGTACATCCAAGAGCCTCTAGCTCAGAAATAGCGCCTGGGATGAGAACATCGTCAAGGGCCATTTCAATGTCGATGATGAAGAAGTAATTGCCTAAACCCGTTTTCATTGGTCTTGATTCAATCTTGGAAAGATTAAGCTTTCTCCAAGCAAAAGCGGAAAGGACTTGATGCAGTTGCCCTGAGCGGTCGGCAGGAAGCTGAATCATCAAGGTCGTTTTCTGGTCCCCTTCAACGGTCAAGTGCCCCTCATAGTCAACTTCACTATTGGATACGACGACAAACTTGGTATGATTATGATCATAATCATGTATATTTTGTTTTATAATTGTCAAACCATACTCCGCTGCAGCCATATCATTTGCAATCGCAGCAATATGGATATCGGAATTCTCCATCACCATCTTTGCAGCAGCAGCAGTGGATGTGACATACTCGTATGGAATGCCCTTTAGGTCTTTATGTAGGAATTTGCGGCATTGAGCGATGGCATGTGAATGTGAATAAACCATATCCGGTTTGAAACCAGGATATGCATGGTCCGGATGCACCATATAATGCTGTTGGATTGGAATCGTCACTTCCCCTTTAATCGGTAATGTGACTTCATGGACTAAGTAATCCATCGTAATATTTACCGATCCCTCCAAAGCATTCTCGATCGGGACGAGCGCATGATTGGCTTCCCCGTCACGTACAGCATCAAGACAGTCTGGAATCGTGTTCATCGGTATTTTTATATCATTAGGAAATAGTCGTGATACAGCTAAATCCGTGAACGTTGCTTTTGGTCCAAGAAATGCAATTTTTGATGTCATATTATAATCTCCTTTTCACGGAAAATCTACTGTTTATGTTATGTCATTTTCTGATTTTTTACAATAGTAAATCGTTAAATCGTCCACTAATAAAAAAGACCGTTGATTGGAACGCAGGGCACTCCCTTTCCGCTGGTGGTCGGCCATCAGCGCCTTTGCACTTGCAGGGTACGCACTTTCCCCGCAGGAGTCTCGTACACCCAATCCAATCAACTTTGCTTCATTTAGATTGATACTCCTTTTGCCTACAGTTTTTTGTTTTAGCGACGAATTAAAGTTACTGACCTGTTTGAACAGATTTTCTATCGCATATAAAAGACTGCTGCGGAGATAAAACTACTCACTGCAGAACACATTTTCGTTATTTCCGCCCATATGAAAGCTAAAAGTACCGATACAGAGGAACTGCGTCGATGAAGAACATACAAAACAGCTTGCTTATTCATTCCATGCTGCCCCAGATCAACCAGTTTTGTAGTAGGATGATTGTAACATCAGATCACACACATAAATCCAATAAAAAATCAAAAAGGTTTCGGAAGGGAGAACCCATCCTCAACCTTTTTGTATATAAACTGAGAGCCTGTACATATGAAATGTACAGGCTCTTTTTTCATGCGCCGTTCCCAATGATTTCGACCTTTTCGACGAACTCCATTTTACGCAGTTTTGTAAGCAGATCATCAATATCCATCGTCATCCCACCCGTATTTAGAGAAAGGGTAACATTGGCACGTCCCTGGAGGGGAATCGTTTGATGAATCGTCATGATATTGCAGCCTGAAGAGGCGACGAGCCGTAATAGCTCAGACAGAGTACCAGAACGATCTTCGAGATAGAAGAACAGGGTGATCAGCTTTTCTTTAACAACTGTATGAAACGGAAAAACCGTGTCCCGGTACTTGTAAAAAGCACTCCTGCTTAGGTCCACTCGCTTTACCGCTTCCCAAACTGATTCCGCTTTTCCCCGTTCAATCATTTCTTTTGCATCAAGCGTCTTTTTCATCGCTTCGGGAAGGACATCCTCTCGAACGAGGAAAAATTTCTGATCGGACTTATTCAAACTCCGCACGCCTCCTTTTGCCTGCATTCATGTGTATCTAATCAATCAACAAATTCAAATTCATATTCAAGGATACGGACGATATCGCCATTGGTCGCACCTTTTTGACGAAGGCCTTCGTCGACTCCGAATGAACGAAGCTGTCTAGCGAAACGACGGATGGACTCTTCACGGGTGAAGTCAGTCATTTTGAATAGACGCTCGATCTTGAATCCTGATACGGCAAAGCTGCCATCGGATTCGCGTTCAATGTTAAATTCATCCGACTGTGATGTATGTTTATACAATACACGGTGAATTCCCGTATTCTCTTCTTCATGATCAAGAGGGAACTCAGGTGTTTCTTCGATTTTATCAGCAATTGCATAAAGAAGCTCACGGATTCCGTCACGCGTTACGGCAGAAATCGGGAAAACCGGATAGTCTTCTTCCAGCTTTTCTTTGAATGCGGCTAAATTATCTGCTGAGTCCGGCATATCCATTTTACTTGCTACAATGATTTGCGGACGTTCAGTCAAGCGCAGGTTATACTCTTCTAACTCTTTATTGATTGTTTGGTAGTCTTCATATGGATCCCTGCCTTCAAGTCCCGACATATCGATTACATGAACGATTACTCTTGTTCTTTCTATATGGCGCAGGAATTGATGTCCAAGCCCCACTCCTTCAGAAGCACCTTCGATCAGACCCGGCAAATCCGCCATGACGAAGCTGCGGTGATCTTCCGTTTCCACCATTCCGAGGTTTGGGACGATCGTTGTAAAATGGTATTCGGCAATTTTAGGTCTTGCTGCCGATACGACAGAAAGTAATGTGGATTTCCCTACACTAGGGAAACCAACCAAACCTACATCAGCCAACAGTTTCAGCTCCATGATTATATCGCGTTCTTGGCCCGGTTCGCCGTTCTCCGCGATTTCAGGAGCAGGATTGGCTGGTGTAGCAAACCGAGAGTTTCCCCGGCCTCCGCGTCCGCCCTTGGCGATGATGGCGCGCTGCCCGTGCTCAACCAAATCAGCAATGACTTCCTTCGTTTTTTCATCAATGACCACCGTGCCTGGCGGAACTTTGATGACCATATCCTTTGCAGCCGCACCATGCATGTTTTTGGACATGCCATGTTCTCCGCGAGGTGCCTTAAAGTGACGTTGATAACGGAAATCCATTAACGTACGTAAGCCTTCTTCCACTTCAAAAACGACATTGGCCCCGTTACCGCCATCTCCGCCGGCAGGTCCGCCTTTTGGTATGAATTTCTCACGACGATAAGCAACTATCCCGTTACCACCGTCTCCGCCTTTTATATAGACTTTCGTTTGATCGACAAACATGCTATCACTTCCTTGTTTTCTGCAAGTCTTTTCTTGCTGTATACTTCTCTAAAACTTAATATCCATCTTAAAAAATATTTCATTCTCATTACATTCGCGGATTTCGATTGATTGCTCGGCCGTTAATGAACTTTCCAAAAACTCCATCACTGCCGATAGATCCATGAATCTGCCTTGCATTTGAAATGAACAGCGCATATCGCTCACTTCTTTTTTACACATAGAAACAGCTAGTATATTTTCAAAAAACGGGTCCAGATTCTTATCCAAGATTTTAAAGTAATCGTTCGTCCAGCGATACATCAGCTCGTCCATCTCAGCAGAGCCTTCAAACACATCAATGATTTCATATTCGCAATAAAATGATCCATTATTCCAATTCGAGGTCAACAACATCTCGGTGAACTTCGGTAAATTCAAACTGGAGAGGCGTGCTTCATTCTGGGTTTCAATAATGATTTCATCAATGATGCCCTTGACACGATCAATTCTGTTTAGCTCCAGATTCCCTTTGATGATTTGAATTTTATTTAGCCAGTCATGCCTGGTTTGACGTAGAGTTTCAATAGTCGTCCAATTTTTATCCATTATTAACACCTTCAATTATGATAAAGAAACTTTTTTCAGCTCTATCATGTTGAATACTTCCATTTGTACAGTATATCAAAAAAACAACAAACTGGAAATGAAGCTCTATTCACATGCCTTCATATGAATGCCCCCGTCCAAAAAATACAGCCACACACCCTGAGTTCTTTGGACGATGGTAGAGCCATTTGAACTAAAAAAGAGAATGGGCCTTATTTATGCACCAATTGGAGATATTATAGTTGAATTGGAATGTCTATTTGGTTAACCAAACGGGATGGTAGAGTACCTGGATTTCCCCCCCTGAAAGTATAAGAAAGCCCGCCGATTGGCGAGCCTTTTGTAAGTCAGAGGTTGTTTCCTTATACTAATGACTAAAGTCTCCTGCAAAATGCTGGTTATTTATCGTTTCTATAGTATAAATAAAGGGCCGGACCCCTTCTTCACTATATAGCCTACCATTATTAATAATGACGCGGTATATAGTGTCTTGTAGAAGGAATCAGACCCTTTTGAGTCAGCCTCTGTTCAAAGATGCCAATTATGCTTCTTGTGCAACTGGATATACGCTTACTTTTTTACGGTCACGTCCGAAACGTTCGAATTTAACAACACCGTCTACTTTTGCGAATAGAGTATCGTCTCCACCACGGCCTACGTTCTCACCAGGATAGATTTTTGTTCCGCGTTGACGGTAAAGAATAGAACCACCAGATACGAATTGACCATCTGCACGTTTAGCGCCAAGACGCTTAGAGATTGAGTCACGTCCGTTCTTTGTAGAACCTACTCCTTTTTTCGAAGCGAAGAACTGAAGATTTAATCTTAACATTTGTTCCACCTCCTATTGGTTGAGGATAATTTTCATGTATTTACCATAATCACGTTCGATGGTTTGCAGCGATATGAGCATGCTGTTCAAGAGGAGCTGAACCTTCTCTTCCGATTCCTGCGAAAGATTCACCGGAATGACGCAGCGAAGATAGCCGCCTTCTCTCCCTTGCTCAATCTCAGGCTCAACATCCGTTAAGGACATGATTGCATTGACTGCCCCGAAGGAAACAGCCGATACACCTGCACAAACGATATCAGAACCTTTTTTAGCAAAATTAGCATGTCCGCTTAAAGTGAACGAAGTAATTCGTTCCTGCGGAGCATCAAAGACAACTTTAATCATCTAGAATCAGCCCTTACGCGTTGATTGCTTCGATAACAACTTTTGTGTATGGTTGACGATGACCTTGTTTTTTACGATTGTTTTTCTTCGCTTTGTATTTGAAAACAGTGATTTTCTTTTGCTTACCTTGTTTTTCGACAGTACCTGTTACAGTAGCGCCTTCAACTAGTGGAGCACCGACTTTCACGTCTTCGCCACCTACGAATAAAACTTTGTCAAATGTAACAGTTTCGCCTGCTTCTGCGTTTAATTTTTCAATGTAAACCGCTTCGCCAGCTGCTACTTTAATTTGTTTACCGCCAGTTTCGATAATTGCGTACATACTTGCACCTCCTTAAATGTCTCAGACTCGCCAATCACAGGCGTTTTACCGGAAAGGCAAAAGCTTAGGACCTGTTGTTGAGCGGTTGTAGCACGGGTGCTACAAACATAACATTAAAATCCTAACATGAAACAGGAATGGCTGTCAATATATTTGTAAGAATTCTCGTCCTTCACCCGAAGGCCCTTCCGATTTCCTCAATGCTTCCGAAGCGCTTGATGGAGTAGGCATACTTGGAACCGGGGATAAATGATAGGAATAACTTTTTAGCGATCAGTTCCTCCAGTGTAGCCCTGTATGATTCCTTTTCACCCAGCAACACGTCAGCCACCGCTTCACTGACTTCCACCCATACCGCTTCATCATCCGTCTTCCGGTGTTCGAGCAGCTCACGTTCCAACCGGAAGGCCACCGTTTCAGGGCTCTCGATTTTACCGCTTCCACTGCACACTGGGCAAGGTACCGTCATCATTTCACCTATTGACGGAGAAGTTCTCTTTCTCGTCACTTGTAAAATGCCCAGTTCCGTAAAGCCGATGACCTGGACCCTCTTCTCATCCCTAGCTGCTTCCTTTTTGACGATGTCGATGATTTCTTGCTCATGTCGTGATTGATCCATATTAATGAAATCGATCAAGATGATTCCGCTAATATTCCTTAATCTCAATTGACGGACGGCTTCTTTCGCTGCTGCCTGATTCACCGCAAATAAGGTTGCTTCCTTTGCCACTTTGCCGGTGAACTTACCTGAATTGACATCGATTACGGTGAAAGCTTCCGTTTCTTCAAAAATTAAATAACCGCCATTATCAAGCCAGACGATTTTCTTGTTCATTTTCTCCACTTGCGCTTCCACATTCCATTCGGAAAAAATATTCCTCGTACCCGATATATGGAATATTTTCCACTCCTTACGGTTTTCCTCCTTCCATTTTTTCAACTCTTGGTAAGCCGTGAAATCATCGATGGCAAGCTCTCCCGAAGGCGTTCCCGACATTTCGGATTTGATCATATCCAGGTACATGTCCCTCTCATAGAGAAGCATTGGAGCTTTTAGAGATGCTGCCTTACGTTCAATTCCTTTAAAAAGCTCTCGCAATGAAGTTAGCCTATCCAGGAAGATCGCTTCACTTTCGTTCTCCATCGATGTGCGGACAATTAATCCCTCATCAGCCTTTTTGTATTGTAAGGCTGTTTCCCGCCACTGCTTATGCAGTGCTTCGTTATTAAATTTCTTTGAAACGCCAACGTAATCTATTCCATGTATGTATACGAGGGAATCTGTAGAAAACTCGATCAGCCCCGTCAATTTAGCTCCTTTTGTACCTGTTTCATCCCGGGTCACCTGAACCAGCAGCTTTTCTCCTTGGCGGACGTATTGACCGATGGGTGCTTTCCCATCCGTTTTTTTTGCCTGCTGGAAAGAGGGAATCTCGTCTCGATGCAAAAAGCCATTCTTCTCCGCACCATAATCAATGAAGACGGCATCCATACCCGGTAACACCTTCGTCACTTTCCCTAGATAAATATTACTGACCTTACTGCGCTGATGAGGCGACAAGATTTCAAGCTTACGTAACACATCATTCTCCAGTACGGCCACTCTTTTTTCGCGTGAAGCCAGGTTCGCGATCATCTTTTTCATCAAAAAAAATCCTCTCCTCAATTTGAAGAAAGGATAACATATTTAATAAGAATATAATAGGTCACCAATTTTCCCGTCTGTCATTTTCTCAGAAAAATAAGCATGAAGGATTTCCGTTTCATCCAACGAGCCGCTTTCTTTCCCGTTTTTCATGATGATGACGGGGTGTTTGCATCCGCGTTGGAACAGTTCCAGCACTTTATAAATCGGTTCTTGTGAATCCACCAAGATCGGCTTTAGTTTTGCCAAATCATTGGTATGCCCGTAATGGCGCTGCAAAAGAAAGCGGATAAACGCATAATACCTTTGTCGCCATTCCATGACGAGTGAGAGGCAGATGAACATGATGATGAGCCAAATATTCAAATTGAGCGGATCAAGAATGAGCCAGGTCAAAAAAGCCAGGAAAGCGAAGGCTGCAGAAAAATGAAGTGTATGTTTCTGCGCCTCAAGAAAGGTGCAGTATAGAGAAATTCCAATGAATAGTAGCCTTCCCCCGTCCAATGGCCAAATTGGCAGTAAATTAAAAACAAGCAGCATAAGATTCATATACAAAAAGGGCTGATACAGCTCATAGGAAATAATAGAAAAGAAATAGAGCAAAAAAGCAGCACCGATGAGCCAAACATGTTGAAGTGGACCGGCAAGCACTACAGCCAAATCCTCCTTCAAACTTTTATTTCCATACTCCTCAGTCTCGACAGCCCCTCCAAAAGGAAGCAGCTGAATGGACTTTATCCGCCATTTAAAGTGCTGGGCACAGACGGCATGCCCCATCTCATGAATGAAGACGATGAGCAGCAGCATCATCACTTCAACGAAATGTGCAGTGAGTATGGCGATGCCAATGACGAACCACAGTGTCGGGTGCACCCTGATTTTCAACAGTAATTTTCCATATTTATTCAAAGGAAATCACCTTTTTAGGATCGACGAACGCGTCGTTTTCTTTGATTGCTAAATAAAACCTGCCCTTTGATCCATCTTCACTTACTGTAACCTGTCCGACTTCATTGCCCTTCTTAACGAACTCATATAGTTTCACATCTATCTTTTCCAGCTGTCCATACCAGGATTCGCTTTTATTGGCGTGCTGAATGACGACGGTCTTTCCAATCCCCTCCTTTTCACCGGCAAAAATGACCACCCCTTCATTGATGGCTTCTACCTTGGAGCCTTTGCTCGTTTCCAAGATGATTCCTTCACCGTTCGTCTCGAAGGTTTGGGTAATCTTCGCAGAGGCAGGCATTGCATAGCCATCACCCGAGTCAACTGTTTCCGTGTCAGCTTTATTCGGTAAAAAAGCGATCGGTTTTCCGAACGCACTTTCGTACCAATTGGAGATTGAAGCGAACTGAAATTCCTTGTTCATATTTTCCGTGACAAAACTTCTGGCAGGGTCCAGCCGCACCGAAGGGTGTTTAAACATCACAGCGATAATCAGGAACAGACACACACTTGCAAGAATTTTAAAGAAAAAATTTTCTTTCTTGAAGAGCGGATGATCTTTCTCGGAATACCCGTTAAATGAATCAACACCATATGGTTCCTCATTGTTGATCTCCGTCCAGCTGCTGCTTCCTGCTTGATTATCATTGAACTTACGTCTCTTGGCGATACGATTGCGGATATCTTTCCTGCGATCATCCATAAAGAATCCCCCCTGCTCATGTCAAAGCGCTATATTACAACGTATGAGCAACTTGTCCAGACTATGACCGAGAAAAGATTTTCTTTCTGCACATCGGAATATAGAAAGTAAAAAAAAATTTTCTAATGCAAAATTCTTCGAAACTTATGGAATTCCAAGCGAATTGGGGCATCGATTGTGAAAATCGATTAATTGAGGGAAAAATCCAATTGATATTGTTGCCCTGAATTTGTTATAATAAAGTGGTTTTAACATTATTGAGGGGGAACATTTTTTTATGTCAATCGAAATAGGCAGCAAAGTACAAGGTAAAGTAACAGGTATCACTAATTTTGGAGCATTCGTAGAATTACCAGGAGGCTCAACAGGTCTTGTGCATATCAGTGAGGTAGCAGATAGCTATGTAAAAGACGTCAATGACCATCTTAAAGTAGGCGACCAAATTGAAGTTAAAGTGATTAGTGAGAAAGACGGAAAAACTGCCTTGTCCATCAAAAAGGCTATAGATAGACCCGAAGGGCAAACCTCTTCTTATACCAAACGCCCACCACGCCAAGGGGATAGCCGTTCTAAAGATTTTCGTTCTAAAGGTAATTTCCAACCAAAGGAAAATTTCGAAGATAAAATGGTTCGCTTTTTAAAGACTAGTGAAGAAAATTTATCTACTCTTAAACGCAGCACCGAATCGAAACGCGGCGGCAGAGGCGGAAGACGCGGATAATCTGTTGCAGTTTCAGCATATAGATAAGGCAAGCCACGATGATGGCTTGCCTTTTTTATTTTATATGTCATAAAAAAAAAGCGAGGGCATCATATGCTCTCGCTGCTAAATATGGAAGATAGATTTACCGCACGCTAAAGAATTTTTTTATTTTGGACATGAAACCTTTTGGTTCGCCGCCAATTGGAGTCAAGGGCACCGATTCACCAAGGATCCTCCGGGCAATGTTCCGATAGGCAAGTGAGACTCTATTGTCCGGATTATAGGCAATGGGTTCCTTTTTATTCGCTGCAACAATGACTTGATCATCGTCTGGAATGACGCCGATCAAATCAATTTTAAGAAAGTCTGTAACTCCATCGATATCCATTTCTTCATCTTCATGAAGTAAATGACCGCGTATCCGGTTAATGATCAATTGAGGCGGTTCAATATGCTCTTCTTTTTCAAGCAGGCCAATAATTCGGTCTGCATCCCTGACAGCCGGTCTTTCTGCAGTCGTAACGATGATCGCCTTGTCAGCCCCAGCTATGGCATTCCTGAAGCCCTGTTCAATGCCTGCAGGGCAGTCAATGAGGATATAATCATAGTCAGGTTTCATATCGCTTATGAGTTTCCTCATCTGCTCTTCATTCACCGCTGATTTATCACTGTTTTGTGGAGCTGGAAGCAAATAAAGCAAATCCTCGAAATGTTTATCTTTAATAAGCGCTTGATGTATCTTACAGCGCCCTTCGACTACATCGACCAAATCATAGATGATGCGATTTTCCAACCCCATGATCACATCCAAGTTCCGAAGACCAATATCCGTATCAATCAAGCAAACCTTCTTGCCTAGAAGAGCTAAAGATGTTCCTAAATTGGCGGAGGTGGTCGTTTTCCCGACACCACCCTTACCGGATGTTATAACTATTGCCTCTCCCACGATTAGAGACCCCCTTCTAATCTATTTAAATTAGGTCTATATTTCTTTAATACTTGCAGTTTTTCTATAATGATATTTTCTTCTTCATCCATGTAGGCACATTCCAAGTCATGTCCCCATTTCGTATACTGGTCAGGGGATAAATTCACTTGTCCAGCAATGCGCAGCTGGGCGGGCTTCATGACCGAGGCAGCAATTATGGCCTCATTGTCCCCTTTATATCCGGCATGGGCTATTCCCTTTAGCTGTCCCATGATATATATGTTGCCACCCGCACGAACCATTCCGTCGGGATTGACATCTCCAATTAGAAGTAAATCTCCGGGAACTTCAAAAACCTGTCCCGACCTTATCACCTTTGTAACGGTCGTCACTTGGTTTTCATCTTTCCAGCGTTTCGCTTCATCCCTTGTCAGGACATTCGAAATCATCTCATCAACGAAAAGTTTCTTCTTTTTATGGATGACTTCTTTAATCTTTTCTTTTTGTTCTTCATCAAGATAGCGGTTCCCTGTATGTACTTTAACGGAAATGGACGGGTCATTTTCTTGAAACTGATAGTTTGCCGACAGCTTCACTTCTAACTCTTTCAATAATTCGGAAAATGAGCAAGAATCATCGAGATGAAGCATAAACCCGTCTTTTGTTCCCTTAATCATGACATTTTGCTGAATTCTTTTATTCATGACGTTTGTTTCACCTCAATGAAATATAATTCGACATAGGAAAACAAATTTCCTTTTTCTGCGTACACGGAAAAAAGAAAATTCATTTCCGGCCTGCTTTCCGGACACAGGAACGTTAATCCGTTTCCCCCTGTAAATCAAGCTTTTCAATTATTCTCTTTAAAGGATAGCAACTGATAATAATGAATACGAGGTTCAATAATATCGTCGGTAACAATCTTCGTTCCATATATTCCCCAAATCCCATATCTGCAAATGAAAGGATGATATTCATCTGAAAAACAACAATCTCTAGAATGGCCGTGAAGAATAGCGCAGTTAGGAAGGCAATCAATATATTATTTTGCAGGATTTTCATGCATTTTGAAATCAGATAGGCAAGAAAAGGAAGCAGGAACATGTAAATCCCGAGTATTTCCGTATATACGACATCATAAGTCAACCCAAGAATCGCTCCATATAGCATGCCCATTTTCCTCGAACCATACATGGTAAGGAAAAAAACGAAAATCATCATGAAATGCGGAACGACGATTTTATCGTCCCCAAATGCATCTCCAGCGAATAGCTGGGCGAAGATACTTTCAAAAACAAAAAAAACCAAGGCTATAAAAGAAAGGATGAAATGTTTCACTTAACTTCATCCTCCCCAACACTTTCTTTCGGCTCACCGTCAACTTCACGCTGAACGACCATAACATTATTAATATCATAAAAATCCGTCGAAGGCTCAATATAGGCAGTCTGGTTCAATCCATATTGATCCACTTTGACATCAACCACTTTACCGATCAGCAGACCTTTCGGGAAAATCCCTCCGTAACCAGAAGTGATGACTAATGAATTTTTCTTTATCTTTTTATCATATGGAATGCGTTTCATTAGTAAAAGATTCTTTTTATCATCGAACCCCTCAATCAAACCATATGCTTTATCATCACCTTGAACGATGGCAGAAACTCGGTTGGCTTTATCAATCGAACTTAAGAGTTGGACCGAAGCCGTGAAGTTCGTCACTGATTTAACCTTGCCGACTAACCCATTGGAAGTGATGACAGCCATATTTTTTTCTACCCCATTACGCTTTCCTTTATTGATCGTCAGCATTTCGTGCCAACGGTCAGGATTACGTCCAATGACCGTCGCCTGAGTGGGTGAATACTTCCGCAGGTCATCCTCTTTTTTGAGGTTATCGCGAAGGTCTTTATTTTCTTCTTTCAAATCTTGAACTTGGGTTTTCAATAGTACATATTCATCCAAGCGGGCTTTCAATTTTTTGTTTTCATCGTATGTATGTTGAAGGTCTTTTAAGTCCCCTACAAAACCTGTTATACCCGATACTGGCTTATTAAACACATTTCCGACCCAGCCTGTCGTATCTTTTAGGAATTGCTCCGGCCAAGTCAACTCTTCTCTCTCTCTTAATGAAAAACCGATCAATGCCACGAGAACGATAATACTAACGAGCAAGAGAAGGAGCTTTTTATTAAAAAACTGTGGCATGATTATTGCACCTCAATCTTAATATCTTAAATTTACATCTTAATATCTTAAATTTACACAATGGTCATGATTAAACTGAACAGCTACATTTTAATTTAGTGGTTCGAACATAAAAAAACCGGCTCAAAATTGCAACCTTTTGTTGAGCCGGTCCTATTTGAGAAGTAATGCTTATCGTGAATCTCTTGATTTAGTCTTGAACAAATGAATGTGGTCCAACGCTTTTCCCGTTCCGATTGCAACACAATCAAGCGGATTTTCAGCGATGATCACCGGCATTTGCGTTTCTTCACTGATGACTTTGTCCAAATTGCGCAGCAAAGCACCTCCGCCTGTCAATACAATGCCTCTGTCCATGATGTCAGCGGCTAATTCAGGTGGTGTTTTTTCTAAAGTGTTTTTCACGGAATCAACAATCGCAGACACTGTATCGCTCAATGCTCTGGATATTTCCTCAGCAGTAATTTCGATCGTTTTTGGCAATCCAGTCAATAGGTCACGGCCGCGAATTTCCATGTTTTCAACGCCTTCCGTGTCACCAGCGGAACCAATTTCCATTTTAATCGCTTCAGCAGTACGCTCACCGATCATCAAATTGTAATTCTTACGAATGTAAACGATAATGGCATCATCCATTTCGTCACCGGCAATGCGGATGGATTGGCTTGTAACGATTCCACCAAGGGAAATGATCGCCACTTCCGTTGTTCCTCCACCGATATCAACGACCATGCTGCCTGTAGGTTCCCAAACAGGAAGGTCTGCCCCGATCGCTGCTGCAAACGGTTCTTCGATAGGATATGCATCACGGGCACCAGCTTGTCTAGCTGCATCGATGACTGCACGTTGCTCAACTGCGGTAATTCCAGAAGGCACACAAATCATGACATATGGCTTGTTACCGAATACGCCCTTTTTTTGAGCTTCTTTCATATAATACTTCATCATGGTAGCCGTCGTTTCATAATCGGCAATTACCCCATCCTTCATCGGGCGAAGGGCAACCACGTTTCCAGGTGTACGGCCGATCATGTTTTTCGCATCATTTCCGACTGCAACGATTTGCTTTGTATCTGTTTGCACAGCGACAACTGATGGTTCACGCACTGCAATCCCTTTTCCTTTGACATACACAAGCGTATTAGCCGTTCCTAAATCAATCCCTATATCTCTAGCGCCAATTCCAAACATTATGGTATCTCCCTTTCGTAAACAAAAATGCCTTTTTATAAGTTCAAATTATTTGTCGTTTTTTGACAATAAGAGTTTTGAAAAAGTTTCCTCTTTTAAAAATCATAAACAATATTATATCGTATCGTCAAAAATTTTGATAGTGTCATAAATAACCTTTTTCCTTCAAACTAATATATTTGTGCTCCCCGATAATGATATGGTCCAATACTTCAATCCCGATTATTTTACCACATTCGACTAATCTTTTCGTCACTTCAATATCTTCTCTGCTAGGAGAAGGGTCTCCGGAGGGGTGGTTATGAAGACAGATGATAGAGGCAGCGGATCTTTTGAAAGCTTCTTTAAAAACCTCACGCGGGTGCACGATCGAGGCATTGAGGCTTCCTATAAAGACCGTAGTTTTTTGAAGCACTTGATTTTTCGTATTTAAATAGAGGCAGACGAAATGTTCCTGAGACAAAAATCGCATTTCTTCCATGCAGTAATTGGCTCCATCTTCAGGAGATCGAATCACATAACGATCTTGATCATTCAATTTGTTGATTCTCCGGCCAAGTTCGACAGAAGCTAGAATATGAATCGCTTTTGCTTCACCAATTCCTTTAATCACGGTCAATTCTTCCACTGAGGCTTCTTTTAGCAGACGCAGGCCCTTGAAGGAATTGATGAGCCTTCCGGATAACTGAAGAACGGATTCTTCCTTTGTTCCCGTCCTCAATAGCAGTGCAAGCAATTCTTGATTGGAGAGACTTTGCGGTCCGTCTTGCAGAAACCTTTCGCGCGGCCTCTCTTCTTTCGGGTAATCCCGTATTAACATTTTTTCACTCAATACATCCACCCTTCCTTAAGAAAGGGAGATGCCAAAGGAGAAATCCATTATCCCAAGTCCGCCTGCATTGCCTTTAATTCACGGGCCAGTCTTGAAACAGGAAGCCCAACGACAGAGAAATAATCCCCTTTGATTTGTTTGACAAGAAGCGATCCGTATCCTTGAATCCCATAACTGCCAGCTTTATCAAAAGGTTCCCCACTATCCAGATAACGTTCGATTTCAGCTTCTGGCAGCTCCCAAAATGTCACTTCGGTTTTTTCTGCGAACACTTTGCGATGCTTGCCAAATAGGATGGCAACACCAGTGTAAACCTCATGTGTCCGTCCTGATAACATTTCCAGCATTCTTTTTCCATCTGCCCGGTTTATTGGCTTACCCAATATCTTTCCATCAAGGACAACAACTGTATCCGACCCGATTACCCAGCTTTCCTGAAACTCTGCAAAGATGGCTGCCGCTTTACGGGAGGCCAGCTCTTTTACCGCATCATCCGGACACATGTTTTCATCAATACTTTCATCGACATTGGAATTCATGCTTTTAAAGGGGATTTGAAGTAATTGTAGAAGTTCTTTACGACGTGGTGATGAAGAAGCTAAAATCAATGGTTGCATAATTAAAAAGTCACCTTTCTTTACATAGGGAGATACATATCTATCCTATCAAATTATGGTGCAATCCACAATTATTGTTTACTATGAATCGACAAAAGTCTGTAAGTATTTCCCGGAAAATAAAAAAGGTGTCACCTTTTTAGTTTATTGTTGGGGAGCTTGTCCTGTTAAATAGCTCCCCTTTTCGATACTTAACTCAATATGTTTTGGTAATTCAATAAAAAATCAAGAAGACTTCCTTGAGCCTGCAAGAGCTTTTCTTCATTTTTTGAAGTCTCAAATTCGCTAATCGACTTTGCCGCAGCAGTTAGATCATCGTTCATTTTTGAAAACTCTGGAGATAATTTCCCCGCCTTCAACTCATCCATGTTTTTTTTCAGCGTTTCATCGTTCACCGTCGCTTCCTTCCCACGAAGCTTGGTTGCAGATATTTCTGCTAATGAAGCATATACCATCTTCATCTTGTCTAGGGTTGTCTCATCTGCTTGACTTTTCCCAGCCGCTTCAAAATTGATTTCCTTCCAATATACGTCTACATCATAAGACTTTAAGTACAAGGCTAGATCCTTACTTGCAGCTAGACTCTCTGCTGAACCTAAGAATAAATAATAGCTGTCTTCCAATTTGAATATTTCAGCCGGAACCTGCTTTTCAATGACTTTCTTTTGTATTTGCCTAGCCGCATCTTCGCTGCTGAACACACCGCCCTGTACAAGGAACGTCTTCAGTTGGGCTCCTTGTACCTTCGATGCCGCTTTTTTATCCTCCTCAACAGGTTGCCCCGTTGGAATCGAGGTCTCGATCGAAGAAACTGCAGCTTTTTCCCTTGTGATTGTCTTGACGGCTATCAAACCAAGAATCGACCCAAAAAACACGGCACAAATAATAGCGATCAAAAATGTCCTTATCGGTCCTTTATTCGAGCTTTTCAGTGAGCTTGTACCAAAACCGATAAGCTTCGGCATTTTCTTCTTTGGCGGTGTGGGGACCAATACGATTTTATTCTCGTTTGAATCATCCGGAAGGATCCATTCGAAACTCTCATCACGGTGATCCTGTTCTTGTTCCTCACTAGCTGCCTCTTGGCTTTCAATCTTATTTTTATCGGCAAATACTTTTTCTTCCCCATTTATTTTAATCGTGACACCTTTGCTTTTTTCAGACTTGCCCACTTTTTTTCCTCCCCTCCAGGTCATTTTTTCCATCCTAACATAGAGACAAAAAAAAATAACAAGACTTTTGTCGTCTTGTCATTAATAGGTTTCGTCAAATTTCCCTTTAAATATCAGTTGAAATACAGGGACCTCCAAGCACTGATACTTCTGGTTCATAGGCGGTTCAATCTCCGTCACTAGACATTCCCGTTCCTAGCATTTTCACTTGCACGAAATGAGGATGATTCCCTAGCTACGCTAGTTTTCAGGGGATTTTTGACAAATTCCCCCTTTACTGGGATGGTCCTTTACGCTCATCTCAGGAAGCTAACATACCAACGCAGAAGGGAATCACCACAAAAATAAGCTGTCAATGTCCCAAAAACAATATACGGCCCGAATGGAATCAAGGTTTTCTTTTTTAAAATTCCGGTTAGCATCCCAATGATGCCAAAGAATGCCCCATAAAAGCTCGCAAAGAGAAACGATAATAGCACGATTTTCGTCCCCAGTACAAATCCAATCACAGCGAACAGCTTGATATCCCCTCCACCCATGCCCCCCTTACTCACCACAGCGATCAATAGCAGGAGACTGAAGCCCACACTTGCCCCAACAATGGAATCCCACCAGGGAGATAGTGGATATGAGACTCTTAGTATCATAAATATCACCATAAAGAAAAGCAGAATTTTATCAGGGATGAGCATATAGGCCACATCAGACACCAAGATGATCATAAATAACGAAATCACTGTCCAGCCAATCCAGAGTTCGTCCGACCAGCCAAGGAATATGGGCGCTGAGGCAAACAAAACACCTGTCAGCATTTCCACTAGTGGATAAAGGGGGGATATCCTAGCTTTACAGCCCCGGCATTTTCCGTCTTGCACCATATATGAAATAACCGGTATCAACTCGGAGAATGTCAATTTCCGCCCACAAGATGGACAAGCGGAGCGACGATTCGCAAAAGTATTGTTTACCGGAACACTTAATCCGACGACATTAAAGAATGAGCCTAAAATTAAACCTAGGACAAATAGATAGATATGGATAGCCATCATTTATTTAAATCGGACGAGGAATCTATTCACTTCCATTGGACCTTTTAGGTCAACGGTAAACGTTCCTTCATCATATCCAATTCCTTTTACAGGACAACCTACTTTATGATAATAACTAGCCTTCTCCATTGATTCATTCCTCCCGATATTTTCTTTTCATCCCGCCACTGCCTCTCTCTGCCTGTGTGCCTAATCATTTCTAAGTCATATAGCTTCAATTTAAACATGCTTTAACCAATATATTGGGTGATTGGTTTGTCCATTACTCCATTCAGGATTTTTCTTATTCATAGGCTCTGTTTAACAGAATATGGCTAATAAATGGACCTTTTGAAAAATCCTGTTTTTTAGATCTATACGATTTACTACTAGTTTCCATTACAATGGAAACACCAATCATTGTATTCAAATTACACGCTCGGTAACGGAGCAGTAGGCCGAACTGCATGAAATCTTCATGTAATCGTAGGCAAGACTCTATCAGTCTTGAGGCTTCAACTTCTAGATAGGAAATCCCTCACAAGTGAAAGGAAATAAAGGGAACCTGTGATGACAAGAACCTCCTTTTCGCCTGTTTTCCGTCTTCCTTCCCTTATCGCCTCCTGCCAATCCTTGTTTATACTTTTATTTTCATGATTGCATTTATCATAAAGCGTTTGCGCATCCTCCGCCCGATCATGGACGAATTCGGTAATGATGATTTCAATCGCTTCCTTTTCCAGCCCTTGAAGCATCAGGGAATAATTTTTATCTTTAAATGAACTGAATACAAATCGATACTTATATTCAGGGTAATGCTCGTTTAGCGTTTTCAGCAATACGTCGATACCAGCAGGGTTATGTGCACCATCAATGATCACCAATGGCTCTTCCGATATTTTTTCGAAACGTCCATCCCATTTCGCTTCCCCTATTCCTTTGCGGATGCTTTTTTCATCGATATTTTCCATCCCTAATAGGACAGCAGCCACGGCCAGTGCTGCATTCTCCGCCTGGTGACGGCCTAACATCTGCATATCTACATTTTCGATGAACCTATCACCCAGAGAAAATGAGAAACTTTGACCTTTTTCACCTTGCTTTACATGACCAACATGAAAGTCTTTACCTAATTGGTAATAAGGAACGCCTACTGAATATGCTTTTTCTTCGATTACTTTTGCAGGTTCCTCTGCTGTAACTCCACTGATGATCGGCGCGCCGCTTTTAATGATGCCAGCTTTCTCTGAAGCAATTTCCCCAAGCGTGTTACCCAGAATGTTCGTATGCTCCAAAGAAATCGAGGTAATGATCGAAAGCACCGGCTTGATGACATTCGTTGTATCAAGCCTGCCGCCTAGTCCGGTTTCCATTAAAACAAAATCTATTTCCTGTTTGCTAAAATAAGAGAAGGCCATCGCAGTCAATATTTCGAACTGAGTGGGCCCATTCCCTGCATGGTCCATCTCTTGGATGAACGGCCACAGCTCGTTGAAGGCAGCGATAAACTCCTTATCACTGATTTCATCTTCATTTATCTTTATCTGTTCATTCATCCGGATTAAATAAGGTGATGTGAAGGCAGCGACCCGAACCCCTTGGGCTAGAAGGATTTCTTTTAAATATTGCAGGGTAGATCCTTTCCCGTTTGAACCTGCAATATGAATATACTTTTGCGCCTCATGAGGATTGTCTAATTTAGTTAATAATGCTTCCATTCGTGCTAGGCCAAAATTCATACCCAATTGAACTTGGCGTCGTTCAAAAAAATGATTGATTTCTTTCATGGTTGTTACCATTAATCATTGAGCCTCCTCTATCTTTATACCGCTCTTATGCGTTAAGATTATTTTATCAATATCTGAACGATTAACCTAGATGAAAGGTAGTGTTTTAATGAAAACTTCTGCTCTCCACTGTTGGATTGTCGTTAACGGCTATTTACAGCATGATAAGTTTTCCAGTTTAGCCTTGTTTATTAAAGAGGCGGCAGAAAGAAAAAAAATCACGGCCACCCTTATCCGTAATTCGGATTTACTTCCCATTATTGAAAAAGGAGCGCCACTACTTAAAGGATCGTTTGAAAGGCTGCCTGATTTTGTTCTGTTCATGGATAAAGACATTCATTTGGCACGCCATTTGGAATTGCTCGGCATACCTGTATATAACAGCAGTACAGCGATCGATATATGCGACAGCAAAGCAAAGACACATCAAGCATTAGCTGGGCATGGCATACCTATGCCGAAAACCTTGTTTCCCCCTTTTACGTACGAAGGGATTGAAAGGATTAATGTCGATGCCTTTAAACAAATTGGGATTGAACTTGGATTTCCCCTCATCGTTAAGGAAGCATACGGTTCTTTCGGGGAACAAGTATATTTGATCCATACAGAGAATGATTTTTTAAAGACGATCCATAATCTCGGCCACAAACCATTCATCATTCAAGAATTCATCGAGCACAGTAAAGGACGGGATATTCGTGTTAATGTCGTCGGCGATCAAGTCATTGCTGCGATGCAACGCCATTCCGAGCACGACTTCCGAGCTAACATGACAGCTGGTGGTCAGGCAGCACCCTATACACCCACAAGGGATGAGGCACAACTCGCCATCCGATGTGCGGAGATTCTAGGTGCCGATTTTGCTGGCGTCGATTTGTTATTCGGTGAAGATGGTCCTCTTTTATGCGAAGTGAATTCGAATTCGCATTTACTAAATATATATGACTGTACAGGCATCAACATCGCTGATAGCATGTTTGATTATATGTTGGACAAATTAAGAAAAGGAAGTACATCTGATGAGAAAACAAGCAGGTTGGTTGATTTATAACCGCGAAGATGCTGTAAAAAATAAAGGATACATAGATTGGATGCTTGACGAAGCTAGTAAGCTTGATCTTGATCTACAATTTTACCATCGTGAAGACCTTCGGATCGGTCATCGCTACAACGAGTTGTACGTGGAACATGAGCTGAAGCCAATTTCATTGCCGGACTTTGCCATCGTCCGGACCATCGATCCTTTTCTCACAAGGCAACTGGAGCAAATGGGGATTGCTTGCTTTAACTCTTCGTTCGTATCCGAAATGGCAAATGACAAAGCAAAGACACATCAATATTTGTCCACGTTGGGAATTCCAATGGCCGATACCGTATATTGCAACGGAAGGCCGAATGCCCATGACATGGAGTTCCCTTTCATCGCTAAAGAAACACATGGCCGCGGCGGGAAACAAGTTTATTTAATAGAGCATGCTGATGATCTGGTTGAATTGAATGATGGGAGATGGATTGTCCAAAAACCTGGCTTATTCGGTAGAGACATCCGCGTTTTTGTAATTGGTAACAATGTGAAGGCTGCTGTACTTCGGGAATCCGCATCCAGCTTCAAAGCCAATTATACGTTAGGGGGATCGGCTTCCATATACGAGCTGACCACTTCCGACTTAGCTCTTGTTGAAAGAGTAATCGATGCCTTTGATTTTGGCCTTGTCGGGATCGATTTCATTTTTGCCGATGACGGCAGTCTCATGCTCAATGAAATCGAGGATGTCGTTGGGAGCCGGACATTAAGTGCTCTTAGTGACATGAATATCGTCAGAGAGTACCTCACATTCATAAAAGAAAGAATTACCTCCTAACGGAATATTTTATTTCTTAAATCGTATGAAACACAAAAAGGATGAACCGGCATAATGCTGGTTCATCCTTTTGTTTTACAGTTGTTTCAGTTCATTGATTCTGTGGATCACAGAGTCGCGTTTTTCGCTATAATCTTTTTCTTTGGCACGTTCTTCTTCAATGACGCTTGCTGGCGCCTTTTTAACGAAGCCCTCGTTGCCTAATTTTTTCTGTACTCGTTCAACTTCTTTATTAAGTTTGTCGAGCTCTTTTTCAAGACGTTTCACTTCTTCATCGATATTGATCAGTCCTGTAAGTGGAAGGATTAATTCCACACCCGTTACGACTGCCGTCATCGCTTGAGCCGGTTCTTCAACTTCGATTCCGATCGTCAATTGTTCGGGATTACAGAAACGCTCGATATAACTGCTGTTTTTCTGTAATGTTGCTAAGATGGACTCATCTTTCGCTTTTAAAATCAGATTGATTTTTTTGCTTAACGGTGTGTTCACCTCGGCACGGATGTTACGAACGGAGCGGATGATTTCAACAAGCAGCTTCATTTCCTCGGCTGCAGCTGTATCAGTCAATTCTTCGTTCACTACAGGCCATGCAGCAACGGTGATGGACTCCCCTTTATGTGGAAGGTTTTGCCAGATCTCTTCGGTAATGAATGGCATGAAAGGATGCAACAATCTCATCGTGTTATCCAGTACATAAGCCAGGATCGAGCGCGTCGTTTTCTTCGCTGCTTCGTCTTCGCCATATAACGGAAGCTTCGCCATTTCAATATACCAGTCACAGAAGTCATCCCAAATGAAGTTGTAAAGCACACGGCCTACTTCACCGAACTCATAACGGTCAGCAAGTCTTGTCACGTTTGTAATCGTTTCGTTTAAACGCGTCAAAATCCATTTATCGGCTACAGATTTTTCACCGCTTAAATCGATTTCGTCATACGTCATGCCATTCATGTTCATTAAAGCAAAGCGGGATGCGTTCCAAATCTTATTGGAGAAGTTCCAAACCGCTTCCACTTTTTCAGTGCTATAACGAAGATCCTGACCTGGTGAGCTGCCCGTCGATAGGAAGTAACGCAGGGAATCGGCACCATATTGATCGATGACATCCATCGGATCGACACCATTACCAAGCGATTTACTCATCTTGCGTCCCTGTTCGTCACGAACAAGACCGTGAATCAATACATCTTCAAAAGGACGTTCGCCCGTGAACTCAAGTGCCTGGAAAATCATCCTTGAAACCCAAAAGAAAATGATATCGTAGCCTGTCACAAGCGCTCCGGTTGGATAGTATCGTTTGAAATCGACGCTATCTTTGTCAGGCCAGCCCATTGTTGAGAATGGCCATAATGCAGAGCTGAACCATGTGTCTAAAACGTCTGTATCTTGTTCCCAGTTCTCAGCATCCGCAGGCTCTTCATGTCCTACATACACTTCGCCGGTTTCTTTATGGTACCAAGCTGGAATGCGGTGGCCCCACCATAGCTGACGGGAAATGCACCAGTCGCGAATATTTTCCATCCAGTGCAGATACGTTTTTTCGAAACGATCTGGTACGAAATGAACTTTTTCCTCATCGGACCCTTTTTGAAGTTCAACGGATGCATCAGCTAGCGGCTGCATTTTAACGAACCATTGAGTAGAAAGATATGGTTCAACAACAGCACCGCTTCTCTCTGAATGACCGACTGAGTGAAGGTGATCTTCGATTTTGAAGAGTACTCCGTCTTCCTGAAGGTCTTTGACGATTTGTTTACGGCATTCAAAACGGTCCATGCCTTCATATTTACCGGCCTTTTCATTCATTGAGCCATCCTCATGCATGACAAGGATGCGCTCCAAATTGTGACGGTTCCCGATTTCAAAGTCATTCGGATCATGAGCCGGTGTAATTTTTACCGCACCTGAACCGAATTCCATATCAACATAATCATCCCCGACAATCGGGATTTCCCGGCCTGTAATTGGCAAGCGAACCATTTTGCCGATCAAGTGTTTATAACGATCATCCTCAGGGTGTACGGCAACCGCTGTATCACCAAGCATCGTTTCTGGACGAGTCGTGGCTATTTCAATTTCGCCTGATCCGTCAACCAACGGATATTTCATATGGTAAAATGCGCCCTGCACATCTTTGTAAATAACCTCGATATCGGATAACGCCGTTTTCGTTGATGGATCCCAGTTGATAATGTATTCGCCGCGATAAATCAAGTCCTTGTTATAAAGCGAAACGAACACTTCGCGCACTGCCTTTGAAAGCCCCTCATCAAGAGTGAAGCGTTCACGGGTATAATCAAGGCCAAGACCAAGCTTTGACCATTGTTCACGGATATGGCTCGCATATTCTTCTTTCCATTTCCATGTTTCTTCTACGAACTTTTCACGTCCCAGGTCATAACGGCTTACGCCTTCGGCACGAAGTTTCTGTTCAACTTTCGCTTGAGTGGCGATACCAGCATGGTCCATGCCCGGCAACCATAAAACATCAAACCCTTGCATTCTTTTCATGCGTGTTAATATATCTTGAAGTGTCGTATCCCAAGCGTGGCCAAGATGCAGCTTACCTGTTACGTTTGGTGGTGGAATGACAATCGTATATGGTTCTTTTTTATCGTCACCCGTCGTTTCGAAAAACTTCCCATCAAGCCACCATTTGTAGCGGCCTTTCTCTATCGTCTGCGGATCATATTTAGTCGGCATCGAAATTTGGTTTTCTTCCATATCATTTCCTCCTTTTTTGGGCATAAAAAAAACTTCCATCATCATAAAAGGACGAAGGAAGTTGTTCGCGGTGCCACCTTTTTTCCGAAAAAGAAAAACATCTCTTTCGGCTCTCAAATCTGATAACGGCTCTTCACCGGCCTTCGCTACTAAAAATCTTTCACGAAAACAGCTCGCGGACGACTTCGGATGCTGCTGCCTGGAAACCTCCCACCATTTGGTTTCCTCTCTGTAAAGTGCATTTCATCTTACTATTTCCGGTCTTTGCATTGATTTATATTCATATGTAAAATCATTAAATGCATATAGTATATAGTACAAAAAATATGGGGCTCCAGTCAATCATCTTTTCGCTTACTTACTTGAGAAGCATCCAATTTCTTATATTAACCCCTTTGCCATGCCGTTTTCTTTATTTTATCGTCCAAGAACAGTGATTGTGACGGCTTTCTCACATTTTCCACTAACCACCCATAGAATATAAGAAGCCTAAAAAGGAAGGTAATAATATGAAGCGAAGATATACTCCCTACACTTTACCGCCTTGGATGAAAAAATTCCGTGGTGTGTGCCAGCAGTTCATCGTCCCCTTTATCGTATTCCAAGGATTACGGACACTGATTTTCCCTACTTTCTTTGATATGCTCCTGCTGATCGCATTTATTTTCTTGGCCTTGTCTTTATATTTCGAATGGATTTAATTATTCCCTAAAAGCAAAAAAAATATACATGACCTGGAGTTAATCCAATCATGTATATTTAGCTTTGGGGGGACTGCTCTTGTTTAGCAGCCTCGGCAGCCGCCTTTTTCTTCTGTTCGATCTCTTCGATTTTCATCACCATATACTCAATATTCTTCAGTAGCCAAAATTGCCGCTGCAGTTGGGTAACATTATCAAGCTCGGAACGATGGCCTGTGCCATCAGAATAACCCTTCACTAATTCCAGCGCTGATCCGGGGAAAGCGAGATAACTTTGCATGAGCAGCAATTCTTCTTCTTTCAACGGAAAATAACGCATGTAGTTATATAGCCAGTCGACGCAGTCATCACATTGTACAGGATAGGTCCTAGCAGATTTAACTAAAAATGGAAGCAAGTCAAAATGAGGCGGTGCCGTATTCGAATTCTCAAAATTGATGAAATAGCCATATCCCCGTTCATCATAAACGAAATGTTTCAGAGAGACCTTTCCGTGAGTGACCACGGTTCGAACCTTATCACTTTCCTTCGTTTTTTCATACCAGGTTTCAAACTTCTTGATCGAATACTTCAATGCCTGTGAAATATCAGTGAAGAAAGTACAAACCGTCATTTCGAATGGAGACATATACCACTTCTTTTCACAGCTGACAATGTACTCATCCATAAAGTCCTTCTCGGTATTCCAAGCATTAATTGTCCGTTCATAGTGAGCTTCCCGTTCTTCTATATCCACTTGGGTTTCTTTTACAGACAGCGTATGCATCCGAGCAAGTTCCCTGAACATTTGCTTATGCTTTTCATCGCGCTCCCCGTCTCCTTCATTATTCAACCAGGGCATCAGGTAATACAAACGTCCATTATGAAGAACGGCGTAACGCTGATCCATCGTTTGATAAATGGGAACGATCCGGTTATAGCCGCGATGGTACAATTTTTGAACATTTTTAATAAAATCAATGCCATTGTGCGGCAAAATGGATTTCAAGGCAAATGTACCGCGATCACTGTACACTTTTTTCACTCGTCCGAAGTCCTCAATATATTGTACATACATGGCATATTCCTTCAAGACGGTCTCCGTGTCCCAATCCCGATTAGCAGGCTGCTGATTCTCGTTTTCCCTCACGAGACTCACTCACTTTCTCTAAAAAAACTCAACAATCCGATTTCTGGCGCAGTTTCATCCAAGCGGCTAAAGCCACCGTTCAAACCTTTAGTAAAAAACAGGAGCAGGCCATATGCTCTGCTCTCTGTCGTGGTTAATTTTTATAGGCAACAGCCTTCGGTATATAGATGACTTGCCCTTCATGAATGTTCTGATTGGACTCCAATTCATTGCTGAAAAGTAAGGATTGTACCGTTACATCATAACGTTGAGCCAAATCATCCAGCGTTTCTCCTTGCTGGACAATGCAAACCTTCATCCTTACCAGTTCTTCTTCTTGTTTCCGGCCGAATAAATCCATGATGGAATGCTGCTTTTCCCCTTGATCAGCCGTATCTTGTTCATCACGTTCAGCGGCTTGTTTCCGACCCTTATAATTTTTAACTTCCTTAGCTGGCGGCTCTGGTCTTTCTTTCTTTTTGAACAAATCCCTTATGGACGAATTCGATTCCTCTTCCTTTTCCACCATTACATATTCGTTGAGGATGGGACCCGCAACAGCGTCATCTTCTTCTTGACGGATGACATCATCGGTTTCAAACTGTGATACAGGTTCATAACCCACTGGAAAACTTTGTTGATTGCTTGATGGATTCAGCTCTTCTTCTTTCAATGTCTCTCTAGGAGTCTCCAATTTCTCTATAACTTTTTCGTGCCTGCTTACTTCTTCCTCCAATTTCTCCTCTTCTATGGATGACACAGGTACCTCTGCGGAGCCATGCGGATCACTTACAAAATCCGTTTCTTCCTCTACAACTTCAGCTTCTTCCTGTTCTTCCTGTCTGTTTATTTCCGTTTCCCACTCCTCCTCTTCAGGATATGGTGAAACGGGAATTTCAAAAACTGGGGCATTATGCTGATCACTTAAATAAATTGGCTCTTCTTCTTCCTCTTCTTCGTTTGCTTCAGATACACGTCTTGCCTCAGCAGTAAATGGTGTGTATAGCTCATCTTCCTGCTCATCACGGAACACAGGTTGAAAATCCGGGATTGGCGGCACTCCAGCCGCATATGGAATATAGGACTCATTCTCTCCGTCCGTTTCTTCTTGTTCCTCAGTTTCACCAACTTCCTGTTCCGTATCAAACCTTTCTTCGACATATGAATCATTATAAATTCCGGTTATCAGCAAATCAGCCTGCAATTTTAAACAATTATGCTCCGGCAGAGCATAATCAAAACTTTGAATCGAGACATCCACTTCCTCCAATGAGGCAATCCGATTATTCGGAATCGTTATATCAACCGGAAAACGGTGTGTGAACTCATTAAGCCCATTGAGATTCCTCTCGACCTTTTGAACGGCTTTTGGCAAAAAGGTCTGCGAAAACTCCTCTTCTTCACCATTTTGCGAGTCTTTGTATTCACCGCATAAGTCTAACGAGCCTCGTATAAAAACATATTGATCACTTTCTTGAATCGTCACATTTGGATCCAGGGAAATGGAATATAGCTCAACCACTTCCTGTCCCTTCTGGAACCAAACAGATTCCTCTAAAGAAAATCGTAAATACGATTCATTTTCTTGCGACAAGACAACTCCTCCTTTCAGCTTCAGGAAACGGTACCTATACCAATAACAATCTATGAAGGATGGCCATTGATTATTCCTTATTTTCCTCGGAAGCCCTCTTGTCCTTATTTTCGCTGGACCTTTTAAAAGGAGTAATTTTATTAAGCATTTATTCTGGCTTTTGCCTTTAATTCGGCCTTTAACCATTTAATCCGTCCTACATCAACTTTAATTCGGCCTGTATTCATTTAATCCGGCCAATATCGAGTAAATTCAAAAAAGTCAGGCTCCCTTTCTCCAAAAGTGTTTGGAAAAAGGGAGCCTGACTTAAGAGTTTTATTCAAATCATTTTTTTAATTTCGCAAAAGCCTGTTCTGCAGCTGCAATGGTTTTTTCGATATCTTCATCACTATGTGCCGTAGATAGGAATAATCCTTCAAACTGGGACGGTGGCAAGTAAATGCCTTGATTCGCCATTTCCCTATAGTAGGATGCAAAGAACTCTAAATCGGATGTTTTTGCTGTATCATAATTGATCACTTCTTCATTCGTAAAGAAAAGTCCAATCATGGAACCTGCACGGTTGAATGTATACGGAACATCGTACTTTTCCGCTGCTTCGCCAATGCCTTTTTCGAGCATATCTCCTTTTCGGGTGAACTCTTCATACGATTCAGGAGTTAATTGGCTCAGTGTTTCAAGACCAGCCGTCATTGCCAAAGGGTTACCGGACAATGTTCCTGCTTGATAGATTGTCCCGCTCGGAGCTATTTGTTCCATGAATTCGCGCTTTCCTCCGAATGCTCCCACCGGTAAGCCGCCGCCAATTACTTTCCCAAGGCAAGTCAGGTCAGGAACGATGTCAAAATAACCTTGTGCACAATTATAGCCGACACGGAACCCTGTCATTACTTCATCAAAGATTAATAGAGCGCCGTATTGTGTCGTCACTTCGCGTAAGCCTTCGAGGAATCCAGGTTGTGGCGGAACGACGCCCATGTTCCCTGCAACAGGCTCTACGATGATACAGGCGATGTCTTCACCAAATTGTTCAAACGCATATTTGGTTGCAGCAAGATCATTGTATGGTACGGTAATCGTATTTTTTGCAATGCCTTCCGGTACTCCCGGGCTATCCGGTAAACCTAAGGTTGCAACGCCGGATCCAGCTTTGATTAACAATGAATCGCCATGTCCATGATAAGAACCTTCGAATTTCAGGATTTTATCCCGACCTGTAACGCCTCGCGCCAACCTTAGAGCACTCATGGTTGCTTCTGTTCCTGATGATACCATCCGGATCACCTCAATCGAAGGCACCCGTTCGATGACCAACTTAGCCAGCTCATTCTCAATCAGCGTAGAGGTTCCAAAGCTTGTACCGGATTCAGCTACCTTTTTCAATGATTCAACGACACGGTCATTCGTGTGACCAAGGATAAGCGGTCCCCATGAAAGAACATAGTCAATATACTCATTGCCATCGATATCATACATTTTCGAACCTTTTCCACGCTCCATGAAAATGGGATCCATGTCCACAGATTTGAAGGCACGCACAGGGCTATTCACGCCGCCCGGCATCAATTTTTTTGCTTCGGCAAACGCTTTTTTCGATTTTTCATATGACCGCATGATCCAATCCCCTTTTCCATTTCAGGTTATGTTTGTTATCCTCTTTGATTTTCTTCATTTATCCAGCGTGCTACCTCTTTTGAAAAATATGTGATGATCAAGTCGGAACCGGCACGTTTTAATCCTGTCAGCATTTCCATCACTATCGCTTTTTCATCAATCCAGCCATTTTGGGCAGCTGCCTTAACCATTGAATATTCACCGCTAACATTGTAGGAAACAACAGGAAGATTAAAATTATTTTTAACATCCCTGATGATGTCCATGTAGGATAGGGCTGGTTTCACGATTAAGAAATCTGCACCTTCTTCAACATCGGATTCAGCTTCACGGAACGCCTCAAGACGATTGGCAGGGTCCATTTGGTACGTCTTCCTATCACCAAATTGTGGCGCCCCATTCGCAGCATCACGGAATGGGCCGTAAAAAGCCGAAGCGTATTTCACCGCATAGGACATGATCGGAATATCTTCATAACCCGCTTCATCCAGACCTGCTCGGATGGCCGCAACGAATCCGTCCATCATATTGGAAGGGGCAATGATATCAGCGCCGGCCTCAGCCTGGCTGATTGCCGTTTTGGCAAGTAGGTCAAGAGATGCGTCATTCAGGATTTTTTCCCCTTCTACGACGCCGCAATGTCCATGACTTGTATATTCACAAAGGCATGTATCTGCAATGACAATGACTTCAGGATATTGTTTTTTGATAAGGCGGGTTGCCTCTTGAACAAGTCCGTTATGGTGAAATGCACCAGTTCCTTGTTCGTCTTTATCATGATCAAAGGGAACACCGAATAAAATGACCGACTTTATGCCCAGACTCACGACTTCATCCATTTCAGCACCCAGATTATCCATGGAAAGCTGATAGATACCCGGCATCGAGTTAATTTCATTTTTCACCTGTTCACCGTCAATGACGAAGATCGGATAAATCAAATCCTCTTTATGTAATTGTGTTTCACGGACTAAAGCCCTCATGCCGGCACTTGCACGCAAGCGACGGTGACGGTTGAATGGAATGTTTTTCATTTTAAAGTTCCTCCTTTATTATTTCTTTTCACTTATGAATCGTATGATATCCGCGACCATGGCTTCCGTTGTATAAACAGCAGGACACACATCGACTGATAGCCCATGTTTAGCCGCTGTTTTGGCAGCAATCGGCCCGATGCAAGCGATGATGATCCGGTCTATGTATGTACCCAGTTCATGGCGTTCCATGATCTGCAAGAAATGATTGACCGTCGAAGAACTCGTAAAGGTGATGATGTCGATTTCATGATTCGTTATAAGTTGAACGAGTTGTTTTTCACTGCTTCCGGGAAGTACGGTATGATAAATAATCACTTCATCACAGGATGCACCGGCTTCATTGATAGTCTCCGCAATTACCGCCCTTGCGAGATTTCCTTTTGCCAGCAACACACGAGTCCCGGATTCTAATAAGGGAATGAACTCTGATACAAACCCTTCAGCAACAAACTGAGTTGGAACAAAATCCGCCTTATATCCATGTCTTTTCAGGGCCACTTCCGTTTTTGAGCCAATGACGGCTATTTTCGGTAGCCTGACAGGCTTTTTACCAAGAAGATTAAAGAAGAATTCCACTCCATTTTGACTGGTTAAAATAATCCAGTCATAGGTATTCAGCTCATCTAACCGCTGTTGAACATCTTCCACATGATCTGGAAGAGTGAACTCAAGCAATGGTACAAGAAGCGGCGTTCCGCCATTTTTCTCGATCGAATCTTTTAAACCATCAGCCTGCCCTTTCCCTCTGGTGATTAATACCTGATAATCCTTAAGAGGTTGAAAGGGATTCATTACTGATCAAGCTCCTCTTTTACGCGATCGATCAACGCTTTACCGCCCATTTCACTAATCTGTTTGGCAGCATCATGTCCAACTGTCTCAGGGTCAGTCCCCTCAACCATTTCCTTATAAATCACCTTTCCATCCGGAGAAGCGACCAAAGCCGTCAAGGAAACAGATCCATTATCTTTCGCTACTGCGAATCCGGCAATCGGCACTTGGCAACCGCCTTCCATTTTATCCAAAAAGGCACGTTCCGCTTCAACCGTTCTTTTCGTTTTTTCACAGGTTAATTTTGCAAGTTCAGCCAGCAGGTCTTTGTCGTCTTCACGGCATTCAATGGACAGAGCACCTTGGCCAACTGCAGGAATACAAATATCTTCATCTAAAAATTCCGATACGATGTCCTGCTTCCATCCCATTCTTGATAGTCCGGCTGCCGCTAAGATGATAGCATCATAATCTTCCGTTTTCAGCTTATTCAAGCGGGTATCGATATTTCCGCGAATCCATTTAATTTCAAGATCCGGTCTTCTTGCCAAAATTTGAGCACCTCTGCGCAAACTGCTCGTACCTATGATGGAACCGGCCTTCATTTCAGAAAGGGTTTCATGGTTCTTTGAAATCAAGGCATCCCGGTGATCCTCTCTCGGCGGTATGCAACCTATCGTCAATCCTTCTGGTAGCACTGCCGGCATATCTTTCATACTATGTACAGCCATATCGATCTCTTTATCCAGCATCGCTTGTTCAATTTCTTTAACGAATAAGCCTTTACCGCCAACCTTGGAAAGCGTTACATCAAGGATTTGGTCACCCTTTGTGACAATTTCCTTCACCTCGAACTCATATGGAGCCCCAAGCTCTTTAAGTTGATCGATCACCCAGTTTGTTTGGGTGATCGCTAATTTACTACGTCTAGAACCGACAATGATTTTTCTCATAGTTTCCTCCTATGTATTCCAAAAGTGGAATGTTGAAAGGCTTCCAAAAAGGAAAAAGTTTATTAACACAATCATGAAAGAACCAATATTCAGGAAGGCTAGTGTCCTTCCATACATTTGTTTCCGAATTTTCAAGTATAAAAACACACTGTAACCGATGAGCAAAATAAACGACCCGATGATCTTCATATCCAGCCAGGATACTCCAGGCACTTTTATATATGCCCATTGAATGCCCAAGATAAGGGAGACCACTAATAACGGAACACCTATTACTGCGAGGACATAAGACATATGCTCGAGCTTTGTTAAATCGCCGAGTCGAAGCAGCCGTTTTCCCCACTTCTTCCGTTTCAATAAATCATATTGAATTAGGTATAGTAGTGAAAACACGAATGAAAGAGTAAATGCACCGTAAGATAGAATGGCAAAAGTGATATGTATGAGCAAAAGCTCTGAAACGAGACGCTGTGCAAGTACTTGAGATTCTATCTGAACTGGTGCAAAGGTATGGATGGCCATGACCATAAAACCCAAAACATTCGTAAAAAAGACCGTAAAATCGACTCTTAGCAAACGGTTAATAACCAATGATAACGATATGAGGACCCATGCATAAAAATATAATCCTTCAAAAATCGTCAATACCGGGAATCTTCCCGTTTTCAATACATACAGAAACAAAAAAATTGTTTGCAGTACCCAAACAATAGAAAGCAACCAGAAAGCGACCTTGTTCGCCTTCTGGTTATTATTAAGGAAGTCAATAAAATATAAAAGCATACTGATGGCATACAACAATACAGTGGCTTCATGCAATCTTGTCATAATTAATTCCATATCTACCTCTATTACTGGACAGGAAGTGGATTCAATAGAGATGCCTTGGAGCTGTTCCGTTCTTTTTCATCATCCGCTACCAGCTGGTCTTCTATTAATTCCCCTAAATGGAATATTTTCACAAAATTATTTAATTGCTCTTTTGCATTTGGCTCATCTGCAAGCTCTTTTGCATAAAGAATCGGATCTTTCAGCATTTGGTTGATGATGCTCTTCGTATGTTTGTTCAGTACTTTTTTATCACGTTCACTTAAATGAGGAAGCTTTCTTTCGATACTTTCCATCGTTTCCTTTTGAATTGACAAGGATTTCTCCCGTAAAGAAGAAATGACAGGAACCACACCAAGCAAATTAATCCATTGATTGAAGTCAACGATTTCAGATTCAATCATCATTTCTATTTTCTCGGCAGCTTTTTTACGCTCTTCGATATTCGCTTGCACGATCCCTTCAAGATCATCAATGTCATACAAGAAGACATTCTCCAGCTCGCCCAATGATGGATCGAGGTCACGAGGCACTGCGATATCCACCATGAAAATAGGACGGCCTTTACGAAGCTTATTCACGAACGTCATCATTTCTTTTGTTACTAAAAGATTTTTGGAACCAGTAGAAGTAATCAGGATGTCCGCATCCACTAAAGCGCATTGCAGCTCTTGAAGCTGCTTCGCTGTACCATTGAATCTTTCGGCCAAATCGACCGCTTTCTGAAAGGTACGGTTAATGACAGTAATGCTGTCTGCTCCATTACTATGCAGGTTTTGAATGGCTAGCTCACCCATCTTACCGGCACCAAGGATCAAGACGTTCTTGCCATTCAGGCCACCGAAGATTTTTTTCGCAAGCTCGACTGCCGCATAGCTGACAGAAACGGCGTTCGTATTGATCTCCGTTTCTGAATGGGCTTTTTTCGCTAATGTAAGGGCTTGTTTGAAGAGATGGTTAAAAACGGTACCAATCGTATCTTCCTTCTGTCCTAACATATAACTGGAACGCACTTGTCCCAAAATTTGAGTTTCTCCCAGTATCATGGAATTCAAGCCGCAGGTCACTGAAAATAAATGCTCGACAGCCCCATCGCCTTCATAGATAAACAGGTATTTAGAAAATTCTTCTTTATCGATGTTAAACCATTCCGAAAGAAATTCCTTTATATAATACCGGCTTGTATGAAGCTGGTCACCGACCGCATATATTTCCGTCCTGTTACATGTTGAAATAATGATATTCTCCAAGATGCTTTTTTTATTTTTAAGAGCTTTCATTGCCTCGGCAAGTTCGGCTTCGTTAAACGACAGTTTTTCCCGAATTTCAACAGGGGCAGTTTTGTAATTTATACCAACCGCTAAAATATGCATCCTTTTGTTTTGCACCCCCAAAATTTTTCATGTAAATTTATTATACCATGTACTAAAATGGATTCACGCAAATAATATGAACAGTTTATGAAAACGTATGCTACCATGAAAAGACAGCCTAAACGCCTGAATTGCTACAAAAGGTGTTTAAGCGGTGATTTGTAAGTTACATACATAGTTCGACATTGTGTACAAAAGTACCATATCAAAAATGGCAAAAAACTTCAAGTAATCGAATTGCATAGGAGGATAAAATGAAAACGCAACGTATTTTTCCTGGAATCGTCTTAATCGGTTTCGGTCTCTATTTTTTTCTTGAACACTCCCAAATGGAAATCTTTCCAGGATTTTACAGCTGGCCCACTTTATTATGTATCGTTGGTGCCGCCTTCTTAATTCAGGCTTATAGCGGTAATGAATATGAGTCCATTCTGCCAGGCGTCATCTTGCTGGGGTTTGGGGCACATTTCCACATCGTCGAGAACCTAGATATTTGGCCGGATAATATAGGTATCTTTATTTTAATCATCTCACTGGGATTTATTCTCCGGGCACGCAAAACAAATTCTGGAATGTTTCATGGGATGATATTACTCATCATCTCGATCCTTTTCTTTTTCTACGATAAAATCACGACATCTTTCGGGATTGTTGAAACAAGCACAGCAAACATCGAAAGGTTTTGGCCATTTGCCTTGATGGCAATCGGCATCTTTTTTTTAGTTCGAAAAAAGTAAAGATGGTTACTATGAAATGTTGAAATACATACGAAAAAGGGTATTCCAGATGCGGAATACCCTTTTCTGTTACATATATTTCTTAAGGACGCCCCAGGCTTGTTCTTTCCCTTCGCCTGTTTCTCCTGAGAAAAGAAGCAATTCATCTTCTTTTTCCATATTTAACGTTTGGCGTGTGATCTTTAAGTGCTTCTGCCATTTGCCTTTTGGAATTTTATCCGCTTTTGTGGCAATAACGATCCGGGGCAGGTCATAATGCTTAAGGAATTCATACATTGCGATATCATCCTTTGTCGGAGGATGACGCAAATCGACAATCAGAAGCGCAGCGCGTAGCTGATCACGGGAAGTGAAGTATGTCTCGATCATCCTTCCCCAAGCATCGCGCTCCGTTTTAGATACCTTAGCATAACCATAACCCGGTACATCCACAAAATGGAGTGCTTCATTTATGATGTAAAAATTCAAGGTTTGCGTCTTACCCGGTTTAGAGGATGTGCGCGCCAAGTTTTTTCGATTGATCATTTTGTTGATGAAACTCGATTTTCCAACATTGGAACGGCCTGCCAAAGCAAACTCCGGTATTGGAGTATTGGGATATTGTTCAGGCTTCACAGCACTGATGACAATATCTGAACTTGTCACTTTCATTCGTTCACACCTACCAATGCATGCTCAAGGACTTCATCGACGTGTGAAACTGGAACAAATGTTAATGCTTTACGGACACTCTCCGGGATATCATCAATATCCTTTTCGTTATTTTGCGGGATGATGATTTTCGTAAGTCCTGCCCGGTGAGCTGCTAAAGATTTTTCTTTAAGCCCGCCGATTGGAAGAACCCGTCCGCGTAATGTAATTTCGCCTGTCATGCCTACCTCTTTTCTGATCGGCCTATTAGTGAGGGCCGATATTAACGCTGTTGCAATCGTGATGCCTGCAGAAGGTCCATCTTTAGGGACAGCACCTTCAGGGACATGAATATGGATATCATATTTTTCATGGAAGTCCTTATCAATATGAAGTTTCTCGGTTTTCGACCGTACATAACTGAAAGCAGCCTGGGCTGACTCTTTCATTACGTCGCCAAGCTTTCCTGTCAGGATAAGTTTGCCTTTACCTGGTGATAAGGAAACCTCGATTTGCAGCGTATCGCCGCCAACCGACGTGTAAGCTAAACCATTAGCTACACCGACTTGATTCTCGACTTCAGCCTGTCCATAATGGAACATGGTTTTCCCTAAAAACTCCTCGACATTCTTTTCAGAAATGACGACCCGCTTTTTATCCCCGGACACGATGATTTTCGCAGTCTTCCGACAGATGCTTGCAAGCTGTCGCTCCAGACTCCGAACACCGGCTTCCCGAGTATAATAACGAATGATTTTGGTAAGAGCTTCCTCACGAACTTGCAGTTGTGTCTTCAATAAACCATGGTTTTCCAACTGTCTAGGCAGCAGGTGATCCTTGGCTATGTGAAGTTTCTCTATCTCAGTATAACCTGCAATCGAAATGATTTCCATACGATCACGAAGCGGTCCAGGAATCGATGCCAAATTGTTTGCAGTCGCTATGAACATGACTTTGGAAAGATTATACGTTTCTTCAATATAATGATCACTGAAATTATGATTTTGCTCCGGATCCAGCACCTCAAGCATCGCTGCAGATGGATCACCCCTAAAGTCATTGGACATCTTATCCACTTCATCCAGCAAGAAGACCGGATTGATCGTTCCAGCTTTTTTCATACCTTGGATGATCCGTCCTGGCATTGCTCCTACATACGTGCGGCGATGTCCCCGGATTTCTGACTCATCACGAACTCCGCCTAAAGAAATACGAACGAAATTCCTGTTCAGTGATGACGCGATCGATTTAGCCAGACTGGTTTTTCCGACGCCAGGGGGTCCCACTAAGCATAGGATCGGTCCTTTCAATGAATTGGTCAATTGTTGGACGGCTAAATACTCAAGCACCCGCTCTTTCACCTTTTCCAAACCATGGTGATCCCTGTTCAAGATTTTTTCAGCTTTATGAATATTTAAGTCATCTTTTGTGGCATTGGACCAAGGAAGCGAGATCAACCATTCAATATAATTGCGAATGACCGAGCTCTCAGCTGAGCTGGACGGCACTTTTTCATAACGGTCCAATTCCTTTAATGCCGTTTGTTTAATGTGCTCAGGCATATCCGCTTCTTCTATCTTTTCGTTGAGGACTTCTATCTCCCCCGTTTTTCCTTCTTTATCGCCCAATTCCTTTTGGATCGCTTTCATTTGTTCACGTAAATAATATTCTTTTTGAGTTCGCTCCATGGAACGCTTAACACGCTGACCGATCTTTTTCTCGAGAAAAAGAACTTCTTTCTCGTTATTGATGATCTCGATTACACGACTTAAACGCTTTTTCATATCGATCGTCTCAAGCACTTCTTGCTTCTCCTTCAATTTCAAAGGCAAATGGGAAGCGATTATATCCGCTAATCTCCCCGGCTCTTCAATATCGGAAGTGGATGAAAACGTTTCACCAGTTATTTTCTTGGACATTTTTATGTATTGTTCAAAATAATCCAGTAGAGTGCGCATTAATGCTTGATGTTCAGCATCTTTTTCATCACTGTCTTCATATATTTTAATCTTGGCACCAAAATGTGTCTCATAATCGTAAAATTCAATGACCTCTGCTCGGTTCAATCCTTCCACCAACACCCGGATCGTGCCATTCGGAAGCTTCAACATTTGTTTTACCTTAGTCAAAGTGCCCATTTTAAATAAATCTTCTTCACCTGGTTCGTCCAACGAAACATCTTGTTGTGTCGTCAAAAATATAAGATGGTCTTCCACCATTGCTTTCTCAAGGGCTTGTACCGATTTATCTCGGCCTACATCTAAATGAAGTACCATTGTTGGATATACAAGCAGTCCTCTAAGCGGCAGGAGGGGGACGATGATTTCTTTATCAGTCATTTCCTGACACCTCCATCTAATTAGTATCGTCGTTGTAAACTATTTACCCATGTTCTCAACCTTTTAACAATTCTATCCTATTTATATAGAAGTGTCTATTTGTTTACCTTAACACGTTTCGACTGCTTTTATTATCTCCAATATTAGATAAAAAAGCACGTCTGACATGTGTTTATTTTTTTCGTTTGGTTTATGCAAGTCGTACATTTTGGTCCTAAAAATACCCCGGTTGTGTTAAGCCGGGGCATTTTCCTTTATACGCTTTCTTTTTTTGATAGGTCCAAGGACGTGAGGATTTGTTCCGTCATCATTTCCTTTTTCAGTGCCTGATCGAGCACTTCTTTCACATTCGAAACGGGAATGATTTCTATATCCTTGATTTCAGATAACAGCGGCTGCATGTTATCGACTGGAATGATTACTTTCTTTGCCCCGGCCAGTTTTGCGGCCTTGATTTTCGGGATGACTCCCCCGATCGGTTTTACACCGCCATGAATGGAGATTTCTCCAGTCATCGCCAATGTATGATCAACAGGGATTTTATAAATGGCCGAGTATATGCCTGTAGCCATTGCAATTCCCGCAGAAGGGCCATCTACAGGACTGCCGCCCGGGAAGTTGACATGGATATCGAATTGATCGGCAGGCACTCCCATCGACCGGAGAACCGTAATTACATTTTCGACCGAACCTTTTGCCATGCTCTTGCGGCGGATCGATTTTCCGTTCCCTCCGCCAATGCTCTCTTCTTCGACGATACCGGTAATATTTATCGAACCCTTTTCATTAGAAGCGGCCATGACGGTAACCTCGATTTCTAGCAATGCCCCGGAATTGGGACCATAGACTGCAAGACCATTGACAAGGCCTATTTTGGAATCCGATTCTATTTTCCGATCCATTCTTTGGGTCAGCTGACTGCTATGTGCCATCCAATCAATATCTTCTTCTCTAATAAAAGTCCTGTTTTCATTAATGGATATTCCTGCAAGGGTTTGAATCATGTTGACAGCTTCCCTGCCATTTCGGGCATAGTCCGAAATCGATTGCAATCCTTTTTCACTAATGGTGATTCCCACTTTATCGGATGCGTTCTTAGCCACTTTGATGATTTCTTCCCGATCAAGCTCACGGAAAAACACTTCTATGCACCTTGAGCGAATCGCAGGCGCGATTTCATTGGGCGTTCTCGTTGTGGCTCCAATCAAGCGAAAATCAGCCGGAAGTCCGTTTTTAAAAATATCATGGATGTGAGTGGGAATATTTTGATTTTCCTCTTGATAGTAGGCACTTTCCAAAAAGACCTTACGATCCTCCAATACCTTTAACAGCTTATTCATCTGTATCGGGTGAAGCTCCCCTATTTCATCTATGAACAGCACGCCGCCATGAGCATTGCTGACAGCACCTTGCTTTGGCTGCGGAATGCCGGCTTGTCCCATCGCCCCGGCACCTTGATAGATCGGATCATGCACCGAACCAATCAGCGGATCGGCAATTCCCCGCTCATCGAATCTAGCTGTAGTGGCATCCAATTCAACAAACACGGCCGAATTCTTAAATGGTGACTTACCATTCTTCTTAGCCTCTTCCAAAACAAGTCTGGCCGCTGCTGTTTTTCCTACACCTGGAGGACCGTAAACAATCACATGCTGGGGATTGGGCCCACATAAAGCCGCCTTTAAAGATTTTATCCCATCTTCTTGACCGATGATTTCATTAAATGTACTTGGTCTTACCTTCTCCGCCAATGGCTCTGTTAAAGAAATGGATCTCATCTTACGTAATTGGTCCATTTCCTTTCGTGAGTCACGGTCAATGGAAACTTTTTGTGTCCGCTGGCCTTTCAATAAGTTCAAAAAATACAATCCAATTATAATCCCAAAAAACAGCTGGATAAACAACGCCAATCCTGTCCAATTCATCGTATTCCCTCCTGCACTCTCCTAGTTTGTCATTTCTGTTAGTATCTCCTTGGGAAGGGCGAATTTATCCAAGAAATTCAGGTTGTAAATTTTGGGGGTTTTTAACCTAAAGAACAACAATTTTTTCAGTAAACATAAAAAAGACTGCCAGGATGAACTGGCAGTCTTACTTTTTCTTAAAAGTTAAGCAGATGTTTTCTTTTCTTGTCCTTTGATGGTTGTACCGTCTTTAAGGACGAGCTTTGGAGATTCATTTTTCGAAATTGTGCTGCCTGTGATTACACATTTTGCGACATCATCACGTGAAGGTAGATCGAACATCACTTCTAGAATGATACCTTCAATGATTGAACGCAGTCCACGTGCACCAGTTTTACGTTCAATTGCTTTTTTAGCAATTTCACTTAGCGCTTCCGGTTCGAATTCCAATTCAACATCGTCAAGCTCAAGCAATTTTTGATATTGTTTAACAAGAGCATTTTTCGGTTGTGTCAGAATTTCAATCAAAGCTGCTTCATCCAATTGCTCAAGTGTGGCAATTACCGGAAGACGTCCGATAAATTCAGGGATTAATCCGAAACGAAGCAAGTCTTCTGGAAGGACTTTGGAAAGCAATTCTTTTTCTGCAATATCATCCTTTTTCACGTCAGAGCCAAAACCAATGACTTTTTGACCAAGACGGCGTTTGATGATTGGTTCGATGCCATCAAAGGCACCGCCACAGATGAACAAAATATTGGTCGTATCGATTTGGATGAATTCTTGATGTGGATGTTTACGTCCACCTTGTGGCGGAACACTTGCAACCGTTCCTTCAAGAATTTTCAATAAAGCTTGTTGCACACCTTCACCAGACACATCACGTGTAATCGAAGGATTTTCCGATTTACGGGCAACTTTATCGATTTCATCAATATAAATGATGCCTTTTTCCGCTTTTTCCACATCATAATCAGCAGCTTGAATCAATTTAAGAAGAATGTTTTCCACATCTTCCCCTACATATCCAGCTTCCGTCAACGAGGTCGCATCAGCAATGGCAAAAGGAACATTCAGTAAACGCGCCAATGTTTGCGCAAGAAGCGTTTTCCCGCTTCCCGTCGGTCCGATTAGGGCGATGTTACTTTTAGAAAGCTCCACATCATCGACTTTGCTATTGGAATTGATACGTTTATAATGATTGTAAACTGCAACAGCCAAAGACTTCTTCGCCTGTTCTTGTCCAATCACATATTCGTCAAGAATTTCACGGATTTCCATAGGTTTTGGCACATCTCTGAATTCTACTTCTTCATCAGTACCCAGTTCTTCTTCGACGATCTCCGTACAAAGCTCGATACACTCGTCACAAATATATACACCTGGACCAGCAACCAGTTTACGAACTTGTTCTTGTGTTTTACCGCAAAAAGAACATTTTAACTGTCCTTTTTCATCATTAAATTTAAACATGAACGTTCACCCCTTTAAATACTCTTCCAACTCTATTACTTAGCGGTACCCAATCATAATGAAAAAAACTAGGCACACATCTACTTAAGCATTCCAAAACCCCTAGTATGTTTTGCATTTTATCATGTTCTTGGAAGTTTAGTAACAAAAATGCTCACGCGTCCGAGTTGTTAAATAAGTACAATAATCAATCAATATGTATTTGCCCTTTACCAGTATGCCCAAAACTTTTGGTTTTTAAAATTAGGATTCACTGTATAAATATGTATATGCGGTATTAGAACTAATCTACACCGAAATCCAAAAAAAATCAATCAGGAAATAACTGATAATTGAAATTTTCACTAATTCTCAATATGTATAAAACAAGGCACGATTACTCGCGCCTTGTTTTTTTAAGGTAATATTAAAATCTGCTTACTTATAAAAAATTATTTTGCTTCAACTGTTTTGCTGTTTTCTACCAAGAAGTCAATCGCTTTCTTAATTTTAAGATCGCCTTTGATTCCTTCTAAGTTTCCAAGAGCTTGTTTGATCGCTTCAACTTCCATGTTGTACATTGTAGCCATTTGTCCAAGTTCAGCTTCAACATCTTCGTCAGTTGCTTCAAGTTTTTCAACTTCAGCGATTGCTTCAAGAGTTAGGCTCGTACGAACTTGTCCTTCAGCTTCTTCTTTCATTTGTGCTTTTAAAGCTTCTTCGTCTTGACCTGAGAATTGGTAGTAAAGTTCCAAATTAAGTCCTTGAGATTGAATGCGTTGAGAGAACTCATTCATCATACGGTCCACTTCGTTTGAAATCATTGCTTCAGGAACGTCCATTTCTGCACCTTCAACAGCTTTACCAATTACAGTATTTTGTACGAAGTTTTCTTCTTCGTGTTTTTTGTCATGCTCTAATTTGTGTTTTGTTTTTTCTTTCAGTTCAGCCAAAGTTTCCACTTCGTCGTCAACATCTTTCGCGAACTCATCATCAAGCTCAGGAAGTTGTTTTGTTTTGATTTCGTGAATTTTCACTTTGAATACAGCTGGTTTACCTGCAAGTTCAGCAGCATGGTATTCTTCAGGGAAAGTAACTTCGATATCTTTTTCAGCGCCAGTTTCAAGACCAACAAGTTGCTCTTCAAATCCTGGAATGAAAGAATTTGAACCGATTTCCAATGAATGGTTTTCGCTAGCTCCGCCTTCGAACGCTTCACCATCAACGAATCCTTCAAAGTCAAGAACAACTGTATCTCCTTCAGCAGCTTGTCCTTCTTCTTTAACAACAAGCTCAGCTTGACGCTCTTGTAAAGTTTTCAATTCATTTTCAACATCTTCGTCAGTTACTTCAGTGTTGAATTTTTCAACTTCAACACCCTTGTAATCTCCTAATTTAACTTCCGGCTTAACTGTTACAGTTGCAGTGAAGATTAGGTTTTCGCCTTTTTCCATTTTCTCGATGTCGATTTCTGGACGATCTACAGGCTGAATTCCAGCTTCTTCGACAGCATTTGCATAAGCATCTGGAAGAATGATATCAAGCGCATCTTGGTAAAGTGATTCTACGCCGAATTTTTTTTCGAACATTTGACGTGGCATTTTCCCTTTACGGAAGCCAGGTACATTTACTTGTTTTACAACTTTTTTGAAAGCTGCGTCTAAACCTTCGTTTACTTTTGCAGCGTCAACTTCAATTGTTAGTACGCCTTGATTACCTTCTTGTTTTTCCCATTTTACAGACATGTGTTTCCCTCCAAAAAATCTATATACTTCAATAATAAGCATTGGATGAATATGCTTTGCAAGTGTTAACAAGTCATCCTTCATATAACCCCAACAAAATTATTGGGAAATCGTCAAATTTAGACGATTATACATTACAACCACTACATTATACCACAGGTTTATTCTGTTACAACAGCAATAGGTTAAATAATGGGATAAGAAATTTCCTCAATTTCTTTTATATAGGATAGAATATCCGCAACGGCTTCCTCATCAGCATGGTAAATATCCGCGATGTCCATTCCGGAAACATCTCCAGCCATGTATTCTTCCGCTAAGGCATGGTAGGCAGCTGCCCATCCTGGCAAGCTTTCTGCTTCTGGTTCATAAGGATATAATAGAAAGGAATGCCGTTCGATCAAGCTATGCACCATTTCATATAGGCTCGGGTTTTCCTGACTTAATTCCTCTTCTGCCAGGGCCGTAACCTTCTTATAAAAGTCCGTCTCCTTCAAACTTTTTAATTCCCTTGGTATGACAGATTTCGATTGATTGAATTTCCTCAATGCCACTTCTTCGTTATATTCCTGGTCAATAAGAATGTTAAGCAGCATCGTTTTAAAGAACGGATGCCCATCATCCATTTGTAGAAATTGTTCGATTTGCGGGATAAATGGTCGAATATTGGTATTCGTAAGTTTTGAAATGACCAAGAACATTTCATTATCCGTTTTACCTACAAAAAGATCATCCTCTTGCAATTCCTCTGCAATCTGCTGATTTTGCCTATCTTCTTCATCTTTTTTTTCCTCGAGTGCCCGTTTGCTGAACTGTAACATCTTTTCGAAATGTTCCTCTTTATCAAAGGGAATTTGGCTCTCTTCAAATAGCAGTTCGATCGTCGTGACCATTTCCTGATGCTCTCCTAATTGAAGCAGTACCATCAAATAGATATTGATAAGCTGAAAATAGTCACCGATGCCTTTATTCAGCATCTCTTTACACAACTCTTTTGACTCCTCATAATACTCAAGTTCGACAAGTGAGACGACTAGCCCCATGCAAACTTCATCATTTTCGGGCTCATACTCCCTCGCTTGGCTAAAAAGCTGTGCAGCAACCTTAAAGTTTCTGTTTCCAAGCTCATCCAACCCTTTTACAATCAACCTTTCACCGAGATTCGGAAAGGCGATAATCTTGGTTTCTCCGGCCTTCTTTTGGTTGTTCTCATTATCCATCCTATCTTCCGCCTCACCGTTCGCTTTTTGAAAAACAGTTTAGCATGTAATAGGAAGAAACACAAAAATTTATAGGATGGATCAACCCATCCCTGACTACTTTCCGGCTTCCCTCACCTAAAAAAAAATCCCGCCCCCCTCAAATAAGTAAGGAGAACGGGAAAATATCCTTCAGCAATTAAATACTTGAAATAACCTTTTTTTGTGACTCATAGGCTGTAATCTCTTTATCATATTGAAGGGTTATGGAGATTTCATCCCAGCCTTTGACGAGCATTTCCTTCCAATATGGATGGATTTCAAAGTTTGTTTCAAACCCACGATCATCTTTCAATGTTTGATTAGGAAGATCGATCGTCAGCTCATAGTCAGGTGACGACACCCTTTCCATTAAATATTTTACCTCCGCCTGGGTTAAAGCGATGGGGACCATGCCATTTTTCATGCAATTACTTTTAAAAATATCAGCAAAAGACGGTGCGATGACAATATCGAATCCGTAGTCTTTCAATGACCATGGAGCATGCTCACGCGAAGAACCGCAGCCGAAATTTTCACCCGCTATTAAAATGGACGTGTTTTGATTATGGGGCTGATTCAATTCAAAATCAGGACGTTCTTTACCATTTTCATCAAAACGCCAGTTATAGAATAAAAATTCCCCAAATCCGCTTCGCTCAATTCGTTTTAAAAACTGCTTTGGAATGATTTGGTCGGTATCTACGTTTTTACGGTCAAGTGCCGCCGCTCTTCCTTTATATATCGTAATGGGTTCCATTCTCTGCACCTCCAGTTAATTCGTATTATTAATGGACTTGTTCAGTCTTTTTCAAATTTCTAATATCGACAAATTTCCCATGAATGGCTGCAGCAGCGGCCATTGCAGGACTGACTAAGTGCGTCCTTGCACCAGCTCCTTGCCTGCCTTCAAAGTTCCGATTACTCGTGGAAGCACAATGCTCGCCAGATGGTACCGCATCTGGGTTCATACTCAAGCACATGCTGCAACCTGATTCACGCCATTCAAAGCCCGCAGATTTGAAAATCTCATCCAGGCCTTCATCTTCCGCTTGCCTTTTAACGCTCTGTGAACCGGGAACGACCATCGCCCGGACTCCTTTTTGAACTTCCTGGCCTTCAATCATTTCTGCCGCCTGCCGTAAGTCCTCGATCCGGGAATTCGTACAAGACCCTATGAATACATGCTGAACGGGAATATCCGTGATTGACATGCCTTCCTCAAGACCCATATATTCAAGTGCACGATTCAGTTCCTTTGAATCCATGTTATCTTCTGCAAAGGTCGGTACTTTACCGTCCACCCCACTGGCCATTCCAGGATTTGTGCCCCAGCTGACCATTGGTGAAATCAAGCTGCCATCAAGAATGATTTCTTGGTCATACACAGCATCTTCATCACTCGAAAGCGACTTCCAATCCTGAACAAATTGTTCGAACTCCTCTCCTTTTGGCACATATTTACGACCTTTTAAATAAGAGAAAGTTGTTTCATCTGGAGCTACCAGCCCAGCTCTCGCCCCGCCTTCGATCGACATATTGCAGACGGTCATTCTCTCCTCCATTGACATATCCCTGAAAACTTCCCCACAGTATTCAATGATGTGTCCCGTGCCGAAATCGACACCGAATTTAGAAATGACATATAAAATGACATCTTTCGCCATCACGCCGTGACCTAGTTTACCGTTAACCTCAAGCTTCAATGTTTTGGGTTTTGTTTGCCATAGTGTTTGCGTGGCCAAGACATGCTCGACCTCGCTCGTGCCGATTCCAAATGCAATCGATCCAAATGCTCCATGTGTCGAAGTATGACTGTCACCACAGACAATGGTCATTCCTGGCTGCGTCAGTCCTAATTCCGGTCCGATTACATGTACGATCCCTTGTTCCGGGCTGTCTAAATCCGCAAGGCGGATACCGAACTCCTTACAGTTTTGGTCAAGTGCCTCTAATTGTTTCCTTGCAATATCATCCTCGATGAAATAACGATTAACAGTCGGTACATTATGATCCATTGTCGCAAATGTACGGTCCGGCCTCCTGACCGTGCGTCCTTTTAATCTCAATCCTTCAAACGCTTGCGGAGAGGTCACTTCATGTATATATTGAAGGTCAATATATAATAAATCCGGTTTATTTTCCTCTTCATTTACAATATGACGATCCCATATTTTCTCTATTATCGACTTTCCCATCCGTATCCACCTCGATTAATCTTATATTTTTTTAAAAAACACGGCCTAATGTTAGGCCGTGAAAGAAGTTTATGCGTAAGCACCCATGATGTTGGATATGGCTTCCTGGTCTAAAAGATTGGCTTTTATTTCCGCAATCATCTCTGAAGTAGACGTAATATTCGGTTGCCCATTTGCTATATCACCAGTCCTCAAGCCGTATTCAAGGACCGTTTCCACAGCCTGCTCAACGGCATGTGCCTCCTCCTCCAAGCCAAAGGATAAACGCAGCATGGATGCCGCCGATAAAATGGTCCCAATCGGATTAGCTAAGTTTTTCCCCGCAATATCCGGCGCAGAGCCATGAATCGGTTCATATAAATTAGGCCCTTTTGTTGATATCGAAGCGGAAGGAAGCATTCCAAGCGAACCTGTCAATACGGACGCTTCATCGCTTAAAATATCACCAAACATATTCTCCGTTACGATAATATCAAATTGTTTCGGGTTTTTAATCAGCTGCATCGCTGCATTATCCACCAGCATGTGTTCAAGCGTTACATCCGGATAGTCCTTAGCGATTTCTTCAGCCGTTTCACGCCACATCCTGCTGGATTCAAGAACATTCGCTTTATCTACGGATGTTACTTTTTTCTTGCGATCGGATGCTAATTTAAACGCAAGTTCAATGATGCGCTTCATTTCACTTTTCTGATAGAAAAGAGTATCGACAACCGCTTCTTTCCCTTCTCTTTCCACTCGCTCACTTGGCTTTCCGAAATAAAGGCCGCCAGTTAGTTCCCGGACAATCACGAAATCCACATCTTCAATGAATTCCTTTTTAAGGGGAGAAGATTCCGATAAGCTGGAATAATAGCTGATTGGACGGATGTTAGCATAAAGATTCAAATCTTTTCGGATTTTCAACAAACCTCGTTCCGGCCTTAGGTGCGCAGGGTGATTATCCCACTTTGGTCCCCCAACAGCCCCCAATAATACCGCATCGCTGTTTTTACAAATCTCCACGGTTTCATCCGGCAGGGGTGATCCCGTGTTATCGATGGCACCGCCGCCAATCTCACCATATTGAAATCCAAAATCGTGACCATATCTTTGGGCAACGGCTTCGAGGATTTCTACAGCGCCTCTTGTTACTTCTTTCCCGATGCCATCTCCTTGAAGCACCGCAATATTCCTTTTCATCGAAATCTCCCCTTCCTATTGTAATACTGCTTTTTCTTCTAGTTCCTTCATGATGATCACACGGTTCACCGCGTTCAAATATGCTTTGGCGGATGCTTCCAAGACGTCCTGGTCAAGACCGCGGCCGCTTGTTTCCACACCGTTAAAATCAATTTTCACAAAAACTTGAGCAAGGGCATCCATTCCGCCACCAACCGATTGAATTCGATAGTCCTGCAAATTGATTTCGCTGCCCAAACATCTTTCAAGTGTGTTATATAGAGCCTCAACACTTCCTGCCCCTGTTGCCGCTTCCTGAATTTCTTCATTATCGCCTTTTTTCAGTGTAACAGTCGCGGTCGCCGTCTGATGTGTACCGTGAGAAATCTGGAAAGAAACCAGGTCATAGAAACTGATATCCGTCGCTTTCTCTTCAAGCACTAGTGCCACGATATCTTCATCAGTCATGGTCTTTTTATTATCAGCCAACTCCTTGAATTGAACGAATAATGAGTTCATTTCCTCGTCCGTTACCGAAAAATTCAACTCTTGCAATCTTTCTTTGAAAGCATGGCGCCCTGAATGTTTGCCTAAAACGAGTGAATTGGAAGCTACACCGACAAGTTCAGGTGATATGATTTCGTATGTCGTTTTTTCTTTTAACACGCCATCCTGGTGAATGCCAGATTCATGTGCGTATGCATTGGCACCAATTATGGCTTTATTAGCAGGAACCTGCATTCCGGTAAGACGACTGACCAAATCGCTGGTTCTTTTAATTTCATTCAATACAAGATCCGTTTTTGCTTGATAGAAATCTTTACGGATAAAGAGTGCCATGGCCACTTCTTCAAGTGCCACGTTTCCGGCACGCTCACCAATTCCGTTGATTGTTCCTTCGACTTGTGTAGCCCCGCCTTCGATGGCAGCTAATGAATTGGCCGTTGCCATCCCAAGATCGTCATGACAGTGTGCAGATAAGCTTACCTTATCAATAGAAGGAACATTTTCACGAAGGTACCGGAAAATGTTGCCGTATTCGATTGGAGCGGCATAACCTACTGTATCCGGAATATTAATGACCTTGGCACCAGCTTGAATGACCGCTTCAACGATTTCAGCCAAGTAGTCAAGCTCTGTTCGGCTCGCATCTTCTGCAGACCATTGGACGATCGGAAAACGCGCTGCCCCGTACTTAACCATCTCGACGGACTTTTCTATCACTTGTTGCTTCGACATTTTCAACTTATATTCACGATGAATGGGAGACGTGGCGATGAACGTATGCAATCTTGGTTCTGCCCCACTTCTTAATGATTCCCAAGCTGCATCAATATCCCCTTTTAAAGCACGCGCCAGCCCCGTAACAGAGCTGTTTTTAATTTTGCGCGCGATTTCCTGTACGGAGTTGAAATCCCCTTTGGATGCTGCCGGAAAACCGGCTTCGATAATATCAACACCCAATCTTTCAAGCTGATAAGCAATTTCAAGTTTTTCAGTAAAATTCAAATTCACACCGGCGGATTGCTCCCCATCTCGAAGTGTCGTCTCAAATATATTAATTTTTCGCAACGGCTACCACTTCTTTCTCTGTTTGTTGAGGTTTTACGAATGGCATCATTTTTCTTAATTCACGGCCCACCACTTCGATTTGATGCTTGTTTTCACGATTATTGATAGCATTGAAGACTGGACGATTCGCTTGGTTTTCCAAGATCCATCCTTTAGCGAATTCACCGTCTTGGATATCTTTCAAGATAGCTTTCATGGCCTCTTTCGTAGTTTCCGTTACAACGCGCGGTCCAGAAACGAAATCTCCCCATTGAGCTGTGTCAGAAATGGAATAGCGCATGTTTTCCATTCCGCCTTCATACATAAGGTCGATGATTAATTTAAGTTCATGTAAACACTCGAAATATGCTACTTCCGGCTGGTATCCAGCTTCTGTCAAGGTTTCGAAACCAGCTTTCACAAGGGAAGTTAATCCGCCGCAAAGTACAGCTTGCTCTCCAAATAGATCTGTTTCCGTTTCTTCTTGGAATGTTGTTTCCAATCCGCCAGCTCTTAAAGCTCCGATTCCCCGAGCATACGCTAGAGCCAATTCTCTCGCTTCACCCGTAACATTTTGATAGATGGCAAACAATGCCGGTACCCCTGCACCTTGTTCGTATGTACGGCGAACAAGATGTCCAGGACCTTTTGGAGCCACTAACAATACATCTACGTCTGCTGGCGGAACGATTTGATTGAAATGGATGTTGAATCCGTGCGCGAACATTAATGCTTGACCTGCACGCAATACCGGTTTGATTTCTTCTTGGTATACTTTCGGTTGAGTTTCATCCGGTAAAAGGTTCATGATTACATCCGCCTGTTCAGCCGCTTCTTTAACTGTGTATACATTGAACCCGTCTTCTACAGCTTTATCGAAAGATTTACCTTTCCTGATTCCGATGATTACGTCTACACCGCTGTCACGTAGATTTTGGGCGTGTGCGTGTCCTTGTGAACCATATCCGATAACCGCTACTTTTTTATTGTTGAAAAAATTCTCGTTTGCTTCTGCGTTATAATATACTTTTGCCATAATAATTACATCTCCCTTTTCTTCTCATTGTTTTTTGTTTTTTGTTTTTTGTTTTTTGTTTTTTGTTTTATACGATTGTCGCACTCTTAACGGGTGCTATTTGCATCCCACGCGCGATGGCGGCTGTCCCTGTCCTTGCCAACTCCTTGATGCCATACGGCTTGATCAGTTCAATGAAGGCTTCAATTTTATCTGATTCCCCTGTGATTTGAACTGTCAGGCTATCTTTACTGACATCAATTACGGAAGCACGGAAGGGTTCAATGACCGAATAAATCTCGGCTCGGGACTGTGTAGTCACCAATATTTTAATGAGTGCAAGTTCCCTCGCCACAATCGTTTGATTCGTAATATCATGTACTTTCAAAACTTCGATTTGTTTGTTCAATTGCTTTGTGATTTGTTCAACAACTGCTTCGTCGTCCACATCGACCACGAAGGTCATCCTTGAAATGCCTTCCTGTTCGGAGGGTCCGACAGTCATGCTTTCAATGTTATAATTTCTTTTTGTGAACAGGTTCGTTATCCGATTGAGGACGCCTGGCCGGTTGTTCACGGTGAGGCTAAGAATTCCCTTCATTGATTAAACTCCTTCCATTTCATCAAGCCCTTTTCCTTGTGCCACCATCGGAAAGACATTTTCCTTTTGCTTAACACGGAAATCAATTAACACTGGACCATCGGTTGCTAACGCAACGTCGAGGCAGTCGCTTGCTTCTTCCTCCGTTGTCACTTTGTATCCAGGAATGCCATATGCATCAGCCAATTTCACGAAATCTGGATGTGATTGAAAAATACTGTGTGAAAAACGATTATCATGAAAAAGTTCCTGCCATTGCCTTACCATTCCGAGTGCCCCATTGTTGACGATGATGATTTTGATCGGCAGATTCATTTCGGCAATGACCGAAAGTTCTTGAAGGCACATCTGGAATCCTCCATCTCCCGATATGGAAAGCACCGTCGCCTTTGGATCCGCCAGTTGCGCTCCGAGAGCCGAAGGTAACCCAAAGCCCATCGTCCCAAGCCCACCGGAAGTGACCCATGAATTCGGTTTGTTAAACGGATAGTATTGTGCTGCCCACATTTGATGCTGTCCAACATCCGTCGTAACAATGGCTTCCCCATTCGTTTTTTCATGAAGCATCTGGATGACCCGCTGAGGTTTCAGCACACCTTCTTCATGTGTATAACGTAATGGGAACTCTTCATTCCATTTGGTCAGCTGTGTAGTCCATTCTTCAATTTCAGGCTTCTTACCGTTTTGAGCGATCAACTCCTTCAATGCTTCCTTCGCACTGCCGACAACTGGAATTTTCGTCGGTACATTTTTACCGATTTCCGCTGGATCAATATCGATATGGGCTACCGTTGCATGCTGGGCGAACTTCGCTAGATTCCCAGTCAATCGGTCATCGAACCTGGCACCGATATTGATTAATAAATCACATTTCGATAACGCCATGTTTGCTGCAAAACAGCCATGCATACCACCCATTCCGATAAAGAGCGGATGTTCCGCAGGGAAACCGCCTAGACCCAATAGGGTGTGGACGACAGGAATGCCTTGCTGCTCGACATAGTCCTTTAATAAGTGGGCTGCCTTTGCATGCAGGACACCTGCCCCTGCGAGGATGACCGGTTTTTTCGCTCCGCTTACCGCTTCAACAAGCTTTCTGATTTGCAAGTAATTGGGCTTGGTCGTCGGCTGATAACCCGGAAGATCCATTTTTGGCTCCGCATCCGTCGATACACCTTCCAAGATCGCCATATCTTTGGGTATATCGATTAATACTGGACCAGGCCGGCCGCTTGAAGCGATATAAAAAGCTTCTTTTATAATGCGCGGGAGGTCTTCCGGCTTTCTTACCTGATAGTTATGCTTGGTAATCGGGGTAGTGATCCCCAGTACATCAGCCTCCTGGAAAGCATCTGAACCAATTACACTGGTAGAGACCTGACCCGAAATAACAACAAGTGGCAAAGAGTCGATCATTGCATCCGCTAAACCTGTAACGATGTTCGTTGCACCGGGGCCGGATGTGACGATGACCACCCCCGGTTTGCCGGTGATCCTGGCGTATCCTTCCGCTGCATGGATTGCACCTTGTTCATGCCTTGTCAAAATATGAAAAAGCTCTGAACTATAAAGCTTGTCATAAATCGGCAATACCGAACCGCCCGGATAACCAAAGATGACTTCAACATTTTCCTTTTTCAACGCATCCAGCAGGAATTCGGCACCACTATAATGTGTCTTTCCACTTTTCCGATCAGCCACCACTGATTTTTGTGTCATTTTCGTAAAGACCTCCTTCACTTTCTCATTCAATTGTTTTCGTAAGATTCGGAATTTTCAGCTTTTTATGCATACAAAAAAGCCTTCCCACCCCAAATGTACTTGCACTCGGCAAGTTAAAGGGGTGAAAAGGCTTGATGAGCCACTCCACGGTACCACCCTTTTTCGCATGAAAATCCATGCGCACTTTGAATAGCCTACACTATTCTCTGTTTTGATAACGGGTACTGGTACGCACCCGTTCAGCTCTACTAGTTGACGTTCAAGCTGAAACTCCAAGGTGAGTTCATCTTTCGGGACAATACCGGCTCTCAGCAACCCGGCTCTCTGTGAATGTCTTGTAAAAAGACTACTTATCCTCTTCAATGCTTTTCGCATTATTCATATTTTTTCGAAACGTTTATGTTTGATGTCTTGTATTTGTGATTATCTTACGCGTATTTCAAGTAGTAGTCAACAGGTTTTTGAGAATTTTTTGATAATTCTAAATTGCGAGATTTGCTGTATACGCTTACATACCTACCATTGCCACATTCTATAAAAAAAGTTATTTCAATTATTAATTTTTTAAAAATACATATCCTGCATTATAATTTATTAATTGATAAAAGATGTATTTATCAGAAGCCCCACTTACACGACTTGCAGAAGATGTTTTTTCTATGAGGAATCATGCATTTTCCTTTTCAGTTTCAGTTTTCACTGTCAATCTCCTAAGTGAAAAGAGTTTGCGGGCATTATTTACTCTTGAAATAAGACTTGGCCTCATTCCCGTGCACGACCTGTTTCATACTGCTGCCCACATTTTCCTTTGCCAGATCAAATAGGGGTTGTAAGTTAATAGCCATCCAAGCACCTCCCCAATATTTAATGCGAGCAATGCCTTTGTCGGAAAGGGGCTAAATAATAAATGCTTTCGAAATTAACACCGCTACACACAATTACCCTATATTATCTCAATCATGCAAAAAGGGGTGAACACCAGTTGAATATCTCCATCCCCTCGGTGTCACCCCTTTAATTCATTTAGCCAAGACATCCTCATATTCTGCATTTTTTTCAAACTGTTTTTGAACGAATGAACATACCGGAACAATTTTCAGTTTTTCCTCGCGAGCTAACCCTATTACGCTTTCAACAAGGGCATTTCCTACCTTCTGCCCGCGGAGCTTGTCAGAAACAACAGTATGGTCGACTGTGATTTCATCTTCACCTGATTTAAAGAATGTGATTTCTGCAAGTTTCTCGCCAGATTCTTCGACAAAAAAAGAACTTTCACCTTTTTTTATATCCACCATCTTAATGACCTCCTTTTCATTCCCTTTTATCATATCTCACAAAATGGAAATTAAACAAATATTTAAAACCTGATCAAGGTTGGTGGTAACACCCTTTTTAACGAAAGCATCTCGATGAACGGATTGCTCTATAATTCTCTCACCTGTATAGCTTTTCCCCACCATTTTCATTGACTTAAACCATCAGCATTTGATAAAGCCTTCATTTCTGTATCGATGTGAAGTTTACTTACAAACGAAGGACTGCTCCTGAAGTCAAATGGATGATGAAGAATTCACTATCGCTTATTACTACTAATACAAAATGAACACTTACCTTATACAAAGCGGTCATCTTTCCTGCAAAACCAAGGATCATTGAGGTAAAATGATACTATAACTCATAAAATGGAAGAGAATATTTTTACAATGTCCTTTTTAATTTAGAGTTTTCCAACCCTCTGTTTGTAAATAACATCTAAACAATGGAAGAAATCTTACCACAGTGATGTAAGAATAAATATATAATAGAAGAAACTAAAAAAACTGCCCTATATCATGTAGGGCAGAGTGTTACACTTTTATAAAAAAGAAAATATAAAATGATCATCGATAACAGTATGACCATAAAGACAGAGATAAGAACGACCTGCCCACCGGAGGGCTGGAAGTTCTCTTCATTGATTTGCCGCTTCTTCTGTAAATAACTGAACGTCGCCAGAACTGTAATCACAAGACCCAAACCGCATGCAACTATACCCAGTATGATACTGATCAAGTCAATCCGGGCATCCCGATGCAACCCAATCGTAAAGTGCAGGCTCGTCGTTAGAAAACCAATCCCCACTATCGCAATCACCGTTCTTATCCACGCCAAAAAGGTTCGTTCATTAGCCAGATGCTGCTGCGCATATTTCAATTGATTTTTCTCCATGATATCACCTTGCATGTACCGTCTTAGATTCAATCATTTTAAACATCATCTTTTATCGCTTAAGGAACGTAAGGGCCCTGACCATGGAACCAACAAACATCAATCCCGCACCGCCAAGCAATAGATATATACATTGTATTTTATCAATAACATTCAAAGGATAAAGCAGGGCGCCCAATGCAATGATTGTCCCTATCCCCGTTATGGTCCATCCTATCTTTTTCATTTGCAACTCCTAAAATAAATTATTTAGTGAAGGTCCTTTAAGGGTTCCCCCCTTGGTCAATAACAGTTTCCATCATCAAAATCAGGATCCCTCACTAATAGCTTAAACCATTTAAAAACTAACAACAAGTGAGATCCTCTAATTATCTATCCAAAGAGATCCTCTAATGGTATCTTACTGATCTTCACACGCAAAAAAGGAGCCATAAATGACTCCCAAGTTTAACGTATCCTTATATCAGCTGTTCTTTTTATTCTTTTCCATGTATTCTTTTATCTTTCTTTCTTCCCACTCGGCCCCAAAGCTTCCATGTGCAAAAGTTGTTATGCCATGTACCAAAACTCCAATCCCCCACCCTCCAAGAGGATAAAGGAACCACCAGTAACCAGGATCCGTTAATAAGTTCATGACAAAAAACATGATATTCACCAATACATACACGGTTAGATGAATGTAGAAGGCCTTTAGGTTTTCCACCCTTTTTTTCGCTCTTACATATTCATCTCCATTTTCCATCCCCGCACCCCCTAATCGTAAACACTTAAATATATTATCATCCGCTTCAATAATTCCTTATTTATTCCATTTTAGAAACGAAACGAGACGTGTTAACGCTAAATCGTATGCGGGGAGTCTTGGATGAACCTATATTGTCTTCTGCAAGCTTATAAACTGAAAGCTACACTTCCAATACTTCAGTTGAATTTCACTCGATTATATCCTCGTTCTTCAAATGGCTGTATTTTTTCCATCCACACTTCTTCAAGTTTTTTCAATTCCCGTTTCATATCGAAAAATCCTGTTTCTTTCGGCTTTAATACTTCCAGTACCTCAAAAGAAAAAGCCTCTTTCCCATATTGATTCCACTCATCTTGCAGCACTTTATTCGTGTTCGTTCCCATTTCCAATTCAAATTGCTTTCCCTTTAACGTCTTTAGATTTCTGGTGCTGCCGATAAAGACTTTATTATTTTTCGTATTTCTTATTTGGTATACACCCGCATCCACTTTCGTTTCCTTATATAATTGCTTCAATTCTTTTTTACGATCCATCTTCATTGCCTCCTGTCTATTTCTTCAGCCAATATTGGCTCCCATCTGGCTTTCTATCCAAGAATCCATATTCTATTAAATATCTTCTTACTAGAACATGATCATGATAAATGGAGCCCAATATTTGATTGATTTCTTTTTCTTCGTAATTCCGCTCATTTTCAAAGCGGTTCGTAATTTCTTGGAGAATGATTAGCCTCTGTTTTTCCTTTGGAGGGAAAGACTTTAATGCATCCTGACTGCCTTTAGGGAAATATTTTTTCAGTACGGCCATCTTCTCTTCCTTAGTAACGTTATAACGATCATCGACCATCCTTGCAGTTTGGTGAAGAGGGACAAATGCCGGCGCATGTTTATCTTTATCTTTTAAAAGTTCCATCATGGCCAAGAATAACTTAGCTTGACGCTCTTTCTCTTTTAATACAAAACGATGGTTCCGAATAGTAGAAGAACTTCCAATTCCCATTTCCTCCTGCACCTCAGCATCGTTCTTCCCTTGATAAAAAAGGCGAAGAAGGCGATTCTGATGATCTGTGAGACCTGTTAATTTCTTATCGAGATCAATCAAGTATTCGAATACCGATTGATGTGCATTTTCGATATGAATACGCATATACCTCTCTGCTTCATAAAGAGTCCCATCTTTTGGGTATACGATCCCCTTTTGAACTGTATGTCCGCACAGCAAACAAATAAACTGATTCTCATCTTGGACATAGCCCTGCTTTAGCTCATCTTGGGATGCACTCCAAAACATTTCTGCATCTTGCATTAAACAAACACTTCCTTATAAAGTTTATAATATAATAAACATAATATTAATTTGTTTGTATTATGTCAACGTTTTTTGTGAATTAGCCACTTTTATAATAGAATAACCATTTTTTCATTTTCCACATTAGGTACGTTGCATTTTCACAATAAAGGGTATGGAGTTGAGGGCAGATGAAGTTTTTAGTAAAAGGGGTATGGAGAGTTTGTTAATTTATCGGACTTGTTTATTAACGGAGTGGATGGGCCGTTCTTTGATAAGCGGAGGCTTCTAACGGACAAGAAACATCACCCGATGACCAATATTCTCTAATATAATAGTTTGGGTAATAATACCTTCCAGATGATTTTTACGGTGACTTGAGTGAAATCAGAAAGCGTTATGATAATAATGGAAACTTCTAACGGGACATTTCTAAGCTAAAAACGCCCCATTCGTATATGACGAATGGGGTAAGAATAAAAGAGTTCATTCTTGGATCTTGGGGATATTTATAAGTTTGTCCGTACTACTCAAGCAGAATGATTACCCGAAGCGCTTTCGTTTTGTTTTATGGAAGCATCTGATTTATTATCATAAGGATCATACATTTTTTCCCTGATAAATAGTGCAGGTATAATTCCGGCTAGTGCATAAGCAATACCAAGTGTAGCCAAGCCAAATCCAATCGATTGGGCTTCCGCAATGATCCCGATGCTAATAGGGGCTATTGCTGCTCCAAATCGACCGATGTTATACGCACCCCCTACAGCGGTTCCACGAATATGTGTTGGGAAACTCTCACTCATATACGTTGAGTTAACCCCATATGGTGCCCCATATAGGAATCCAAGTATCGTAAGTAAAATGATGATATTGGCTGGTGTGTGATACAAAATGATGACCGGCAAGAAAACGGCTGTGGATAAGCCACCAATGATATACACCGCACGCCGACCTATTCTATCCGCTAGCCATCCTGCAAGGATTTTCCCAAAAATCATCGCTGTATATGTCCCAACAAGATAACCGGTCATCTTTTTAAAATCGAAGCCTAAATCATCTACAATATACGTTGGTAACCAAGTTCCTACGCCATAATAACCAAACTGCAAAAAAGTGGAAGTGAGAATCCAAAATAGAAATATAGCCCTTGTTTTTGGCTCTTTAAAAATCGTGAGCCATTCATTTTTCTTGATTCCTTTGTTTTTCTGCTTTTCTTCCTTCCAGCCTTGAGGTTCAGGAATTTTGAATCGGATATAAATCGCCAAAACCACTGGCAGGACAGATATAAAATACAATGGCCTCCAACCATAAATCGGCAGAATGGCACCAGCCAATAGGGCTGCGACTAAATAGCCTACTGAGTAGGCTGCTTGTAATGTACCCAATATAGTCGTCCTTCTTTTTGTCGGCACATATTCAGCCATCAGCATCGTGATGATTGAATATTCAGCTCCTATCCCGATAGCAGAAAAGAAACGGATAACTAAAAATTGCTCATATGTTTGTACGAAACCAAGTAATGCGGTACCGACAGAAAAGATGACCATCATCCAAGTTGCCATCCTTACCCGTCCAAATCGGTCCGATAACCACCCGCCCAGGATCCCTCCGACGGCCATTCCTATTAAGGACCATGTGCTGAGGAGCCCCGCAGTTGATTTATCTATCTGGAATTCATCCATTAAACTTGGAAGAGACAATGCCAGCAATTGTAAGTCCATCCCATCTACTACAAGCCCAAGAAAACAAGAAATGAACACAATGATCCAAGTACGTTTTGGTTGAGTTTTTTCCACCTTGCAGCCCCCTTTTTTAGGTACACTCATTCTCTTCCACAAAATATTCTGCACTCTGCTGTCTTTGCGATCTGCCTGATTTCCTAGACGATATGCCCGATCACCCCTACTGCCCTTGCTGCAAGTACAAAAGTTTTCACTATGCTATAATGCAAATTCGCATCCGACATAAAAGCACCAATGGCACATACTGTTTGAGGTGTAATCTGCTTATTTTTCAATTGATAAATTGACGGTGAATCTCCTTCATAAGGGTTACAAGCTTCACACTAAACCCTAAATCTTCAACCAAATCATATCCATGTATATGAATTTTTCCCGATAGAAAACCCCCAGCTTAGTCTTACATTTCATCATATCACCTTGCCTCGTTTAAGCTCGTCAATTTGGGTCAAGGAGTAGCCAAGTTCCCCTAACACCTCATCTGTATGCTCCCCAAGCAAAGGAGGATGACGTCGGACATTGGATGGGGTTTCTGATAATTTAACCGGAAAACCTGGAACCTTAAGATCCTTCACATTTGGATGTTCAATATCAATCATCATTTCCCTTGCCTCAACCTGAGGGTGGTTAAGGATTTGATCGATTGTGTGAATTGGACCGCATGGTACTCCGACTCCATCCAGTTTTTCAAAAACCTCTGTGCTTTCGAGTGTAATCAATCTCTCAGAAATAATCGCCACCAGTTCTGTGCGGTGGGCGACTCGATTGTCATTCTTCGTAAAACGAGAATCATCCAATAAATCCTTCCAATCTAAGGCCCGGCAACATTTTTCCCATAATCCATCATTAGCAACAGCCAATATGATATCCATATCTTTTGTCGCGAATGATTGATAAGGGACAATCGAAGGGTGGGCGGAACCCATTCTTCCAGCAGGTTTCCCGGTTGCCATGAATCCGGTTGCCATATGATTCAATAATGCAATTTGACCATCTAGTAAACTCACATCCACAAATTGGCCTTTTCCAGTTTTTTGTGTGGCGAATAGCGCACTAAGGATTCCATATACAGCAAACATGCCAGTCGTAAGGTCCACTATGGACATTCCTGCTTTTGCCGGTGCTCTGTCCGCATCACCTGTGATACTCATCAATCCTCCAAACCCTTGTAAAATCAGATCATAACCGGCCCTGTTCTTTTCCGGGCCTGTTCTGCCAAATCCAGATATCGAACAATACACTAAACGGGGGTTTAATTCATTTAACGTTTCATAACCAAAGCCAAGTTTATCCAGTGTGCCTGTTCGGTAATTTTCGACTAATATATCAGCGTCTTGGACTAACTTATAGATGATTTCTCTTCCTTCTGGACTTTTTAAATCAACCGTAATGCTTCGTTTGTTTCGGTTTGAAGTAAGATAATAACAGCTTTCACCATTCCATGTAGGCGGGGTGAAGCGCCTTGATTCATCCCCTTTCCCTGGCCGCTCGACCTTTATCACATCCGCCCCCATGTCCCCGAGCAACATGGTACAAAAGGGGCCGGCTAGTGTCCTCGATAAATCAAGTATTTTAATACCTTCCAAAGATGACTGCATTCCAACCTTCTCCTTTTCACTCTATTTTTGGTATGAACGCCTGCGTCAGTCTGATAGAATTACACATTCCTTACTGCAAAAAACGGGACGGTACTTGCAATTTCATAGGGCTGCCGATGATCGGAATCGTTCTTGGATTGCCCATGCCCTGTTCATTCATGAATTCCAGTACCGCCTTTGAACAAATCCAAGCCCCTTTCAACTTGCACTTAGGACAAAATCACAATCCTCAGCAAGCATTTACCATGCTTGCATCTTCTGTTTCCCACGTAACTTTTTTTCGCCTCCTGCTTTTTTTCTTATATTCGTATTTTCCGAGTAATAAAGGCGATTTAAGAAGGATGCTCCGCTTTAAAGACCAGCCGTTTCATGCTATATTCCGTAAAATGTTTAACAGCCTTCACACACGCATCGGAAGTTGTGTAAAAAGGAAGTTTACTATCTACTAAAATTTCATATGCTACTTCCCGTTCCCCGGATAAGGAAGTCCACAATGGAATAATTGGTTTATTCATTCGCTGGGCAATCTCCACCGTGTGCCTAGCCAGCATTTCTGTATAGATACCCACTTTAAAAGAAAAGAGAACAAAGACGATATCCACATTTGGATCCTTCGAAAATTGTTCCAGACACGTCTTTACCCTATTCATATCAGGGTGGGCATGTATTTTACTATTTATTGGATTTGAAGGGGCTACTTCATCCGGTAACAAACCTTGAATTTTATATTTAGTTTCATTCGTAATATCCGGTACAAGAAGATTGCCCCCCCTGCACTTCTCAGCAAGTAAGCTAGCCGCACCATCAGAGTATGAAAAGATTCCGATTCGGTTTCCTTGCGGGTTTGCATATTTGAGGAAGAGCCAGCCTACGTTTATCAGTTCATCAAGATCATGTACCTGAATGACGCCCAATTCTTTAAAAAAAATCGGGTGGATCCTTTTATCGGCTCCATGCTCTGAATGATTTATACTTAACACGATAATCGGCTTCCCGGCTTTATTCGCTGCTTCGGCAGCATATCGAAACGTCCATTCATCTTTTAACCTTTCTACTACCACGAAAATAACTTTGGTAGCGGAATCGTAAGCCAAATAATTGATAAAGTCAGAGATTTCTAAGTCCGCTTCATCGCCCGTAGAAATCCAATGATTAAAACCAATTCCCCTGTCGTTTGCATCCAAAATCGTTCTCCCTAAACCTTCTCCCTGAGAGATAAGGGAGATTCCGCCATATTGCAAACGGTTTGGTTCGTAATAAGATGTACAGGAAATGCCTACCGAACCCCCTATATTAAATAATCCAGGGCAATCTGGACCGAGTACCCGAATTCCTGATTCCTCGGAAAACGCTTTCAATATTTTTCTGCAATGAAGTTTTTCTGCTTCTGACTCATTGCAATCGATACTTGGAATAACAATGAATTTCACCATTTTTTCCACACAATCAGCCAGAATCGGTAAAATAGACTTGAGAGGCAGAGTAATGACAACTGTATCCACCTTATTTGATATACTCATCAACGTTGGATATGTCTTCATCCCAAACGTCTCATCGTATCTAGGATGAACGGGATAAACTTTACCTTTGTATTTAGATTTTTGCAGATTCAGTAATACCCTTCCTCCAACATGGCCCGTTTCGAAATTTGCACTTATGACTGCAATCGAACCTGGTGAAAGTAAAAGGGATAAATCAGGTGCACTGTAACCAATCAATTGATCACCACCTTTTAATTTTCAATCACCATACTTACTACATTGCAAAAATCATGCCAATTCTAAAATACGCTAAATGACTACTGTTCTAAAGCTCGACATCCTAAAACCAATGCAAGTTCTCATTTTTTTAATGTAATACTACATTAAACCTTTTTGATTCATAAAAAATAACCAAGGCAACTTGAATAGCTCTTGGTTACTTTTGTTCAGTTTTACAAAGTTCCTGTACTCGAATGGGCATACATGTTGATTTGCCTGAAACTCTCTTCAGCTTCTTTCATGATGTCTTCAATCACGGACCTGGCACTTTTACATGTATCGATTCTTCCGATCCCTTCTCCAATGGAAAGAATACCAGAATGGACATCGCCGCTTGTCAGCATTTTTTCATATGCTTCCCCTCCGATCATCGGTAACAGCGCATCTATCCCTGCGCCGCTCTTTTCCAATTTATCTACTTTGATAGCGGCTGCACTTTTGAATACCCGGTTTGGTTTTTTAATGGACCGTTTTATGATCATCGTATCGTGTGATCCAGCGTTCATTAATTCTGCTTTTATCGAAGGATTCAGCGGGCATTCTTCAGTCATGACAAAACGGGTTCCCATTTGCACGGCCTGCGCCCCCATTGATAGTGCGGCCAACAAACCTTTTCCATCGACAAATCCCCCTGCAGCAATAACCGGGATGGTCAGCTCTTGCACGACTTCCGGCAGCAAAACCAATGACGAAACTTCATCCAGTCCCGGGTGGCCACCGCACTCAAAGCCTACGACCACTACTGCGTCACACCCTAACTCTTCCGCCTTTTTAGCAAATTTTAGAGTAGGGACTACATGGATGACCTTTATACCTGCCTTCTTAAACTGTTCCATATACTGAACTGGACTGTACCCTGACGTAAACACGATTTTGATTCCGGCCTCTATGGCCCCGTCTACAAATTCATCCATCGGCCGTCTTATTCCAATCGCCAAATTCACCCCAAAAGGTTTATCCGTTCTGGACCTCACTAACTCAATATCTTGAATCATTTCTTTTTTTGAGGGGTATGAACCGGCAGTGAGTAAACCAAGTCCTCCCGCATCAGACACAGCAGATACCAACGGTTCTATACCCAATCTATGCAATCCGCCTTGAATAATTGGGTACTCAATTCCTAACAAATCCGTAATGGCTGTTCTGAATTTCAAATTCATCCCCTTCTTTCTTTCCGTTTTTCCAAACGACGATACCGTCCAGTGCAGCGACACCCTTTCCTTCATTCAATACAATCAAAGGGTTAATGTCCATCTCCATAATATTTCCTTTATTTTGATCAGCAAAATGAGAAAGCTGAACAAGCGCATTTGCCAAAGCATCTATGTCGGACTTTTTTCCGCCACGGACACCTAAAAGTAAAGAGTAGCCTTTCAGCTCTTTCAGCATGGAATGAGCTTCCAGCGAGGTAATGGGCGCCCTCCTAATTGAAATGTCTTTTAAGACTTCAATAAAAATCCCGCCAAGGCCGCATACGATTAAAGGGCCGAACTGTGGATCATTTTTTATCCCGATGAACATTTCGACCCCTTTTTCGGTGATCATCTCTTCTATTAGAATTCCGTTTACTTTTGCTTCAGGGAGATTCTCCTTTATGGATTTACCTATCGACTCGTAAGCTTGAATTAATTCCAGTTCATTTTTGATTCCTAAGATAACCCCTCCCTCGTCCGTTTTATGAATAATTTCATCAGAAATCACCTTACAAACGACGGGGTACTGAACCTTATTTTTCATTTGCTCCAGTTGCTCTCTATTTTTTGCAATCATCCCTTTTGGAACAATCATCCCTAGGTCAGAGAGCTGTTGCTTAACCTTTTCTTCCGTCCAAACTCCTTTCTTCTCATAAGGACTTATCATTGGATCCTGAGTTTCTTCTTGAACCTCAGTTGCAGCATTGACATGCGAGGAAAACGTTACAAGCTGCTTGACAGCCGCCATCGTTTTATAGGAGGTATGATATACAGGGACTCTTGCCGTTTGCAGTAAGGTACGGCCTTCGTCCATGAGTTCTTTCGTTCCTGTCAGAGTTATGATAATGGGTTTATCGGTTTTTTGGTCAATATCAATGATCTTTTCACAAATTTTCTTGCCAAGAGTTCCGCCGAATGTAGAATGGACGATAATGACATCGACCTGATCATCCTTTACTAACACTTCAAGTGTTTCGGTTAATATATGTTGTTCATTCAACGCTTGAGCGGTAATATCTATCGGATTGAAAGCTGATCCGTAAACTGGAATGATGGATTGTATTTTTTCTTGTGTTTCTGGCTGAAGACGAATCAATTCCAAATCCAACTGTTCACTATAATCGGCCATCGTTATCCCTGCTGCACCAGAGTTTGATATTGTAACTATACGGGAACCTTTTGCACGCTTACCACGGGCAAAAATTTTCATTGTATCGATCATATCATCTATATCACGAATGGGAATGAGACCGAACTGTTTAACAATGGCATTAAAGGCTTGCTCTGATCCCGCTAACGAAGCCGTATGGGACATTGCCGCCTTTTTCCCCAACTCCGAGCGGCCTGCCTTTAAAATAAGCAAAGGCTTGTCACATTTTATGGACTGCTTGGAAAGCTCAATTAACTGTTCTCCGTCCGGAACTCCTTCTAAATAGGCGGCAACCACATCTGTAGAGGTATCCTGCTGCATAAATGAAATACAATCCAATACATTGATATCTGATTGATTCCCTGTATTCACAATATAGGAAAAACCGATATTCTCATCCTGTGCCAGTCCAAAAAGTGAAAAACCGAGTGCTCCACTTTGAGAAGCTAAGCCGATATTGCCTGAGATGAATTCCTTTTTTGATTCAAATGATGTCGAAAACCCCATCGGGATCTTTTCAATGACATTCAGGCAGCCGATGCTATTCGGACCAATAATATGAATCCCATGTTTCCGGCTGATTTGCAGCAGTTCATTTTGCAGACATCTACCTTCCGGACCAGTCTCTGCAAAACCTGAACTGAATAAAATCAAATGTCTTATTTCCTTTTTCCCACAGTCCTCAATCGTCTGTAAAATTCTACTTGCAGCTACGGCAATAAGAGCTACATCTATTTTTCCCTGGATATCCAAAATACTTGGGTAGCAAGGATATCCGCAAATTTCTTGATATTTTGGATTGACCGGATAAATCTTTCCTTTATATTTGTGCTGAATGAGGTTATTAATCGGTTTTCCACCAATAGAAGTTAGATCCTGGGAAGCTCCGACGATTGCAATCGATTTAGGGTGTAAAAATTGTTTTACCACTTCTGATCTGGACATTTTCCTTCCCCCTATTTTATGGTTTCACTCAATTTTTCCTGCGATTGATAACGCTTTCATCTTCTGTAGTTTACGAACGATTGTTGATTGATCCACTTTTAATATTTCAGCCGCTTTGTAAGTACTTCCATGCTTATTCAACGCCCTTTTAATTAGCTTTTCTTCAAAATTCATGACAGCTTCCTTTAGCGGGAGGACTTCTTCCTCAACCTCGGAATCTTGTTCTGTGAGTTCACCTTGAAAAAAAATCGAAGAATATAGAATATCCTTTATGTTAATCGAGTCTCCTTCGGACAATACAAAAAAGCGCTCAATGACATTCCGTAATTCTCGAACGTTTCCCGGCCAATTATAACGTAAGAGCATTTCAAATGAATCTGGTGTAATCTTTTTAGACATCCCATAGATTTGATTATATTCATTTAAAAACAGTTCAATTAAAGGAATCAAATCCTCCGTTCTTTCTTTAAGGGGTGGCAATGTAATAGGTATTACATTTAATCGGAAAAATAAATCTTCACGAAATTCCCCTTTTTTCACTTGCTCTTCAAGATTACGATGGGTGGCAGCCAAGATTCGGACGTCCACTTTAATAGGTCTTGTTCCACCAAGTCGCGTCACTTCTTTTTCTTGAATCACCCTCAGCAGCTTCACTTGCAGGGGAAGCGGGAATTCCCCAATTTCATCCAGGAAAATGATTCCCTTGTTCGCCAATTCAAACATACCGGGTTTCCCTTTCTTTCCCGCCCCTGTAAAGGCGCCCACTTCATAACCGAATAGCTCGGATTCAAGCAATGTTTCAGGGATGGAACCACAGTTGATGGTAATGAAAGGTCCATCGCTCCTATTACTATTAAGTTGAATGATTCTTGCAACCTCTTCTTTCCCTGTTCCGGATTCTCCAAAAATCATGACGGTAGACTCGAATGAAGCTACCTTTTTTGCTACATCGACGATTTTTCTCATTTTTGGGGAATCCGCAATGAAATGGCAGCGTGACTTGATTTCCATTCGATATTGTGATAATTCCTCTTTATAGCGTTCTGTCAATTGCTTATTACTTTCCACTTCTTCCTGCAGCTGGATTAGTTCTGTAATGTTCCGGACATTAATGACGATAAAGTCAACCTCTCCATTGTTACTGAGTGCAGGATTGACGGTAATGATTAAATTAATATTGGACTCCAGTTGTTCCACTAACGTTACGGATTGTTTCTCCTTAACGATTTTCTTTATTTCCTTAATTATAAAAGACGGAAAAATCTCAAAAATCCTCTTCCCGTTAAGGTCATGGTTACTTTCTTCCTGAACTAACGCGATGAACGCTTGGTTATATCTGATAATTCTTCCTGTGGGATCCGTAATCACGATCCCATCATAAGAAGCGGATATGATAGCCTCCAATTGTTGATTTAACTCCCGTACCGTTTCCAGCTCCCCTGAAATTTTTTCCATTTCAGAAATATCCTGAAAGACCCCTACAACTCCGGTCACTTCACCATTTTCTATAATCGGCGTCCGATTCGTTATATATTTCCGATTTCCAACTTGATACTTTGTGGCATATTGAGGTTCTCCGGTTCGAAGTACTTCAAGCATCCCGCTCGGAATAAATACATCATTTAAAAAGCGACCTAGCGCACCATTTCGTTTTACTCCGCTTATTCTTTCGGTTGCTGGATTAAAGGAAGTGATCATCCCGTTTTTATCAATGGCTACTATTCCATTATGGGCATGTTCAAAAACGGACTCCAGTTCTTTTAAGCGCCTTTCCAACATTTGAATATGCATATGGTTAAGCCGCTTTTGGCTAATGATTCCCACGATAGAATCATATTTGTTTTGAACCAAATAAAAGGCCCTATTCAGCTTTAGAAGAAAATGAATATCCTCTTTCTCTGAAACATACATATAATCCTGGTCCAAATGCAATGGCGAAACTTCAATTTCATTGTTCTGGATGGCGGCATATACTGAGTCCCTGGTAATCATTCCAAGCAATCGATCATGAATACTGAATACTGGCAGACCATCTAGGGAGGATTGTTCAAAAAATGCCTGTACCTCTTTTATAGGCTGGTTTTCCTTTACCCGCATAGAAGTTTTAATGATTATATCTTTACTAAGCATGTTCATTGAACAATCCCTCCAAGTAGTCTTTTCCTCAGTTTATTTCTAGAAAAAATTGTATTCCCTTTCTAGATCATTCGTACGTTTCTCACGAAAATCAGCTCTATTTAGCCCACTCTTTTAGAGATTTACCAAATAAAGACGCGACAGGCACTCCGTTACATCGGAATCAACTTCTGATATTAAAGAAGGTACATACGGCATCTTTAACTTGAATCTTTTTTGCTGTTGATGCCATTGTGATGATTGCCCCCACTCCCACGGATAAAGTCCATTTGTCCTCATACACCAGCTCGCTGAATTAACAGAGTGAAACCTTTCTAGTTTTGATAGAATCATTCCATTATGGGTGTAATATGAATGCCTATCCGACCTGGATGGTAGCCCGATCTAGGATGTGCCCGACAATGGATACGCTGAATTCTTTTTTCTAATTTGTTCGATTTTCCGAGTGGAATGGAAAGCAATTGACGTGATGAAAGAACGATGTGATCGATGTCCCTGCCGTGAACCATTGTGTCCCCATAGGTCCGGGGAAGATGGTTGTTTAGTTCAGAAATGACACATGTATCATTCTGAATAAGCGATTGGACAACATCGACAGATAAACCAAGTTTACAAAAGCCCTTATCAATACGAGGGGATAGTTGAATAAGTGCTTCATCGTCTCCCCCCTGTTTGATTCAACATAGAATCTCTGAAAGATTAACTGGAAAATAGTCACATGACTCCATGGAAAAGGTTTCTAGGAAGGGGACTGCAAGAACGTACGGATATGAAAATGCGAAAGGTGACTGTCAAGGGCATAAACACAAGGAATGCCAATAATTAAATTATAAAGAAGACGTTATGTAATCGCCCTTTTTGACGGACCAGCTCCTCCACGAGCGTTTCTCGGCTCATTTCAAAAAGGGGCATGGAAGACTTGTGGACTTAATAGCCAAGCTTCCCTTTTCTGCGTTTGTTAGCCTTCTTTGATAAAAAATCTCCCAATCTTTCCTTAACTAAGTATTTCCCCTCATATGCATGAGGCGAAAATGAGTGTGTAATTAAGTTAATATTCATACTATTCTTATAGTTTAGAAGAAAAGGTAATATAAATCAAACACCACACTCTCATTTTATAGAAAGAACAAACACATTGGGCAGTACCATTCACCGCATGATGTTTCATTCTCTTACACTTGCACGTTTTCAATGATGGTGGCAATTAAGTATCCAATATACGTCACCTATTAAACTGCGGCTTGCGTTTATCCATAAAGGCACTTACACCTTCTTGGAAATCATTTGATTCGAAGCATAGGCCTTGAACAAAGCCTTCAAATTCAAATGTTTCACTAATATCAGCATGCATGCTCCTGTTTACTAGCCTCTTCGTTAACCCCATTGCCATACCTGGAGCATTGGCAAGCTTTAGAGCAATTGAAGATGCTTGATCCAAAAGAGAGTTGTCGTCAACCACTCTATTAATAAGACCTATTTCATAAGCTTGTTCCGCAGTAACACGTTCACCCATAAGCATTAATTCCATTGCACGATGGCGTCCGATCAACCTAGGCAGGAAATGAATGGATCCAAGATCAGGTATCAACCCAACATTCAGAAAGCTCTGAACAAAAAAAGATGATCTGGCTGCAATAATCATATCGCAGGCTAAGGCGAGACTGGTTCCAGCTCCTGCTGCTGCCCCGTTCACTGCGGCAATCACGGGTTTCTCCAAATCCATTATGGAGTGGATCACCTCATGTCCCACTTGCAATCTCTTTCTTCCAGCGGCAGCGCTTATACCTTGTAATGTGCTCAGGTCACCACCTGCGGAAAATGCTTTCCCCTCACCCGTTAAAATAACTGCTTTTACACTTGCATCATGTTGGAGCGATTTAAAGAAATCTGATAATTCTTCCCGCATTTCGACAACTAGCGCATTTCTGATTTCCGGTCTATTTAATGTAACAAGACAAACCCCGTTTTCAACAGAAGTTTCAATATGGTTGTATGCCACCTTAATCATCCTCTCCTAATCAATAGTTCTTCCCATCACTCACTATCATCCTGAAAACTGGGGAGTACGCTTTTCTACAAATGAGCGAACTCCTTCTAAAAAATCTTCCGTATCCACAGCAATATAAATAGTATCTGTTTTCTAGCGTCTTTATCCGGGATGCCAAACACTTCTTCCACAATGGCTTTGGTCGGATTGAATTGCTATCCGGCAATTCTTCCAATGGTTTCGGCAAACTCCAAAGCTTCACTAAAAAAGGCATCCACTTCCATAAGGCGCTGAAATGATTTTTCGCATCGATAATGGAATAGCCTATCGTTATTTTTTTACTTTTCTGTTTTCCATATCATGAACGTGCCTATGCCCCCAGCAAGTAGTTCACCAGTTTCTGATTCTAATTTCGCCTCAAGGGAAGCGATTCTCCTTCCACTATGGACTACCTTGGCTGTTGCATAGATGATTGTTCCTACAAAAACCGGTGCAATGAATTGGGTTGTCAAAGATATGGTTGCGACCTTTGCTTCATAAAATTTATGACGCAGGGTGACGCCCATTATGGAATCGAGCAAGGCAGCCGTTACCCCTCCATGTACAGATCCGTTTACATTAAGAAAATTAGGGGTCATGTGCATTTTTATCCTGACATGATTTTGATCCAATTGATCCATTTCTATCCCCATTTGCTTCCAGAATGGGGAGGATTCATACTCATTTTTAAATAGGCTTATATATTCTTCTTCATCCAGATTCTTGTTTGACTGTGTTTTTTCTTCTGTCAATTTACATTTCTCCTTTCTAATCTGATAAACTTGCAAGAAACATGCCAAAATATAAATTGAAAAATATCTCTCTTTTCCGCCGAATCTTGGTATCATCAATGTAAAATTGCATTATATTAATGCGTTTTTACACAAAAAATCACCTTATCTAAAGAAAAGGCTTATTAAATGACAGGACTGTATACTTGCTAATGACCTGTCCCACTTAAATGAAAGTATACTTTTCATTTTCCTTCCTGCTTATCTCGTGTTACGCGAACAAGATTCGTCATTTGAAAAGAAACCAATACGGCAATGATCAGCAGTACACTGATAAACCCGATGATTCCTCCCCAGCCAAAATGATGTAGAAAGAATCCACCATACCAACTGACAAGGCCTGAACCGGTATAATAGAATAATAAATAGAAGGAAGAAGCTTGCGCTTTTTGTTTTTCTGTTGCCAAAAAGCCTACCCATCCGCTGGCAGCCGTATGTCCAGCAAAAAAACCAAATGTAAAGACTGTAATCCCTGTTATTTTAACAAGTAACTCATCATGTAATGTTAGCAGCGCTCCAAATAGCAGGATAGTAACCGACCAACTAATCACTTTTCTGCAAGAATAGCGATCAGCCAATTTCCCAAACCATACCGAACTCCATATACCTATTAAATTAACGACAAAGACAAAGCTAAAAACCGTTTGACTTAAGTTATACGGTGCTTTTGTGAGTGGATATCCGAGATAGTTCAATAATGTAACATACACACCCATGAATAAGAACCCGATACCATACACACATAATAAATTTTTACTTCTTAAACCTTCTTTCATGTTCCATGCCCAATGATTAAACGAGATTGAAATCATTCGGAAGTTTTTGGATTCAGGCAGAAAACCAAAAAACCAAAGACTGCATAATAAACTGGCTATCCCCAGGACCATCAAGGCTATTTGCCAAGAAAAAAGATCCGTCAAAGTGCCAATTACGATGCGTCCCACAAAGCCGCCCACAGCGTTTCCAGCAACATAAACCCCTATTACTCTCCCAATGCTCTTCGGGGAAAATTCCTCATTCAAATACGCCATGGCTATGGAAGGAAAACCGGATATGGTAACGCCCTCTAAAAATCTAATCGCTAGGAATACATGAAAATAATGAGTAAAAGATGAAGCAATAGCTAGAATGGAAGTTAATATTAACGAAAGGCTCATTATCGTCTTTCTGCCATAGGCATTGGATAAAGTCGAGATAAAAAGCAAACCAATTGCTAACGCAATCGTGGGCAGTGAAACGGCAAAACTGGCAGTTGACGGTGAAACATGGTATTCCTCTGAAAAAAGACTGATCAGTGGTTGAGGGCTATACAAGATGGAAAATGAAACAATACTTCCCAATAACAATCCAATTAGCGCCCGACGATACTCACGGCTACCACTTTCAATATAATGCACTTTTCCGCTTCCCTTCTTACTATTGGTAGGTGCTGTACCCGCTCTTACAAACTGGTAATGAATCAATACAAACAGCCTCATTACAATTTTGATTCTTTTTATAAACGAATTGCCCTGATCCTTTCTTTACTCATTTGTTCACATCTGTACCTGTAACAAACACAATCATTCCCTTCTATGTCACCCATTAAGCTTCTTGACTTTTGATCGTCTTCAACTCTACTTTTGTGGACTGCACCCATAAATCATGCAAAAAACATGCCATCAAAAATGAGGGAAATAGTTAGGTCTGTTTCGTATATAATAGGAGATTACCAGTGAAATCTCTTAATTGCAGGGATATTCGATTACCCTCAGGGTTCACATAGCTCGCTGGATTGTTTTAAACAAAAAGGTCGATCAGTAAAAACTGGCAGACCCGACAGACGCCTCCGTTCTTAATAATTGCTCCACTATTGCCGTGGTATTTATACCCTTCATTAAAATACCATTGTAAAAGTTGATATCAGAGCAAGATTGTCATTAAACCCAGGAATCTATTCTAAAATCGTTTCGGCAAAACATTCAAACATTAAATGGGAATTGATATACAAAGTAAAAAAACATCCAACTAGTTGGATGTTTTTTTCAAATAAAGATATGAAATGGTTTGAACGTTGTATAATTCCTTTGATTCGAAAAAACTCAATAAGTATTAGCTAGGCACAAACTTAAGTATTCCTTCCAGATAAACACCTTGTTCTTTTCTCGTACACGCTCTTAACTTAATTCTTCCTTCCATTTCTAATTCCTTGGCTAATTGAACTACTTCAGTTCCATCTTCGGCTATCTCTACTGAAAAGAAATTACCCCGAGTGGAAGTTTGAATGAACTTAAATAATCTATCTTTATTCATCTAAACAACTCCTTATTTATTACAAATTCGACATAAAAGACAATCCACCTGCGATAAATAAGAAATAAAAAACTTCTTGCCACATATCATCCGTAAAACAAAAAGAAAAAACGCCAAAACCTTTTAAAGGTTTTGGCGTTTTTAAGTTAGTGTCCCAGGAGAGATTCGAACTCCCGACCGACGCCTTAGAAGGGCGTTGCTCTATCCAGCTGAGCTACTGAGACATATCGCTATTTTTCTTCAGTTCAGTATAAGGCCACGTTTCGAACTTAGACCGTAATGGTGCTTCTTATTATAACTTAGTATAATACTCATTGCAATACTAGTAATATAAAATTTTGAAGAGTTTTAGAACACCCCTACCATTCATTCAATATTTATCATGGTATTTGAATGAAGTTTGCAGTAAAAAATGGAGAATACACTTTATCGAACAATTCGAAGTTATCATATATAACTTATTTCTACTTCAACATCTGATAAAACGAAAAAACCACCTATATCATTAGTAGGATAAATCGATATACGGTGTAATTTCTTACATGACCGTTATACGGATCGTTTCACTAAACGATATAGAAGGTTTTCACATCGGGCTTTAAAGCCACTTTTTTAGTGTCCCAGGAGAGATTCGAACTCCCGACCGACGCCTTAGAAGGGCGTTGCTCTATCCAGCTGAGCTACTGAGACGTTTATGATATAAGTTGCGGTAAAACTTATGTATTACCTTAACTGTTCCCTTAGGACACTTCTTATTATAGTAGGATATCAAAAGAAAGTCAACGGTTTTTCATAAAAAGTTTTTTCTTTTTTATGAACAGGAAGCGGGTAAAAACGCTTCCTGTTCATATTACATGAAGTCATTCCATTTGATAAGCATTTCTTAGTTCCTCAACGATTTTTCCTTCAAGGTCATAAAAGATGATTTCAAGTTGGCCATTTCCGATATCCAAAATGGCATAGGTTTTCTCTTTTCGTCCACGCGGCTGACGTATGCTTCCCGGGTTGATGAAGAGCTTGCCGTCAATCAATTCTGAACCTGCAGCGTGGGAATGACCAAAGCAAATAATATCCGCCCCTGTCTCTTCACTTTTATAAGATAGGTTCATCAGCGTCATATTTATGTTATAGAGGTGTCCATGCGTAAGGAAGAAACGCTTGCCTGCGATACTCTCCACAATATCATTCGGATATGCCGAATCATAGTCACAATTCCCACGAACGGCTAAGAACTCCGACATGTGAGGGTCATTTCTTTCCAACTCTGAATCACCGCAATGGATCATGGCGGCAACCTCTTTTTTATGACGGTCGGTAATCATGCTGATTTCATGAGTTAAGCCATGACTGTCACTCATAATTAGCACTTTCATCGTCACATTCCTTCTTCCCTTTTTAGAAATAGATCAAGTTTTTCATCTAGAGCCCTCAATGCGTTGGCGCGGTGGCTGATTTTGTTTTTTTCCGCTTTTGTCAATTCGGCGTTTGTTTTGCCCTGTTCCTCAACAAAAAAGATGGGATCATAACCAAATCCATTCGTTCCCGATGGCTGTTCCGTAATCAAGCCTTCCATCGTGCCCGATACGGTAATCGTTTCCTGGTGGGGTGACGCTAGTGCCAAGGCGCAATAAAATCTCGCCGTTCTATCCTCTTTTGGCACGCCTTCCAGTTCCCGGAGGACTTTTTCCGTGTTTGCTTCATCACTCTTGGACTCTCCGGCATAGCGCGCAGAATATACGCCTGGACGGCCCTCCAATGCATCTACAATCAATCCGGAATCATCAGCAATGACAAAGTGGCCTAGTTGATGGGCAATGGCCTCTGCCTTCAGGATCGCATTTTCTTCAAAAGTCGTGCCTGTTTCCTCAACATCCGGAGCATCCGGTACATCAAGAAGTGTTTTGACATCATATCCTTTAGCAGAGAATAGGCTTTCGAACTCCTTGGCTTTCCCTTTATTTTTCGTTGCAATGATTACTGTCTTCATTTTTCATTTCACCCTTTTTAATTTTATCAGCATAAGACTTTTTGGAGCTAAGAAAGAATTTGCTGTAACTCGTTATATGTAAAAGCCTCTTCTTCTCCAGTGCCAAATCGGACGAATTCATCGCTGCCTATCATGATCAACAACGGCTGCTGAATTATCCGGATAAGTTAAGTCTAACACAACTCCCTCATCTGCAATAACCCGAAACTTGTAATCTAACGTTTGTAATTTTCGCTATGTTCAATATGCATTTTAACTTTTATGTTATTTATTGAGGTTTTATCAAAGGAATTAATAATTTTATTATCTCACTTATTGACATGGTATCTGTATGCCTTTTCACTAATGTTAAAAAGGTCTGTATTGATTTCCCCCCCTTCTCCAATGTCTTCAAGTATTGCGATACCCGCTTTCAAATATCGGGAACAATAATTCGTAATTCTTATTACTCGTATTCCCCAGCCCCACAAATATCCCGAAAAAAGTGACGAACGGAAGAAACAGGAGAGCCAAAGTACTTATGGTGCGTATCCCTTTATAAGTTGCAAAAATACAAATAAAAGTGAATATGCTAACGACTACGATGTTTGGTATGTCATGAGTATAATTAGCTTTTGCCCAAATCATTGTAAATTTGAAGCTTATGAAGGCGTTAATTATAAAGTACAGCCCAAATGCTATAGAGAAAATATATGTAACAAAAGGTGTAGACCATTTTTTTAGAAAAGCGATTATATCTTCTTTATCTAGTTTTTTATATATATAAAAAATAAATAGAGTCCAAACGATACAGGGAACCACACTTATGATGACACTTATCCATGCGTCGCGTTGAGATGCAGTTAAGATATAGGGAAGGAGCAGGACATGTACCATGAATCCTGTATTCATAATGATTAAAACATAGATGTGTAAGGCCTAAATGACCTTTTGATCCATAATATCCCCCCCATTAATTACATTATTAAAAGTAATTTCCCCTTTTAAAAATTTATTTATGTAAAACTTTCTCACGATACGAGAAATGGCTTGGCGGGGGGATTAGATTTCAACTAATACAATAATTAGAATTTATACAACATGGGCTCTAACAACGTGGCAATTCAATGCTTGAGGTAAAAAATAAGAGGCAGCTTCTGGCTGCCTCTTTGTGCTATTTCTATATAAAATAGTGCTCTTTAAAAACTGCCTGTGTTGACTTTTTCTGGACGGACCACAGGTTCTGATAACTTCTTGCCCTCTTCATTAAGAATATCTGCGCTGCCCTGTACTTGTACTTCAACGCTTTCAATTCCTTTCTGTTCCGTTAAAGAAAGGACCAAGGCATCCAGGACTTCTTGTGACACCTTTTTCTCCTTGAAACTGCCAAGGATATTTTCGTTAAAATTGAGACTGACCTTACCTTCCGCCACTTTAGGCTGGTCAAGTAATGCTACATCACTCATGAACCCTGTCTGTAAGTTCGAACCCGAAGGACTCTTCGTCAATTCCTGAATGACCGCTGTGACATTATCAGACACCGTTTCACTGATCCTCCGTGTTACCGGCACATAATAGGTGTACTCCTCGTCACCGCCTACATAATAAACGGTCAGGGCTTTGGAATTGGAAATGTCGACCACGTCACTCGTATCGATATTGATTCCTGAAGACCTTGAAATATTCTCATCAATCGGTGTGCCATTGACCGGCATTTCGGAAATATCTTCCCCATTTATTCTCATTTTGATTTTATCGACTGAGTCGAATTGTGTCAGGGTCCATGTAATGGCTTGAAGGATTTTAAGTTCATCTTCTTTTTGATAGTTTTTGAACTCTGGCGAAAAGTCCGCCACGGCCACCCCTTCTTTAATGTTCACGCTTATTTGGGTATCGGCAGGAATGACTGCCCTGAACCCATTTGGAAGTTTATCTGTGACAGGCCCATTATCGACAAGGTAATCAAGCGCCTGTTTAGCGACGGCTTCAGATTTCGGAAGTTCCAAAGTCTGTGGAACGACATACCCACTTTTATCAATTAAATATAACTCCGTCTTTACTGTTTTTGATTCAACAGCGCCTTTTTCTCCATCTGTTGCCGGCTGTTCTTCACCATTCGTCTCTTTTAATGAAGATTCATCCTCGACTAATGAAACATCCTTTGGTGGATCAATCTCCTTTTTCTCTTCACCGCCAAATAATCCGCAGCCCGAAAGCCAAAAAGATGATGCCAGAATGGTCACAACCATTGTTACTTTTGATTTATTGGACATAAAATCACTCCTAGGACAGTTTGTACTCCTATTTATACGAGCCCTAAGGGAAAATAGACCAATTATTTTTAACTCTCATAAATGGAGCTGGGCAATTTGCCCGTACTGCTGGATGTTTGTCAGCTTTAATGGGATTACGGGACTTTCCGCTTGAAACAATCGAACCCCATTCCCCAATATACGTTCAACTTGTAAAAGCCATAAAAAAACTGTAGACAAACTCTCTATCGAGTTTGTCTACAGTCTGAAAGCCTCCAAATGGAAGCCTTATAAGTGGTCAATTTTAATGGTTTCGATTGTATTAATATGAATACCGAGCCAGCTCGATGCGATTGAACCAAACATATCTCTTGAACCTGTTGTATAAAAGCGATGAACTGGACGGAGCTTGCTTCTATTGATTAATTTATAGTAATCCAAAATGACACTTGCCTCACGGGCCGTCTCTTCCCCAGAGGATATGACTTGTACTCCATCCCCCATATAGGATGAGATTACTGGTCCCAACAGTGGATAATGGGTACACCCCAGAATCAATGTATCGATCTTCGTTTTCTTCAACGGGTTCAAGGTTTGTGCCACGACCCTATTTACAATACCCCCTTGAAATTCGCCGCTTTCTACGATCGGAACAAATTTCGGGCATGCTAAACTATCTACTTTCACATCGGAATTGATGGAGAACAGCGCGTCGTCATATGCTTTGCTTTTCACCGTGCCCTCCGTACCAATAACGCCAATATGTAAGGAATTCGAAACTTTCAATGCCGCCCTTGCACCAGGGTGAATGACACCCAATACAGGGATCGGAAGTATGGCCCTGATTTCATCCAGTACCGCTGCAGTAGCCGTATTGCAAGCAATGATCAGCATTTTAATATCCTTCTTCATCAAGAACCTCGTCATTTGCCATGTGAAGGTTTGGACATCCTTTTTGGACCTTGGACCATAAGGGCATCTTGCGGTATCACCTAAGTAAATTATATTTTCATTTGGCAGTTGACGCATGACCTCTTTAGCTACAGTCAAGCCGCCTACGCCTGAATCAATGATTCCTATTGGTTGTTTCAAAAAACTCGCCTCATTTTTCTTTCATTTCTTGATGTAGTTTTGCCAGAATCCGTTGGAGGGAAACGATGTCAGAATCATTAAAATTGGCCAACACGCCACTTAAGTACTGTTGCCTTTTATTAATCACTTCTTCGATAATCCTTTCACCTTCCTCCAGAAGGTGGATACGAACGACACGCCGGTCCTTTTCATCTTTGACACGCAAAACAAGCTGATGTTTCTCCATGCGGTCAATCAGTTCCGTCGTTGTGCTGAACGCGAGAAACATCTTCGTGGACAATTCGCCAATCGTCATGTCGCCCGATTCAAAAAGCCATTGCAAAGCCACGAATTGAGGAATGGTTATTTTATAATCATGGAGAATTTCTCTTCCCCTTTGCTTAAGCCATGTCGATACATAGCGTAATTCCTTCTCGATTTCGGCTACATAAGCAACCTGATTTTCTTCATCCATTGACTCCGCTCCCCACTTCATGAAACTTATCATACTACCATTTTGGATGAAAGTGAAATGAATTTCAAGATTGATTGTTGGAAATCCATAATGAAACCCCCTTCATTAAAATAAGCAGCATCCAAAGAAGTCAAAACAACCAAATTGTTTTGGACTTCCTTATATGCTGCCAAATAGAACGGGAGAGAAATTATTTATAATGCTTACGTATTAAGAGTCAACACATTAAAGTTTAAGTTCTCCCATACGAAGGAGTTCTATGACTGCCTGCGAACGTCCTTTGACTCCAAGCTTCTGCATCGCATTCGAGATATGGTTTCGAACTGTTTTTTCGCTAATAAACAATTCACCTGCGATTTCTTTTGTTGTTTTGTCTTGTACTAGTAACTCAAATACTTCTTTTTCTCTTTTGGTGAGTAGTGGCTTATGAGTGAATTCGTTCTCCTTCAAGTAATGTTACCCTCCTTGCCTTCACCAGCATAAAACCCGGAGTGGGTGTCTATTTAGTCAAGATATAGTATGTCGGGCGGGGCAAGGGAGTGACTCTTTTACTTGTCTAACCTGAAAATTATTTTAGGAATGTTCGACCTCTGTCTGCCACATCCAATGCTTCATCTCTTCTGACCAAGGTATCGGCTTTCCGGTTGTCTTGGAGACTTGGACAATCGTTCCCCTGCCCGTTAAACAAATTGAACCATCTTGTTTCGTTCCCATGTAATGGATGTCTACAGAAGATTTTCCGATACTGTCAGCTTTCACATGGATCGTCAATTGATCATTGAAAAACACCTGTTGTAGATAATCACACTGTAAATCGGCAACGACCGGTATCTCTTCACCTCCAGCCGAAGTCCAATCCGTCATAAACCCCAGGCTATTAAAATACTCGATCCGTGCTTCCTCAAAATAAGTAAAAGGAATCGTGTTATTCAAGTGCCCGAACATATCAGTTTCAGAAAAGCGGACCTTCATCTCATGTTTAAAAGAAAAATCATTGATCCACTCCGTTATATTATCGATATATGATATTCTGCCCAACTTGTGCACTCCCTTTCAGAAATGAATGGCTATTCACTCATTTTATAAGAAAATAAGGAATATGAAAAGGATTTTCTATTGAAATCTGTTTATTTTGAATCATACACAGTTCATATGACATATTCTCTCCATTTTTTGCAGGCTAAAAGTTACTATGCGTAGTGGAGGTATTCTGGTTTCAATCCAGTATTGCCTATCAATCCTTATATTTTTAGAGTGAAGAACATAATATCGATTTCCATCCTTCAGGTCTGGAACTAATATAGGCGATAAAAAAAGAAGAACCCATATCCTAAGATACAGGTTCTTACATGTTCATTATTAAACTTCGTCGCTTCCGAAGAAGTTACGGAATTGTTGGATCGTAGTATCACGGTTCAACGCTGCAATCGAAGTCGTTAATGGAATGCCTTTAGGGCAAGACTGCACACAGTTTTGAGAGTTACCGCAGTTTGCAAGTCCTCCATCACCCATGATTGTATTTAAACGTTCAGCTTTGTTCATTGCACCCGTTGGATGTGCGTTGAATAAACGAACTTGTGATAATGGTTGTGGCCCCATGAAGTCTGAATTGCTGTTTACGTTTGGACAAGCTTCCAAACAAACACCGCAAGTCATACATTTAGATAACTCGTAAGCCCATTGACGTTTCTTTTCTGGCATACGAGGTCCTGGTCCAAGATTGTACGTTCCATCGATTGGAATCCATGCTTTTACCTTTTTCAATGAGTCGAACATACGGCTGCGATCGACTTGTAGGTCGCGAACAACAGGGAAAGTACGCATTGGAGCAAGACGAACCGGCTGTTCCAATTGATCGATAAGAGCTGTACATGATTGTCTTGGTTTCCCATTGATAACCATTGAACAAGCACCACATACCTCTTCAAGACAGTTCATGTCCCATGCGATTGCTGTAGTGTGCTTACCTTGTACAGTTACTGGATTACGACGAATTTCCATTAGAGCGGAAATTACGTTCATATTCGGGCGGTACGCTAATTCGAATTCCTCATCATAAGGAGCTGAATCCGGTGTATCTTGACGAGTGATTATAAAACGGACTGTTTTAGTCTCAGATTTAGTTTCAACCATTTTTTTGCTCCCCCTCTTTAGTGTTTCGTAGTGTAATCACGTTTACGCGGTGCGATTAGTGATACATCAATATCTTCATAATGGAATTCAGGTGCTTGATCCAAGCCTTTGAATGTTGCCATAGTCGTTTTCATGAATTCCTCATCATTACGTTCTGGGAAATCAGGTTTGTAATGCGCTCCGCGGCTTTCGTCACGGTTTAACGCACCAATTGTGATTACACGAGCCAATTGCATCATGTTTTGCAGCTGTCTAGTGAATGCAGCTCCTTGGTTACTCCATTTTGCCGTGTCATTGATGTTAATTTTCTTGTAACGTTCCATCAACTCAAGAATCTTGTTATCCGTTTCTTTCAGCTTGTCATTGTAACGAACTACAGTAACATGCTGTGTCATCCACTCACCAAGTTCTTTATGAAGGACGTACGCATTTTCGTTACCATCAAGAGACATGACACCATTCCATTTTTCCTGTTCTTGTTTTTCGTACCCTTCATACAATGAAGATGGAATGGATTCTGAAGTTTTATCAAGGCCTTCAATATATTTAACGGCATTCGGTCCAGCGACTGAACCACCATAGATTGCAGAAAGAAGTGAGTTCGCACCAAGTCGGTTACCGCCATGTTGAGAGTAGTCACACTCACCTGCAGCGAATAAACCTTTGATGTTAGTCATTTGGTCATAATCCACCCAAAGTCCGCCCATAGAATAGTGAACGGCAGGGAAAATTTTCATTGGAACTTTACGAGGATCTTCACCCATGAATTTCTCGTAGATTTCAATGATTCCGCCAAGTTTAATATCAAGTAATTTAGGATCTTTATGAGAAAGATCTAGGTAAACCATGTTTTCTCCATTGATGCCAAGCTTCATGTTCATACATACGTCGAAGATTTCACGAGTCGCGATATCACGAGGTACCAGGTTACCATAAGCAGGATATTTTTCTTCAAGGAAATACCAAGGTTTTCCGTCTTTATATGTCCAGATACGTCCACCTTCACCACGAGCGGATTCACTCATTAGACGAAGTTTGTCATCTCCAGGGATTGCTGTCGGGTGAATTTGAATGAACTCACCATTTGCATAATTTACACCTTGTTGATAAACGATGGAAGCTGCTGATCCTGTATTGATCATTGAGTTAGTTGATTTACCGAAAATGATTCCAGGGCCGCCGCTCGCCATGATGACTGCGTCGCCAGGGAATGATTTGATTTCCATTGAAGTCAGGTTTTGAGCTACGATACCGCGAGCTGTTTGATCATCATCGATAACAGCTCCAAGGAATTCCCAGCCTTCGTATTTCGTTACAAGGCCTTCCACTTCATAACGGCGAACCTGCTCGTCCAATGCGTAAAGTAATTGCTGACCAGTTGTTGCACCAGCGAATGCTGTACGGCTATGTTGAGTACCACCGAAACGACGGAAATCAAGAAGACCTTCCGGAGTACGGTTGAACATAACACCCATACGGTCAAACATATGGATGATCGATGGTGCTGCTTCGCACATCGCTTTAACCGGCGGTTGGTTAGCCAAGAAATCCCCGCCATAAACTGTATCGTCGAAGTGGATGTATGGAGAATCCCCTTCACCTTTTGTATTTACTGCCCCATTGATTCCGCCTTGGGCACAAACTGAGTGAGAGCGTTTAACAGGCACTAAAGAAAATAAATCAACCTGTTGTCCCAGCTCTGCTGCTTTGATCGTAGCCATTAATCCAGCTAGACCTCCACCAACGATAACTATTTTACCTTTACCCAATTCTGTCACTCCCTTATTTCCATTAGCCAAGCTATGTTTTTCCTAATACTTATAAATGAACTCTATCTTCTTATACGAAAGCGAAAATTGCGCTAACACCAATATAAGAAAGAAGAACGAAAACGATCAATGTAAAGTAAGTCATGATTCTTTGCGATCTTGGTGAAACTGTCAGACCCCAGCTCACTGCAAATGACCATAATCCATTAGCGAAGTGGAAAATTGCTGAGATAATACCAACAATATAGAAACCAACCATAAATGGACTAGAGAAAATTTCCGCCATCATATCGAAATCAACTGTTGCCCCTAGTGCTGCTTGAACTCTTGTCTCCCAAATATGCCAAACAAGGAAAATCAAAGTTATGATTCCAGTTAGACGTTGCAGCATGAACATCCAGTTACGGAAGAATCCAAATCTGCCTAAATTGTTTTTTGCTGTAAAGGCGATATAAATTCCGTACACAGCATGGAAAAGGATTGGTAGATAGATGACGACCCATTCAACCAAAATCTTTACGGGCGTAAACTCAATTAAATGAACTGCCCCATTAAAAGTCTCTTCTCCCTTTGTTGCCATAAAGTTTACCGATAAATGAAAAATTAGGAATAGACCAATTGGAATTACTCCTAGAAGTGAATGAAGCCTGCGATTCCCAAACTCACGATTCTTTGCCACTAAGTGCCCCCCCTTAATTTGTGAAAAATCATGCAAAGATAATCTGGTGGCTACCTTTTATCTCCGCGTGAAAATAAAGTATAGAGTCAGAAAACTCCCCTATACTCCCTTTACAATTATGTGACATGTCCATTTTACTCCTGACTTCTATGTGCGTCAAGAAAACGGATACAAGAAATCTCTTTTTCAGAATAGATTTTATTGGATTAAATTTACTATTTTTTATTTGTCAAGTTAATATTTTGGAGAAATTACTCATTAATCTATTAATATCTCGATATAATTTCTCATTTTTTTCCAATTGCTATTTAAATAAATAAAAAACAGTATAATTTGCAAAAGAAAAACGTTTATAATAGATTTACAGAAAGAGGCGATAATCTATGAAAAAAAATATTGCTGCTGCGATAGAAGAAGAAATTGAAACTGAACAAATTCAAACTGAAGATTTCCAAGTTCCAGCTTTCGGATATGAATTAATCAGAGAAGTTCTATTGAACGATATTCTCGGAAAAGACTCTAATCAAATCCTCTATTGGGCAGGTAAACAGTTAGCAAGAAAATTCCCATTGAATGGCGATCAGGAAATCATTGAATTTTTCCAGAGCGCTGGATGGGGCAATCTCGAAATCATGAAGTATACGAAAAACGAGATGGAATACTCATTGACTGGTGAAATAATCAGCCGCCGCCTGGATTTACATCCTGACTGTCACTTCCAACTTGAAGCCGGCTTCCTTGCCGAGCAGTTTACACTGCAAAAAAAATTCCTCAGCGAATCAACGGAAGAAGTCAAACGCCGCGCAAAAAAGGTGACCTTCACCATTCAATGGGATCCCAGAGATCCAATCTAATGAGCCCATAAAACAGACTTACCCTTTTAACCGGAAGTCTGTTTTTTTATTGGGCTCCATTCATTTAAGCTAGTACATTTGCATGCTGCCCAAGTTTAAATGCTTCATGAAGCGATTCGACAGCCTTCACCATTTCCTTTTCGTTGACGACAGTCGAGACTTTTATTTCCGATGTGCTGACCATTTTCACTTGGATGCCAGTATGGGCCATCACTTCGAACATCTCGGCGGCCACTCCTGGATTGGAAACCATACCGGATCCGACGATGGACACCTTGGCCAAACCGCCTTCCGTTTCAATACGATTGAATGCCAATTTTTCTTTATTATTTTCCAGCACGATCAAGGCCGCTTCCGTATCTTCACTTTTAATGGAGAATGATAGATTGGTCGTATCCTCGGCGGTCATGCTTTGAATGATGATGTCCACATTAATCCTGTTTTTCGCAAGTGTCGTGAAAATCGTTGATAAAACACCAAGTGATTGGGGCAAACCAAATACTGTGACTCTTGTAATACTGTCTTCAAAAGCAATGCCGCGTACGATTAAGTTTTCTTCCATAGTTGCTTCCTCCTCAATGATCGTTCCTGATTCTTTCTCCATGCTCGAACGGACTTCAAGCGGAATTTGATAGTTTTTTGCATATTCGACAGCCCTTGGATGAAGGACGCCTGCCCCCAGATTGGCAAGTTCCAGCATTTCATCGTAAGAAATGGATTGGAGTTTTCGCGCGCCTTTTATGTAGCGTGGATCCGTTGTGAAAACACCCGTTACATCCGTATAAATATCGCATCTATCCGCATTCAGCGCTGCAGCGATGGCAACCGCCGTCGTATCAGAACCGCCTCGCCCTAAGGTAGTGATTTCCCCATTTGCATCGTTCCCCTGGAAACCGGCTACGACCACTATTTTCCTATCCAAAAGCTGAGCTTGGATCCTTGAAGCATCGATGTTTAAAATCCGGGCATTCCCATGAACGGATTCCGTTTGCATGCCAGCTTGCCAGCCAGTATACGAAATGGCTTCATGTCCTTCTTCAATCAATGCCATCGTTAACAGGGAAATCGTTACCTGTTCCCCCGTAGTCAATAGCATATCCATTTCCCTCTTGCTCGGGGTTCCAGAAATATCCCGGGCCATGGAAACCAATTGATCCGTGGTTTTCCCCATTGCTGAAACAACGACGACTACCTCATTTCCATTCTCCGTTTCTTCGATTACCCGTTTGGCAACATTTTTGATTTTTTCTACGCTACCGACGGATGTTCCGCCGAATTTTTGAACGATTAATGCCATCCTCATGCACCCTCTCTATCTTTTTAGGCAATAAAAAAAGCAATGAGAAATATCTCATTGCTGTGATCACATATCAAATACTGTAAACACAGTGAGATAGCTCTCCAGGGTATAACCCCTGACAATCCGCCATTTATTAAATGTCAGACCAGAAAAACAAGGTATGAGTCTTGTCTTCCTTCGGCGTCATCCCCTTTCAAAACCTTTCATGGAAGCTCATACTTCTCCAGGTTTTTACTCTTGAATTCCGCACCTCTATCAGCACTTTTAAGTTGTCTAATTAAAAATTCCTTCTAATCATAGCATAGAGATTTATCGCTAGCAAGATTATTCTTGCAATTTTCTAACGATTCCCTCGGCCACCCCTTTTGGCATACCCGCTTCCATAATTTCCTCGGTCGATGCCTCTTTGATTTTCTTCAATGACCCAAAATGCTTTAATAATTGCTTTCTCCGCTTTTCCCCGACTCCCGGAATATCATCAAGCTGTGAGTGAACCGCATTTTTCCCGCGTAGCTGGCGATGAAACGTAATTGCAAACCGATGCACTTCATCCTGAATTCTTTGCAATAAGTAAAATTCCTGACTCCGTGAATCAAGCGGAACAAGTTCAAGCGGGTTTCCAATCATCAATTGCGATGTTCTGTGTTTTTCATCTTTAATCAGACCTGAAAGTGGAATATCAAGGCCCAATTCATTTTCCAAAATATCCCGGACCGCTTCCACATGTCCCTTTCCGCCATCAATGATGATTAGATCCGGAAGAGGCAGCCCTTCTTTCAATACTCGTGAATATCTTCTTCGGACCACTTCACGCATCGATTCATAATCATCAGGTCCCTGGACCGTTTTGATCTTATATTTGCGGTACTCCCTTTTTTCCGGTTTCCCATCAATGAACACGACTAAAGCGGAAACAGGGTCACTCCCCTGGATATTGGAGTTATCGAAAGCCTCAATTCGATGCGGGGTATAGATGCCCAATTGGACCCCGAGGTTTTCCACGGCTTTGATCGTTCGTTCTTCATCTCGTTCAATCAAAGAAAATTTTTCCTGAAGGGCGATGGAGGCGTTTTTATTCGCCAGTTTAAGCATATCTTTTTTCGCTCCCCGTTTTGGGTGAATCGTTTTCACACCAAGCAGCCCTTCGGCCATTTCGGCATCCACTGATTCAGGCAGCAAAATTTCCTTTGGTTTAAAGTGGTTGGTAATCTCGTAAAACTGACCCAGGAATGTAAGAAGTTCCTGTTCCGGTTCATCATAGACAGGAAAAAGTGAAACATCCCTTTCTATCAATTTACCCTGTCGCACAAAAAATACTTGAACGCACATCCAGCCTTTATCATAGGCAAAGCCAAATACATCACGATCGATGAAATCGGTCGTCATCATTTTCTGCTTCTCCATCGTGATATCTATGTGGGCAATTTTGTCACGGAACTCTTTGGCCCTCTCGAAATCGAGCTCTTCGGATGCCTCCAGCATTTTTTCTGTCAGTTCTTTTTTTATCTCAGTATGTCCGCCGTTCAAGAACCGATTGATATCCTCCACCATTTTTTTATATTCCTGTTCCTCTACATCATATACACATGGAGCCAGACATTGTCCTAGGTGATAATAGAGACAAACTCGATCCGGTAAGGTATTGCATTTTCTAAGAGGATAGATGCGGTCAAGTAATTTTTTCGTCTCGTTAGCCGCAAAAGCGTTCGGATAAGGACCGAAATATTTCCCTTTATCCTTTTTGACTTTTCGCGTAATGATTAGACGGGGATGCCGTTCCGCCGTCAACTTAATGAAAGGATAAGTCTTATCATCCTTAAGCATGACATTATATTTTGGATCATGTTTTTTGATTAGGTTCAACTCTAAAATGAGAGCCTCGATATTGGAAGAGGTGACAATGTATTCGAAATCCTCTATCTCATTAACGAGCCGAAATGTCTTTCCATCATGGGATCCCGTGAAATAAGAACGGACACGGTTTTTCAATACTTTCGCTTTGCCTACATAAATGATCGTTCCCTGACGATCTTTCATTAAATAACAACCAGGTTGATCGGGAAGAAGGGCAAGTTTATTCTTTATTTGTTGGTTCATGTATACAGCCTCCTGTTATCCCATTTTCAATTATTATATATCAAGATAGCGAAAAAAGCTTCAAGTCCGCAGACTTGAAGCTTTTTTTAGCTATCTTACTATTAAGCGTGTTTTGCAATAAGTTCAGCAAGAGCTTCTTTTGGTTGGAAACCAACCACTTTATCCACCACTTCACCGTCTTTAAGGACGATTAATGTCGGGATGCTCATCACACCGAATTTTCCTGCTGTTTCTTGGTTTTCATCTACATCAACTTTTACGATTTTCGCTGTATCGCCAATTTCAGTATCAAGCTCTTGAAGTACAGGAGCGATCATTTTACAAGGTCCGCACCATGGTGCCCAAAAATCTACAAGAACGACACCTTCGCTCGTATCAGTCGTGAAAGTTTGGTCAGTTGCATTTACAATAGCCATATATATTTCCTCCTCAAATTTACTCAAATAACTAAAGACAGTATACCATTGATGGTAGAAACGATGCTAACATTTTGCTTCAGTGGTAGGATGTCCTAAAAAAGAGTGAATATGCAGGCTTTACGCTTGCCTATTAGCCCAAATAAAGAGGCAAGACATGTATCGGCTTAGCCGAATGTCTTGCCCCTTGTCTTACATTTATTTGATTTACGCGTTAACTTTTAGTTTTTTGAATTCTTCCGTCAATAATGGAACGACTTCGAAAAGGTCTCCGACAATTCCGTAGTCAGCTACATTGAAAATGTTAGCTTCAGGGTCTTTGTTGATGGCAACGATAACTTTGGAGTTGGACATGCCAGCTAAATGCTGTATCGCCCCAGATATTCCGCAGGCAATATAAAGGTCGGGTGTAACGACTTTACCCGTTTGCCCGATTTGCAAAGAATAATCGCAATAATCCGCATCACACGCACCACGGGAAGCACCTACCGCTCCGCCAAGAACTTGTGCCAGTTCCTTTAATGGTTCAAAGCCATCTTCACTTTTCACACCACGTCCGCCTGCAATGATCACTTTTGCTTCTGAAAGGTCAACCCCTTCACTTGCTTTTCTAACAACATCTTTAATGATGGTGCGTAAATCCTTAATATCCACACTTAATGTAGAAACATCACCAGAGCGGGACTCGTCTTTCGCTAATGGTTCAATATTGTTCGGACGGATTGTCGCGAAAATCACTCCATCTGTAACAATTTTCTTTTCAAATGCTTTACCAGAATAAATCGGGCGGGTAAAAACGATATTTCCGCCTTCTTCTTCAATGGAGGTAACATCTGAAATCAATCCTGATTCAAGCTTTCCAGCCAATTTAGGTGCAAGGTCTTTTCCGAGAGCTGTATGCCCGAAGAAAATCCCATCTGGCTTTTCCTGTTCGATTACGGCAAGCAAGCTTTGTGCATAACCATCTGATGTATATTGTTTCAATTGATCATTTTCAACTGCAACAACCCGGTCTGCACCATGCTGAATCAATTCATCCCCAAAATTTTGAACACTGTCACCAACTAAAACACCTACGATTTCTCCGCCATCAGCAGCAAGTTTAGCCGCACCGATAGCTTCAAATGATACATTTCTTAGTGAACCGTCTCGAACTTCGCCCAATACAAGAAACTTTCTAGCCATTTATAAAAACCTCCTGGTATCTTTTTGTTGTGTGTTGTTAGTTCAGAAAAGAACGGTTTGATTAAATCACTTTTGCTTCGCTGCGTAATAATTGAACAAGTTCGCTAACTTGATCACCGATATCGCCGTTCAATACCTTTCCAGCCTCTTTTTTAGCAGGAAGATAGATTTCTATCGTTTTTGTTTTTGCTTCAACATCTTCTTCTTCCAAATCCAGGTCATCCAATTCCAATTCTTCAAGCGGTTTTTTCTTCGCTTTCATGATTCCTGGCAATGAAGGATAACGCGGCTCATTTAACCCTTGTTGAGCGGTCACCAACAATGGAAGAGATGCTTCGATCGTTTCAGAGTCCCCTTCAACATCGCGTATAACGCTTACATTTCCAGCTGCGATTTCCAATTTAGTGATGGTTGTAATATAAGGTATTCCCAAAATTTCTGCAACGCGTGGACCCACTTGACCAGAACCGCCATCGATTGCAACGTTTCCTGCAATGATTAAGTCTGCATTTTTGTCTTTTAAGTATTCACCTATGATTTTGGCAGTGGTGAATTGGTCACCATTTTCTATGTCGTCTTCTATATTAATCAATACGGCTTTGTCGGCACCCATAGCAAGCGCTGTACGTAATTGCTTTTCAGCCTCTTCGGTTCCGACTGAAATTACCGTTACTTCGCCGCCATGTGCATCACGCACTTGGATTGCTTCTTCGACCGCATACTCATCGTATGGATTTATGATGAATTCTGCTCCATCCTCATTAATTTTCCCGTTGGATAGAGTAATCTTTTCTTCTGTATCAAATGTTCTTTTCAGCAGCACATAAATGTTCACGATAATACCTCCCGAATAATTTGAGTTTTGAAGATTATGAATATTATTGATATATATAATTCTATTCTTCAGATTCCATCAAAATCCTGCATAATATTTAAAAATAGTTATTTATATATGACGGGAAACCCTATCATTTCCCTTTGAATACCGCTTCTCTTTTTTCAATGAAAGCACCAATTCCTTCTTGTGCATCAGCCGTATCGAAAGCTTGGCCAAAGAGAACGGCTTCCCTTTCCACACCTTTATAGTAGGAGTCATGCTTAGAAAAATTCAATAGTTCTATAGCCGCCTTTAACGCAAGAGGACTCTTCTTTGCAATTTTATTGGCTAGCTCCACCGCTTTTGGAAATAGTTCTTCATCCGTGTAGGCATGATTTGCCAGCCCGCATTGTACAGCTTGGATACCAGTAATCGGTTCACTTGTAAACAGCATCTCAGCTGCTTTTGCCGTACCCACATAACGAGGAAGTCGTTGGGTGCCAGCAAATCCAGGTATTAAGCCGAGCTGAAGCTCAGGCAAACCTAGTTTTGCCCTTTCGGTTACCAAACGGATGTGACAGGACATAGCCAGTTCCAATCCTCCGCCAAGCGCCGCTCCATGAATGGCTGCAATGACTGGTTTTGGAAAAGATTCAATTTTTTCAAATACAGATTGACCATTCTTGGTCAGTTTCTCGAAAGCTTTACCGTTTTTCACTTCTGTAAACTCTTTAATGTCTGCTCCTGCAGAGAAAAATCTTCCTTCACCATGAAGAAGGACAACCCGTACGGCTTCGTTTTGCTCAATTTGATCGAAGGCCTGTGACAGCTCTCCGATGATTGCCGAGGAAAGCGCATTTGCGGGTGCATGATCAATCGTTATAAAGGCCACATGATTTTCGACAGAAAGCTTAAGGTATTCCATATCTATCCCTCCTGGCATGCTAGTCAAACTTTTTTGAAAATTCAATATGTATCACTTCCCGATAAATCCGGGAAGCAAACTTGACCGATTCTTGGAGGGTGGCTAGCCATCCTCTATAAAAATCGTTAACTTCTCAAGCCACAGCCGCCAAGTAGAAGGCGGTGAACGTCAGGTGCAAGGTCTGAGAGCGAATACTTTTGCTCATTCATGACCCAAGTCGTCACTGTTTCGTCAATCGTTCCAAAAATCATTTGCCTTGCAAGCAAATTGTTTAAATCGGGCATAAATTCGCCGTTCTCTTTTCCTTCTATAATGATCTGATCGATTAAATTTAAATATCCTCTTAACACATCATTAATTCTTAGGCGTAATTCTTTGTTCGACTGTCTTAATTCCAACTGAGTGACAATTGCTAAATTCACGTCTTCTGAAAGGTTTTGAAAATGTTTTTGTATGAGTACAAGCATTTTTTCCGAAGCTGTGGTCTTTCCTTTTAGCTCTTCTTCGATCTGTTCCACAAAATAGCCCATCTTTTCATGGAATAATGATATTAATATATCTTCTTTATTTTTAAAATAAAGATATATGGTGCCGTCCGCTACGCCTGCTTGCTTGGCGATTTTGGATACTTGGGCTTGATAGTAACCGTGTTGGGCAATGACGATAACGGCTGCATCAATAATTTGATTATACTTTGGTCTGTTGCGTTTCACTGGATGTCCCCTTTCAGAAAATGAATGAATCATCATTCATATTTCTATCATAAAATGACGACCCTTAACTGTCAAGCAAAAACTTCTAAGACCCGACATTCCACTATGTTCATTGTACAGCCCCAATCCATTGGTTGTCCAGTCGCTTTGCAAAACACGGAGCTATGTTCCGCTGCTCCGTATGAAGGGCATGCTTCGTTACGCTTCTTTTCTATCCTCGGATATCTTTTTCTTTTCTTCCTCGATAAGGACTCTTCTCAAAATCTTACCTATCATCGTTTTAGGAAGTTCTTCCCTAAACTCATAACTGCGTGGTACCTTATAGGAAGCAAGGTTCTTTCTTGCAAAATCATTCAACTCTTCCTCGGTCGCCGTAGCATTTTTTTTCAGTACGACATAGGCTTTGACGGTCTCACCACGATATGGGTCAGGGATTCCTGCCACAACAACCTCTTGAATCGCCTCATGCTCGTATAGTACCTCTTCCACCTCACGAGGATAAATATTGAAACCACCTGCAATGATGGTGTCCTTTTTTCTCTCGACTACATAAAAGAATCCTTGCTCATCCATGTAACCAAGATCGCCTGTCAGCAGCCAGCCATTTTTAAAAGTGCTTTCCGTTTCATCCGGACGATTCCAGTAACCTTTCATTACCTGTGGTCCTTTAATGGCAATCTCACCAATTTCATTCGGTGGCAGCTCATCAAAGGTTTCCAGGGAGAGAATCACTGAGTCGGTATCTGGCCATGGCAAACCAATGCTTCCTTTTACACGAGGCTGATCCCAAATGAAATTTGCATGGGTCACCGGAGACGTTTCCGACAGTCCATAGCCCTCAACCAGTTTCCCACCCGTAATTTTCTCGAACTGCTCTTGTACCTCTAACGGCAATGATGCAGATCCGCTTATACAGGCATTGATGGAAGAAAGGTCATATTTAGCGATATCAGGATGGTTCAATAGCCCGATATACATCGTAGGAGCACCTGGAAACATCGTCGGTTTCTGTTTTTGGATGGTTTTTAGCGTCGCTTTAACATCAAACTTCGGCATGATGATCATGGTGTTCCCTTCCATGACGGAAAGTACCAAAACTGTCGTCATACCGTATACATGGAAAAATGGCAGAATTGCTAGGACCCTTTCCTCACCGCGCTTATTTTTATAAAGCCAAGCATTGCACATTTTCGTATTTGCCAGCAAGTTCTTATGGGTAAGCATGACCCCTTTCGGAAAGCCTGTTGTCCCCCCTGTATATTGTAAAAGGGCAAGGTCCTCATCCACATCAATCGGCTCAGCGACCTCTTCAGGAATCTTTCGTTTCATGATTTCAGTAAATAAATGATGATTGCCCGCGTGCTCCACATTGATGACGATACCGTATTGCTTTTTTTGTATAAAAGGATAGATAAGATTTTTCGGAAAAGGCAAATATTCCTTGATGGCGGTTACAATGATATGTTCTATATCCGTTCTGGAAGCGACTGCAGTGACACGGGGAAATAAAATATCCATCACTAAAATCATTTTCGCTCCGGAGTCTTTCATTTGATACTCGAGTTCACGTTCCGTATAGGTTGGATTCGTTTGAACCACGACTCCGCCGGCCATCAATATTCCAAAAAAACTTATGACACCCTGAGGGCAGTTAGGAAGCATGACGGCAACTCGTTCCCCTTTTTGAAGGCCGATGCTTTTTAAATAGGCTGCGAACTTTAAGGCTGATTCATAAACTTCTTGGTAAGTTAATTCTTTTCCCTGGAAATGAATCGATACTTTATCAGGGAATTCTTCGGCTGATTCCTTCAAAAATGAATACAAGGGTTTATCTTCGTACGACAAAACAGCTGGTATTTGTTCCGGATACATAGCTTGCCATGGCTTATTGCTCATTTGCCCCCTCCTTCTGAATATTCTCACTACTCTAATCATTATAATACAACCGGGATTTTCTTACAATTGATGAAATTTAGAAAAAATAAGCATAAGGGCTGATAATATGGATTGAAGCAGTCAATATGACCTGTACCAGCCATGAGGGATTATTGGAAGGTACAAAAAAAAGGAGTGGTTACTCCTTCATTTTAGTTCTATACCAATATGTATATTTTTCTTCAAATCCCAATTTTCCGTACAAGCATAGAGCAGGCGCATTCGTTTCCATCACCTGGAGATAAGCATTTTTCGCCCTATTTTCTTTACCCCAATGCAACAGGTTACGAATGAGTTTTGCACCATAGCCTCGGTTTCGAAAGTTTTTATGGGTGAAAATATTGTACAGACCTATGTATTCGTCTTCTAATACACCTAGTCCTCCTGCCGCCACGGTTCCACCATCATCCGTCAACAACATGAAGCATGTTTTTGGAATGATATTTTCGAACATTTTTTTCAAGTGGGTTTGATCATCATCAGTAACATGACTTAGCAGGCAGAAATCATTAAACCAGTCATCATGTAAATGGTCATACTTCATGACATTGCTTTCATTAGGTGCCTCTGTTTCTACCAATTCCAATACCTGGACACTTGTTGTGCCTTCAAGGACATAACCCGACTCTTCCAGAACACTTTCCAAGTTGATAGGTTTAGCTTGATGCGTCATTTTGTATACTACCCGATCATTTCTTTCAAAATATACTTTCTCACAATTCATTATTTTCTTTTTCAAATCTTCATTCGATGAATAGATAGGGTTGATTGAATTCGCCCGTTTTGTATATCCATCCGCAAATCGTAAAACCCATCCATCATAGATTTGCGTTTGCAGGGCCGGTAAAGCATTCATCGATAATTCTTCAATCTTTTGCATCAGTTTGGACTTATCCATGTCACTCCTCCTCTTTCCGAGCATCTTTTTGACCATATCATTTTATACGCCTCTATTTAATAGAGTTGAAATCAAAGAAGCGACACAAAGGCCGCTTCTTTCAGGTGAAGAATATCATATAAATGATTCCAAGCAGAAAAAAGATTCCGCAACAAACAATTAAGACTTTTGCAAGCTTCTCCACAGTTTTCTCCCTCTCATGAAGGGCATTAAGAAATTCCGGCGCCGATGACAAAAGATAAAGCGATTGAAATGATCATCGATAGGAACCCAACTGCCCGATTATCTTTTTGTATCTCTTCATCTATTTTAAATCCAGGAGTCATAAATTCAAAAATGAAATAACCGATCAATAGAAGGACAAAACCGTATACACCCCAGCCAATCATGGTAAGAAGTGAATTCTGATGGAGGATGGATTGTTGGAATACATAAGCGATCCCAAATATTTTACCACCTGTTGCCAACGCGACAGAAAGGTTTCCCTGTTTGATTTCCTCCCAGTTCTTGTACTTTGTGACAAGTTCAAAAATGGCTAAAAAAACAATCATGCACAAAATAACGACACTGTAACGAGCAGCTATATATACATATTCATTTTCCCACATATTCTCCATGGTCCAACTCCCGAATGGTAACCAGCCATCCAGCTTGGCAGAATAGCCGGAATGACCACTTTCCTTTATTTAAATTCCACCACCGTAACACCTGTACCGCCTTCTCCGGCTTCGCCGAACCGAATTCTTTTGACAGAGCGGTGATTTTTCAAGTATTCCTGGACCCCGGACCGAAGAGCGCCCGTTCCTTTACCATGAATGATGGAGACACTCGAATATCCGGCCAATAAAGCATCATCAACATATTTTTCGACTCTTGAAATGGCATTTTCAAAGCGTTCCCCACGTAGGTCAAGTTCCACGCTAACATGATAATCCCGACCTTTTATCGTGGTAAGCGGCTTTGTTTCCTTCACTTTCGTGGCCTTGATGAATTCTAGGTCAGACTCCTTCACCTTCATTTTCATGATGCCGATCTGAACCTGCCACTCATTACTTGAAACTTTCTCGATCAAGTGACCCTTTTGACCAAAGCTTACGACCTTTACTTCATCTCCAGGTTTCAAGCTTTTATCCAGTGGCCTAGCAACTTTAACTGATGTTTTTTTCACTTTAGGCGTCGCTTCTTCAAGCCGTTTTTTCGCATCGATCAGTTCATGCTCTTTAACATCGGCATGCTTTTCAAGTCGCAGTTTACGTAAGTCGGCAATGATCGCTTCCGCTTCTTTTTGTGCATTTTCAACGATCGCTGCAGCCTCTTTTGCTGCCTTTTCGACCAACGCATCCCGTTCCTCATGGTATTCACCAATTTGCTTTTGAAGGTCTTTATGAAGGATTTCCGCCTGTTCAAGGTGATTCTTGGCTTCCTGCTCCTCCTCTTCTGCCTTCTTACGGCTATCTTCAAGGGATGCAATCATATTCTCAACTTTATTGGTATCCTCGCCAATATGGCTGCGGGCGTTGCTTATCACGCTCTCTTCCAAGCCAAGGCGCTTGGATATTTCAAACGCATTACTACGTCCCGGTACACCGATCAAAAGCTTATAGGTAGGACTCAATGTTTCCACATTAAATTCAACGCTTGCATTAATAACGCCTTCCCGATCATATCCATATGCTTTTAATTCCGGATAATGTGTCGTTGCAATCACACGCGCCCCGCGCTTATATACTTCATCCAAAATGGAAATGGCTAAAGCGGCACCTTCCTGTGGGTCCGTTCCCGCTCCAAGCTCATCGAATAAAACAAGGCTATCATAATCGACATGCTTTAGGATGTCGACAATATTGACCATATGAGATGAGAACGTACTTAAGCTCTGCTCAATCGACTGTTCATCGCCAATATCGGCAAAAACGGAGGAAAACACGGCCGTTTCAGAACCATCCAGCGCAGGGATTTGCAGACCGGCCTGGGCCATTAACGTACAGAGGCCCAGCGTTTTCAGGGTAACCGTTTTCCCCCCAGTATTCGGACCCGTGATAACGATTGTCGTAAAGTCATCACCTAGGAAAATATCATTGGCTACGACAACATCACTCGGAATGAGCGGATGTTTCGCTTTGAATAATTTCACGCGTCCCTCATTATTCAAAATCGGTTTGGATCCTTTTATCGCTTTTGCATATTTTGCCTTCGCGACAAGGAAATCGATTTGTGCGAGTACTTTGACATTATGAAGCAATTCTGGGGTGTACGCTCCGACTTTTTCCGATAATTCGACCAATATCCGTTCTATTTCCTGTGTTTCCTTCGCTCTGGTTTCCTGCAGGACATTATTCAGTTGCACGATTGCTTGCGGCTCAATGAACAGCGTCTGTCCAGATGATGATTGATCATGAATGATCCCGCCATACACACTGCGGTATTCCTGTTTTACTGGGATGACAAACCGGTCATTCCGGATGGTGATGATGGAATCCGATAACATTTTTGATGCGTTGGAGGAACGAATCATGCTTTCTAGTTTTTCCCGGACACGGCTTTCATTCGTCCGAATCTGATTTCTTAGTGTACGGAGCTTATCGCTCGCAGAATCCATCACTTCGCCATGTTCACTTACTGCAAACGTAATTTCCTGTTGCAATTCAATCAATGGATGCAGGGAATCGATATATTCGGCTAGAAGCGGAACATCTATTTCCTGCTCGGCGATTTCTTCGAAGAAACGACTAAGGATCCTCCCTGCACGAATCGTACTCGCGAGTTCCATCAATTCCATCGGTGAAAGCATTCCGCCAATCTGGGCCCTTTTTGCATGTGGACGGATATCAAAAATCCCGCCTAATGGCAAGTTACCTTTCAAACGTACGATTTTGGCTGACTCATCCGTTTCTTCCTGCCATCTCGTCACCTCTTCAAAGTCCGTTGAAGGCATCAGTTGCTGCGCCTTCTCTTTTCCTATGGACGAAGATGCGTGAGAGATTAATTGTTCTTTAATTTTATGAAATTCCAATGTCTTTAAAGCTTTATTATGCATGGAGTTAAAGCTCCTCCTTATTTATGGGCAAATAGTTAGTCATTTCTCTTTAAAAACTTTAATAATCCATCCGTATCCTTTGCATTAAGGACCGTTGCTTCTTTAATCCAGCCCTTCTTGGCCGAAGACACACCAACAGGCATATGATCAAGCATATCAATGCTGTGGGCATCGGTATTGATTACAATCTGAACGCCTGCTTCCTGTGCCTTGCGCAGATGGGGAGGTGCCAAATCCAATCGGTTCGGATTCGCATTCAATTCCAAGGCAGTATTCGTGTCGCGTGCCAGTTCAATCAGCATTTCTATATCAACATCATATCCGGAACGTTTGCCGATAATCCTTCCCGTTGGATGGGCGATGATATCGACATGCGGATTATTCAAAGCTGTTTTTAAACGCTCCATGATCGTTTCACGAGGTTGTGAAAAACTTGAATGGATCGATGCGATAACCAAATCCATCTCAGCAAGCAGCTCATCGTCATAATCAAGTGTCCCATCAGGAAGTATATCCATTTCAATCCCCGAAAGAACGGTAAAATCATCGTATTTTTCATTCAGTTCATGGATGATGCGTTTTTGTTCACGTAAACGTTCCACAGTCAATCCGTTCGCCACTTTCAAATATTGCGAATGATCGGTAATGGCCATGTATTGATAACCTTTGGCACGGCATGCTTCAATCATTTCTTCAATGGAATAAGCCCCGTCACTCCATGTGGTATGCATATGCAAATCACCTTGAATGGCCTCTAACGATATGAGAGGTTCCTTTGCATCATATTGCTCCACTTCCGTTCCGTCTTCTCGTAATTCTGGGGGAATGAATGGAAGACCGAAGTGTTTATAAAATTGTTCTTCCGTTTCGAACGTCAATATCTCACCTGTTTCAGCCACTTCCACCCCATATTCGCTGATTTTTTCTCCGCGTTCTTTAGCCAGCTGGCGCATACGCACATTGTGATCTTTCGAGCCAGTAAAATGATGGAGTGTTGTGATGAATTCCTTATCTTTCACAATTCGGAAATCGACCGAAATATCATATTCATAATCAAGCACGACCGATACTTTTGTATCACCGGCCGCAATCACTTGCTTAATGCCCGCTAATGCAAGAAGCTGATTCTTAACTTCTTCGGGATGATCTGTCGAGATGATGAAATCGAGGTCCTTGATGGTTTCCCTCATGCGACGGATGCTGCCTGCTCTGGATGAACGGAAGATATGTTCCATGTTGGCAAGGGCGGTTTCAATATCATCCGCTATCGGTCTCATGAAGGCAAGTGGAAGCCGATCAGGCCTTGAACCTGCCTCGGCAATTGCAGCCAGGATTTTCTCTTCCGTTTTTTTGCCGAAACCGGCAAGCGCCGCGACCCTGCCTTCTTCACAGGCGGTTTTAAGATCATTCACATCATTGACCTGCAGCTCTTTATGAAGTTTGGCGATTTTCTTCCCGCCCAAACCTTGAAGTTGCAAGAGCGGAATCAACCCTTTTGGCACCTGCTCCTGAAGCTCTTCAAGTACGGTAGATTTCCCCTCATTGATATACTCTTCGATGACGGAAGCCGTTCCTTTCCCGATTCCATTTAATGCGGTAAAGTCTTCGATGGCCGCCAGACTCCGATCATCCGTTTCCAAGGCTCCCGCTGCTTTGCGGAAAGCTGAAACCTTGAACGGGTTCTCTCCTTTTAATTCCATATATATTGCGATTTTTTCTAATAATCTAATGATATCTTTTTTATTTATTGTCATATTTTTCACCGCCGAAAAAATTAATTGGGTGTCCCTTGTTTACTTTCTTAAAGATACCTTTCTTGGAGGTAAAGTACAAGCAGTCCGATTCTTACCTTTCGAATCAATGTGGTGGTAGTTACTTGCTGCTACATAAAAAGCCTCCCATTCAAAGTATAAGAATCTATGACTTTGAGAAGGGAGGCAGGCCCTCGTATACTATCATAAAGATTGATTTACATTATGAAACCAAAGTTCTTTCACTTTCTCGGAAAGGAACGGCGTATGTTTCACGATGGTTTCTGCCAGAAAAGAACCTGTTAATGGTCTCTGAATGGAATCCATTGGCAGCATGGCAGCTATGTATAATATAATAAACATGATAAGATAGATTTCGATAAAACCCAATATCCCGCCACCCCAGCGATTCAGCTGTTTTAAAATTGGAATATGTGTAATGAAATTGAGCATGGATCCTATCATTTGCCAAAGTATCTTGGCAACAAAGAAAATGATCGCAAAGGAAATCGCGTTGTAATACGCCGTTTCAAGCCCGACTGTTTCGAAAAACATAGTAAGGGTCGAGGATTCACCCATCGTTGGAAATGGAATCCACAATTTCAAATTGGGAGCAAGGTCTCCATAAAACACATATGCGACGATGAAGGCTACTATGAACCCTGTCATATGAACCGTTTGTAAAATGAAGCCACGCTTTAAACCGATTAATAAACCGATTAATAGAATGGCCAGAATTGCTAAATCAAGCATGTACTCAGTCCTTCTCTCTCTTTAATTCCAGTTGAAGCTGGTCTAGTTCATCTTTTAATTTAATATATTCGTGGATGGTATTCACGGCGGTCAGTACCGCTAGCTTACTTGTATCCAAGTATGGATTTTTCATCCTGATCTCTCTCATTTTTTCGTCAACCATCGAAGCGACCAGGCGCATATGACTTGCGCTTTCTGTACCGACGATTGTATATGGTTGTCCGTATATATCAACTGTTGTTTTATTTCGTTTATCGTCTGACAAAATGATGCCCCCAATCTAAACAATCCTAATTCTATCATATCATGAACTTTTTCGTCATGAAAGAGAGTACAACGTCATTTCTTGTATAAAAAATGCAATAATTTGTCAAATGAAAACGACCTTAGGATGAAGATTACCTTAAAAATAATATGAAGTTAGGAGTTATCCATTATGTCACATGTTGTTTTAGTTATCAGTCCTGCACAAATACAGGCGATGAAATCTCATTATTCCGCTTCCTTAGCCGCCAAACTGCCCCCAGGGAGCATCTTTTCCGCCAAACCGCCGCTATGTACGGTAACCGCCTATAAATCAGGAAAAGTACTCTTTCAAGGGAAGAATGCTGAAATAGAAGCAGTAAAATGGCAACAAGGTGCGACTGCTGCCACTCCAAAGAAAAAAACAGCATCATCCGCATCAGTCAACGTCCATCGCTATTCACCACCTGCAAATATCGGAACCATGTCAGTAATCGGTTCTGATGAAGTCGGAACAGGGGACTATTTCGGCCCAATCACCGTCGTCGCTGTCTATGCAAAAAAGGAGCAACTCGCATTATTGAAAGAACTTGGTGTCCAGGATTCTAAAAATCTGAAAGATCCACAAATCATCGAAATTGCCAAACAGATTAAGGATGTGGTGCCTTTCAGCCTACTCACGTGCGACAACCCGAAATATAATGCGCTTCAGGCAAAGGGTATGTCTCAAGGAAAAATGAAGGCACTCCTCCATAATCAAGCGATCAAACTTCTTATGGAAAAAATCCAGCCAGAACACGCGGAGGCCGTCCTTATTGATCAATTCGCTCAACCTGATGTATTTTTCAATTACTTGAAAGGCCAAGAACTATTTCAGGCAAACGCCACCTATTTGTGTACAAAAGCGGAAGGGATACACCTTGGCGTAGCAGCTGCTTCCATCCTTGCACGATATGCATTCGTCAAACGCTTTGATTTGCTGAGTGAAAAAGCCGGGTTCAAAATCCCTAAAGGAGCCGGCTCTGCAGTCGATGAAGCGGCAGCAAGATTGATACATGAAAAAGGAATCGATTCATTGCACGAATTCACAAAAACCCACTTTGCCAATACAGAAAAAGCGAAGCGATTATATCAAAAGAAATATCATAAATAAGCGAAAATGGGCTGTTCTTCCGTGAACAGCCGCCATTTCTGTAAGAACGATTAATAAGGGCATGCTTTACTCGTGAGTTCATAAAAAGACAGCTTCCCATGATTTCTGGGAGCTGTCTTTTTGTTTTTATCCTCTTAGTTCTGCGCCAGCCTTTTCTTTCACGGCTTCAAGAACTTTTTCATGTGCTTTCGTAATGTCCTCGTCCGTTAGCGTACGTTCCGGATCGAAGTATTTCAGTGAGTAGGCAATGGATTTCTTGCCTTCCTCCATTCTTTCGCCTTCGTATAAATCGAAGATGCTTACTTCTTTGAGTAGCTTGCCTCCGGCTTCTTCAATAATACCTTGAATGTCACCAGCTTTTGTCGCTTGATCCACAACAAGCGCGATATCGCGTGTTGTCGATGGGAAGCGCGGAATGGTTTCATATGCAATAGGCGCCACTTCGGCTTCTGACAGCGCTTTTAAGGAAAGTTCGAAAATATATGTTTCTTTAATATCCAAGTCTTTTTGGACAGTTGGGTGCACTTGGCCGATAAAGCCGATCACATTTCCATTCAATAGTACTTCGGCAGTACGTCCTGGATGCATGTCATTGATTTCCGCTTGGCGGTAACTGATTTGGTCAGCTAATCCCAGTGTATCGAATAACGCTTCGATCACGCCTTTAGCAACAAAGAAATCCACTGGTTTCTTTTCCCCTTGCCATAGGTGCGCTTCCCAAAGGCCTGTGATGGCTCCTGCAATATGTTCTTTCTCTTCAGGAAGCTCTTGTCCGTCCTTCTTAAAGAATACTGAACCGATTTCATACAAAGCAAGTGAATCAAGTTGGCGAGCATTATTGTATTTCACGACTTCTAATAATTGTGGCACGATGCTCAAGCGCAGTTGGCTCCGTTCTTCACTCATTGGCATTGCCAAACGAATGGATTCGCGAGTTTCCAACGCAAATTGGGAAGCTTTTTCCTCGCTCGTCAATGAATAGGTCACTGCTTGATAAAGGCCTGCGCCTTCAAGTGTGCGGCGAGCTTTCCGGCGTTTTATTTGATAGTCTGTCAGTTGGCCTGGAGTAGCCGAACCGATCGGCAGTGTAACGGGAATGTTATCATATCCATACAAACGTGCCGCTTCTTCAACTAAATCTGCTTCAATCGTGATATCACCACGGCGTGTAGGCACAGTGATCGTGAACGTTTCATTGTCAAGTTCCACTCCGAATTGCAGGCGTTTGAAAATGGACTCCACTTCAGCTACGGTCATGCTCGTTCCAAGAAGGGTGTTGATTTTTTCAAGTGTGATGCTAATGACCGCTGGTTCCATTGTCAATTCATCAACTTCAGCTGCTCCTTGTAAAACGGTTCCGCCAGCATATTGTGCAATCAATTGTGCCGCACGTTCTCCAGCTTCACGAACACGGGCCGGATCGACGCCTTTTTCAAAGCGGGCACTTGCTTCACTGCGTAAGCCGTGGTCTTTTGATGCTTTACGGACTACTGTGCCTGCAAAATATGCACTTTCAATAATGATATTCGTTGTATCATTTTTCACTTCGGAATCGGCTCCGCCCATCACACCTGCTATCGCAACCGGCTCGGTGCCATTTGTGATCACTAAATGATTTTGTGTCAAAGTGCGTTCGGCTTCATCCAATGTTACGATTTTTTCAGCATCTTTCGCTCTGCGGATGACGATTTCCTTTGAACCAAAGCGATCATAATCAAAGGCATGCAGCGGTTGACCGTATTCAAGCAGGATGTAGTTCGTGATATCGACCACATTATTATGAGGTCGGATACCTGCAGACATTAGCCGAGTCTGCATCCAAAGCGGCGATGGCCCGATTTTTACACCTTTGATGATTTTGGCGATGTATAGCGGGTTATCCTCTTTCGCTTCCACTTTGACACTGATGTAATCAGTTGCTTTTTCAGTTACTTCTTCTTTCTCGATAACCGGCCATTTCACTTCCCGGCCAAGAATGGCTCCCACTTCGTAAGCAACACCAAGCATACTCAATGCATCAGAACGATTTGGAGTCAGCCCAAGTTCCAGTACTTCATCGCTTAAACCAAGCTCTTCCAATGCATCTTTACCTACCTCGACATCATTTGGGAAGACGAAGATACCTGTTGCATAATCCTTGGACACGAGTTTGGATTCGAAGCCCAATTCTTGAAGCGAGCAAATCATCCCGTGCGATTCTTCACCGCGAAGTTTCGCTTTCTTAATTTTGAAATTGCCTGGAAGGACTGCCCCGACAGTTGCGACTGCAACTTTTTGGCCTTTATCGACATTCGGTGCTCCACAGATGATTTGAACGGGATTTTCTGCCCCGATATCAACTAGGCATTTATTCAATTTATCCGCGTTAGGATGCTGTTCACGTTCAATAACATGCCCGATGACCACTCCTTTAAGCCCTTCGCTTTTCTTTTCCACCCCTTCAACCTCAATGCCGCTTTTTGTGATTTTGTCAGCAAGCTCCGTTGCATTGATGCCTGAAAGGTCAACATAATCTTGTAACCATTTATATGACACAAACATGGTAGGTCCTCCTTTATAAAATAAAAATTTATGCTTCGTGATGGTTGAATTGTTTTAAGAATCGAACATCATTCGTATAGAAGTGACGGATATCATCCACGCCATATTTCAACATGGCAATCCGTTCCACGCCAATTCCGAATGCAAATCCAGAGTATTTCTTGGAATCGAATCCAGCCATTTCAAGGACGTTCGGATGAACGATCCCGCCGCCAAGCACTTCGATCCAGCCTGTTTGTTTACAAACGCTGCAACCTTTTCCGCCGCAGATTTTACAAGAAATATCCACTTCAACTGAAGGCTCTGTAAATGGGAAGAAACTTGGACGAAGACGGATTTCACGGTCTTGCCCGAATACTTTTTTCGCAAAAACTTCAAGTGTACCTTTCAGGTCGCTCATGCTGATGTTCTCATCGATGACCAAGCCCTCAATTTGCTGGAATTGATGGGAGTGTGTGGCATCATCATTGTCACGGCGGTATACTTTTCCTGGGCAGATGATTTTAACAGGACCTTGTCCTTTATGTTTTTCCATCGTTCTTGCTTGAACCGGTGAAGTGTGAGTACGCATCAAGATTTCATCCGTAATGTAGAAAGAGTCCTGCATATCACGCGCCGGATGGCTTTTCGGCAAGTTAAGTGCCTCAAAGTTATAGTAGTCGCTTTCGACTTCCGGACCTTCCGCAACGGTATACCCCATACCGATGAACAGGTCTTCGACTTCTTCCACGACACGTGTTAATGGATGAAGATTCCCCTTGTTAACCGGACGTCCTGGAAGTGTGACGTCTATCGTTTCTGTTGCTAGCTTTGCATTGACAGCCTCAGTTTCAAGAGCTTTTTGTTTCTCTTCAATCTTTGTAGCGATCGCTTCCCGGACATCATTGGCAAGTGCCCCGATTTTCGGACGCTCTTCAGCTGACAATTTACCCATGCCACGCAATACCTCAGTGATTGGTCCTTTTTTCCCTAAATAAGCAACTCGGACTTCATTCAGTTCCTTTAATTCGGAAGCTGCGGCCACTTTTTGCAACGCTTCTTCCTGCAGTTCTAATAAACGTTCCTGCATCATGTCTTCCTCCTTTATTTTCCTTTTAAAAAAATGAACACAAAAAAACCTCAATCCCAGAAAGGGACGAGGTTTATGTATCGCGGTACCACCCTTATTAGTGCACAAACAAACAAACTACGCACTCACTTCATAAAAATAACGGCTCTTCACCGGAACATTTTTCGGACTATATGTCTTCCCAATGCCAACTCGAAAGGTGAATTCCCTTAAGCAGCGCCATAAAAATGCTTTCAGTCGAGGCATTTTTTCCCTGGATATGGATAACTTAAGTTACTATTCTTTGTCATCGTTGTTTTCATTATAAAATTCTGTTTTATTATATTATAATTCGTCGGCCGTTTCAAATTGATTTTCGTAAATGGTACATTAAAATCCCGGCGGCGATCCCCACATTCAATGACTCGCTTTTTCCGTAAATGGGAATATAAAGGTTTTTCGTCGTTTTCTCCAGTAATTCCTTCGATACGCCTTTGCCTTCATTACCGACCAGCAGGGCAAATCGGGAGGTCTTTTCCACTTCTTCAAATGGTGAAGCCCCTTCAAGAGCCGTGCCATAAACCGGTGTGCCGCGCTCTTTCAGCTCATCGATGATATCTGCAAGGTTCCCTTTGATGACAGGCATATGGAATAGGCTTCCTTGCGTCGAACGGACCACTTTAGGGTTATACAAGTCTGCACAGCCTTCGCCAAGAATGACCGCATCGATCCCTGCCGCATCCGCGGTCCTGATCATCGTTCCAATATTTCCTGGATCCTGGACAGCATCAATCAACAATAGTTTATCCGGATTAATGGATGTCATGCTCATTGACTTCTGTTCACAGACCGCCGCAATTCCTTGTGGTGCCTCGGTATCGCAAATCGCTTTCATAATATCATTTTTGACATAAATGACTTCTGCGCCTTCCAGTTTAAAATGAGCAGGCATTTCTGTTTCTTCATTGATGATCACTTCCATGACGATATCTACTTTTAAAGCTTCTTCAACAAGGTGAAAACCCTCGACTAAATATTTCCCTGTTTTATCTCGCTCTTTTTTCGTCAATAGCTTTTTCCATTGCTTCACTTGCGGGTTTTTTACGGATTCGATATATTTCAAGGGTAAACGCTCCTTTAATTTCACACTGATTTTCCTATTATAACGCAATTCACATACATATTGCATGCCAGTTTGTGAAATGCTATTAATGTCAGTCATTATGTGTTAGAGGAGGAATAAATGTGAACTTAAACCTACGTAATGCGATCATCCAAAATGTAAGCGGAAATTCGCAAGATCAGCTGGAAGACACGATTGTCGATGCCATACAGAATGGCGAGGAAAAAATGCTTCCTGGCTTGGGAGTATTATTCGAGGTCATCTGGCAAAATTCATCAGAGCAGGAAAAACAGGAAATGATCACTACCCTAGAATCAGGACTAAAAAAATAACAGCCCTCGCAGGCTGTTATTTTTTTGATTCGCTTACTTCTTTATCGGTACTACTTTATCATGGCCAGCCTTCAGTTCTTCAATGGACACTTCTTCATCGAGCAGCAAGATGAATTTTTTTGCGCTCACTTCTTTAAGCATCGCTTTTGTCTCAGCAAATGAGTAGCCGTATTTCGTAAAAAAGCTGCGTAAATCTCCAGATCCTTCATCTGTGAAGTAGTGGAAGATTCTTAAAAAAAGAGTGTCCTCCTTATCCTGATTGGCGATGATCAGGATATCCGTATGTTCATTTCCAAGCTGCACATCATTTTTTATATCAGCTGCTACTGTCATTTGGGTGCCAGTCACGCCTTTAGCTTGTAATTCTTGAATTGCAGCAAGTAATTCCGGATTAGAGTCAAAAACACCATATACGTTTTTTTCCATGTTTCTCCCCCTCCTTGTTACTCTACATAAAATAAAATTCCTTTGTAATTATACCTTGCCGCTTTAACAATAAACAAGCAAATAGTCTAATGGGGATTCCTAACTAATGAACGAGGGAGCCCTTTGCCTAAAGGTTTTTTAAGAAAATAACTGACTGTTTCAGTTTGTAGATAAAAAGGGTTCGGAAAATATATCTTTCATCAAATGATGTTCCTGATCCAACTGAACCAAGCAAACCTTCAACTCCTTAGGTATGATTTGTATCTTTTATAACAAAGTTGCATTGGAGTGGAAGGTGCGAGACTCTGCGGCAAAAGCGAGTCTAAGGGAGACCCCACAGCCGAAAAGAGCGTTGAGGGTGGACCGCCTGCGGAAAGCGAGTGCCTGGTATGGAAATCAACGTCCAAATTTTACAAGCCATAAAGAAACTGTAGACAAACTCGATTTTCATCTAGTTTGTCTACAGTCTGAACAGCCTTGTTCAGGCTGTTATTTTGCGTATTACAGATTGTCGGTATTAATTCTATTTTTGATATATTCATCCCTCAAATCTTCCTCTTGCTGCCCGCTGGCATTCGCTAGTGTCCCTTCATAATTCCCTGGCTTTTGCTCCTCATATTTTTCGGTGGAGTTCCCCCTGATTTCCCTTTCTTGGGCTCGCCTCGTATCCAGCTCTTCGTTATCAAAGATGTTGGCAGAATTTCCGTGAAGTTCTTCGCTTCTTCCGGGCTGTGCTTCCACTTCCCTTGTTTGAAAGGCATTCGTTGTTGTCTCCGGAAAAAGGTTCGGATCCGGATTGTTCACCACACCTGTTTTCAGCGGATTATCTGTAAATAGTTCGTCCTGATCCTGCCAGCCGTTGAAAGTCACTCCTTCTCTTGTTGATGCGGTATCAGTTTCATCTAAAAGAATCAGGAATTTCCCTGCCTCCACTTCGTTTATATAAGCGGTCGCTTCACTATCGGCAAGCCCTAAATCACCTAGTCGGTTCCTTATATCTTCAGAACCTTCGTTCAGGAAGAAGTGTTTCATCTTATCTATGAAGGAAACTTCACTTGAGTTGGTAACGACATCTACATCCGGATCCCGCTTTTCATTCACAAAATCCAAATCTCCTTTTTTATCAGCTATTACGGTTATTTTCCCTTCATGAACTCCCTTTTCCTTGAGCGATTGTATGGTCTGAGTAACTTCCGTATTCGTACGAAAAACTCCATATAATGTTTTTCCCATGCATCTTCCTCCTCGTATTATTCCGATATTTCTTCTTATGTGTATTTATACCCTGATGGGTGCTAATTAAACAAAAAATGACCCTTTAAAGGTTTACCTGACCTAGATTCGAACCTTTAATCAGTCTTTAAAATCAAAAAGAAACCTGCAGTTTTTATAACTGCAGGCCATTTCCTTCACTCTTAGAAGCGGTCGCTTCTACTTCCAATTGCCTTTTTCTCATTCACGATCGATTCATCTGTACTATCAAGCTGGATATCTTCCTTTTTAAGCGTATCCTGAACTTGTTCCGTTTCTTGTACAGCATGTTTCTTGATGACTATTTCATCTGTGACAACCGGTTTTTTTGAAACTTCCAACTGTTCTTCCACAACGGGAATACGTAAGGTTTCTCCATCTTTAATGCTCCCGGTTTCCAGATTCGATTCACGACCTTGTCCGTTCACTCCATATATATCTTCTTTATTTAATGCATCGTTTTTTTCAGTACCGTTATAAAGTGGGTTGGTGGAGTTTGTATCGAGCCTTGTACCGGCGGTGTCCGTTGTTCCAGTCGTGAATTTATCCTTTTCCATTCCAAAGTGGCCTTCACTTTCATCGACAAGAACCAGGACTTTTCCGTTTTCTACATCAAAGACATGTTCCGCCGCTTCACTATTCGAAAGACCTGCATTTGCCAATCTTGTTGAAAGGTCTGCCGTATCATCCGGCATGAAGAAACGTGCCACCTTGTCCATAAATGATTCGTCGCTAGGTATATTCGTCATAGTATGAACATCCGTTTCACGTTGATGATTCGTGAAATCCAAAGTTTCTTCCTTGTCTGCGACGACCGTAATATCGTCCCCTTCAAACCCCTTTGCCTTAAGTGCATTAATTGCTTGGATCACTTCTGCATTTGATTCATATACTCCATATACTGTTTTATTCATTTTACATTCCTCCTTAGGTTTTGTTGTTTCGTTAAGTGGATGCTATATATAAACACTACCCACCATGCTCCTAAGTAAACGAGGAATCATTATTTCATTTTTGTTATATCATTTACAATTCGTTCTCAGCACAGGCCGTGCCTTCAAATGAATTCTAGGCTATACAAGGGTTTCCCCATTTTTAAAATTGTAATGTTTAACCAAATACTGCTATTCATTATTTTCATATACTGCTTGAAATCTTTTTTCTTCTATTATAAAGCCACGGCCTCCATTAGCAGGTCCACAATATGCACCGCTTTCGTACACTCCCCCAAGTTTTCCCTCTCGATTCCCAATTGCATTTGCAGCAAACAACCAGGGTTTGCCGTGACAACTATATCCGCCTGAGTCGATTTAGTGTGCTCCATTTTCGAGTCGAGAATATTCATGGACATTTCTGATTCAACGATATTGTAAATACCTGCCGAGCCGCAGCACCGATCCGCATCCTTCATTTCCCTGAAATCGATTCCTTCTATCGATTGTAGGAGAATCCGCGGAGCCAGGGAGGTATTCATTACATTCCGTAAGTGACAGGAATCTTGAAAGGTTATGGATTGAGCTGGCAGCTTCAGGCGAACCTTTTCATGAAAACGCAAATCAACAAGAATTTCACTAATATCTTTCATCTTATTCTTAAATGCGATTGCACGATCGTGCCATACCGTTTCATCCTGAAGCAAATGGTCATAATCAGTGAGAAAAGCCCCACAACCGCCGGCATTCGTAATAATATAATCAACTTCGTCCGCTTCAAAAGCTTCAATATTACGCTTGGCCAGTTGCTTTGCTCCTTCTTTTTCACCACTGTGCCCATGTAATGCTCCGCAACAAGCCTGGGATTTTGGAATCACGATTTCACATCCAGCAAGCTGAAGAAGCTTTAGTGTGGCCTTGTTCGTTTCCAAAAACATCGTATCCATTAAGCAGCCTGAAAAGAATGCCACCTTTTTCAATGCAGTTCCAATTGCAGGCAGTTCGGTTGGTCTATTTTTCATTTCTGATTTTTTTGGGACTTTCGGCAGCACTTTTTCCATGGTTGCCAAATTATCCGGAAGCATGTTTAAGACTCCCGTTTTTCGGGCCATGTATTGCAGGCCTGACCTTTGATAGAAGCCAAGCAAACTAGTCATGGTCTGCATTCGCTCCTGATGCGGGAATAATCCACTAAAAACGGCCTTACGGATTGTTTTTACAGGGAAACTGTGCCTTTTATTCTGATGGATGATATCCCTTGCTTCTTCGAGAAGATGTCCATACTTCACACCAGAAGGGCAAACAGGCTCACAAGCCCTACAGCCGAGGCATAGGCTTAATGAACGTTCGACATCTTCGTCTGGCTCGATCACACCATCCGTCACCGCTTTCATAAGTGCAATCCGGCCCCTTGGTGAATGGGATTCCTTTAAACCCGATTCAATATATGTCGGGCAATGGGGTAAGCAAAAGCCGCAGCGCATGCAATTCAATAATTCATCTTCATTCATTTTCTCCGCGAATTGAGTGGCAATGGTTTCCCTTTCCTGAACGGTCGTCATGAAGATACCACCACCCTTTTCCTGCTCTCCTTGGCAAATACTTTGCCGGGATTCATGATGTTATTAGGATCGAATGCTTGTTTTATCGCTCTCATGGCGGCAATTCCTTCTTTCTTCAACTTCCATTCAAGATATGGGGCCTTCATCTCTCCCACACCATGTTCTCCGGTAATCGTCCCGCCAAGGTCGATTGCCACGGCAAAAATGTCGGCAAAAGCGAGCTCCACTCTCTCCATTTCATCATGATCACGAGCGTCAGTAATGCAAGTTGGGTGGAGGTTCCCATCCCCTGCATGACCGAATGTACATATGTTCACGTTATGCTTACTGGCGATTTCATTAATCGCTCTGACCATTTTGGCAATTTCCGATCGAGGAACGGTTGCATCTTCCAAAATAGTCGTAGGCTTCAGGCGTGCTAGTGCGGAAAGGGCTGTACGTCTAGCCGTTTTCAAGGCAGTTGCGTCAGATTCCGTTTCGGCAATTTCCACGGAAACAGCCTTCTCCTCTATACAGATATCGGCCATCCTTTTCATATCACGGTCAACCACTTCAGGGGGACCATCCTGTTCAATCAGCAGCACCGCTTCCACATTGGTGGGCAAACCGATCTTCGCGAATTCCTCTACCACGATCAACGTCGGCCGATCCAGAAATTCAAGAGTGACAGGAATGATTTTGTTTGAAATGATCTTGGCCACTGATTGAGCTGCAGCATCCAGATCTTGATATAGGGCAAGCATCGTCTTTGTCGTTTCCGGAATGGGAATCAGTTTTAAGGTCGCTTCCGTAACGATACCAAGTGTTCCCTCGGAGCCGACGAAAAGCCTCGTTAAATCATACCCTGCTACATCTTTGGCAAGCTTGCCCCCTGTTCGAATGATGTCCCCATTTGGAAGGACCACTTCAAGCCCGATGACATAATCACGGGTGACTCCGTACTTTAACCCTCGAAGACCACCAGAGTTTTCATTAATGTTGCCGCCAATCGTGGAGATTTTCATCGAACTTGGATCGGGCGGATAAAACAATCCCTTCTCTTCCACTGCTGATATCAAGTCCAATGTGATGAGCCCAGGTTGTACCGTCGCCGTTAAGTTTTCCTGATCTATTTCAAGCAATGAATTCATTCGGTTGAATAGTAGGACAAGCCCACCCTTTGTCGGGCATGTACCTCCGCTCAAATTCGTCCCCGACCCGCGTGGAACGATTGGAACCTTGTATTCGTTGCAAACCTTGACAATGGCTGCCACCTCGGTTGTGGAGCCCGGTTTAATGACCGCATCCGGCATCGCTTGATACCCTGGTGTAGCATCATAAGAATAGACAAGACATTCCACTTTCGACTCATCGTAATTTTCCTGACCAACGATGTTAATAAGTAGTTGCTTAACCTGCTTTGTTAACATATACATCCCCCTCATATAAAAACTACATTCGATATTTTTCATATGATTCAAGTATAAGGAATAAACCACTCAACCTTCTATGTATGAACATATAGATTTTACTACTTTCCATAGCATTAATTTGTAGGTTTATCCAATACTCTTAGCGCTAGATACATAGTGACTAAATCAGCTAGCTTTTTAGGGTTCAGTTGTGTCATCTCTTCTATGCGTTTGAGCCTGTAATGGAGAGTATTGATGTGTATATGGAGGGCTGCCGCTGTTTCCTTCAAAGATAGATCACATGCAAAATACATGGAAAGGGTTTTAAGCAGCTCCTCATTAGGAAGCAAATCTGAAATCGTCCGCGATAAATATTCATGTCTTGTTTCAGGAGTGACTTCATCTAGCAGGACTTCAAGCTTCAAGTCCTCATCAAAGATGATTCCCGATGAGGGGAACGCAATTTTCAAGGAACGTTCTGCTTTAAAAAACGCTTGCCGGAATGAGGATCCTGGTGTGCGAGAGCTAACCCCTATACTCACTTTATAACCGGAACTTTCTTCTAGCTTTCTTTGAAGTAGGCTCAGCTTCGATAATTGTTGGATTTTTGAACCGATAAAGTCGGCTATTGAAAGAATGACGAACTGGTTCCTCCCCCATCGGACTGCGATATCCAATGGATGCTGCTGCTTTATGTAGATTTGAAGCGTTCTCCACACATGGGGTTCTATGATTTTTTCAGTATTAAATTCACCAAGAATGATGATCCGGTCTGCATGAACATCGATCCCAAGCAGCTTTGCCTTCTGAAGGAATGGCTCATTGAAACTTTGCAGCTGATGCCATTCAAATACAAAGAATTCCATCAGACGTGATTGGGACTCCGCTTGTTCAAAGTGATAGCTTTCTTGAATGAACATCTCCGTCATCTTTTTCAATAGTTCTGCATAGGGGGAAACATGTTTAGGGTCTCCGGTGATTCCAATTACACAAACAGCTTCCTGATTGAAGAAAATAGGTAGGTTTATTCCCGCCTTCACACCTATCCAACTTTGTTCATCCTGTTTATTGATGATCAATTTCTCACGATTTTTGAAAGCGTGTATGGCACCTTCATGATAGGATCCAATACGGCTGTTATCAGTGCTTGCGATAATCGTGCCTGCATGATCAATAATGATGATTTCTTCATCAATCAGCTTTCGAACCTCTTGAACTAGCTTTTCTGCGACAGCTGCCAATTGCATAAGATGTCCTCCTTTTCGAATGTCCTTGGAAAATATGGAGGCTTTCAAAAGGGAGCCCCATTCTACTTATGGTATCATCCAGGAAAGGACGCCATTTTGCAAGAAAGTAATCACACAAACAAGCAGCAATAAGAATAAACTATGTTTGATCGTGAACCTTAATAATTCTGATTCCCTGCCTGCCAATCCAACGGCAGCACAAGCAATCGCTATCGATTGAGGTGAAATCATCTTCCCGGTGACCCCTCCGGATGAGTTCGCTGCAAGCGCCAGGACCGGTTCCATCCCCACTTTAAGAGCCGTTACTTTTTGAAGACTGCCGAATAGGAGATTAGCTGATGTATCCGACCCGGTTATAAACACACCCAGCCAGCCGAGAACAGGTGCGAAGAACGGAAACAAATCCCCGGATTTCGCAAGAGTCATCCCGAGTGTAGTCGACATGCCGGAAGCATTCGTCACGTAAGCAAAAGCCACCACGGAAGAAATCATCAGGATCGGTTTTGCCAACTCTTTCATCGCTTCGGCAAATGTGTTAAAAAAGGCTTTTGCAGACATATGTGCAATGAACTTCGTGACGATTGCAGCCAATAAAATGGCCGTTCCCGCTGCTCCAAGCAGTTCTATTTTATAGAAAGCGGCAATCGGCAATCCATTGCTTCCGATTATCTCGTTATGTAGACCTGGCACTTGGATTTGAAAGGTTAATAGTTTCCCGATTTCATTGATTCCGCCAAGCAACACATTGCTGCCTTCATAATGACCGGATAGCGCCGGCTTTATTGGGTTCATCCCCCATATTGTTATGAAAAGCGTTAACAAAAGGAAGGGGGACCAAGCATGGAATATCTGCATTTTCGTGTACGTAGTTTTGGCTTCGGCCATATCATCCAATGGTTCGACAGCTGCTGCCGTTTCCTCGGATGCAAAACGAAAGATCGTTTTAGGTTTCCAAAATTTAAGAAAGATCGCTAAAGCAAATAGTGACACTAATGCAGAGAGGATATCCGGTAACTCTGGCCCAAGGAAATTTGAACTTAAGTACTGGGTGATGGCAAAGGAAAATCCGGAAACTAAAATGGCTGGCAGGACTTCGAGTGACCTTTTCCACCCTGTCATTATCAATATGAGATAAAGCGGAATGAAGGCCGAAAGGAATGGCAATTGACGGCCGACCATTTTTGATATCTCCATCGCGGCGATACCAGTGGGGCCTTCCATGGCGATGATCGGTATGCCAACCGCCCCGAATGCTACTGGAGCGGTGTTCGCGATCAAACAAATCCCGGCTGCATATAGCGGGTTAAAACCTAGACCAACCAAAAGTGCGGCTGAAATGGCAACCGGTGCACCAAATCCAGCGGCACCTTCCAAAAAGGCGCCGAAAGAAAAGGCGACCAATAAGGCCTGAAGGCGGCGGTCTTCGGTAAGTGAAAGCACTGAAGAACGAATAATATTGAATTGTCCGCTTTTGACAGTCATTTTGTACAAAAAAACCGAAGTGATGATTATCCAACCGATTGGGAGCAGCCCGTAAACCGCTCCTTGTGAAGCAGACATCACTGCCGTCCCTGCAGGCATTCCGTAAAGTAATATAGCCACTGCAAGAGCGATAAGCAAAGTCGTTAGGCCTGCAATATAGCCTTTCATCCGTTTGATGGTAAGGGCCCAGAAAAAGTAAAGAATTGGGATGAGTGCGACAAGAGAAGATAAAACTAAATTATCGGTGATCGGCGTAAAGTTTTGTGTCCATGTCATTCATTTTCGACTCCATTTTCTTTGAATTTTTTTAAAATTTCAGAAATCTACCTCGATGTGAAAACCCTTACATATCTAAATATTCTTAGACATCAGATGACTTGATGAGTATTCATTAAAATTAAATGATTAAAAATATAAAATCAATATTTTTTTTTATTTTTTGTGATTTTTACCCTTCCAGAAGTGTGAATGATCATTTGTGTTATATAATATTAACCAGAGAAACTCAAAGAAAATAGAGGTGCTACTACTTGGTATATAAAAAAATAAAGCCGAAAAAAATTTATGAAGAAGTCAGCGATGAACTTTATGAAATGATTCGGTCCGGTAACCTGAAACCAGGTGAACAATTGGATTCCATTCAACAGCTTGCGGAGAATTTCCAAGTCGGGCGTCCAGCCATCCGTGAAGCATTAAGTGCATTAAGTTCAATGGGCCTCATTGAAATCAAACAAGGGGAAGGAACATTCGTTAAAACATTCGACCCGACTATCATGAACCATCCCTTGTCTGCTGCCCTTTTGATGGATAAAGACAATATCAAGCATCTGCTGGAAGTTCGGAAAATTCTTGAGTCCGGTACGGCAGAAGTAGCTGCAAAGAAAAGAACGGAAGAAAACCTTAGCGAACTCAAGGAAAAGCTTTCTGATATGGAACAGGTATCTGATGATGAAGAACTGAGTGATAAAGCGGACATAGCCTTCCATGTTGCAGTGGCAAACGCTTCCCAGAATGAGTTGCTGATTACATTGATGAACCACGTCTCTGAATTAATGACGGAAAAGATGGGTGATATAAGACGGGTTGCGCTATATTCTGAAGAAATGACGCTTAAACAGCTTTACCAGCAGCATGTCCTGATATATGATGCGATAGTGGAACAAGATGAAGCTAGAGCCCGCAATGCCATGCTCTTTCACCTTCAAAGTGTAGAAGAAGCACTGGATAGGGTCATCCAAAAAAATCAGCAATAGAATAGTTGATCTTTCTTTAATTTTCAAAAAACTCTATACAAACAAAGATAAAATTGATATATTATTTTGAAAACGATTTCTTCATTTAAAATTCTTGGAAATTGGTATATTAACCATTTCCTTTTTCCATTTTTTAGTCATCAGATGACCTGTTAACTTAAATAAAAAAAGGAGGAGTTCAGATTGAAAGTGACTCTCTTTGCAACATGTTTAGTTGATTTATTTCAATCCAATGTCGGGAAGGCAACAGTGGAGCTACTCGAAAGATTAGGCTGCGAGATTGATTTCCCGGAATCCCAGATATGCTGTGGACAGCCGGCATATAATAGCGGGTATACGAAAGATTCGAAGGTAGCTATGAAAAAGATGATTAATACGTTTGCGCATGCTGAATACATCGTAACTCCTTCCGGTTCCTGTGCAGCGATGTTCAAAGAATACCCGGTCCTATTCAAAGGCGATGCCGAATGGGAAAAGAAGGCCGCCACATTAGCGGAAAAAACCTATGAATTGACCCAATTCATCGTGGATGTCTTAAAAGTAACCGACGTCGGAGCAACGCTTAAGGGGAAGGCAACTTATCATACTTCGTGCCATATGACACGGCTGCTTAAAGTGAAAGAAGCCCCTGCCATTTTGTTAAGTCATGTTAAAGGCCTGGAAATGACACCTCTTCCAGATGCTCAAAACTGCTGTGGGTTCGGTGGAACGTTTTCAGTTAAGATGGGTGATATATCCGGACAAATGGTGGAGGAGAAAGTTTGCAATATTGAAGATACCGGAGCCGATTTTTTAATTGGCGGGGATGCGGGGTGCTTGATGAATATCGGCGGACGTATCCAAAGGAAGGGGCAGCCGGTGAAGGTGCTTCATATTGCGGAAGTCCTGAATAGTATTTAAGAAATGCGAGGAGGGAAAAATTATGGCTATGAAAACAAGCTCTGCCAAGTTTAAAGACCGGGTGGATGAAGGAATACAAAATGATTTTATGCGCTTGGCCGTATCGAGTGCCCAAGAACGATTACACGGCCGGCGTCTGACAGCCGTTGATGAATTGGGAAGCTGGGAAGATTGGCGTTCCCTTGGGCAGGAAATCCGTCAGCATGTCCTTAGCAACCTTGATTTTTATTTGCACCAGCTTGCAGAAAACGTTTCGAAAAGGGGTGGTCATGTCTTTTTCGCTGAAACGGCTGAAGAAGCAAGCGGATACATCAAGGATGTCATTGTCAAAAAGAAAGCTAAAAAGGTCGTGAAATCCAAATCGATGGTCACGGAAGAAATCAATTTGAATGCAACCCTGGAGGCTGTTGGCCTTGATGTTGTTGAAACCGACCTTGGTGAATACATATTACAAGTGGATGATCATGATCCCCCTTCCCATATCGTCGCACCTGCTCTCCATAAAAATAAAGAACAAATAAGGGATGTCTTTAAAGAGAAGCTTGCATATACGCAAACCGAAAAGCCGGAAGAGCTTACCGCCCATGTCCGGGGCATTCTCCGTAAAGATTTCTTAAGCGCCGATGTAGGCATTACCGGCTGTAATTTTGCGATTGCGGAAACGGGCTCGATCGGTTTGGTCACGAACGAAGGAAACGCCGATTTGGTCACAGCCCTTCCAAAAACGCAAATTACCGTAATGGGAATGGAACGGCTTGTCCCTACTTTCGATGAATTCGAGGTCCTAGTCAGTTTATTGACCAGAAGCGCTGTCGGTCAAAGATTGACCAGCTACATCACTGCACTTACCGGTCCACGTGATGAAGGCGATGTCGATGGACCTGAGGAATTCCACCTTGTGATCGTAGATAATGGACGTTCCTCCATTTTAGGAACCGAGTTTCAATCCGTCCTTCAATGCATTCGCTGTGCTGCCTGTATTAATGTATGCCCGGTCTATCGCCAGGTTGGCGGCCATTCATACGGTTCTATTTATCCGGGTCCCATCGGTGCCGTGCTTTCTCCCTTGCTCGGAGGATATGATGATTTCAAGGAGCTGCCATATGCCTCGACTCTTTGTGCAGCCTGTACAGATGCCTGTCCGGTAAAAATCCCTCTGCACGATTTATTAAGAAAGCATCGTGAGGTAATCGTCGAAAAGGAAAAAATGGCTCCATTATCAGAAAAGATCGCCATGAAGGCCTTCGGAATCGGTGCAGCCTCTCCCATGCTTTATAAGTTCGGTTCCAAAATGGTCCCATCAGCGATGTCTCCTTTTCAAACGGGGGATATCATCTCAAAAGGACCGGGACCACTCAAAACGTGGACCGAAAGCCGCGAGTTCCCTGCTCCAGGCAAAGAAAGCTTTCGGGACTGGTTCAAAAATCGTGAAAAAGGAGGGAAACCATCATGAATGGAACCATCCATAATGAAGGGACGTTTTTAAATAAAATTGCACAAAACCTGGGAAGAGCTCCGATAACGGAAGGTATTTCCGTTCCAGTATGGAAGCACGCCCCCCAAAAAGAGGTTTTGAAACATGCGACACAAAATGATCTTGTCGAGGAATTGCAGGAGCAATGCAAACGGGTACATACACAGTTTCACCTCACCGACTCCAAGCAAGTGATGCAGTGTTTAAAACAGGTGATCGAGGAGCTTGGAAATGGACCATTGATCATCCCGAAGGACGATCGATTTTCTGACTATGACTTGGAGCATACCTTAAAGGAAAAAGGTGTCCATATATGGGATCATCAAGCAGGGAAAAAAAATATCGAGAAAGCTGAAAGTGCTAACATCGGAATCACATTCAGTGAAATGACACTGGCAGAATCAGCGACCGTCGTCTTGTTCAGCAGCAAGGATCATGGCCGTTCCATCAGCTTCCTTCCCTCCTGCCATGTTTCCATCATCCCAAAAAGCACCATCGTTCCGCGAATGACCCAGGCTGCAGCGGCCATTCGTTCAAAAGTCACTCGAGGTGAACTGGTTCCTTCCTGCATTAATTTCATAACAGGACCAAGCAATTCCGCCGATATCGAAATGGATCTTGTCGTTGGCGTCCACGGACCCATACAAGCGGTTTATATAGTCGTCGAAGATAAGTAAATAGAAAGAATAGAAAATGGAGAGGACCCTTTTTGGGGCCTCCCCATTTATATCTTTCACGGCATTATTCGTAAATGATACGATCAACGGCATCACGGTCAAGACGTTTGATCACTTCGACAATGAGCTTTACAGCATTCTCATAATCATCCCGGTGAAGCATTGCGGCATGTGAATGAATGTAACGGGTAGCAATCGTGATTGCGAGTGCAGGTACTCCATTTGCCGTTAAATGGATGGATCCGGCATCCGTCCCACCACCTGGAATCGATTCATATTGATAAGGAATGTTCATTTCATCAGCCGTGTCGGTAACGAAATCCCGTAAGCCCTTATGCGCTACCATCGATGCATCATATATTACGATTTGCGGACCCTCACCCATTTTACTCATCGCTTCTTTATCGGTTACCCCTGGTGTATCACCAGCTATGCCAACATCGACGGCAAAACCAATATCCGGCTGAATTTTGAATGTCGATGTTTTAGACCCACGCAGCCCCACTTCTTCTTGCACCGCGCCGATTCCATAAACGACATTAGGATGGTCGCTATCTTTCAACTGTTTAAGCACATCAATGGCGATTGCACAGCCAATTCGATTATCCCAGGCTTTGGCAAGCAGCATCTTTTCATTATTCATAACCGTAAATTCGAAATATGGCACAACCATATCTCCTGGCTTGACGCCCCATTCTTTCACTTCTTCTTTGCTTGTCGCACCAATATCAATAAACATATCCTTAATATCAATCGGCTTTTTCCTCGCATCGGCTGACAGGATATGTGGCGGCTTGGAACCGATAATGCCTGTTACATCCCCTTTACTTGTAACGATCGTCACGCGTTGGGCAAGCATCACCTGTGACCACCAGCCTCCTACCGGCTGAAAACGCAGAAATCCTTTATCATCAATTTGCGTGATCATGAAACCGACTTCGTCCATATGCCCAGTAACGACGATTTTCGGACCGCTCGCATCACCCTTTTTCATGGCAATCAAACTTCCCAAGCCATCTGTCGATATTTCATCCGCGAAAGGTGTTATGTATTCAGTCATCACTTTTCTAACTTCACTTTCATTTCCTGCAATGCCTTTTGCATCCGTTAAGTCACGAAGCATCCTTAACGTTTCATCTAATTGAGCCATGCGATTTCCTCCCTTTTACTTACATTACAAGGATAATTATACAAAATAAAGGTTATATAAACAATCAGTAGCCTTGCTTTTGCCGTTCGTAGTTCACTTCATTTTTACTTACGTATGCTTTTTCCACATCCTCTGCAGAAAATCCTAGCAACTCACCTAAATGTAAATACTCAGTAAAAACCTTTTGAAATGATGACTCTGTCAATTGTGTGCGAAACTCACTGATGTACCCGTAAATAGCAGTAAATTGAGCCGTCAAATCCACCTGATTACTTTTGAGGGCGGCAGGGACTTCTGGAACAAATCCCCGTTCAATCCCTAGTGACAAAATGAAATGTATCCCATCCACGTATTCAGCCAAAATCGTTTCTTTCTCCGAAGGGCCTTTAAGGCTCCAAAATTTAAAACATCTCGTTTCATTAGCAAGCTCCCCAAGTTCCACTAAAAGAGCAAGTATCTTCCTTTCGATCAAGTTTTCAGCAGCCAAATCATGCTTAGTTTGTATATGCTCATCTAAAGCCGCCTGCATGTCCATCAATTTAACTATGTTCATTTTTCATCACTACTTTCTATCGTCTTCCTTAAATTATATCAAATAAATGAAACTTATTAAAAACCCATACGTAAATGAAGGGAATCACTCTGTTTAAGGGAGGTAGCTCCATGGTATTGATCATCCGGTTCATTATTTTGGCTCTCATCATCTTCTTAATATATACGGTCATCAAATACCTATTAAATCCGAAAAGAAAATTAGAGCTGGCACATGAACAGAAAAAGTTCTTTCTGCTGGACGATACAGCGAATATACGCAAGAATTTTTTATTGACGTACAATGGGGTGATGTTTGAAGGGGAAAAGTATTTAGGGACGACGGAACGCTCCTTCGAGGTCATCTCCATCTTCATATGGCCTAAAAAAGTGGCCGGCTTGAAAGGCTTGAAGCGAAATGACTTTTTAAAAATCGAGGCAGCCATCAAAAAACAATATCCAGATGCCGTTATTGATTGGAAAAGCCCGGTTAAGGAATTTTTGGAAGAATGAAAAACATTGGACATTATGAAGGGCCTTGAGAGAAATGAACTCAAGGCCCTAATTTAATCATGTGATCGAAAAAATTCCTTCCACGGAACGACCGTCTGCTTCTCTCTCAATAAATATAGCAAAACGGTTAATGATAATAAAATAATGACAATCAGAGTTGGACTAAAATCTGCAATATAGTGGCCAAAAACCGTGTATACGAAGGCTACAGGGATATTAGTCATGAAGGATAAATAAAAATAATTTTTCAATCCCTTATTGGATTCCAATAAGCAAAGCGATAATAGGTAAAAGTGGATGAACGGTATTAGCCTCAGGACTGCAATTTGCCGGCTGTTTAATTTTCGGTTTCCAAACAGCTTATTCTTAAGCCGCAGTAACTTATCCTTTGTTTTTGGAAATTTGCCTATCACGAAATAAAAGACCATACTGGACAAGGTCAAACCGATTATCGAATAGATGGTTCCAAAAGCTGCCCCGAATAAAATGCCGCCAGACATGCAAACCACAATGACAGGAATGAATAAAAATTGCCGTAATAAATGAAACGTGATAAAAATCAAAGGTGCAAACACGCTGCCGGATTGAACGTAGCTCATCACAAGTGTCAGTTTATCATTCATGCTCTCCCTCCAGCTACTCTTTGCTGCTTCTACAAGCATATACATTATACCGGCTTCATATGACTATTGAATGAATATCTTGATGAATAAGCCTAATTGAATCACCATCAATATAGGCAGCCCCCACTTAAAAGCGGCATGTTTCGTCTTATGGCGGAAATGTTTCATCCCTAAAAAGGCCCCTGTCCCTCCGCCTATGACTGCCCAAAACCAAAGTGTCTTTTCACTGATCCGGTACTCCCGATTCCGCGCCTTCCTTTTGTCGGCCCCCATTATGGCAAACCCGATGATGTTTGTGAAGATCATATAAGCAACAACGATCCATACACCTTGCATCCTCATACCCTCCTTTAAATATGTAAAAAGCCACCCTCTTGAAAAGAGAGTGGCTGATATCAGTCAGACTTATTTGTCTAATTGTTGTTTAGCAGCAGTTGCTAATTGAGCAAAAGCTTGTTCGTCAGCAACAGCAAGATCTGCAAGCATTTTGCGGTTCACTTCGATACCAGCAAGCTTTAGACCATGCATTAAACGGCTATAAGAAAGACCGTTGATGCGTGCTGCAGCGTTGATACGAGTGATCCAAAGTTTGCGGAAATCACGTTTTTTCTGACGACGGTCACGGAAAGCATAGTTTCCTGACTTCATTACTTGTTGGTTAGCTACTTTGAAAAGAATATGTTTCGCGCCATAGTAACCTTTAGCTAATTTTATTACCTTTTTACGACGTTTGCGAGTAACAGTACCGCCTTTTACACGTGGCATGTTATTTCCCTCCTATTTAACTCGATAAATCGAACTTATTTAATGTTGTCTAACATATGACGAATACGTTTGAAGTCACCTTTGCTTACAAGGCTAGCTTTGCGAAGCTTACGCTTTTGCTTAGTAGATTTGTTAGCAAATAAATGGCTTGTGTAAGCGTTCGAACGCTTAAGTTTGCCGGATCCAGTCTTTTTGAAACGTTTAGCAGATCCGCGGTGAGTTTTCATTTTAGGCATAAGGTATTCCTCCTCATTACAAATTACTTTACAATTACTTTTCGTTTTTCGGTGCTAAGATAATGAACATGCTGCGCCCGTCCATTTTTGGGTGTTGCTCGATTGTAGCCACTTCTTTACATGCTTCAGAAAAACGAACGAGTACACGTTGACCAATTTCCTTATGCGTAATGGCACGTCCTTTGAATCGGATAGAAGCTTTTACTTTATCGCCTTTTTCAAGGAATTTAATACCGTTGCGAAGCTTCGTATTGAAATCATGTTCTTCAATCGTCGGGCTCAAACGAACCTCTTTCAGACTGATGACTTTTTGATTTTTACGTGCTTCCTTGTCTTTCTTTTGCTGCTCGAAGCGGTGTTTTCCGTAGTCCATGATCCGGGCTACCGGAGGCTTTGCATTTGCAGCAACTAAAACTAGATCAAGATTTACACGAGCGGCAATTTCCAATGCTTCGAATTTCGTTTTAATTCCAAGTTGTTCTCCGTTTTGGTCAATAAGACGAACTTCACGGGCTCGGATGCCCTCGTTTACCATCGCGTCTTTACTAATAGTTAGCCACCTCCAAAGATATTGGCGAATACGAATATTTGAATCAATTCGGTCACGCTCACAACTCGCTTACAGGATATAATCATAATAAAAAAGTGTGGATGCATGCTGCACCCACACTGATAGACTCATTCAGAAAGATCCAAATAATCAAATCATGACCTGTTAACTGCATTGCTTGCGTCAACCAGGTGAGAAGCGGGTGCTTCTTCTTTTCCTCAAACACGTATTCAATTCACTTTAGAAATATATCATAAACACTGATGACTTGTCAAATGCTAAATTTATTCGTTTTTCACAACAAAATTAATATTATCAGACATTCTGTATTTTGACAATACGTTTTTTTAAAGTAATTTTGACAAAAAATATTCATCATGATACTTCCCATCAAAAAACAGAGACTCCCGCTTTATTCCTTCTTGTTCAAAGCCCATCTTTCGATATAAGGATAGCGCAGGGGCGTTGTTTGCAATCACGGACAATTCCAGGCGCCGTATCTCGTTTGTCCGTGCACGCTTCTCCATTTTCTGAAATAACTTCGTACCGATGCCCTTTCCTCTGTCCTGTTCATTGATGCCGATGACGATTTTGGCTGAATGCCTCATTCGGCTCATTTGATTGCCCAATAAGATTAGGTAACCCTTCAACTCATGGCCGCTAGTAGCAACGAGGAAAACGGAAGGGGGATTTTTTTCGATTTGCTCCATTTGTTTCCCGTCTCTTTTCTTTCCCCAGGTTGAACAGCATAAACCCGGAGTCTTAAACATGATTGAATAGAGCTGCCAATTTACTTGCATCTTGCTTTGAAGCCTTACGAATTTCCACTTCTCCCCATCCCCCCCTTCGCCATATTGAAGCAATTCTCCATTGTTAAGAATTGTCTTTGGCCTTTTTCTTTTTCTCAATGGTATCCCAAGAAAAAAGGACTATCCAAAAAAACAGGACCGGGACAATCGCATATTGTCGATACTCATCCATTAGCAATAAGATGAGGATGGCAAGGAATGTTGGCCCGAATAGATAAGAAAACTTCTTCTTCATGCTGACCCTCCTTTTCATTGTTGTACATTCATTCACATGTTGATTTCATTTTATCATGTCTTAATTAAAAGAGGGACACAACGATATGTGCCCCTCTTTTGCTATTAGCGGCTTACTTCCGCTTTAATCGCTGAAACAAAATCTTCAAAAGCGATCGTTTCCGATTTTTGTTCACCATATTTACGTACGTTCACACTGCCTTCGTTAACTTCATTGTCACCAACAACCAGCATGTATGGAATTTTTTGCATTTGCGCTTCACGGATTTTATAACCAATTTTCTCGTCACGTGTATCCAAATCGACGCGAATGCCTTGCGCTTTAAGCTTTTCTTGCACTTCTTTCGCATAATCCAAGTGTACTCCCGGTGAGACAGGGATCACTTGTGCTTGGATAGGTGCAAGCCACGTCGGGAATGCCCCCTTGTATTCTTCGATCAAGTATGCGACGAAACGTTCCATTGTGGAAACGACTCCGCGGTGGATGACAACCGGACGGTGTTGCTTGCCGTCTTCACCAACATAATTAAGATCAAAGCGTTCAGGAAGCAAGAAATCAAGCTGAACAGTGGAAAGCGTTTCGTCTTTGCCTAAAGCCGTACGCACTTGAACGTCAAGCTTTGGACCGTAGAATGCAGCTTCACCTTCTGCTTCAAAATAATCCAGACCAAGCTCATCCATTGCTTCTTTTAACATGCTTTGTGCTTTTTCCCACATGGCATCATCATCGAAATATTTTTCAGTATCTTGCGGATCACGATAAGACAGACGGAATGAATAATCATTAATATCGAAATCTTTATATACTTCCAGAACCAAGTTCACAACACGCTTAAACTCTTCTTTAATTTGATCTGGACGAACGAATATGTGAGCATCATTCAATGTCATCCCACGTACACGCTGAAGGCCGGACAGGGCACCTGACATTTCATAGCGGTGCATCAAGCCAAGTTCGGCAATCCGGATCGGCAGCTCGCGGTAGCTGTGGATACTGTTTTTATATACCATCATGTGATGCGGACAGTTCATCGGACGCAATACAAGCTGTTCGTTTTCCATTTCCATGACTGGGAACATGTCGTCCTGGTAGTGATCCCAGTGTCCGGATGTTTTATAAAGGTCCACGCTTCCCATCACAGGTGTGTAGACATGGTCATAGCCCAGACGTTCTTCCTTATCAACGATATACCGTTCGATAGTCCGGCGAATGGTCGCGCCTTTTGGTAACCACATCGGCAACCCTTGACCCACTTTTTGTGCGCTCATGAACAAGTTCAATTCTTTACCGATTTTACGGTGGTCACGTTCCTTGGCTTCTTCTAGGAAACGCAGGTGTTCGGCTAAATCTTCTTTTTTATAGAAAGCCGTTCCGTAGATACGCTGAAGCATTTTGTTTTTGCTATCGCCTCTCCAATATGCACCTGCGATGCTCAAAAGCTTGAATTCTTTGATTTTCCCAGTTGATGGAACGTGAATGCCACGACAAAGGTCAAAGAATTCGCCTTGCTCATAAAGCGTTACTTGCTGATCGGCAGGAATCGCATCGATCAACTCGAGTTTATACTCGTCGCCTATTTCTTTAAAACGAGATATGGCTTCATCACGACTGACTTCAATGCGGGCAATTTCCAAGTTTTCGTTGACGATTTTCTTCATTTCCTTTTCAATCAATGGAAGGTCTTCGGGAGTCAATGATTCCTCTAGGTCTATATCGTAGTAAAAACCGCCTTCGATGACTGGACCAACACCGAATTTTGCGTTTTTGTACAAGCGTTTGATGGCTTGTGCCATTAAGTGGGCTGTACTGTGACGTAACACTTCAAGTGCATCCGCAGCATCCTGTGTAACGATTTCTATAGAACCGTCTTCTTCAATCGGGCGTTTCAAATCATATAGTTCACCATTGAATTTTCCGGCAATGGATTTTTTTCTTAAACCAGGACTGATGGATGCAGCGATGTCTTCAGTTGTTGTGCCTTTAGCAAACTCCTTAACCGCTCCGTCAGGAAAAGATATTTTCAGTAATTCAGACATTCAATTCCACTCCCTCTTATTGATAAAAAATATTCTTACAGGTATCCGATTCCATTACAACACAAAAAGCCCGCCCCTGTATAAAAACAGGGACGAGCTTAGTCATAAATGTCATTAACCCGCGGTTCCACCCTCGTTCCATCTTGCTTTTCACGGCAAAATGGCACTTGTAACTTGGTAACGGCAGCTTCCCGTCAGCTCATATTCGCAAATTGATTGCTTTCCGAGCCGAAGTTTAAAGGTGGTAAGTGCTCCATGCGAATAGGAAGCTTTCAGCCTGATGGCTCCCCTCTCTGATAAACGGCAACTAGAATACCCTTGTCCTCATCATAACTTTTTGTTTTTTAATAGTATGTAGGAAATTATAATTTGTTATACGGTGAAAATCAAGGTTAATTTTCTCTTTTCCAAAAAAGTTCATTCGAATGACTTTGAGAATGACGAAAGCGGCAGGACGGTTGCCCGCTCTTCGAAAATTCTTGAGATGGTTTGAATCAGTCCCTCTTCCTTGTCGTCTGTATAGATACACAAGTTTTCAGGAGCAATCGATAGCAGCGGGGCAAGTATCACTGTATCGAGAAAAAGTGAACTTTTGGCAAGAAGCCTCCTATCGATCAAACTATTAATTTTTGGTCGGTCAAGTTTGCTGTATTCCTGATCATAGAATTGAAAACCGTCGCAGTTGACAAGGTGAAGCTTCCTTAATTTCGACTCCTGCCCATGAAGACAATCACGGAGAGTAGCTATGAAATTTTGATAGTCCTGCTCCAACTTATATTCATCGATGGCCTTAACAACATACTTTTCCAAGGAATGCTGGAATGACTTTAAACGGAAGGTCGTAAAAGAATCGAATGAAAAAGATACCTGTCCCTCCAAAATGCTTTGAAGGCCGACCTCAATCGAGCGTTTCTCCGTACTGAATGTCTTCTCCTCATTCTTGGCCCTTTCCCCTTCAATGATTGATGAAGCAATCTCAAGGATGGCTTCAATTTCTTCCCGTTCTCTATAGAAAAATTTACCGACTATTATTTGTTCAAGAATAGGAAGCGTCTTTTCTTCCAATAAGAATGAATGAAAGGCATCACGAAGCAGGATTAGCCATTTATCACCTGAAGACTTCGTCATATCCATATGCATACCTTGTTGCGGAAGAAATTGAATGTATGGTCGAAATTCTGCCCCTAGTGGATGGACAGAAACGAAATTCAGTAATTTCAAAGCCTCAGAATCATTTTGAAACAAAATTTGCACTACGACATCCCCCCTTCCCCCTTGCTTCTTTTTTCATGTATATGGGGATGCGGACGTGTTTAGAAGTAGGATGGGCCTTGTATTAAGAAAAAAGTGATCTCTATATAAGAGATCACTTTTTTTTTACCTTCTCCGGTTCACTCCATCCAGCTTGACCGGCTCCGCTAAATATTGAATTCTTTCCAATACCCTGGCAGCCTTCACTTCTTCCTTTTCACCACGCTGCGAAAAAGTAAGGTGATTCTCCAGACCATTCATGTCAAAGTTAGAAGTGAAAAACGTCGGCAGGTTTTCCAGCATCCTGAATTGTAAAATCGGACCAAAAACCTCATCGCGCCCCCAGCTCGTCATCGACTCTGCCCCAATATCATCCAACATGAGGACAGGTGCCGTTTTCACCATTTCAATTTTTTCATTGACCGTATTATCACCTATCGATCCCTTAAGTTCCCTTAGGTAGTCAGGTACGTAGACAATAAGAGAGGAAATTTGCCTTTCAGCAAGTTCATTGGCAATAGCACCTAATAAATACGTTTTTCCAACTCCGAACTTCCCATATATATATAAGCCTTTTTGCCTTTTGCCTGGCTCATACTCCATGATGAACGACATCGCCTTACTCAATACACCCAAGCGTTTGTTTTCATCATCCGTTTGTGAAAAATCCTCGATCGTCGCCTTTAAAATATCCTTCGGCACGTATAGGCTGCGGATCAGTTTTTCCCGTTTCCGCTTTTCATCCTCTGCCAATTTCCGCGGACAGATTTCATAATTCAGATTCAGGGCTTTCCCCTGAACGACCAATTTTGGATAATAACCATGCATCATATTGATGCATCCATCCAGGCTTGGACATTTATCACACTTATTGCTTTGTGAAGTGAATTCATAAAGTTTTCCTAAGTTTTTATCGATCATTTCCTTCGTGACAGTCGAACTGTTGGCATTTAAAAACAACCGCACCTGTTCGTCCTCAAAAATCTCCTGTTTTAGCTTTTCATAACGCTCTTGAAATTGGTTTGTATTAGCCAATTTATTAAGGGATCTATTAATCTTTTCCATCGTTCATTTCACCTCCTGCTTTCCACTGCTTCCATTTCTCCTCGAGCTCACGTTTCTGGGCATTCAATTCAGGCTGATCCGCATTCTGCTCCTGTTGTTCTTCTTCCTTTTTCTCAAGCCACTCCGGAACCACTTCTTCCCGAATCGCCTTTTTTCGGCCGCCCTTTGCAACATTCCTGCTTCCTTGAGCCCAGTCTTGATATTTCCTGTGTTCATTTTTAGCTAGTTCCATCGCTTCGATGACGGTGGAAACCTTCAGCCGTGCCCAATGGCCTGCCAGCTTTTCCACATAGCCCTTCGTGAATTTCATATCCGTTTTGAGCATGACATATTCAATTAAGACATTGACGACACCTGGATTCAGCTTTTGATTGATCATCACGCCTTCCACCACTTTCAAATCACCGCTTGATGGTTCTGCACCGCCTGACAATTGCATCAGCCGCTCCCGTGGAGAAATCGTCTCCAAATGACGGATCAGCTCTTGTTCCTGCGTTTTCGGTTCTTCTTTTTGTGTCCGTTCACGAATCGGCTGCACACGATTGACAAGGGAGGGCATATCGGCCTGCCTTTCGATTTGATACCAATCCCTTGCTGCCTTTCTGAGGTTCTCCTCATCGATCTCATCATCCAATGAAACGGCATCCATTACTAGTTTTTGCATTTCAAGCGGATCAATGCCATATAAAAAGGCAAGTTTGGCAATCGTACTTTTTATTTTCGGTGTAAAGGCCTTTTTCGGTACGATTGAGGATTTCATCCCGGCAAATAAAAGTTCAAAATCAAATAAGCTGTCAAATCCCGATGGCTCGACTCCATCCGTCCGCTCAATGAATTGCTGTTTTGGCATCGGTTTCCATTCATTTTTTGCTTCATCCGTTACATATAATGAGTCCAAATGATCTGAGGAAAATACCTCCACAAAAGATTTAGTCACACTCTCATATTGATCCGGTTCAATATGATCATCACAAAAGAATCTCTTTAACCGGTTGAATTGTGCTTTACCAATCTTTTTGTATAAGTAGATATTCAGCATTCCATCCGTGAAAAACTGCTGGGGGGACAACGGCGGGTTCAACTCATAGATAAATTCCTTCGTATCATTTTTCGATTTCTTGTATACATTCAACAAACCGATTCCCTCAAGTAAAAGGCGTGCTTCGTAAATATCACCTAGCTTAAGGCCGATGGTATTCATTAATTGATAATGTGAGGAGGTTTCCGACCATAGCCTGTTTTCCTCCAACTCACTCCATAACGTCATGTATAGACTAATACAGATAGGTCCAATAAGAGGTTGATATAGTCGGGTCAGTATTTTCCGATCATAATCATGAAGCAGCCCCGCAGATGAGACCATGTATGAATCCGCTGGGAGCAATTCTTGCCAATGCATTGACATCTCCATTCAAACCTTTCAAAAGATGTAGTGAAAAAAGAGCCAAAGTAAATCTTCAGCTCTACTTTCTTTCTTTATTTATTAAATCTTTCAATTCATCGATAAAGACATTAATATCTTTGAATTGACGATAGACGGATGCGAATCTAACATAGGCAACCTCATCGACTTCTGCCAGCTTGTCCATCACCATTTCGCCGACATTGTCGCTTTTCACTTCCGCTATGCCCTGGTTGCGCAGTTCTTTTTCTACATAACTGGTAATTTGCTCTAGTTCTTTCAAGGGAACCGGACGTTTTTCACAAGCCCTGATTAAGCCACGCAGGATTTTATCACGACTGAACTCTTCCCGTGTCCCGCCTTTTTTCACTACAATGAGCGGTGTTTCCTCCACCTTTTCGAATGTCGTGAATCGAAAACCACATGCCTCACATTCACGGCGTCGTCGAATCGATTTACTTTCATCGACTGGCCTGGAATCGAGCACTCTTGTTCCATTATATTGACATGATGGGCATTTCATCATTATCAGCTCCGTATTTTATGTAGGACTCCCCTATCTAAATGTTCCCCAAGGAATTACTTTTCTATCTTAATCTTATATTAAAAGGAACGGCCAGTACAAGTAAAAAGTGTAACTTCCAGCAGCAAGCACTTTTGATCAACCATTTGAAGTCCGTCATCAAAGTCTTGTGCTCTTTTGGCACGTACCATTAATATTAAGCAGGTTGCCGATTCATGGCATTAAAAAAGAGATGCACCCATGGCATCTCTGTGTATACGTTTTTTTATAGGGCACTTATATTGGCTTTTTTCATTTGTACAGGACCTAATCCACGTGGCAACTCCATGTTTTCACGAGTTTGCGCATTCAAAGCATCTGCAATATAATCTGCTGCAATATTCGGATCCAAGTTACCGCAAGTATAGACATCAATGCTGGCATAGCCGTGTTCTGGAAAACTGTGAATCGTTAAATGTGATTCAGAAATGATGACAACCCCACTAACTCCTTGTGGAGCAAACTTGTGAAAGGCAACTTCGCGTACCTCTGCACCTGATTTCAAAGCAGCATCAACAAAAATCTTTTCAATCAAATCGATATTGTTCAGTTTTTCAAAGTCACAACCCCAAAGTTCAGAAATGACATGTCTACCCATTGTTTCCATAGTGTAAGCTGTTTCCATATTAAGCTTCCCCCTTACCATGATTTAAAAATAAGTTCTGATAACTACCACGGGGGAAAGTTAGTCCAAAGAGGTCCTAACCCTTTAAGTAGCCATCATGCAAACCGCTTTTGAAGAAGTTCACGATTCATAGTATATATGGTTTGAATTTTTTTTGCAACTCCAAATTGAATTTTTAGAAAGATAAACTTTATATGTAATAGGGATATAGCGAAGGTTCCAATGTAGAACTAATTCTGTTTTCGTGTTTATTCAGCGCCTAAAGCAGCCAGGAATTAAATGATCACTGAATTAAAAATAGCCCGCTAAAAAAAACTTAGCAGGCTCGTTTTTTATTCATTATTTTACTGATAACTCTACTTCGGAAGTTTTTTTCAACTCGGACGCAACTAATTTCACAAGGTCCACTACCCGGTTGGAGTAACCCCACTCATTATCATACCAAGCCAAGACTTTCACTTTTCTGTCACCAATCATCATCGTCGTTAAACCATCGATGATGGCAGAGTGAGGATTCGTTTTGAAATCACTGGAAACTAAAGGTTCCATCGTGAATTCCATGATTCCTTTTAGTTCATTTTCTGAAGCGTCGATGAACGCTTGGTTCACTTCTTCAATCGTTACATCCTGGTTTAAATCCACAACAAGATCGACTAAAGATACGTTAGGTGTCGGTACGCGTAACGCCATTCCGTGAAGCTTGCCTTTTAATTGAGGCAACACCAAGGAGATGGCTTTTGCAGCTCCTGTAGTCGTAGGAATGATGCTTTCCGCAGCGGCACGGGCACGTCTTAAGTCTTTGTGCGGGTTATCGATATTATTTTGATCATTTGTATAAGAATGGATCGTTGTCATTAAACCGTTGTTTATGCCGAATTTTTCATCAAGGACTTTTGCAACAGGTCCAAGACAGTTAGTTGTACATGATGCATTGGATATGACAAAATGCTTGTCAATTTCCAGCACTTCCTGATTGACGCCCATTACAATGGTAACGTCTTCATTTTTACCCGGTGCTGATAATATCACCCTTTTTGCCCCTGCTTCTAAATGAAGAGCCGCTTTAGAACGATCATTGAATTTTCCAGTAGCTTCAATTACAATATCTATGTTCATCTCTTTCCAAGGCAATTGCTTTGGATCGCGGTTATTTATTAGTTGTACTCGGCGGCCATTCACTACTAGTGAATCATCTTCCGCTATAATGATACCGTCGAATTTACCATGTATCGTATCATACTTTAGTAAGTGGGCTAAAGTTTCAGCAGGATAGCTTGCATTAATGGCAACAATGTCCAAACTCTCATCTAATATGGCCTTTCGGAAAACCATTCTTCCAATTCTCCCAAATCCGTTAATCGCTATTCTTGAATTCATTGTTCGGACCCTCCTGAAAATATTAATGTTATACTTATTACCTCTCATATGCAATTAGTATAACATAATTCAATTGAATTGTGCTAATAAAAATGCGGATTACACTTATTTTTTCAACATAAAAGGAAGAAACCTGGAGGTTTCTTCCTTTTATGACACCTATATGACATGCCAATCGCTAAGTATGGCCTTCACCTGCTTCTTCGTTTCGGTAAGGTCCCCGTTATTATCGATGACGGCATCCGCCAAAGCCTTTTTATCAGCCAAGGGCATCTGCGAATGAATTCTGGCGAGAGCATCCGTCTCCGATAGACCATTCCTGTTCATCAAGCGTTCCAATTGAACTCGCTCATCTACATATATCAGAAGCGTTTTTTCCACCATGTATGTTAGCTTACTTTCGAATAGGAGCGGAATATCCATGAATACCGTTTCTTCACCTGCCGCAAGCGCCGCTTCCGTTTTGAGAAGCATCCACTTTCTGACGGCTGGATGCACGATGCCATTCAAAAGCAATCTTTTTTCCTGATCATGAAAGATTATCGCCCCTAACTTCACGCGATCGATACTCCCATCCGTCAATAAAATATCTTCTCCAAACGTTTTCACCACTTGATGATACGCTTCTTCACCTGGCTCAACGACAGCACGGGAAGCCAGATCTGCATCTACGATCGTGAATCCGAGTTCCTGTAAATAGAGGCTGACACTGCTTTTCCCGCTGGCGATGCCCCCAGTGATTCCGATGATTTGTCCCATAAGCTCCCCCTTTTAAATCATTTAACATAACTTGAATAAGCCGATAAAAATTAATAGCACACCTGGAAGAAAGGTCAAATGCTGGACAACTTTATTATTTGAAAGCAATTTCCCGCTTTGGAGTCCGCTCCATATGAAGATTGAACTCATAACAGCGATGCATCCAGCGAGGATGATTGGCGATATTCCGATCATGGCCGCTCCAACCCCGGCCCCGAACGCATCCAGCGATAGTGCAAACCCAAGCACAAGCGCTTCAACCCCAGTGATCGTACCTGATTTATCAAAATCGGCATTCAATGGTTTTTGCAAAATATTGATGACTACCCCAAGTGATTTTATTTCAAAATTAAAGATGATTTTTTCATGATATCTATCTTCATTCAGTTCTTTGTCAGGCTTAAAATACTGGTATACCATCCAGGCACCAAGAATAATGAGAATGATGCCCCCCGTTTTTTCAGCCGCCCCGATAGATATGAGCTGACTGATGAATTGTCCGATGACCATCGCTATGCCCAAACTCAATGCAGAACAAAAAGAGATGACCGCTATTGACTTTAAGGGGATTTTCATCTTCCGCATACCAAATGTTAAACCTACTCCAAATCCGTCAATACTAACTGCAAAAGCAAGAAAAATAATTTGTAGCCACATCGGAATATTGCTCCTTCCATCTCGTGCTACCCTAGTATATGGAAGGAGCCCATCCGATGTGTTTGAAAAAACATTAGCTCATGTAAGGCTGGCATAATGGGCAAATATGTGTGCCGCGTCCTGCAACAACTAGCTTTTCCAGTGGTGTTCCGCATGTTTTGCAGTTCTCGCCTTTTCGTCCATAAACATTCAGTTCTAACTGAAACATGCCGATCTGTCCTTGAGAATTGACGTATGAACGAATCGTACTTCCTCCTTTTTCAACCGCTTCACCTAATGTTGCAATGATTTCTGCATGCAACTTTTTGATTTCTTCCATTGAGAGTGAAGAAGCTATCCTTTCCGGATGGATACCAGCACGGAACAACGACTCGTCCACATATATATTTCCAATTCCAACGACAACCGTTTGATCAAGGAGAACTGGCTTGATTTTTCTGTTGGTTCTTGCCAATTTCGCACTGAGCCCCTCGACTGTAAAATCTTCTGATAGCGGTTCAGGCCCTAAATGCAGCAACGGCAGCCTCTCAAATTCTTCCCCTTTAGCAAATAGGTGCATCGTACCGAATTTCCGAACATCGCGGTATCGAAGTTCACTGCCATCCGTGAAAGTGAAAATCACATGGGTATGCTTATCATACGGCTCTTCTTTTGGATGTACCCCGTATTTTCCCTCCATCCTTAAATGCGAAACCATCGAATAATCATCCAATGTGAAAATGAGGAACTTGCCCCGACGCCCTATACTCTGAATCGTCTGCCCTCTTAGAGCATCCTGGAACTGTTCGACAGGCTCAGGGGCTTTAATGATTTTTGGCCAGAAGACGGACACTTCCTTGATCTCTTTTCCGATTACTAGCTGCTCTAATGTTCTTCTGACTGTTTCCACTTCTGGAAGTTCTGGCATTACAATCACCTATCTTTTATTATTTGGCATCAAACCATGTTGGCCCGAAGGCATAATCCACTTTAAGGGGCACGTTCAATCCAATGGCATTTTCCATTTCCTCCGGGACGATCACTTTAAGTATTTCAAGTTCCTCGGGAGGAGTTTCAAAAATCAATTCATCATGCACTTGAAGAAGCATCCTAGTTTTCAGCCCCTCTTTTTTCAGGCGCTTATTCATATTTATCATGGCAAGCTTGATGATATCCGCGGCACTCCCTTGAATTGGCGTGTTCATCGCTGTCCTTTCGGCAAAGCTCCTGATGTTAAAATTCCGGCTTGTGATCTCAGGTATATAGCGACGTCTTTGCATTAATGTCGTGCTGTATCCTTTTTGACGGGCTTCATGTATGCTGTCTTCCATATATTCCTGGACACCAGGAAAACTCCTTAAATACTTCTCGATGAACTCTCCAGCTTCTTTCCTCGTGATGCCAAGACTTTGCGATAGCCCATAGTCACTTATGCCATAAACGATTCCAAAGTTGACCGCCTTAGCTTGGCGCCTCATGTTCGAAGTGACTTCTTCTGCGGGTACATGGAACACATCCATCGCTGTTCTTGTATGAATGTCCATACCAGCCTGGAACGCTTCAACCAATCCGGCATCATTGGCGATATGCGCCAGCACCCGCAACTCGATTTGCGAATAGTCAGCAGCAAAAATGATCCAATCCTTTTCGGAAGGAATGAAGGCCTGCCTGATTTTTCTGCCCTCTTCAAGTCTGATCGGGATATTTTGCAGATTGGGATCTGTTGAACTTAACCGACCGGTCTGGGTCAATGCTTGATTGAAACGGGTGTGCACCTTCTCCGTTTTGCCATTGACCACTTTGAGCAAGCCTTCGATATAGGTGGATTGCAACTTTCCAAGCTGGCGGTACAGTAATATTTCCTTAACGATATCATGCTGGCTCTCCAGTTTTTCCAGCACATCAGCTGATGTGGAATAACCTGTTTTAGTTTTCTTCATGACCGGGAGCTCCAATTTTTCAAATAGGATGGCCCCAAGTTGTTTAGGTGAATTGATATTGAAAGCCTCTCCGGCCAAATCAAAAATTCTTCCTTCAATGGTTCTTAAGCGAATGGCTAATTCCTGCCCCATGTTTTTCAGCCGGCCAATATCCACCTTTATGCCCTGCCATTCCATATTTGCAAGGATGATTGACAAAGGCAGCTCCAGATCCGTTAATAAATCATATTGCTCAAACTCATGAAGCTTATCAACCATCGGCTCTTTCAAAGAAAGAATCGCCTTCGCTTTTCTGGCGATATGCTCCCTTAATTCTGCTTCCTCAGGTAACTTGCGTTTTGCGCCTTTCCCATAAAAAGCATCATCGGTTTCTAGACGGATAGCACCTTGAGTTTTCGTGATTTCCGCCACTTCATCCACTGATTCTGCTGGATCCAGAATATACGATGCCAAAAACACATCAAAATCGATGCCTTTTATTTCTACTCCTCGATGGCGGAGTGCCACAACCGTACGCTTCGCATCGAAAACCGTTTTCTTTTTTGTTTCATCTTCTGCCCAGGATTTAAATGCCTCGGAACTCAAAGCATTTTCTCCATGAAAGTAAAAATGACCATGTTCATTACTGATGGAAATCCCAATAATGTCTGCACGATGATAATTATCTTCTAAGATTTCAACATATAGAGCACTTTCATCCGCAAACATTTCTGCTGTCATTTCAGCCGTGTGGACCTCTATCTCTTCCTGTTCAAGCGGTACACTTTCCGTAACATCCAATTTATCGAGCAAAGTAGAAAAGCCAAGCTCTTTATAGAATGAAATGACTCGATCTTGATCCATTCCACTGTACTCGGTCTCGTTTACGGAAACTTCAAGCGGAGCTTCCCTCGTAATCGTAGCAAGCTCCTTGCTCAGCAGCGCCAGGTCTTTATGTTCTTCTATTTTCTCTTTCAATTTTTGTCCACTTACTTCATCAATCGATTTCAGAAGATTTTCAACGGTTTCAAATTGATGCAATAACTTAAGAGCGGTCTTTTCACCAACACCTGGTATGCCTGGTATATTGTCGGAGGCATCTCCCATCAGTCCTTTTAGATCGATGATCTGTAAAGGGGATAGACCGTATTTTTCATGGATATGCTTTGGAGTATACTCTTCAATTTCAGTAATCCCCTTTTTCGTAATGGAAACCGTCGTACTAGGGGAGGATAATTGTGTTAAATCCTTATCACCGGATATGACTTTCACTTCAAAACCATCTTTTTCGGCTTGTAAAGACAGTGTACCGATAATATCATCGGCCTCGTAATTCTCCAGTTCATATCTTTTTATTTGAAAACAATCGAGCAGCTCCCGAATGAAAGGAAATTGCTCGGATAATTCAGGCGGCGTCTTTTGACGTCCTCCCTTGTATTCTTTAAATGACGCATGTCTGAATGTCGTTTTTCCAGCATCGAACGCAACTAGGATGTGCGAGGGTTTTTCTTCTTCAAGAATGCGGTTGAGCATCATGGTGAATCCGTATACGGAATTCGTATGTACCCCTTTATCATTATTCAAGAGCGGGAGTGCAAAAAACGCACGGTAAGCAATGCTATTTCCATCTATGAGTACTAACTTTTTATCCAAATCCGTCTTCCTCCAGTCATACAGGTTCATGTATTCCAGCTTCTATTAAACGCAAAAAGCCGTTCATTTTCTTCCTCTATTCTACCATGAGTAGAAGCGGAAAGAAAAATGAACGGCAACGCGGTTATTTAGTATTTCCCATTAACAAGCTCGCATAAGGGGAATCCGATGGCAGAACGATGACTGTTTGATCTCCAATCGTTTTTTTGTAGGATTCAAGAGTCCGGTATAGTTTATAGAATTCGGGATCTTTGGAAAAAGATCTATTATAGATTTTCGCCGCTTCCCCTTCCCCCTCGGCCCTGATCACTTCTGCATCTGCCTCTGCTGTCGAGAGCAATTCTTTCACTTTCCGATCAGTGTCCGCAATGATCCGGTTTTTTTTCGCATCACCTTTTGATAGATATTCTTGGGCTTTTGATTCACGCTCGGAAATCATCCTCTTGAAGACCGATGCTTCGTTTTCGGCAGGCAGGTCGGTACGTTTTATCCGGACATCCGTCAAGCTGATGCCATAACTGTCCTTTTGCAGCAGTTCGTTGACTTTTTCCGTTATCCGGTCGTTCAAACTTCCTCTGGATGACTTCTCATCATTGATGATTTCATCATAATTCAATTGGCCCAACTCTGAACGGACTGCTGAATAGATGAACTCTTCCATTTTCGTTTCCGCATTGCCGAGCGTCCTTGCATTTGTAATCAACTTCTTCGGATCTTCTATTCTCCAAACTGCATAATTATCTATCAGCATCCGCTTTTTATCTTTCGTATTGATTTCCGCCTCAGATACATCAGAACTCATTTGATACTTCGGCAGGGTCATGACGGTTTGAATGAAAGGCACCTTTGCCTTTAATCCAGGGGTCTTATCGATTCTTACAACCTCACCGAATTGACGGACGACTTTATATTCTCCCTCTTTGACGATATAGACATTGGTGAAAATGATTAGCAGCAGCACAATCAGAATAATGATGAAAATGCCACTTTTAACATAGCCTCTCCAGTGAAAATCACCTTTCTTCAGCTCATTGAAATCTATTATTTTTCCTTTCATTGTTTAGCACCCCCTTCCCCTGTCGCTTTTTCTTCGGATGCATTCTCGTTTTTCGTTTCTGCTTTTTGGGCATTATCTTCATCAGGGACAGGCGCTTTTTTCGTTTCCTCTTTTTCTAGTGAGCGAAGCGGCAAGTACTTCATTGTATTTCCATCATCATTCATGATATAAATCTCGGCATTGGGCAATACTCCTTCTAGGGTCTCGATAATAAGACGGTCCTTCGTAATCCCTTTATTGCCTTTATACTCACTGAATAATTTTTCAAAGACCGCAACATCCCCACGGGCTGCTTCCGTACGGGCAGCTTTATCCCCGTTGGCCTGAGAAATGATGGCGTCTTTTTCCCCTTCCGCTTCATTCATCCGTTTATTTTCATATTTATCCGCTTCGTTGATTTTCGTATTGGCCGTTTCACGGGCATCCGTTACATTCGTAAATGCTTTCCGCACTTCTTCATTCGGTAATTCCACGTCCTGGAGTTTAACCGCAGATATGGAAATACCGACATCATATTTCTCCATTAGCTGCGACAATAATTCCCGTACATCTGCTTCTATTTGGGCTTTGCCGGAAGTAAGTGCATCATCGATTTTGGTGCTGCCGATAATGCTCCGTAAAGCGGCTGAAGTCGTATCATATAATATTTTCTCTGGATCATCTGCATTGTATAGATATTTTGGAGGGTCCGTGATTTTCCACTGAACCACTAGGTCGGCTAGCACAATATTTTCATCACCCGTAATCATTTTGGTCTCACTCGGGTAATCCTTCACCTCGCCATCTTCTTCCTTATAGCCAAATTTCAGACTGAATGTTTCTTTCGATAGCTTCTCAACCGATTGAATCGGCCAAGGCAGTTTAAAGTGAAGTCCTGGTTCTGTAATCGTCTGCTCCACCTTACCAAAAGTCATTATGACAGCTTGGTCGGATTCATCAACCGTATACCAGGTCGATATCGCAACCACACCCAAAATTAAAATAAGAAAGACTAGTCCTGTGATCGTATATATTCTTTTTAAGCTAACGATATGTATCACCCCTTCTTTGCTTGTTATATCTTATTTACGCAAGGAAGGGCCTAAAGTTTCATGGAAATCAAATATTTTCCTTAAAAAATAGGAAAGAGGAATGATTTCCAGAGGTATAGACAAAATTTCAAAATTAAAAGACAGAGACTTAGTGTCTCTGTCATTGTTTAACTCCTTGGATGAGGGGTTGTACAATCATTGTACCCCTGCATCATGAAGACTGTTTTAAGAAATTGTAAAGGAAATGTAAATTCACGGTCATGCTACATTTTTCCCTTTAAACTTTTATTTAGCGTGACTGTAAAAGTCGTCCCGGTGCCTGGTGTGCTTTCCACGTTGATTTTACCTTTATGGACTTCTATTATATGTTTGACGATTGCCAAACCAATGCCAGTCCCACCCGAATCACGGCTCCTTGCCTTATCGATCCGGTAAAACCGTTCAAAGATCCTCGGCAGTTCTTTTTCTTCGATGCCGATGCCGCTATCTTGGACGGCAATATCCACGGTCTGTTCATTTTCCATGACATTCACGGTGACCCTTCCGCCATTTGGTGTATAGGTCATTGCGTTCGTTATCAAATTAATGAAAACTTGTTTGATCCTGTCCGAATCCCCTTCAATAAATACCGGGGTTTGTGTTGCTTTAATTTCAAGGGAGACTTCTTTATTCTTCATCTTCCCTATAAGCATCTCTTGTATTTCACCAAGGACTTTCGAAATATCCACGACGCCTGCTTTCAAAACGAACTCCTGCTGCTCCATTTTTGATAAATTCAGAAGCTCCTGAATGAGTTCTTGCAGCCGATCACTTTCTTTCAAGATGATCGATAAAAAATATTTCAAGGTCTCTTCGTCTTTTAAAGCCCCATCTAACAATGTTTCTGAAAAGCCTTTGATAGAAGTAATCGGGGTTCTCAACTCATGGGAAACATTGGCAACGAAATCCTTACGCATCTGCTCGAGCTTTTTCAATTCGGTGATATCATGGAATATGAGCAGGATCCCCTTCCATTCATCATGATTTCCGATTATCGGCGCCCCGTAAATCTCAAAATGCTTCCGTTCTATAGCAAGTGATATCTTCACTTGGCGTTTTATCGTTTTTTCCGTTCGAAAGATCTCTTCGATGATGGAAATCACTTCCTGATCTTTAATGACCGAGTAATATTCTTGAAACAAAAACGTACTGGCGTTTACATGGAATATTTTTTTGAATTCCCGGTTGATCAAGGTTGTATACCCTTTACTGTCTATTAACAAGACACCACTTCCGATATTTTCAACAAGTGCTTCCAGACGATCCTGATTCATTTCCCTCGCCATCTCTGTTTCTTGTAAATTCCTCGCCAAAATGTTCAAAGAAGTTGTCAGCATTCCCGTTTCATCGGAATTCCGCTCGTATGTCCGCGTTCCATAATTCCCTTTTGCCAGTTCAATGGCTGCCATCGTCGCTTCCTCGATCGGACGGGTATAATATGAAGTGATTTTACTCGCAAGCATGAGAATGATGATCAAGGCCACCCCTAAACAAATGATCAATATTTGCCACATTTGCTTATTCACTTGATTGATTGCCTCAATTTCGTTGCTATGAACGACAAACCCTTCTATCTCTCCGTCCTTTTCAACTGTCTTCCAATAATAATGGAGGTCCGATTCCCCTTCAACCACTTCATACCCTTCCCCACGCTTAAGCCCTTTTTCCAAAGTTATTTTACGAAGGACCTTTGCATGGTTTTTAAGTATTTCATTAGATGATGTGGAATCATATAATATCTCTCCACTAGTGGAGAGAATGGTTAAGTTTGAATCTAAAAGGGGTGTCAGTTTTGCCGTTTTCCCTTTTTCCAAAAAGGATACGATCCCCCCATGTTCTTGTATATATGTAGAAATGAAAAATGTTTCGTTCTGTATACGTTCATTGAATGTTTTTATATAATAGCTTTTGAACAAATGTCCTAATAAAAAGCCCACGGCCATCAGGACGACCATCACCAGCATGATGAGGGTATATAAGAGCTTTTTACGATAGGTCGTCATTCTTTTTTAGGCTCCTCAAGCTTATAACCCAATCCCCTGATCGTTTTGATGTAAAGAGGTTTTTTTGTATCCTTCTCTATTTTTTCACGGAGATGGCTAATATGCACATCGACAATTCGCGAATCTCCCGCGAAATCATAATTCCATACTGAACTAAGCAGTTGGTCCCTAGTTAATACTCTTCCTTTATTCTTAGCCAAATGTAAAAGTAATTCAAATTCCTTTGGAGTCAATTCTAATTGCTGTTCATCAAAAAATGCTTCGTATCGATCCGGAAATACTTTCAAGTCCCCTAACTTCAAGAGACCATCTTCCTGATCATGACTTGTCTCACTGCCATTGGATTGTAACTGGGATCTTCTTAATATGGCCTTGATCCGGGCTGTTACCTCCCGCGGACTAAATGGTTTGGTTAAATAATCATCCGCCCCCAGCTCTAGTCCCAGCACTTTGTCAAATTCATCATCCTTAGCTGTCAGCATCAAGATCGGTATATTGATCTTTTGCTGGCGCAGTTGTTTACATACTTCAAGACCATCCATTTTTGGCAACATCAAATCCAATACGACTAAATCTGGGCGTATATCCACAGCAGCCTCCAGCCCTTGTTCTCCATCCAAGGCCGTGATTACCGAATAGCCTGCTTGTTCTAAATTGTACTGAAGTAAGGTAACTATTGATTGTTCATCATCCACTACGAGAATTTTCTTTGACATTAGATCCTCCTGAATTACGTATTACCCCATAGACCAAATTTTTTTAGTCTACTCATCCAATTCCATTATAAAGAATATTATAAGAAAATTACACATAAAAAAACACATTGAATGTATTCCTATCGTCAGCAAGTGCATATAAGTACCGAATTGTCCCAGCCGTCTCTAGAATCGGATAAAAAAAACTGCCCGGAGACGGAAGAAGGCCTTAGCCTCCCTTCCATTATTCCGGGCAGTATGTTCAAGAGCTCTTATTGAAGAACTTGCATTACTGCTTTAACTGATTCAACTGATTTAGAAAGTGCTTCTTTTTCAGCTTCAGTCAATTCTAGTTCGATGATTTGTTCAATACCGTTTGCTCCTAGTACAGTTGGCACTCCAAGATAGATTCCTTCGAATCCGTATTCACCTTCAAGATAAGCGATGGATGGAAGAACCCGACGTTGGTCTTTAAGAATCGCTTCAGCCATTTCCACTAGAGCTGCAGCAGGTGCATAATATGCGCTTCCATTTCCAAGAAGATTTACGATTTCTCCGCCGCCAGTACGAGTACGGGCCACGATTGCTTCTAATCGATCTTTTGGGATCAATGTTTCCAAAGGAATTCCGCCTGCATATGAGTAACGTACTAGAGGAACCATATCGTCGCCGTGTCCGCCAAGTACGAAACCTGTCACATCTTTAACCGACAAGTTTAATTCTTGAGCTACGAATGTACGGAAACGTGCTGTATCTAGAACACCTGATTGTCCAATTACGCGTTCCTTTGGGAAACCTGATTCTTTATAAACAGTGTAAGTCATTGCATCAACTGGGTTAGTCAATACGATGATTGTTGTATTCGGAGAAAATTTAACCACTTCTTTAGTTACGGATTTCATAACTTTTTGGTTAGTTTGAACTAAGTCGTCACGGCTCATACCAGGTTTACGAGCAATACCAGCAGTGATGATTACCACGTCAGAATCAGCTGTATCGGCATAGTCGGATGTACCGATGATGTTAGCGTCAAAACCTTGAACCGGACCCGCTTCCGCCATATCAAGCGCTTTACCTTTAGTAGGGTTTTCAGCTTGTGGAATATCTACTAAAACGATATCACCAAGTTCTTTTTGAGCTGCCAGGAATGCTGCTGTAGCACCAGTGAACCCGGCACCAACTACTGTTATTTTTTTACGATTAGACATGTTATTTCCTCCTCAAATTAAGTAAATGATTTTGGAATTATTTTAACGTCTTCATTCATAAATAGATAAGAAGCTCCCTGGAAAAGAAGCCCGTTCAGGCACTTTTCCAGAAAGCATCATAAGCAATTATTTAAGGTTTTTGATAAGCTCGTCAGCGAACTCAGAACATTTAACTTCTGTTGCGCCATCCATTAGGCGGGCAAAGTCGTATGTAACAACTTTAGAAGCAATTGTTTGTTCAACTGATTTTGTGATGCTATCTGCAGCTTCGTTCCAGCCAAGGTGTTCAAGTAAAAGCACACCTGAAAGAAGGACTGAAGATGGGTTAACTTTATCAAGACCAGCGTATTTAGGAGCCGTTCCGTGAGTAGCTTCGAAGATGGCATGTCCAGTTTCGTAGTTGATGTTTGCTCCTGGAGCGATACCAATTCCGCCAACTTGTGCAGCTAATGCATCAGAAATGTAATCTCCGTTCAAGTTCATTGTTGCAACAACATCAAACTCTTTAGGACGAGTCAGGATTTGTTGTAAGAAGATATCAGCAATGGAATCCTTAACGATGATTTTGCCTTCAGCTTCAGCAGCTGATTGTGCTTTGTTAGCAGCTTCAGTGCCTTCAGCATCTTTAATTTGGTCATATTGGTTCCAAGTGAACACTTTATCGGCAAATTCTTGTTCTGCAACTTCATAACCCCAAGTTTTGAACGCGCCTTCCGTGAATTTCATGATGTTACCTTTATGAACAAGAGTTAATGATTTACGGCCTTCTTTGATCGCATAGTTAAGTGCAGAGCGAACAAGACGTTTCGTTCCTTCTTCAGAGATCGGTTTGATCCCGATACCAGAAGTTTCTGGGAAACGGATGTTTGTAACACCGAATTCATTTTGTAGGAAGTCGATTAATTTCTTCGCTTGGTCAGAACCTTTTGCATATTCGATACCAGCATAGATATCTTCAGTGTTTTCACGGAAGATGACCATGTCAGTGTCTTCAGGACGTTTAACCGGTGAAGGTACACCTTCAAAGTAACGTACTGGACGAAGACATACGAATAAGTCCAATACTTGACGCAATGCAACGTTCAATGAACGGATACCGCCACCGATTGGAGTTGTAAGAGGTCCTTTAATTGCGATTAGATATTCGTTAATGACATCAAGAGTTTCTTGTGGAAGCCATTCGCCTGTTTGGTCAAATGCTTTTTGTCCAGCTAAAACTTCTTTCCATTCGATTTTCTTTTCGCCATTGTAAGCTTTTTCAACTGCTGCGTCTAAAACGCGAGAAGCTGCAGCCCAGATATCAGGACCGATTCCGTCTCCCTCAATAAAAGGAACGATTGGGTTGTTTGGTACGTTAAGAGCACCGTTAGTAACTGTGATTTTTTGGCTTTGTGTCATGTCTCTTACCTCCGATTCAAATTCAAAGGTTAGCTGGTCTGCCATTAGGTGAGGCAGAACCACTAACCCTTTTTACTCACATCTATTAATTTACTACAAATTCGATGAAATATAAAAATAAATTTTGAAAAACTTTTAATTAACGTTTTTCGATTGGTACGTATTTTTGCATACCTGGTCCAACATACTCAGCACGTGGACGGATCAGACGGTTGTTTGAATATTGCTCAAGGATATGAGCAATCCAGCCTGAAGCACGGCTTACAGCAAAGATTGGTGTAAATAGGTCATGCTCGATACCTAAACTGTGGTATACGGAAGCAGAATAGAAATCAACGTTTGGCGGAAGATTTTTTTGACCAGTTACGATTTCATGAATTTTAATGGACATATCATAATATTGAGGCTGTCCAGTAAGCTCAGTCAATTTTTGAGACATTTCTTTAAGGTGCTTAGCACGCGGATCACCTTTACGGTATACACGGTGGCCAAAGCCCATGATTTTTTCTTTATTGGCTAATTTTTCGTTGATATAAGGCTCAACATTTTCCACTGAACCAATATCTGTAAGCATTTTCATGACTTGTTCGTTAGCTCCGCCGTGAAGTGGGCCTTTTAAAGCGCCGATGGCAGAAGTCACGCCAGAATAAATATCAGATAATGTAGCCACACAAACGCGTGCAGTGAATGTAGAAGCGTTCAATTCATGGTCAGCATGTAGAACTAATGCTTTGTTGAATGCTTCTTCTTCGATTGCAGTTGGTTCATTACCGCTTAACATATATAAGAAGTTAGCAGCAAAGCTTAAATCTGTACGTGGTGCAATCGCTTCTTTACCTTGACGGGTACGAGCGAAAGTTGTTACCAATGTAGGAATTTTTGCTTGGATGCGGATTGCTTTACGATAGTTAGCATCTTCACTCATTACATCTGCTTCTTCATCATATAGACCAAGAAGAGAAACTGCTGTGCGAAGAGCTCCCATTGGATGTACTTTGTCGATCGGGTATGTTTTGAAATGATTAACTACTTCAGCTGGAATTTCAGCATTTTCAGCAAGTTGTTTAGTTAATTCTGCTAATTGGCTTTTGTTTGGAAGTGCTCCATGCCATAAAAGATAGATTACTTCCTCGAATGTTGCGTTTACAGCCAAATCATCGATGTCATAACCCACATATGTTAATGTGTCATCGATAATGGAGCTAACTGATGAAGTTGTTGCTACCACACCTTCAAGACCTTTTGTTGCTGTCATACTAAATCTCTCCTTTTCCTAAGTATTCCCCTATGCCCTTGCTCATTGCGTATAAATATAGCGCTTCCAAGAAATTAGCTATTGTAAACAACCATCTATTTTTTAGCAGAAGACATACATCTTGTATTGGAAGCGTTCACAGAATAGGACCCCACCAATAGTAAAATGTACGATAATCTTTAATACGAATTCTAAAAATTAATGCTTGTAGCCATTCCTAGTGAGCGCTTGCTCAATAACTACATCTTCTTTAAGATTCCTCAAAAATATCGATGATATTCAGGAATCCATTTTTAATAAGTTAGAGCAGTTACATGATTATTATAAACAATAAACACTTTTTTGGGAATGAAAAGCACTTAAAATGTGAAAAAATTATTATTTTATTAGAAAAACTAGCCACATATTCTCTTGCTTTTTTTAATGGGTTTCAAAACGTTTTTTTGAAAATTTGTCACAAAGCAGAATAAATGAAACATTAAATAGAAAATCCCCATTTTCAATACTGACGAACGCTTCTATCCTTTGCGACTTCCTTCATTTAAAAAAATTGAAGATCTGCATGCATAAATAAGCAATTCCTGCCCCAATTAATGGACCAACGGCCACACCCTTGAACAAAGCAACCGCAAGAATCGTCCCAAATACAAGGGCCGTAGTGATGTGCGGGTCATGTGATAGGAGCGTAATGCCATTTTTTGCTATGAGTGCAACCGCTATTCCGGATGCAAGCGCAATCCAGGCATAAGGAGATTTAATGGCATCTCCGAGTTCCTTGAAACCAATCGCTCCATTTGCTATCGGTATGAGTACGGAAATCGTAATGATTGTCACACCCAGGTTGATTCCTTTCGCTTCCAGATAAGGAAAAACCTTAGCGTCAAGACCAATCAGTTTCATGATTAAAAGAAAACCTGCAGCCATGATCAGCGACGTATTTTTCCCGAACCAACCGATTGCTGCAAGTAAAATTAAAAATACGACAGGACCGTTTATCATTCTCCCTTCGCCTTCTTTCTTCTTTTTTTGTTATTTTAGCATAATAAACCTCGCTCTATCCTGAGAGAAAATCTATTATCCCGCAATTCATTTGCGGAAAAAAGTCAAGCCGTATGACGAAAGAATCTTTCCTTTCTTTTCCATCATCGTTACAATTATAATACAATCTTTATGATAGAAGGAGGATATGTCTTGAATCCAGTTTATATGTATCGTTTCATTCGTTCTTTACTGGTAATCGGAGGGATCATTTTAGGGGCAATTGCCTTGTTTTATTTATCTAAATATACATATCCATTCATCATTGCGATGATAATCGCTTTCTTGATGAACCCTCTTGTCACTTTTTTTGAAAAGAAAGGAAGGTTACCGAGGGGGGTGGCTGTATTCGTTTCCCTTTTACTCATTTTCCTTTTATTTGCGGGGCTTATCACCTTACTAGTTACAGAAATCATTTCAGGTACCAATTACCTCGCCGGAGTCATACCCGAACACATCGAAACGATCGTGGATTATATAGAATCGTATATCGCGACAACCATCATCCCTTTATATAATCAAACCGCTGCCATGTTCAATAATTTGGATACTGGACAGCAGGACACCGTTCTCAAGAATATCCAAAATATCGGTGAATCCATCACTACCGGAGTAAGCGGCTTCATTCAGGCGTTCTTGAAGAATATTCCCACAATCATTGGATGGTTTCCAACTACAGCAACGGCGCTTCTTTTTACCCTGCTGGGCACTTTCTTCATCAGCAAAGATTGGGATACCTTTGGCCGAATGACTGGAAAGGTGTTGCCTGATAAGATTTTTTCGGGGGCGAAGCGTTTATTCAGGGATTTAAAACGGGCATTATTCGGATTTATCCGGGCACAATTCACCCTTGTTTCATTGACGACTGTTACGATATTGATCGGCTTTCTCATTTTAGGTGTGAACTATTCAATTACCATTGCACTAATATGCGGCCTGGTCGATATCATTCCCTATTTAGGGACGGGCACGATTTTCATTCCATGGATCATATTTGAATTCATCGCTGGAAATACAAGTCTCGCAATCGGTTTGTCCGTGCTCTACATAATCGTTGTTGTCCAGCGTCAGTTAATAGAGCCAAAGGTTCTTTCCTCCAGTATCGGTTTGGATCCGCTTGCCACTCTCATCGCCTTGTTCATCGGCTTCAAATTGATCGGTTTCCTAGGGCTGATTGCAGGACCTGTCGTACTTGTCATATTCAATACACTTCAGCGAGCACATGTCTTCAAGGCCATTTGGTCCTTCATCATCGGACAGGATACAAAGAAAACCACTTAATAGCATCCAGCTGCCTTTCTACACTATATAGCATTCCCCCGATTACATGAAAATCCGCCTCAGGTTCGAGGCGGATTTTCATGGTTATAAGCTTATTTTGAAGTCTGGAATTGTTCTGTTTCAGTAGAACCTGCAAGTGCGGTTGTGGACGATGTTCCACCAGCAACGACTTGTGCCACTTCATCAAAATAACCAGTTCCCACTTCGCGTTGATGGCGTGTTGCCGTATAACCGTCAGATTCACTAGCGAACTCTGCTTGTTGAAGTTCTGAGTAGGCAGCCATTCCGCGGTCTTTATAACCAAGAGCAAGATTGAACATGCTATGGTTCAAAGAGTGGAACCCTGCAAGTGTAACGAATTGGAATTTATAACCCAATTTACCCAATTCAACTTGGTAGCCGGCAATTTCTTCATCACTTAATTTCGCTTTCCAGTTAAATGATGGTGAACAATTGTAAGCAAGCAGTTTACCCGGGAACTCTGCATGGATCGCTTCGGCAAATCGGCGAGCGTCAGCTAGGTTAGGTTCGGAAGTCTCACACCAGATAAGGTCAGCGTAAGGTGCATATGCAAGGCCGCGCGCAATCGCTTGGTCCAGACCTGCGTTGGTACGGTAGAATCCTTCTGGAGTCCTTTCGCCAGTGATGAATGGTGCATCAACCGGATCGATATCATCCGTGATCAAATCTGCAGCATCAGCATCCGTACGAGCAATTAAGATGGTCGGTGTACCCATTACATCCGCTGCCAATCGGGCGGAAACTAAATTACGTACTGCCGTTTGGGTTGGTAAAAGAACTTTACCGCCTAAGTGACCACATTTTTTCTCGGATGAAAGTTGGTCTTCAAAGTGAACGCCGGCCGCTCCAGCTTCGATCATGCCTTTCATTAATTCGAAGACGTTTAGGGAGCCGCCAAAACCAGCTTCAGCATCCGCCACGATTGGAGCAAACCAATCGATATCATCTTTTCCTTCAGCAAAGCTTATTTGGTCTGCACGTTGAAGTGTCTGATTAATGCGTTTAACCACTTGCGGCACGGAGTTGGCCGGATATAAACTTTGGTCAGGGTACATTTGTCCTGCGATGTTAGCATCAGCCGCAACTTGCCAGCCACTTAGGTAGATTGCTTTTAAACCGGCTTTCACCTGTTGCATGGCCTGGTTACCAGTCAATGCTCCTAATGCGTTGATGAAATCCTCTGTATTTAATAGATTCCATAGTTTTTCAGAACCACGGCGTGCCAATGTATGCTCGATATCGATGGAACCTCTTAATTTAATAACTTCTTCAGCCGTATAAGGACGTTTAACCCCAGTCCACCGTGAATCATTTTCCCAACTTTGTTGTAATTGTTGCGCTCTTTCATTCATCATTATAATTTCCTCCTAATTTATATTAAAATTCTAAATATTAAGATAATTGTTTGTATGCCGGATTTGTTAAGAAATCGGCAAACTCATCTGCTTCAATCAATTCTTCGAATAGTTTAGTAGACTCTTCGAACTTTCCTGATCTGAAAGTTTCTTCTCCTACCTCCGATTTAATGACCGCCAATTCTTCCTCTTTGATTTGATGGAATAATTCTTCGGTTATTTTCCTGCCATCTTCGAGAATCCCTTTTGGATGACGGATCCATTGCCAGACTTGAGCTCTTGAAATCTCTGCCGTTGCTGCATCTTCCATTAGGTTATTAATGGGTGCTGCTCCTCTACCACTTAACCAAGAGGCAATATATTGAATGCCTACGTTAATGTTTGTCCTTAATCCTGCCTCTGTGATCGTTCCTTTAGGCACCTCCAGCAGCTCTTGTGCGGTTACATGGACATCTTCACGTTTTCGGTATATTTGGTTCGGTTTTGGAACTAGTAGGTCAAACACCTCTTTTGCCGTGCTTACCATACCTGGATGGGCAACCCATGTCCCATCATGACCGTCTCTCGCCTCGCGTTCTTTATCTGCACGGACCTTCGCAAATGCCTCATCATTTTTCACCTGGTCATTTTTCACCGGGATTTGCGCTGCCATCCCGCCAATCGCCGGAGCATTCCGAGCGTGGCATGTTTTGATTGCCAATAAGGAATACGCTCTCATGTTCGGGACAGTCATCGTAACCTGTAACCGATCAGGGAAAATCACATCATCCGAGTGACGGAATTTTTTCAGGAAGCTAAAAATATAATCCCAGCGGCCACAGTTCAGGCCTGAGGAATGTTCTTTCAGCTCGTATAGAATTTCGTCCATTTCGAATGCGGCAAGAATCGTTTCGATCAAGACCGTTGCCTTAATTGATCCTTGCGGGATTCTTAAATCGTTCTGTGCATATACGAATATATCATTCCATAATCTAGCTTCCAGATGACTTTCCATTTTTGGTAAGTAGAAGTATGGACCACTTTGTTTTTCAATCAACGCTTTAGCATTGTGGTAAAAGTATAGACCAAAGTCAAAAATGCTGGCTGATATTGGCTGTCCATCTAGGAGGACATGTTTTTCTTCTAAATGCCAGCCGCGGGGCCTTATCTTTAGAACAGCTGTTTTTTGATTCAATTCATATACTTTTCCATTTGAATTTTTAAAGGAAATGGTACCCCGGATAGCATCGCGCAGATTCAGTTGACCATCAATGCAATTCTCCCAAGTCGGCGAGTTGGCGTCTTCAAAGTCAGCCATAAATACATTGGCACCTGAGTTCATGGCATTAATGATCATCTTACGATCAACTGGTCCGGTGATTTCAACCCTGCGATCTTGCAAGTCATTCGGGAGGGGCGAAATGATCCAATCACTTTCACGAATATGCTTCGTTTCTTCAAGGAATTCTGGCAGCTTGCCTTGGTTCAGGTCTTCTTGAACGCTTTTGCGCCGTTCTAAAAGCTCTTTTCTTCTTTCACCGAAATGCCGTTCAATTCTTTCGATGAATTGAAGAGCTTCCGTTGTAAGTATTTGTTCATATCCCGGTTTAATGGTGCCGGTAATTTGCAGGCCTTTTGCCTCCGTAATCATGTTGCCTCTCCACATCCTTTCCAACTCTTCATGTTATAATACAGTTGTTTTATTTCCTGTTTGTATTATATAACACATAGAATAAATTTGTCACCAGTTTTTTCTAAAAAATTCAAAAAAAAGAATATTTAGCACAGAAAAGCCTGGTCTATCAACGTTTCTCCTAATAAATAATTTAAAAATTCTGTCTTCTGAACCAATTCTTGACTTTTTATCATGAACTTTTAAGATGAAACAGAGGGAAGCCAATCATATTAAATCGTCCTATATCTGTCCCATTTCTGGTGAAATGCAAAAAAGCATCCATTGAGAAACCCTGGATGCTTTTTCCTGATACAGACCAAAAAGGCTGTCTAAAAACTTGAAGCTTTAGACAGCCTTATACTATTTATGCCGAATGATGGTGACCTTTCCCTTATTCATCCTATTCATAATGAACCGGATAACAATGGGCTTAAGAAGGTTCCGGGTTGGCGGAACCACGAGGATCAATCCCATGATATCCGAGATGAGCCCAGGGGACAGCAACAGTGCAGCTCCGATAAAGATACAAATTCCATCAATGATTTCATTTCCAGGCATCATTCCATAACGAATCTGTTCCTGCGCCTTTTTCCATGTTTCCATCCCTTGCTTTTTAGCTAAATAGGCTCCGATTAAACCAGTGGCTACAATCAGGAACAGCGTTGGCCAAAAACCGATTACATTGCCTGACAGCAATAGGACAATAATTTCAACGACCGGCATCGCAATGATAAACAATAAAAAATATTTCATCTACATTCCTCCTGCACAGCCCATTTCTGGTGCGGTACATCCATCTTACCTCATTCGACCGGAATTTAGCCAAAAATTCGTTTTATAAAACGTTAGCATGGCCATCATAGATGACTCCACGACCGGCATCGACCGTTATTCTTTGTCCATCCGTGAATATTTTGCTCGCGTTTTCCGCCCCGACGATGACAGGAATGCCCAAAGTGACCCCTACAACAGCTGCATGGCTTGTTAAACCGCCTTCTTCCGTTATCAATGCGGCACACTTTTCAATCGCTGGCATCATATCGCGATCCGAACCAATTGTAACCAATACAGAGCCTTCCTTCACTTTTTCCAAAGCTTCCTTGGCATTCTTGGCTACAACCACTTCACCTTTCGATGATTTCCTGCCGATTCCTTGAGCTTTCAAAAGAACCTCACCTAACACATGAATTTTCATCAAGTTAGTCGTACCTGTTTCACCTACAGGCACACCGGCTGTTATGACGACTAAATCCCCATGGGAAACTAAGCCAGAATGCAAGCTTTCATCGATTGCGGTTTGAAGCATTTCATCCGTAGTCGTCGCTTTTGGACCAATCTGCGGGTAAACGCCCCAAGCCAGTGCAAGCCGTCTTGAAACATGATCATTGGATGTAACGGCAATGATCGGTGCTTTAGGGCGGTATTTGGAAATCATCCTTGCCGTATGGCCACTCTCGGTAGGAGTGATGATTGCTCCGGCATTTAGATTAAGCGCAGTGTGGGCAACGGACTGACCAATAGCATCCGTTACATTATGACGGTTCAGTTTACTTCTTACTGATAATATATCCCGATAATCAAGCGCAGTTTCTGCACGTGAAGCAATGTTATGCATGGTTTGCACAGCTTCGACAGGATAGGCTCCTGCAGCTGTTTCACCAGAAAGCATGATGGCATCCGTTCCATCAAATATGGCATTGGCTACGTCACTTGCTTCTGCACGTGTCGGCCTTGGGTTACGCTGCATCGAATCGAGCATTTGTGTAGCCGTTATGACTGGTTTCCCGGCATTGTTACATTTTTTAATCATTTGTTTTTGGACTAATGGCACTTCTTCTGCAGGAATTTCCACACCCAAGTCACCACGTGCTACCATCAAGCCGTCTGAAACTTCCAAGATTTCATCAAGTCGGTCAACACCTTCTTGATTTTCAATTTTAGGAATGATTTGAATATGTTCCGCTCGATTTTGCTGCAGTAATTCACGCACTTCAAGCACGTCGGAAGCCCTGCGTACAAATGAAGCAGCCACAAAGTCAATACCCTGTTCGATTCCAAACAGGATGTCCTGTTCGTCCTTCTCCGTTATGCCTGGCAGCTTCACCGAAACACCTGGCACATTTACGCCCTTTTTATTCTTCAGTGTGCCGCTGTTCAATATTTTGGTATGGATTTCTTTTCTGACCTGATCTATCTTCAACACTTCAAGTCCAATCAATCCATCATCCAAAAGGATTTTGGAACCTGCATGTACATCATGAAGAAGCCCTTCATAAGTAATGGAGAATTTTTCGGGAGTTCCCAGAACTTCATTCATGGAAATAATGACTTCATTGCCGGCTACCAACTCCATGGAATCATTCTCCATGTTATTTGTCCGTATTTCAGGTCCTTTTGTATCCAACAAGATAGCAACCTGTTTCCCTGCTTTTTCACTAGCTTCCCTAATGTTGCGGATTCTAGCGGCATGTTCTTCATGATTGCCATGAGAAAAGTTAAGCCGAGCTACATTCATCCCCGCTTCTATTAATTCAACCAGCTTTTCAATACTTTCACTTGCGGGGCCAATCGTACAAACAATCTTGGTTTTTCGCATGGTGTCATCCTCCTTTAAGGAAAACTCGCCGCCTGCCCACCTTTTAAAAGTCAGGGGCGTAGTATGGTTATTTGTCTCTTCTTTTTAATAAATACTTCTTGAAAAAGCAAATATGGGTCTTAACAGATTAAATAGATAATTCCGAGGATAAATCATACATTTTCTTGTCAATTGTATGCGGTTTAGCAAGGGCTTCGATGATATCATAATCTACAAGGCGATTTTGTTCTATCCCTACAGCCCTGCCACCTTTTCCTTCAAGAAGCAATTCCACACCTCTTGCTCCAAGTCGACTTGCCAATACCCGGTCATTTGCCGAAGGAGATCCACCGCGCTGAACATGGCCTAGAACGGTAACACGTGTTTCAACTCCTGCTTTCTCCTCGATTTTCCGGGAGACATCAACAGCACTTCCAACACCTTCAGCAACTATGATGATGCTGTGCTTTTTCCCACGATCATGTCCGCGGTTCAACTTCCCGATCAGCTCGTCCATATCGTAATCATATTCAGGACAAAGAATCGTTTCCGCCCCGCCAGCCAATCCGGCCCAAAGCGCAATATCGCCGGCATTTCTTCCCATTACTTCAACCACATAAGTTCTTTCATGAGAAGTCGCGGTATCCCGAATTTTGTCGATCGCATCGATTACTGTATTTAAGGCCGTATCAAAACCTATGGTAAAATCCGTGCCCGGTATGTCATTATCAATTGTCCCAGGAACTCCGATACAAGGGTAACCCCTTTCAGTCAAAGCCTTCGCCCCTCTGTATGAACCATCGCCACCTATTATGACAATTCCCTCAATACCATGTTTATTAAGTTGTTCTATCGCTTTTAGTTGGCCTTCCTCTGTCCTAAATTCCGGACAGCGAGCCGTATGTAACATTGTACCGCCGCGATGAATGATATCTCCGACCGATCCTAATTCAAGCTTCCTTATATCACCATTTATCAGACCCTGGTAGCCATGATAAATTCCGAAGACCTCCATCTCATGAAAAATTGCTTTCCGGACAACCGCACGGACAGCTGCATTCATACCTGGAGAATCTCCCCCACTTGTCAATACACCTATTCTTTTCATAAAAGTCACCTCTCTACAGCACTAATCAATTTTAAGCTCACAATACCTTCATTATATCATTGTACCCTTTTTCAAGCTTCAATAAGCAGTAACTATCCACTTATCCCTCACTTGATGTTATAAGCCTAACCGATTCTCTTCAGAAATTGAAGTAAAATGGTGCAAAAGTTTACATAATTCACACAAGACGTATTCTATGATTTCCATTAATACATACATATACTTCCAATGAAAGGCTGAAAAAACGTGTTGCCCAAGGCACCACGTTTTTCCAATTGCTAAATGTTTATGAATGCTGTTCCACTTCCTTAGGTTTCCCCTCAGGTTGCTTTTCAAATTCATATTCACCGATTTTCTTGAATTTCATGTAACGCTGGTTAATAAGTTCATCACTGTTCAATGGCAAAAGTTCATTAAATGAACGTGTCAGGATTTCCTTGATGGCTTCCGCCTGTAAATTTGCATCTCTGTGGGCGCCGCCTCTCACCTCTGGAATGATCTCATCGATGACACCTAAGCGATTTAAGTCTGGAGCCGTGATTTTCATCGTTTCCGCAGCCCTCTTAGCCTGAGAAGCATCCTTCCAAAGCAAGGCCGCAGCTCCTTCAGGAGAAATTACCGAGTATGTTGAATTCTCTAGCATGAAAATTCGATCTCCAACTCCAAGTGCCAATGCACCACCGCTTCCGCCTTCACCTATAACAATACTGATGACCGGCACCTTCAGCCCTGCCATTTCGAAAAGATTTTTCGCAATAGCTTCACTTTGTCCGCGCTCTTCAGCAGCTTTACCAGGGAAAGCACCCTTCGTATCAATGAAACAAATAATCGGACGATTGAATTTTTCCGCCTGTTTCATCAGGCGCAAAGCTTTTCGGTAGCCTTCCGGATGGGGCATACCAAAGTTACGTCGGATGTTTTCCTTCGTATCTTTACCCCTTTGATGACCGATGACTGTAACAGCCCGTCCATCAAACTCCGCAATTCCAGCAACAATCGCTTCATCATCCCCATAATAACGATCACCATGAAACTCTAGGAAGTCGCTGAATAATAGCGGGATGTAATCAAGCGTCGTCGGGCGGGCAGGATGCCGGGCAATCTGAACACGATCCCACGGTTTTAAATGGTTATAAATATCCACTTCCAGCTTCTCTAAACGTTTTTCCAACGTTTCGATTTCAACCGAAAGATCTACGTCAGCATCCTTCGTAATTGCCTTCAGCTCTTTAATCTTATTTCTCAGGTCCGTAACAGGACGCTCGAACTCTAATTCATATATCATTACCATTCACCCCCCGGGGCATGGATTTTAAGGATCGTCGTTAAGGTTTCTTTCAATTCCGTACGTTTAACGACCGCATCCAATTGGCCGTGCTTCATCAAGAATTCAGCCGTTTGGAAGTCTTCAGGAAGCTCTTCATGAATCGTCTGTTCAATGATTCTTCGCCCCGCAAAGCCAATCAGGGCTCCAGGTTCGGCAAGGTTAATATCACCGAGTGATGCGAAACTTGCCGAAACCCCGCCTGTGGTAGGGTGGGTCATCATTGAAATGATCAGACCGCCTTCGTTGCTAAGCATCTTTAGTGCAGCACTTGTCTTGGCCATCTGCATCAAGCTTAAAACACCTTCCTGCATCCGAGCGCCGCCTGATGCCGTAAATATGATAAACGGAATCTTCAATTCACCTGCACGTTCAATGGCACGGGTGATTTTTTCCCCAACAACGGAGCCCATGCTACCCATCCGAAAATTGGAATCCATGATGGCTGTTGATACTTGGTAGCCATTGATGCTCCCGACTCCTGTAACAACTGCCTCATTAATTTTAGCTTTCTTTTTATCCTTTTCCAATTTATCCAAGTAATCCGGAAATTCCAGTGGATTAACTGAAATCATTTCTTTATCAAATTCATTAAAACTGCCGGCATCGAATAAACTTTCGATACGCTCATGGGAAGACATCGAATGATGGAACCCACAATGCAGACAGACTTTCTTGTTTTTCACTAATTCTTTTGTATACATGATTTTTTTACAGCCGGGACATTTTGTCATAATTCCTTCTGGTACATCTTGTTTCTCCCGATCTAAAGGAACCGTTGCATACTTCTTCTTAGACTTCGCAAATAGCTCTTTAAGCAAGCTTAATCCTCCCTTTACCACCAATTATCTATTTTTATGATACTTGGTACAAACTATATCAGAAATAAAATTAGTATCGTGTAAAAAGGTGTCACTCGTCCTTCGACATATTTCTAATTCTAATAAGATACGTTTCGATGGCTTTTTCTTCATCCCGTTCAAGCAAATATGTAAGAAGCGCCAGATATTCTTCTTTTCTCACATTACCTTGTACCATCTCTGATGTTCTCGCGTAGCTGTTGATAATGCGCCATATTCTTTCCAGCAATCGATTGCGGTTCAATATGGCAATTCTTAAGAAGAAATCATCATCACGAAACTCGCCTGCTCTGACCCAGGCAATTAATCGTTTGATGTCTTCAGCCGTAGCAAAAAAGGCGACGATCCTTAAACAGTCTATTTCAATCAACCTTTTCGTCTCAGCCAAATCTTCTTGTACCTTTTTGTCTTGCAAAAAAAAGGTTCCCAGAAGCTCGACTAGCTTATGCTCCTGGAAATCCCTGATAAACGTCCCTTCACCACGCCTTGTTTCAATTAACCCTAATAACTCTAAGGCACGGAGTGCTTCACGGACTGAGGAACGACCAACATTCAACCGATCCGATAACTCCCTTTCTGAAGGGATTTTATCTCCCGGCAGGAGGCTGTCCGCTTCAATCATGCTGCGTAGGCTCTCAACAACTTCGAGATAAATTTTGGATGAAGAAGTACGTTCTGCCAAATTAATTATTCCTCACTTTTTCCAATGATCGCTAATTTCCTAGTTTTTTCTTTAATTTCCTCAGGATTCACATGAATTCTAGCCACTCCCGTTTCCATCGCTGCCTTGGCAACTGCAGCTGCAACGGCAGGAGCTACTCTCGCATCAAAAGGAGCAGGAATAACATAGTCTTCGTTTAACTCATGTTCTTCTATTAAACCGGCAATGGCCTGTACTGCAGCTACCTTCATCTTTTCATTGATATGAGTCGCACGTACATCCAAGGCCCCACGGAAAATCCCAGGGAAAGCGAGAACGTTATTAACTTGGTTCGGAAAATCCGAACGGCCCGTTCCAACAACCTTGGCACCCGCTGCTTTCGCTTCCTCCGGCATGATTTCCGGATCTGGATTAGCCATCGCGAATATGATCGCATCCCGGTTCATTGTAGAAACCATTTCTTTAGTTAGCGCACCTGCGGCTGAAACACCTATAAATACATCCGCATCATGAATGACCGCTTCCAAAGGACCTGAAAGCTTATTTCGATTAGTCACTTTCGCCACTTGTTCTTTTATTTCATTCATGCCTGACGAACGGCCCTCATAAATGGCACCTTTCGTGTCACACATGATAATGTCACGAACTCCATAGCTATAAAGCAATTTAATGATTGCAATTCCAGCAGCGCCGGCTCCATTTGCTACCACTTTAATTTCTGATATTGATTTATTCACAAGGCGTAAAGCATTTACAAGACCGGCAACAGTTACAATTGCTGTACCGTGCTGATCATCATGAAAAACAGGAATATTCATTTCTTTCTTAAGTCGTTCTTCAATTTCAAAACAGTTCGGTGCGGCAATGTCCTCTAAATTCACTCCCCCGAATGTTGGCTCGAGTAATTTAACGGTCTCTACAATTTTATCCACATCCGTCGTTTTTAAACAAATTGGAAAAGAGTCCACTCCTGCGAAGCTTTTAAATAATACGGCTTTCCCTTCCATAACTGGCAAAGCGGCTTCAGGGCCAATGTTTCCAAGTCCCAACACTGCCGTTCCATCAGAAATTACTGCGACAGTATTCCCTTTCATCGTATAGTCATATACGGTTTCTGGCTTATCGTAAATTTCTTTACACGGTTCTGCGACACCAGGAGAATAAGCTAGGCTTAAATCTTCGGCATTCCTAACCTGTACTTTTGAAACAGTTTCTAATTTCCCTTGATTCAAGCGATGCATATGTAATGCTTCTTCTCTTAATGTCATATTTTCACTCCTAAACAGATTGGTTAACCCGAAACTATATGCTGAAATCTAGTGGTCAGACCACAGCGGCCTGTTCTCAATATAACATATCTATTAAAGTTGTAAAACAGTTATTCTCTCTTATAAACGACATTCGCTTGTCCAACAGCATTACCTAATGAGGCCATCAGACTGTCTGTTGGATTGACCCAATCCCAATAAGACAGCTGAACATAGCGGTTTTCCCTTTCGTAAAAAAGCATGACCTTCGCTTCGCCGCTATGCTGCATCAAAATTTTTTTTATTTTTTGTAGCGTGTCCTTCGTTTGCTTGTCAGCTTCAATTTTCAGGAAAACAGTTCCATTTCTTTCCTCTTTCATCTGCTTCACTTTTTCAAGCGGGTAGATGTTCCTGACCAGGAGCTGGGTTTTTCCATCCCGTTCTTCCAACGTACCTTGCAGCATAATGAGTTGTCCATGGTTCAAATCTGCAGAATGGTTTTTATACACATTGGGGAAAACTACGGCTTCAATGTCCCCTTCTTCATCACTGACGCTCAAAAAGGCCATCACATCGCCCTTTTTTGTCCTTATCGTTTTTACAGACGTAATATATGCGCCAAGTAAGACTTTCGACTCCTTTTTATTTGTCGCTTCGTCTATGGTCAAACAGCCAAAGTACTGAAAAAGTTCTCTGTAGCTCGTCACCGGATGATTCGATAAATAGAGGCCCAAAGCGCTTTTTTCCAAGTACAGTTTATGTTCGATAGGAATTGGCTCGACACGGTTGTATTTCGGTTTGAGTGAAAACTCGCCATCCGAAAACATATCAAATAGGTCATCGTCTGGATTTACCAGTTCCGTATGGCTGATCGCTACGTCCAAACTAGCCAACAATGTTGCCCGGTCTTCACCGAATTCATCAAATGCACCTGAATGCACTAGCGCCTCCAACACTTTTCTATTTACGATTTTCCCCGATACCCGCAAACAGAAATCGAATAAATCAACGAATTTCTTTTGCCGTCTGGCAGCAAAGATTTCTTTTAAAACTGTACCGCCTATCCCTTTTATGGCTCCGAGACTAAAGCGGATCCCTTCCTTTTCCGGTAAAAAAGGGTAGCCGCTCAAGTTAATTGAGGGGGTCAGAGCGTTTATCCCTTTCTTTTTTGCCTCACGGATATATTGGGAAATCTTTTCCTCGTTCCCGATCACCGATGTCATGAGGGCTGCCATGAAATATTCCGGATGGTGGGTTTTCAAGTAACCTAGCTGATAGGCAATGACACTATATGCGACCGCATGGCTTCGGTTGAATCCGTAGTTAGCAAAGCGGACGATCAAGGTATAAATCTCATCTGCCGTTTTTTCGGAATATCCTTGTTTCAACGCCCCGCTCACAAAATGCTGCCGCTCCTGATCGAGAACATCTTTCTTCTTCTTCGAGACGGCCCGCCGCAGCAGGTCAGCCTCTCCAAGTGTAAATCCAGCCAGCCTAGAGGCAATTTGCATGATTTGTTCTTGATAAACGATGACTCCATATGTAGGCTCAAGAATATCCTTCAAATCCTGGTGCAAGTAATCAATCGGGACCAATCCATGTTTTCGTTCGATGAACAATGGTATGTTTTCCATCGGTCCCGGACGATAAAGAGCATTGACTGCGACGATATCCTCGAATCGGTTCGGTTTCAGCTTGATCAAAACCTTTCTGATACCATCTGATTCAAATTGAAACACTCCAGTCGTTTCACCTCTCCCTAAAAGGGCTAACGTCTCGGGATCATCCATTGGTATATGGGATAAGTCCAGCTTTTTCCCGGTTCCCTTTTGGATATTTTTTAAGATATTATCTAGTAGTGTCAAATTCCGGAGTCCGAGAAAATCCATTTTAAGAAGGCCAAGTTCTTCTAGGAGGTCCATTGGATATTGAGTCAGATGGATGCCGTCATGCCCTTTAGTAATCGGGATATGCTCAGTCAAAGCCTGGTCGCTGATGACGACGCCTGCCGCATGTGTCGACGCATGTCGTGGCAGGCCTTCAAGCAATAACGCCGTTTGAAAAAGTTTTTGATTCAAGTCACTCTCATTAACGAATTCACGCAGCCTTTTCGATTCCTTGAACGCTTCAGGCAGGGTGATGCCCAGACGATTCGGAATCATTTTCGATACAGCTTCCTGTTCCTTTGAATTCAAGCCGAAAACGCGTCCTGTGTCCCTTAATGCAGCTTTGGCAGCTAAAGTGCCGAACGTAATGATTTGTGCTACATGAAGTTCCCCGTATTTCTTCGCGACATAGGCAATCACTTCTTCACGGCGGTTATCAGGAAAATCAATATCGATATCCGGCATCGAGACTCGTTCTGGATTCAGGAAACGCTCGAACAGCAGGGAATGTTCGATTGGATCGACATCCGTTATCGAGAGGACGTAAGCGACCATCGATCCAGCGGCAGATCCCCTTCCAGGCCCTGTCAGGATTAGGTTGTCCTTAGCGAATTTCATGAAGTCCCAAACGATTAAAAAGTAATCGCTGAATTTCATCTTTGCAATGACATCCAACTCATACCGAAGGCGCTCTTCATATTGACTCGATGGCTCTGACAGTCTTTTCTTTAATCCCTGGAAACAGACGGCTTCTAGCATTTCCTCAGCTGTGACGCCAGCTTCAGTAGGGTACTTAGGCAGCAGGGAAAGATGAAACGGAATCTCAAGATTGCATTGCGCGGCAATATGGAGCGTATTTTCAAGTGCATCAGGTCTATCATGGAATAGTTCTGCTATTTGAGCCCGGCTTTTCAGATAAAATTGGCTGGACTCAGGCACCGTGTGCCCCTCATCCCCCAGCTTGTCGCCATTTCCAATGGCCAGCAGCACTTCTTGGGCGAGTGCATCGGTTTCGTTTAAATAATAGACCGGATTCGTCGCTACGGTCTTTATCCCTAAATCTCTCGCCAGCAGACTTATGGCTTCGTTCCCTTTCTCCTCATTCGCAATTGACAGTCTCTGTATCGATACATAAAAGTTATCAGACCCAAAAATCTGCTGAAACCGCTTTGCTGCCTGTTTGGCTTCCTCCGGCCTTTCTTCCCTCAAAAGCAGTTCTATTAGTCCCTCTGCTCCCGGTGTGATGGCTATCAATCCCTTGGAATAGGCTTTGAGCCAGTTCATCGGTATGCCTGACGTAGATTTCGTTTTTATGGCACTGCTTATTTTAAGCAGGTTTTGATATCCTTGTAGATTTTTTGCTAATAACAGAAGTCCATGTGCATTTTCTTGTTCATCCAGGATATCTGCAAGAATGCCGATGATTGGGTTTATTCCCTGTCTCTTGCATTCTTTATAAAAATAGACCGAACCGTACATAACATTTCGATCGGTTAAGGCAAGACTTGTACAGCCATCCGCTTTCGCTTTGGCCACAAGTTCAGTGATCTTCACCGTACTTGTAAGCAGGCTGTATCCGCTCTGAATATGGAGATGAGTATACACGTTTTTTCTCCCACCTTTGTAAGGCATGTTTCTTTTCATTATAGTGTTTATTTCAAAAAAAGAAAATATGTTCTCATTACCAATGCAATTTCCCACCCTGATTTTCGCCGACTATCATAATACCTCTGCACGTCCCATATAAATAGAATAGAAGAATATCAAGCTAAAAAGGATGATGATACATGAATGAAGCCTTTGTTCCAGCCTTTCTCAACAGCTTTTTCATATCGCTTGGCGTTTTGCTTGGCGGCTCGTTAATCGGGGGCCTCGCCGCTTTTTTTACAGGACAAGCCCCGATGACGACTGTGTTCCGGCTATCGGACAGCCTGCGTATTTGGGCGATTGTCGCTGCCATCGGAGGTACATTTGATATGGTCTATAATTTCGAACGCGGTATTTTCCATGGAGAAACGAAGGATATCGTCAAACAGGTCCTATTGATTCTTTCTGCACTTGGCGGAGCACAGACAGGAGCACTGATCATCAACTGGTTCACGCAGGAGCATATTTCATCATGAGGATTCCTCCTTATCACCGGGCACCCACCTGGCAGCGTTTTTTTGCCGGGGCTGCACTAGGCGGATTGCTCAGCTGGGTGATTTTCTTTTATATGTATGGGGTCCAGCAAGAAAAGCAGATCCGGTCCCTTCATGAACAAAGGGAGGAGATTAAGGATCTGAACGAGGAAATCGCCATTTGGGAGCAGGATTATAAAAAATTAAATCAGAAAAATGAAGAGATCTTAACGATTCAGGAAGTTGAAGTAACCATTACGAATGAAAAATACAGCCTCGATCAGCTGAGTATTGCCGAAGCAGAGGACGTGATAGAGGACGATCTTTCCTCACTTCTCGCCAAAGATGTCGTTAGTGTCTATAACGGAAAGTCGCTATTGAAAAAATCGATTGAAAATAAAATCGTGACCATCAATAAAAAGCGTTATCAACTTGAAGTCGTTGAAATCATATTTTATACGAAAATGAACATTGAAATCAAACTGAAAAGGACTACTTCTTAAATGCAGAAAAATATCCATCAAATTTAAAGACCAAATCATATGCGATTTGGTCTTTAAATCATGAAAAACAAAACTATTTACTGTTTTTCATTCCGCTTTATTCAACTCTTCCATATCGGCAAGGATATTATCCACTTCATCCCAAGAATAGATCGAAGCCCCTGCCGCAAGCGGGTGACCTCCTCCATTATATTTACGGGCAATCGTATTGATGATTGGTCCTTTAGAACGGAAACGGACTCTGATTTCTTTATCCTCTTCAATGAAAAAGACCCATGACTTAACATTTTTAATCGAACCGAGCGAGGAAACGAGCTGAGATGCCTCGGATGTAGAAGCATGGAATTTTTCAAGTATATCTTTTGTGATGATCATTTTCCCCGTGCCATATGGAAGGATTTCAAAATGCTGCAGCACATAGCCATTCAACCGAACAATGCTTTCCTCGACGTCATACATCTCCTGATATAACTGCGGGCGGGAGAACGAATAGTGAATCAATTCACTGGCATAGGCAAATGTCTTTTCAGTCGTACTTTGGAATAGGAAACGACCTGTATCGCCAACAATGCCTGCATATAGAAGGCGTGCCGCTTCATCACTCATCTTCAAGCCCTGTTCTTTACCGAACTGGTAAAACTCATAAATCATTTCACTTGTGGAACTTGCGGATGTATCGACCCAACGCATATCCCCATATGGATCTTCATTAGGATGATGATCAATCTTAATCAGTTTATCCCCCGTCGTGTACCGTGCATCACAAATCCGGTCCGTATTTGCGGTGTCACAAACGATGACCAAGGCACCTTGATATGTTTCATCCGAAATCACATCGAGTCTTCTTAAGTAATTCAATGATGGTTCTTCTTTCCCGACCGTGAAAATTCGCTTTTCGGGGAAGGATGCTTTCAGGATTTCCGCCAATCCCCCCTGTGAACCATAAGCGTCCGGATCTGGACGGACATGACGATGGAGAATGATAGTATCATAATGCTTTATATCTGCTAATATTTCAGCTTTCATATAGATCTCTCCTTAACATATGTATTATCGAGCCTAATAAAGATGATATATTTCATTTAATCAAAAAATTGGGGAAATAGGAAGACTCATCTTGTTTACTGTGGCATTCTCCATCATTTCCCGCTACAATAAAAAGGTACATATGTTAAATTGGGGGAATTTTAAACGATGCCTATTCTTGTCACCTTGATTGTAATTTCACTAGGGGTCTATCTGTTTTATAAAATTAAATCGGTACGCACCAAAATGCCGATGGAGAAAAAGTGGATTTCCGGGAAATCTTCCATTGCCCTTGGTACGTTTGTCGCACTATTCGGAATCAATCAGCTGTTTCTCTTCCACACGACCACCACTTATATCATCGCTGCCGTTTTCATCTCTGTTGGCCTATTCAGCGTTTGGGGAGGCTATAAAATGTATAAGTTTTACCTGCCGCATGCGATCGAGGAGGCCGCAAATCAAAAAGGATAATCGAATTTGATTATCCTTTTTGATTTATACATTTTTCATGATCTGTCAAGCAATTGACAAGTTAACATCGCCTTGCCGACAAGCTTGCCTTGGTTATATACCTCGACATCCACTTTTCCGAATTTACGCCCTACATCAAGGACACGTGGATGGATTTCGAGCGTACTGTCGATCTGGACTGGCTTGATGAAATAAATCATCATATTTTCCACGACCAAGTCACCGCGCTTATAGCTTCTAAGTGCCCGATTCGCTGAATCGGTAACCAATGTCGTGAACACACCGCTGGAAATGGTTCCAAGATAATTGGTCATTTGCGGAGTGACACCATAGTTATACACTTCCTCGCCCTTCCCACGATTCGATGTCATCACAAGCTGGCTTGTGATCGTATCATCGATCGTTTCGCCTACCTGAGGCTGTCTTTGACTCATTTGCAGTGCCTTCAGCACATCCTGCCTGCTCACGATCCCCTTTAGGATATGGCTGTCATTAACGACAGGGATCAACTCGATGCCTTCCCAAACCATCATATGGGCAGATGATGCCACACTCGTTTTATCGCCTACAGTCATTGGATTTTTCGTCATGACCTTTTCAATGAGCGTCAACTCTTCCTGACCAATGATATCTTTTGATGTGACCATTCCTTGAACCTTCATATTGTCATCGACAACAGGGAAACGGCTATGCCCTGATTCCTGATTGAGTTCATGCCAAGTCTGAACCCGGTCACCGATTGTTAAAAAGGTCGTTTCCTGAACAGGTGTCAAAATATCCTCCACCAGCAAGATTTCCTTTTTAATCAATTGGTCATAAATCGCCCGATTGATCATGGTTGCGACGGTAAAGGTATCGTAACTTGTTGAAATGACTGGCATCTCCAATTCATCGGCTAACCTTTTAACAGGTTCTTCCGTATCGAACCCCCCGGTAATCAACACCGCTGCACCTGCTTTTAACGCGTTCTCATGGGCCTGGGTACGGTTCCCGACGATCAGCAGATTTCCTGCACCTGTATATCTCATCATGGCATCCAGCTTCATCGCCCCGATGACGAATTTATTTAATGTCTTATGCAATCCGGATTTCCCACCCAGAACTTGTCCGTCCACAATATTAACTACCTCGGCGAACGTTAGCTTTTCAATATTCTCTTTTTTCTTTTTCTCAATGCGAATCGTGCCTACCCGCTCAATGGAGCTCACGTAGCCCTGGTTCTCCGCTTCTTTAATTGCCCGGTACGCCGTACCTTCACTAACATTCAATGCTTTCGCAATTTGACGGACGGAAATCTTTTCGCCAACAGGGAGCCCATCGATATGTTTTAATATTTGTTCATGCTTTGTAGCCAAGCGCTTCACCCTTTTCACGGTATTCCTATTCCCCATTATAAGGTCAAAGAGCCCAGTTTATCAAACAACTACTAATGTTGACGCAACCTTTTGTGTTCAAGCGGTCGCTTTACCTGGTGTTTTTTTGGAGAATATAGAATCCCCGTCAGGTTTCCAGCTACCGCCAACAACGCAAACAATAACCAGGAACCAGCAAACAAGCTCTCCAAACCGCCGCTTTCCAACGACAAGCGCGGCACCGCATAATACAGCATCACACCACATAAAAGCAAACATAGTAATAACCTCTGTTTCATCCAATCCCCCCTTTATCCATTTATTCATTTTATGCCTGTGAAAGGAAAAAAGACTGAACTGAATGAATGAGATTTACTTGCCGATACATCCACTTTGTATTGATTCTTTTTCATAAAAGAGGGTTACATTTACTCGATATACTTAAGAGGGAAAGTTTGAATAGACTGATCATTTCAATAATAGTTACTTTGAGCGCCATAACCATAGCTAGATGTTCTGCAGCAGGTGATAAAGCGGCAGTCAATGGAGAGGAAAACGATTCTAAACAAACAGATAATAAAAAGTTCAAATATAGCCCAATGACCCTCAAAAATATGGATGGCACTTTTGGAGAGAATCAGCAAAATTTAAAGAAAAAGTACAGGTAGATTGCAAGGAGAACGGGAAGCAGCTGAATAGGTAAAACAACAGGATCTATCTTCGTTTTAATGCAGAGTTGATTGGAAAGGGTGTGCGAAACTCCAGCGGACAGCCCGCGGAAAGCGAGTGCATGGAAGGAAAATCAACGGTCAAATTTTACAAACCTAAAAAAACTGTAGACAAACTCCATTATCATCGAGCTTGTCTACAGTCTGACGGGAGCCCCAAAGGCTCCCGCTCCTTTTATACGTCTATTTCATCTCCAGCTTCCATGATTAGTCCATTTCCCTCTTCAAGCAGGTCAATGAATTGGTTAGGATCCTGTTTGATGACAGGAAAAGTATTGTAATGAATCGGCACAACTTGTTTAGCTTGAAGGAATTTCGCTGCAAGTGCCGCATCTTCCGGCCCCATGGTGTAATTGTCTCCGATTGGCAAAAATGCAAGATCAATAGGATGTCGCTCCCCGATCAGTTTCATATCGGAAAATACCCCTGTATCCCCTGCATGATAGATAGTTTTCCCTTCTATTGTAAGTAACACGCCGGCAGGCATCCCTAAATAAATGATTTGTCCGTCCTCAGTACTGAATCCCGTTCCATGGAAAGCAGGCGTCAGTTTCACTTTTCCAAATTCGAACTCGAAAGCTCCACCGATGCTCATCCCGTGTGTTCGAACCCCTTGAGCACCAAGGTAGTCAGCTATCTCTGCAACGCCAATGACAAGTGCATCATGTTTCTTAGCCAATTCAACCGTGTCACCAACGTGGTCATTATGACCATGTGTTAGGATGATCACATCCGGTTTTACGTCTTCCACCTTCAAATCGGTTAGTTCGTTTCCAGTAATGAACGGATCGAATAAAATCGTTTTACCACTCGTTTCGACTTTTACAATTGCATGTCCATGAAAAGATACTTTCATTTCTGATGCTCCTTTCGCATACCCACTAATTTTAAAATCATTAATCTAACTTAGGACTTTCCCATTTACTATGCTTTTAAATATTGCTAAGGTAATTATATCTTATTACTGGAGGTATCGTCATGAATGAACGTTTGACAGAACTACAAAATTGGCTTCAGGCCAATGAGGCGGAAGCCGCTTTACTTACATCCACGGAGAGCATTTTCTATTTAAGCGGATTTTTTAGTGACCCTCATGAAAGATTGCTTGCACTGGCCATTTTTGCAAATGCCGACCCATTCCTGGTCTGCCCGCAAATGGAAGTTCCCGATGCTAAACAGGCTGGATGGAATGGTGATATCATCGGATACACCGACATTGAAAATCCATGGGAAAAAGTTAAGCAAGCAGTCGTGAAACGCGGGTTAACGATTAATAAAATGGCCATTGAAAAAGAGCATATGAACGTAGACCGCTATGAACAAGTGCAACATCACTTCGAAGAGCCAAAACTCGTTTCAGCAGAAGAAAAACTCCAAGAGATGCGCATGATCAAGTCGGAAGATGAAATGGTCAAAATTCGTGAAGCATGCAGACTTGCCGACTTTGCAATTGAAGTTGGTGTCAGTGAAATCCATGAAGGTAAAACGGAAATGGAAATCCTTGCAGCGATTGAATTTGAATTGAAAAAGGCTGGAGTCAGCCAAATGTCATTCTCTACGATGGTCCTGACTGGTAAAAATGGTGCCTCCCCTCATGGTACACCAGGAAATACGAAAGTTCAGCGCGGAGACCTTGTCCTCTTTGACTTAGGCGTCGTTCATGAAGGGTACTGCTCTGACATCACTAGAACCGTTGCTTACGGGGACATCAATGATAAACAGGCAGAAATATATGAAACTGTACTTAGGGCACAAGAAGCGGCCGTCATGGCCAGCAAACCTGGTGTTTCCTGCTCCGAGATTGATTTAACCGCCCGAAACATCATAAGGAATAAAGGATACGGTGAATTCTTCCCTCATAGGCTCGGCCACGGACTTGGGATCAGCGTCCATGAATACCCATCCTTGACCGAAACGAATTCCCTTGAACTTCAATCGGGAATGGTTTACACAATCGAACCTGGTATATATGTTCCAAATGTTGCAGGTGTCAGGATTGAAGATGATCTATTAATCACCGATACCGGCTGTGAAGTTTTGACCAAATATCCGAAGAGCCTGCAAATCATAAAATGATAATGAACTCGGATAACCCCGTCCTCATTTGAGGCGGGGTTATCCTTTTATTATATAAATCGGTATCATTCCAGGAAATCCATTGAAACAATAGGAAAAATATATATGGAAGAATCCGGCTCACATTGATAATTTTGAAGCACTCAAAGAAAAATGCCTCTCTAGTTACATGAAAGAAAAGGTGGGCCTCGTCAAAACAAGTTCGCTATTATGAATCAATGTTTCAATCAAGATTTCTATCCATAGGATAAACATTCGCTAATTTGTTATAATTGAAATAAGAGCCATATGGTAAATAGTAGTACAATAGGAATGAAATAGAAGGAGGAGAAACACGATGAATAGTATAGATTATAAAAATATTCTAGTAGCAGTGGACGGTTCAGAAGAGGCGGAGTGGGCCTTAAAAAAGGCAATCTATTTGGCAAAACTCAGTGACGCGACCCTTGTGCTTGCACACATCGTTGACACCAGGAATTTCCCTACTATTGAAGCGTATGATATGACACTCCGTGAGCGTTCTGATACCTTTGCCAATGAACTATTGGAAAAGTATAGAACGGAAGCCATTGCATCTGGGATTGCAAACGTCCAAACGGAAGTGGCATATGGTTCTCCCAAAGTTCAAATCCCAAGAGATTTAGCAAAAAAACATTCAATCGATCTAATTGTATGCGGTGCAACTGGCCTTAATGCAGTCGAACGTTTCCTGATCGGCAGTGTGTCGGAAGGCATCGTTCGCCATTCAAACTGTGATGTAATTATCGTGCGTACGAATATGGATAAAAAATAATCATAAAAAAACTCGTTCGCCAAATTGGTGAACGAGCTTTTTTGCTGTTATTTACTTACCAGTTTTTCCGCTTTTTCAATCGCCAGCTGAACTTGCGCAAAGCCTGTACCGCCAGCACTATTACGGCGTTTAACGGCTTCGTAAGGATTTAATGCATCGTAGATATCCTCGGCAAACAACTCCGAAGCTTCCTGGAATTGTTCGATGCTAAGATCTACCAAATAGCAACCATTCTGAACACAGTACAATACAAGTTTCCCTACAACTTCGTGTGCCTTACGGAATGGCATTCCCTTTGAAGCTAGATAATCAGCTAATTCCGTCGCATTCGAGAAATCATTCTTTGTTGCTTTTTCCATGACGTCCGTTTTCACTTTCATTGTTGTAATCATGCCGGCAAATATCTTAAGCGAACCAACAATGGTCTTAACCGTATCAAATACGCCTTCTTTATCTTCTTGCATATCTTTGTTATAAGCAAGCGGCAGTCCTTTTAACACAGTCAATAGCCCTGTTAAATTACCATAAACCCTTCCAGTTTTTCCACGGATCAATTCCGCCATATCGGGGTTTTTCTTCTGCGGCATGATGCTACTTCCCGTTGAAAACGCATCATCCAATTCAACGAATTGGAATTCCTGGCTTGACCAAAGTATGATTTCTTCGCTGAAACGGGATAAATGCATCATCATGGTCGCACTGTTGCTCATGAATTCAATGGCAAAATCACGATCACTTACCGCATCAAGGCTATTTTCGTAAATACCATCAAAACCTAATAGTTCGGCACTAAGCGCACGGTCAATCGGGAAAGTCGTCCCAGCTAATGCCCCAGCACCCAATGGAGAAATATTAATTCTTTTGAAGCTCTCGGTGAAGCGTTGCTTATCACGCTCAAGCATCCAAAAATAAGCCATTAAATGATGGGCAAAAGAGATTGGTTGTGCCCGCTGTAAATGTGTATAACCTGGAATTAATGTTTCCACATTTTTCTTCGCTTGTCCCAAAATCGCTTCTTGTAAGTCATTGATGAGTTCTTGAATCACTTTCGTTTGGTTCCGCATATATAGATGAAGATCTGTTGCAACTTGGTCATTACGGCTTCTTCCTGTATGAAGCTTTCCGCCCACTGGTCCAATTTCGTCTATAAGCATACTTTCCAGGTTAAGATGGATATCCTCCATCTCAACCTTAAAAGTCAACTCACCCTTTTCAGCTTTTTCCTGTAAACTTTTCAGACCTGCAATAATCTGATCCGCATCTTCTTCAGGTAAAATGCTGCATTTCTTTAACATGGTTACATGAGCTAAACTCCCTTGAATATCCTCAAGGACAAGTTCCTGGTCAAAGGATATGGAAGCTCCAAACTCGTCTACCCATTCTTCTGCAGACTTCGTGAATCTTCCTCCCCAAAGCTTGCTGCTCACACTGTCACCTTCTTGTTATTGACCATGCTGTTCACTTTCGTTGGAAGTCCCCATAACTTAATGAATCCAACTGCTGCATCATGATCGAATTCGTCAGCTTTTGTATAGGTGGCCAATTTTTCATCATATAGGGAGTACTCGGACTTTCTTCCTTCCACGATCGCATGACCTTTGAATAGTTTCACACGAACTGTACCCGTTACATTCACTTGCGTTTCTTTCAAGAAAGCGGCCAATGCTTTTTGAAGCGGAGAGAACCAAAGACCTTCATAAATCAATTCAGTCATTTTCTTCTCGATCACTGGTTTGAAGTGAGCCAGTTCTTTTACAAGTGTGATATCTTCAAGTTCTTTATGTGCAGCGATCAATGTCATCGCCCCAGGAGCTTCATAGACTTCACGAGATTTGATTCCTACTAATCTATTTTCCACGTGGTCGATACGTCCAACTCCGTGCTTACCTGCAATCTCATTCAATTTAACAATCAAATCAGCCAATTTATAGTTTTTGTCATTCAATGTAACCGGTACACCTTGTTCAAATCCAATTTCAATGATATCAGCTGTATCCGGCGTGTTTTCAAGACTTACAGTCAAGTCATAAGCATCTTCTGGTGGAGCTGCCCATGGATCTTCCAGGATTCCACATTCGTTGCTTCTTCCCCAAAGGTTTTGGTCAATAGAGAATGGACTCGCCAAGCCGATTGGAACAGGAATTCCATTTTTTGCTGCATATTCAATCTCCTCTTCACGAGACCATTTCCAGTCACGAACAGGTGCAAGAACCTCTAAATTAGGATTCAAAGCTGAAATGGATACTTCGAAACGCACTTGGTCATTTCCTTTTCCCGTACAACCGTGCGCAACAGCTACCGCATTTTCCGCTTCAGCCACTTCCACTAATTTTTTAGCGATCAGCGGACGTGATAAAGCTGATACCAATGGATATTTGCCTTCATACAAAGTATGTGCCTGAAGAGCCGTCAATGCGAATTCATCAGCGAATTCATCTTTCGCATCAATCACATATGAACTAACCGCACCAACTGTTATTGCTTTTTCTTTAATGAAATCCAAATCTTTTCCTTCTCCGACATCCAAGCAGCATGCCACAACTTCGTATCCTTGATCTTGTAACCATTTAATTGCAACGGAAGTATCCAAACCTCCGGAATATGCTAAAACCACTTTTTGATTTCCCATTTTCATCGTCCCTTTCATGTGAATAAAAATTCATCTGTTGTTATTTTTATTCAATCTATGATTAGTACTTTATCATTTTTACAAAAGGAATACAAGGGGTATTTTAAAGATTTAGCTAAATAATATGTTAATTTTCCGGGGAATTTCATACATTGTATACAGCCACTAAAATATAGTAAACTAGGAGTATGAAAAAACGATAAGCGGAGGGAATATGAAAGAGCTATTTACCTATGATGAACGGCTTGGCATCCCCATTCCTGATCTGCGCCTAGAGTGGGATGAATATACAAAAGGCGAGCAACAGCAAATACTTGTGCACTGGGAGAATATCCGTGGGGGCATCCCAGACCGCATCAAGGAACTGGAATCCATGATAAACCGAAAGCAGCTTCAGCTCTCCGATGAGAGTAATTTCGCAAAATCATGTCAGCTCAATTCCGAAATTGCGGAATTTGCTTCCATCATCAATGACTTGTGGCTTTGGTATCGGGCCAATCAAGGCGTGAGTGAAAAGATGCATAATTAAGGCCTATTTCATGCAAAAAAAAGCCACAGTTTTAAACTGTGGCTTTTTTTTGCATCCCCCTTATAAATCCTTTCGAAGTTCACCAATGACATGTCCCAACTCCGGGAGAATCAATTTATTCATCGCAAGTCGAACCGCACCTGATGAGCCTGGGGTGGAAAAAATCGCCTTGTCCTTCACGACTCCGGCGATAGCCCTGGATAGAATGGCTGCCGAACCGATGTCCTCTTGATAGCTGAGCATACGGAAAACCTCGCCAAAACCGGGAATTTCCTTGGTCATCAATTCTTTAACCGCCTCGATTGTTACATCCCTTTTGGCGATGCCAGTCCCTCCATTAGTTAATATGGCATCGACCTTGATGCTATTGCAGCCCGCTTTAACTGCTTCTTGGATCGCTTCTCTTTCATCTTTCACAATTTCATATTCCGTCACTTCATGCCCATTCGACTTCAATAACTCCATCATCAGCGCACCGCTTTTATCCGTTTCTTCATCACGAGTATCGCTAACGGTTATCACCATGCAGCGAATTGCCCCCGTGATGGCTTTTTTATGATTCTTGACACTCATTCTTCAGTAGCCTTCTTCAACTGTAAATACCGATATTGATAGAACTTCTGGGCAAATTCACTGACATTCCGGGTCATTTGATAATTGGCCCCAGCCCCAATGGCCATGCTGATGAATGGAATGCCCTGAACCAGTTTTTTCCGAAAAACAGTAATGGATATGGCCTTCAACAGTTGCTTCAGTGGCTGTTCCATCCAGGTAGGATTTGTCAGTTCATCAATCCCCAGATAAAAATAGTCATCTTCTGCGGTCTGGACTTCCCGGATCAATTCTTCCCAAGCTATTCCTTGGAGTCTCTTTGGCATCGCACCTGCATTGAAAACCTTAAGAGCCAACATCATTTCAAAAGGCGTATTCACCTCAATACCATATGACATTGCAATCAGTTGTACAGTCCGGACATTGATGACCGTCATGGCCGGAATATCACTCCCTAACAGGAGAAGGCCTCCTGACCCGCTTATCCCTCCTTGTGCAAATGAATATAAACGATGCTTAGCAATATGCTGGTTCGCTATGTAATTCAACTGGTCGATCGATAAGAGATTTAAGTCACTGAGCATTTCGATATCTTCATTAAACACCCGCGCAGATGCTAAAATCCGCTCTCTTGCATCTATTTGAATTTGTGAGCTTTGGACCATGGCATGCAAATGAAAAAGCCATGTATCAAGCTTTTCAAAAAACTGTTGTTGGACGTTTTCTGGAAGCAGTGCAAAACCCTGCTCTAACCATTTATCATACAATGCTGCCAGATCCGTTGGCTCATACTGATAAAGATTTTCTTGCCATTCACTAATTTCATTCCAAATTTTGATTTCCCGATTCGTGAATTCCATGCATCAAGCCTCCTATGTACAGAATTGGTGGATTCTCCCTTAAGTATACCATAGAGGAGGACTTTTCAAGAATAGATGATGCTGTTCCTGTGTTTCAAGGTCATAGCTCACTTGGAATGATATCCATAAAAAAAAGCCATATGAAAGGGCTTGAAGGTCAATCATTTGCATCAGCTTTATACAATAACAGAATGCAATCCGAGAAAAGATCCCCTTACCAAAGACATAAATCGTGTAAGGGGATTTTTCTAAGAAAAACAGGAAAAGGCATGTTTTCTCATTTCCGGCTTAAAGCTACCTCCATGGTATCCCTGGCAATCATGATTTCTTCATTAGTAGGGATGACCATCACTTTCACCGGGGAATAAGGTGCATTGATGAATGCTTCCTTACCAGTGGTGCGATTAAGATCCTTATCCCAATAAACGCCCATGAATTCCAGTCCCTCCAAGATCCGACCTCTAATGGTTTGGCTGTTTTCACCGATGCCGGCTGTAAAAATGATGCCATCCACTCCCCCCATTTTAGCTGAATAGGAACCTATATACTTGTGAATCCGATCTGCAAAAACTTCAAGTGCAAGTACAGCCCGCTCATTGCCTTTATCCGCTTCCACTTGGATATCGCGCAGGTCGCTGGAAAATCCGGAGAGGGCTAGCATGCCGCTTTCCTTATTCAAGACATCCAGCACTTCATCAGCTGTTTTCCCCGTTTTTTCCATGATATAAGGAATCAGCGCCGGATCGATGTTACCTGAACGCGTACCCATTGTAACACCGGCCAATGGTGTAAATCCCATTGATGTATCAATCGACTTACCACCCTTTATTGCCGTAATGCTTGCACCATTTCCTAAATGGCAGGATATCAAACGAAGCTGCTCAATCGGGCGGCCGATCATTTTTGCCCCCCGCTGTGACACATATTTATGTGAAGTACCATGGAAGCCATACTTCCTTATTCCGTATTTTTCATAATATTCAAAAGGTAAGCTGTACAAATATGAACCTGCAGCCATCGTTTGATGAAAGGCAGTGTCGAAAACAGCAACTGCCGGAACATCACCAAGTATTCGCCTGAATGCTTTGATTCCCGTGCTATTCGCGGGATTATGAAGGGGTGCCAACTCTGAAAGTTTATCGATTTCCTCTATCACGTCCTCCGTGATCATGACCGAGTCAGTGAACACCTCACCACCATGCACCACACGATGCCCTACGGCGTCCAAATCTTCAAAGGAGTCAAGGATGTGGTGGTAAATCAGCTTTTTCAACAAAAGTCCAACAGCCACTTCATGATTGGGTATATGGGACGTTTCAGAAACTTTTTCGCCTTCGACACTCAAAGTAAATGTGGAATTTTTCAAGCCGATTCTTTCTACAAGACCTTTTGTAATCACTTGTTCACTTGGCATCTCAAAAAGCTGAAACTTCAATGAAGAGCTGCCTGCATTAATAGCCATGATTTTTGACATCCATCCTGCTCCTTTACTCAAAGCTAGTCAACCAAACTATGATCATCTTAACGAATAACGCGCAGTGTATTGTACAATCTTATCATGGTAAAGAATGACAACCAAATGAAAAATAATCACCCTTACAAAAAAAATGAAAGCCAATGCGAATGGCATCAGCTTTCATTTACTATTTTTCCTCTTTAAACCAATCGTCCATCTGTTGCATGACAGACCTTGTTGCATCGAAATCCGAAAGCTTCGGAAGTTGAACGAGCAGTGCCTTTTTCGGTGCTTCGATCCCCTCTTTCTTCTTTTGAAGGATCAGGATGCTTTTCGCAGCCGCTTCACTTTTAAACATGGAAAGCGGCAGTTGCACCATCCCTTGGATATGTGTATGTTTTTTCAGGAAATCATTGAGTTTCTGCGCTTCTTCCGAGACGAACAAGTTATTTGGGACAATGAAGAAAAGATGTCCGCCATCCTTCACATGTTTAACACTTTGCTCAATAAACAAATGGTGTGCATACGAATGTCCTTTTTCGGCCTTCAATTCATAATCTGCTGCACGTACATCATTCGGGTAATAACCAATCGGCAAATCACTGACCACAACATCCGAAGGATCGATGAAAAGCGGCTCCAGACTGTCCTGATTGAAGAATTGCAGCGGGTGTTCTTGTAAGTTCGCACCTGCATATGCAAGCCTAATCAAGGTTTCATCAATTTCGACACCATATGACGCGATATTTTTATCTGGAAGTTGATTCAAGATTGCAAATAACAAATTCCCCGTTCCGACAGCAGGATCGAGCATGACTAACTCTTTTTGACCCTTGGCGAATTTACCGACTAAATAGCTGACGAACATTCCGACTGCATCAGGGGTCATTTGGTGATTCGGTTGTACGCTCTGCTGCATGCCTTTTAATATGGCAAGCTGAAAGGCTTTACGGATTGCTTCCTTCTCATATTTCTCGAGTGAAAAGTCTGCATAATGCTTCATTAACCTTTTCTTCGATACTTCACTGATTTCCTCCTGCAGGACTTTCCCTTGAAAGAAATTCTCGCCCGTTTCACCCAGGGCATCCAGATACGTGCATGAGAGTTCACTTTGTAATATTTGGGCTGTTTCATCAAATTCATAAAATAATTGTTCAACTGGGGTAGACTTCACTTATTAATTCCTCCTGTTTGCTTCTGTCCTTATTTTAAAGGTAAGAAGAAAGAGATACAAGCCGTACGTCCTGCTGATGATTCTTCGTTTATTTCATATACTGTTTTCCAATTTTGAAAGTCCACATTTAAGCTCTCTTTTTCAAAATTTTTCACCATGATTAAATAAAAGGTGAATTTGTTCATTTACTAGTGCGGATAAATAGGTGGTTGGTGTATTTTGGGAGATTTTTATTCATTATTAAGCAGTTCGCAAACTTAGATGGTCCATATACTCTTTTAATTATTTGCAATTATTAATCTGACTAGCACCAAAATTAAGCCTTTTGAGAAGATCCGTTACCTGTATTTTTTCCTCATTATCTATAAGACTAATTTTCGGATTTTACTTCAACGTGTTGAGGAAAGATTGCTTTAAATAAACTTTGACCTTTGTCAGTTAGAACTACATTTGAAGCCCGACAGTCAGTTGAACTTGGCTCAAAATGCAGGGCTGTTGCCCTGTATTTTTTTCTACTTGGAAAGGCTCAATGAATGCCCAAACAGAATACCATACATGAGGTGGTGATTATATGGATAATGAAAATCAATACTATCATGGGCCGGTTAATCCGCTAAATCAGCAACATGGTATTCAGGCAGATGATGAACTTAACAGGCAGCAACAAGGGTTTCAACAAGGGTTTCGACAAGGATTTCGACAAGGGTATCGCCAAGGGTACCGAGAAGGATTTCGAGCAGGGCAACAAGCGGGTTTTCCAGGACCCCATCAAAGACAAATGCCGTCTTGGCCTAATGAAATTGACATAAAAGTTGGTACACCTAATGGTCAAGAGTGGTCTGGCAAGATTGTTTTACCACTAAATGGTCCGACTTTAGAGCCTTAACTAAATCCAGCATATAAAAAATGAAACTCGTCAAAAATCATAAAAAACCAGTGTATTAGAAAACGAATGCCCTGTCCACTTCAACGACAAGATGTTTATCAACAAGAAAATCAACATTAAAACAAAAAACCGGGCACATTGTGCCCGGTTTCTTAGAATTAGCCTCTTATTTTGCCGCTTTAGCCGCTTCGATTGCACCTTCGTAATTTGGATGGTTAGTGCCTTCACTCACATATTCTACATATGTGAGTTCATCGGAGCTGTTCACTACGAATACAGAGCGCGCCAATAGGCGAAGTTCCTGCATGACTACACCATAAGCTTCACCGAAAGAAAGGTCACGGTGATCTGAAAGAACTTGAACATTATCCAAGCCGCTAGCAGCACACCAGCGTTTTTGCGCGAAAGGAAGATCGTTACTGATCGTCAGGACTTTAACATTATCCAATTTTGCCGCTTCTTCATTGAATTTACGTGTCTGTGCATCACAAACACCTGTATCCACGGATGGAACCACGCTGATAATGCGGACAGAACCTTTAGAGTCGCTTAATGTAACCGGTGATAAGTCATTAGCCAATACTGTAAAATCAGGTGCTTTGTCCCCAACTTTTAATTCTTGTCCTACTAAAGTGATCGGGTTGTTTTTAAATGTTACTGAAGCCATTAAAAAATTCCTCCTTTTTCTGCTATATGTACAAGGATAATCATATTTGTTTTACCGGAATTTTGCAATTAATTGAATTGGGAAAAATGTTTGTGTACATGTCTCTTTCAATAGTTTGGATATTTCAGCAAAAAGAAAACTCGGCGGATGCCGAGTCGCAGTTAGAAATCTAAATCCTGTTTAGGTTCTTGGTATCTCATTGTGGGTGGTTGACTGCCAGCTTGCTTTTGATTTTTGTCTTTCTTGGCTAGCATGGATTGAATCTTATCTACAACCTGAGGAGCTAAATCCATCATTCTTTCGAGAAGGTGTGTTCCTTCATCAAGATGGATCATTTTCACGCCATGGGAACCGACAATCAAAAAGGCAATTGGTGTTATGGAGACCCCACCACCGCTCCCGCCGCCAAATGGCTGCTTGGACTCTCCTTGCTGTCCTTGCTGTCCTTGATGATTACCATCGAGCACAAATTCGCTTCCACCGGCTGCAAAACCAAACCCAACTTTGGATACAGTTAAAATGACGCTTCCATCCGGAGTTTCCACCGGATCTCCGATGATCGTGTTCACATCGACCATTTCTTTCAGATTTTCCATCGCTTCTTTCATTAATCCTTGGATCGGATGATCTGACATCTAAATTCCTCCACTCTAGAACGATTGTTTATTGGAATCACCTGATAGCTTCGCTAATTTCCTGGACTTGAAGTTTGCCTTTCCGCCTTTCCAATAACGAAGCAGTTTTATTCCAGTCACCATAGCTTGCCCGATTCTAAATTGTAATATGCAGGAAATCGTCGTATTGGCCTGCCATCGATGAAAGTCGGGAGTTATGGAATAAGAGGGCATGATCCTGAAGTTGAAATAGGTAGTTAATAAACCAATGATGGAACCTTTAAGTGCCCAGCATACTCCTGTTAACATACCGGTGTGTGCGGCGTTTTTAGCACCAACCATACTGTGCCAAGTGAATTTTTTAACTTGCACTTTCCCTGTGAAATGACGGACGGTCCGATGAAAACCGACGACATGATGTAGGATCTCCTTCATGTCAGCGAACTCATCACGTAAATCTTCGGGAGTGATTTTTTTCATTTCTTCTTTTTTTTCTTCTTCCTTCATTCCTTGTTCTTGCTTTACTACTATAGCTGCCGAATCATCATCCATTTTAATGACCGGCACTTTGAAAGTATAGTGAAAAAGTCCATACCAAGCTGATAATTTAATATGTATTAGGTCATTTTTTTGGACACGTTTGAAATCAATGTACACCCTTACTTTAGTGAAAATAAGAAGAAGCAGCACCAATATGAGGATACCCATAATCAACAAAAGCCACTTCATGCATCCACATCCTTTCAGCCTATTATTATCGGCATATGCCAAAAAAAATAAACCTGCAAAAGCAAAAATCACGCTCTTACAGATTTATAAATGAAAGAAATCATCTTCTGATCAAAACCACACTTGTGTCTGCAAAGACATCATGCAAAGCCTGTTTCTTCGGTAATAGGCCTGCCAAAAGATAGCCAATCCATGTGATTTTTGAGATATAGCGGCCAATCAGCTCCCTGAACAATACCGTACCCCATGAAATGGTTTTTGTTTCTTCCTTCAATGCAACGACTTTCAGTCCAAATATCATTTTGCCAAGGGTTTGGTTCAAGAACTTGGTCATCAAAACAAAGTATAAGAAGAATACGATTCCTGTTAAAAAGCCCTCTGCAGAAAACCAAAGATCATCTGTACCTTCATAGAACTTAAAGATAGGATGAATCAATATACGATTCAAACTACCGATAATCAACAGATCCGCTAAATAAGCCCAAAATCTCATCCAAAAACCAGCAAAATAAACGACCTTGACTTCCCCATCATCCACGGTCTTCTCGGCATGTGGAAATTCCTGCTGAACGGGAATCTCATGATTTGCCATTAGATTGGATGAAGCGATTTGTTCATTGTTTTCATTTCGTTCCGTCATCCTTCAGCCCCCCTATTCCGCATACAAATACATTAAGCGTGGAGAATTTGAGGAGGAAAGGATTTTTGTCAAGACCGCCGTTTCCACATCATTTCCCAACATTTTTTGCGCTCCCATACTGAATAATGAACCGAAACCTGCCTCATCTGTATAACGGATAACTTGAGCATCTTTATTACCGATATCCGTTTTCATTGCGGCAATTACATCATCCAAATGGCCGAAATCATCGATTAGATGGTTTTCTTTCGCCTGACGCCCATCATAAATCCGCCCATCGGCAATTTTCCTTACTTCCTTCTCTGTCATACCGCGTCCATCGGCAATGACTTTTACAAATTGATCATAAGAATTATCAATCATATCTTGCAGTATTTTACGTTCTTCACCAGTCATTTCCCGGGTCGGACTCATAATATCTTTGTGTGGTCCGCTTTTGATTGTTTCGAATTCAACCCCATACTTCTCGGCCAACTTCTCGTAATTATACCCATGCATGATAACACCAAGTGAACCCGTCATCGTTTCTGGGCTAGCGTATATCTTATCGGCTGGTGCAGAAATATAATATCCACCGGAAGCCGCCATTGACCCCATGGAAACATAGACAGGTTTTTTCACTTTTTTTATATCTAGGATTTTGTCATAGATCTCTGCACTTTCTACGACACCGCCGCCCGGAGAATTCACCCGCAGGATGATTCCTTTAATATCATCATTTTCTTCCGCCATCTTTAGCTTATCCATGAAGGCGCGATGATTATATGTTGCTGAACTAAGTAATGATGCTTCTCCAGTATCTTGAATCGTGCCTTCCACATCAAATACGGCAATAATATTAGAGAAATCTTCACCTTCTATGACTTCCTCGTAAAATGCACTTTCGGAAGCAAATAAATCCTCAATAATATTTTCCGTATCGGCTGTAAATAGAGTCGTAGCCGTCCCTACAGCAATAGAGACAAAAAATAAAACGGCTGCAATTCCAAGTGCTGCCCAACGCTTTCCATTCATCTGTTTTCCCCCTTAAATATATGTATCCTTCTTACCATACGAACTAATAACAAAAATGTTTCATTCCATGATAAACCAAGACATCTAAAATTGTAGCAAATAATACCCTAATTGGAAATGTGTAGTGCACTTTGTCATATCAACTTTCCCCTATAAAGAAAAAAGAAGACCCTTTCATCATTATTCATACTTAGAGGGATTATGATGTACAGAAGAAATATTTATTTTTTCCATACTTCAAATTCAGAGATGTCGAACGATGATCCGGATTGTTTTCAATCATTGCTCATCCATGGCATAAATAGAAAAACTGCCGGAATTCATCCCGGCAGCTTCTACATTCATTTCTTTGGAGCTAATTCAATGGCTGACTGAATGGCCGCAAGCATGCTTTTTTCATCAGCGATGTTCTTCCCAGCGATATCAAAGGCTGTGCCATGATCTACGGAAGTTCTGATAATTCCGCCTTTCAGTCCTACGGTAATATTGACCCCAGCCTCAATTCCCATAACCTTGATTGGGGCATGTCCCTGGTCATGATAACAGGCAATGACAATATCAAAATCTCCACGGCCAGCCCTGAAGAATAATGTATCTGCAGGAAGCGGCCCTGTTACATTGACTCCCTCATTCTGTGCCCTTTCTATTCCGGGCATTAATTTCTCTTCTTCTTCACCATTTCCGAATAAACCATTTTCCCCTGCATGAGGGTTTATCCCGCATACAGCGATGCTAGGATTTTTGAACCCCGCTTTTGTCAGTGTTTCATGTGCAAGCTTGATCACTTTGTACGTCCGCTCAGGATTAATGCTCTCGATTGCTTCAATCAGTCCCATATGTGTCGTCAAATGAATGACCTTTAAGTTTGGGGTGGTTAACATCATCGAAAAGTCTTCCGTATCCGTAAGGTCAGCAAGAATCTCAGTATGCCCCGGATACATATGTCCTCCTTTGTGGAGCGCTTCTTTATTCAAAGGGGCGGTACAGATCGAATCGATTTTCTTTTCCATCGCCAAGTCGATGGCTTTTGCCAAGTATTGAAATGCACCGTCTCCCGCTATAGCGGAAACCTCTCCAAATGGAAGGTCCATAGGAAGGATGTCCAAATCCAGAACATCTATCGAACCGAACTCATACTTCGCCTCAGAAGGGTCCTTTATGGAATGCACAATCCCCGCATAGCCTACGATAGGCTTTACCTTTTCTATTATTTTTGCATCTCCGATAATAAGCGGCCTGCACTGTTCATACACCTCTTCATGTCCCAATGCCTTTACGATAATTTCTGGTCCTATTCCCGCAGCATCTCCCATGGTAATTCCGATAATGGGTCTCATCAAGCATTCTCCCCTTTCAACTTTCTCATCGCATGTATAAATACGTTCTCTGTACCAAAGCCGCCAGCTTTCGTGACGACATAAATAGCTTCATTACCCAAGAACCTGGAGATAGGGACTCCTATTTCCAGTTCATCCAGCAATTCGAATCCTTTTACATCCCATAGATTGCATATTTGCTTGGCTGTATCGCCGCCGGTCATGGTAACACCTTTAAAATATTGTTTCTCTAACAGGACAGAACATACTGTCCCTATCGCTTTCACAATCTCGTTACTGATCTGTTTATGAGTAAGACCTTTAGATTCGCCCATTCTCCAAGCCTTTTCAATGTCCGTTTTTTCAGCAGTGGAATAAATGACGACATCCCGCCCTTCTCCTGCCTTTTGGATGGCCTCATGATAGACTCTTCTGATTTCCTCTGTTCTTTCCAGATCATCCGCCACAGCTTTATAGGACTCGAACGATACCGCATGTACCTGGGTCTGTTCCAACATTTTTTTCAATTGTATCCGTGAATTCTTATTCACACTTCCGATCACTGTAAGAACCGGGGAGGTCGATTTAGGAATCTTCATTCGACTTTCCTTAGCTGGAATAGAATAATGATCAGGCAGGTAATTGGCGATCCCTGCCGATCCCGCCCAGGCAACTTCAAGATTCATTTCCTTTGTATAATTCAATATATCTATCAAATGTTGCTCCTCGGTCGCATCGATGACGATGTACGTAATCGAATCCTCTGCAAACCGTGATAACTTACTCTTCACATGGTTTTTACCTTTATCCAAATCCTCCACTGTAATTGTACCAATATGATGTGATGTCTGTGCACCAATTAGCTCAGGCAGATAGGATAGGGTCACGGGCGTTTTAGGATCCTTGGATATCTCTGTTTCTGCAAGAGGAATCCCATTTAAATAGTGGGTAGAATTCAGTATGGATCTACCGTTTTTAGGATACCCCGGAGCGATCATGACTAAATCAGGCCTTATTGCATCATACATGGCATCTATTTCAGCACCGATATTTCCGCGCATTGTCGAATCTAGTTTTTTAAAGATGGTTGTGAAACCAGCCTGCTTTAAAAAAACTGCTGCTGCCTTGACTTTATTGTAAGCTTCTTGCCTATCAAGTGAACGGCTGTCTGTATCAAATACGACAGCTTCATAATCCCGTACATTTTCTTCATCCAATCCAAAAAGAACGGTCGTTTTGAGACCATGGCGAGCTAATTGAACTCCGCTATCATTGGCACCCGTTAAATCATCCGCGATGATCGCTAATTTCATTTTATTTCCCCTCCAAAACATGGGTTAACTCTAATTATTGTATTTAGCCACTCCACCCTTTTTATCCAAATGCTTGGATAGGAATCCGATGAATATTGGGAGAAGGATAGCTGTTGTTACAACACTTGCTGCAATTTGTACAGTCGCCAGCTCTGCATGAACCCCAAATGCAGCATTTGCTGCCACAATAGCTACAGGAGTTCCGACAGCATTACCCGCAGTGGAACCTTCAGAAGCACCGACAATCGGATTCCAACCTATCCATTTAAAGATCAGATACCCTCCTCCACCAGTTAGGACAACGGTAATCACACCAAGCAATACCCCACTTAATCCCCCTTGGATTATCGCTGTGAAATTAATCCCCATCCCTAATGAAAAGGCAAAGAATGGAACAAGCTTATCGCTCCCTTTAAAAAGAAACTCTTTCATCTCAGGATCTAAATTCCCTAATACCACCCCTACTAGCAGAGGAAGCAATACGGCTATGAACGAAGTTGGAGAGAACATGCCATCCGCGAAACCCATCGTCCCGAAAATAGCAAGCGCTACCATTGTTAGGAATGGACCGTCACTTAATGCCAGAAATGGATAGGCAGCCTTGTCTTCTTCCTTCCCATACTGACCTGCCAGTGCAATATAAAGCCCGCCGTTAGAATTTGTCATTGCTGCAATAATGGCCAATGGTGCCATTCCCAAAAACAATCCGTTACTATCGGCCAGCCAGAATCCAAGTAGTCCGACCAGTGCTCCTAATACCCACTTATATGTTAAAAGTGTAACGCCCTTTTTCACCGAAGTACCTGCAGTACGAAGATTGATTTGCGTTCCGGCAATTAAAAGGAATAATGCAATTAAAGCACTTGAACTGTTCACGAACAGTGCTTCTGTAAAACCGCCAATCCTTAATAAATTTGGAAATAATGTATTAATAGTCGCTGCCAGTAATAAGGGAACAACCATCATCCCCCCTGGGATACGATCAAGCGTTGCTTTAATTCTCATAACAAAACCCCCTTTGTTTTTTAAAGCGCTTACAATGTTTATATTAAAATAGCATGTTAATAAAAGCAACACTTAAAATAATATAAAATTACAATCAATGAAAATAGTTTAATTTTGCAACACTCCAATCAAAAAAACAAACTTAAAGTCATTCTTTAAGTTTGCGCCATAATGTTGCCCGGTTGATACCCAATCGTTCAGCCGTTTTAGTTTGATTATAGTCTTCTTCCTTAAGTGCTCTCTGAATGATATACTTTTCCATTTCCTTTAGTGTCGCTTTTTTTGAAAAGAAAATATCTGCAGGAATGCTATTATCTCCCATTAATTTCAGGATCGTTTCCTTTTGGATCACATACTCTGTTTCATTTAAAGCTATCTGTTTAATGAACTGTTTTAAGTCGTCAATGTTGTTCGGAAACGAATACTCCTCCAGAAGAGCAAGAGCTTCACTTTTTATATTCATTGCCGTTGTTCCATACGTTTGATGATAGTAGGATAAGAAGAATTTCGTTAATCTTTCTATATCGCTTTTACGTTCGGATAAATCCGGCATATGGATGGTGTTTATTGCAAAGTGTGAAGCAATAGCCTCGCTAATTTGATCATTTGTTACGATGAATACCGTTAAGCTATTTTTGCAGCAAGTGTTTAGAAATTCGATTAAGCGTTCTTGATCCTGTATACAATCGATATTCTTCAAGACGATTGTATGGATATTGTCTAGAGGCAGCTTGTTAAGTGTAGCTTCCTTGAATTCATTGAAATCAATGGTAAGGATCATCCCATTTTTTGTTTGTTCATTATGTATATAATTTACAAGAAACTCTTTACCGCTCCCTCTATTTCCTTTTAAATGAATGATTTCACGGTTCTTATAGAGAGCTGTCACATTATTTATGAGCGTTGGATCCATGGCAATCGGTTCTGAGATAGAAGCTGCCTTAATCTTCAACCCTTTTTGATCGAATCGTATCATCGCACTGGACGTTAATACATAAATCCTATATGATGCGTACAAACCATCATGTAAAAAGCCCTCTGCATCTATACTCCTGCCATCCAGTGAAAAGTGGGTATGAAGCTGCTTGCTTAAGTTAAGTTCCTTATTCATGCTCCTATATTGATCATCGGTTAATGGATTCGAATCGAAATCAGTTAAATGCTCATGGACAATTTGATTATCACTATTTAAAATGACGATATTTTGGACTTCTTTGACTAAAAGCCTTTCAAACATCCTATTGATGTCGCTTTTGTACTGAAGATAGGAAATCAGCTCTCTCGTATCGTTAATAGCCCTGATGATGGATTCCCTTCCCGATTGAATCAGAAATCCTTTCATGCCATAAGAGATGGTCGTATTTATTGTAATTACATCACCAACGATTTGTTTATAACCCTCGTTTTTCAAAATCAAAATGAGAGGAGCTACTTCCTCAGATTCACGAACCGTATAAACCTGTAAAGGAAGGTCTAATAAGTCGATAATCGATTGGGCGCCTGAAGTTATGTTTGAAAACCCTACGATGGCTGTTTTATCTTTAAGCTCACTGGCTAATGTCAGGGAACGAATCATGTCATAACCGGAAAGGTGCATGTCGATCACTGGGATATGGACGGATTTCTTAATTAACTTAGCCGTTCCTCCCCTGCTGATAATGGCATCCGCTCCGTTTTTCTCTTCCAATTTTGCAAGTTCCACACCCTTTTCCAAGTCGCCTATGGAGTAGCCTATTTCTAAATCTGGATAAAGAGGTACACACGCTTTTATAATTGGAATCATTGATTCATACGGGGCAATGATATGCACTTTCATACACAAAACCTACTTTCTTAAATATCCGAATCCTTTTCTGAATTCGTTAATATACCCAATGTATAGAAGGGATTGAAAGAGCCCTTATCAAGAATTAATTATACCATTTTTATGTTCACTTCCTAAAAAAGAACTGTTTCACCTCATAATCCGATGTAATTATCGCTATCCCGTTAATCATGCAGGAGTGGGCCGGTTTTTCCTTTCGACAACGCTTCCGCAAACGGTTAACAATAGTCATTCATTCCATGATAAACTAAGTCATATAATATTGTTCGAATGCAGCTGTTCTTTGTACTGTCGGCTTTCTCTTATGGAAATAAAAGAAAGCCTTTTCACCACTATTCATACTAGGGGGGTCATGATGAAGAGTCGAAGAAATATTTATTTTTTCCATGCTTCAAATTCAGAAATGCAAAACAAGGTGAAACGTCTAGCCGAGTTGGCAAAGGAACAATCATATGAAATCGTGCAAAATTTCACTGAAGCCAACATTATCGTAAGTATTGGTGATGACGGGACATTCTTACAGGCAGTCCGAAAAACCGGATTCAGGGATGATTGTTTATATGCTGGCATTTCCACCACAGGAAACTTGAATATGTATTGCGATTTCCACTTGGAAGACACGGACAAAATGATCGATGCCATGACAAGAGAGCAAATCGAGGTTCGCAAATATCCTACCATCGATATACAATTGGACGGTCAACCATCCTTTTATGCGCTCAACGAACTCAGTATCCGGACTTCCATCACCAAGACGTTCATCATGGATATTTTCATTGACCAACTTCATTTTGAAACTTTTCGCGGCGACGGAATCATCATTGCTACTCCGACCGGAAGCACCGCCTATAATAAATCGGTCAATGGAGCCGTTGTGGACCCCCTTCTCCCATGCTTTCAAGTGAGCGAGCTCGCTTCAATCAATAACAATACATATCGGACGCTAGGTTCTTCATTCATCCTAAGCGGAGATAAGACGTTGAACGTCCACCTGGAGCAAAATGGGCCAAGCTATCCAATCATCGGAATGGACAATGAAGCCTTGAGCATCAGTCATGTCGAAAAGGTCCAGGTCCGATTAAGCGGTAAAGTCATCAAAACCGTTAAACTTAAGGACAATTCCTTTTGGGAAAAGGTAAAAAGAACCTTTCTATAAAAAATATTAAAAAGGTACCAGATCTACTATCTGGTACCTTTTTATAAACTATAAAAATCTTTCGTATTTTGATAAAGGATTTCATACACGACTTCTATGGCTAAGCCTTTAATTGAAGCAATTTGACGCACACTGTCATGCATCATGCCCGGATGTGTCCATTTCCCTTTGAAAACCCCTTCAAACGGCCAGGGGCCATCCGTTTCAATCATCATTTGCTTAAGTGGGTATACAGAAACCAACTCCTGTATTTCTCTTTCATAACATACATCAGGTGTGACTGAAATGAGGTACCCGTTTTTGGCCATTCTTTCGATTGTGTGGATATCACCTTTAAACCAATGAAAATGTGCCTTTGTGATTTGATGTTTTTCCAATAGATCCCAAACAATAGGTGCATCATTATGGACGGCATGAAGAATAACCGGTTTTTCGATTTCTTTAGCTAGCACCAAGAACCTCTCCAGTATTTCTATATACTCTGACGTATCCATATTGGGATTTTCCTGCCTTAAGTAATAGGGCAGCCCAACCTCACCTACGGCAAACATATCGTGGTGATGTTCCCGCATCCAACTCAGTAAATCTTTCATTTCTTCTTTACTCGGGAGTGGCTGCTCGGGATGATAACCAAAGGCCGGCTTGATTCGTGAATCTTTTAGTGAAAGGTGATAATTGTTTATGGAAGAAGTCAAATTCATGGAAACAGTAAGCAAAGATTCCAAATGAACCTTTTCCATATCAGTAAGGATCTGCTTCTGCTTCCATTCATCATACCTATCCAAATGGATATGGCTATCGATGATTTTCATGTTTCACTTTCTCCTTCCTACGTAGTAACAGTCGGCTTTAGTGCTGCATATAGTTCTCTCTTCAAATTAAAAAATTCATCACTAAGGAGCTGTTCTTCCCTTCTTGGCCTTGGAAATGGAACAACAACCTCTTTTATGACAGTAGCGGGTTTTGCTGATAACACATATATTCTATCGGAAAGGAAAACCGCTTCATCAATGCTATGCGTAACAAAAAGCACCGATCTCCGATTTTCTTCCCAAACAGACATCAGCCATTTTTGCATTTGCAATCTTGTCAGTTCATCCAATGCAGAAAAAGGTTCATCCAGACACATCAATTCCTGTGGACTTAAGATACTTCGAATAAATGCGGCTCTTTGCTTCATGCCTCCAGATAATTCGTGCGGATATGCTTTCTCATACTCTTCCAATCCCGCTTTCACCAAAAGGGCTTTTGCCATTTCTTTGTCTCTAATCCCAGCCAGTTCACTTCCAAGCAAGACATTTTCCAATACCGTTCTCCAAGGTAAAAGGGAAGGCTGTTGGGGCATATAGCTTATATGGCCCTTTAAGCCATTTATTTTTTTACTATCCAGCGAAATGATGCCCTGATTCGGCTTCAAAATGCCCCCGATCAAGTGGAACAATGTACTTTTACCGCTGCCGGATGGTCCAAGGATCGTGACAAACTCCCCATCACCTACATGGAAATGTATATTCTCTAAAATATTCTGTTTACCACCGAAAGAATAGGAGACATCTTTAATTTCCAGTTTCATCCTTTTCACCCTCCTTTCTCTTCCATGAAACAAGGTATTTCTCCAGTAAGTTAATGATTCCAAAAAAGAGAAGGCTCATTCCCATAATGATGAAAATAGAAACAAACACCCGATCTGTCCTGAATGCAGAGGAAGCTAGCGTCATATAAACGCCGATCCCCGATTTAGCTCCAAGCCATTCAGAAATAACCGCACCCATTACACTATATGTTGCCGAAATTTTCAAGCCTGAGAAAATGGACGGAATCGAATGAGGAAGCTCCAGCTTCCAAAATAACTGGTTTCTCCCCGCCCCCATCATCTTGAAATAATGCTTAAGTTCATATGGTGTCTGGCGAAAACCGTCTAATGAAGCAACGGCAACAGGAAAAAAACACACGAGAGAAATCACTATTAGCTTTGGCAGCATTCCAAAACCAAACCAGATCACTAATAGCGGTGCCAAAACTATGATTGGAATATTTTGTGATAGTATGAGCAGGGGATAAACCGCCTCTTTTACACCAGGAAACAGGTGTAAGATTGCCGCAATTAATAAGCCGATGCAGCTTCCTATAAAAAAACCGTTTAACGCAAGCTCAGTAGTTGATATTAGGTGTCCCGAAAGATCGTGAAACGATTCAATTCCTTCAGTCAAAATGGCTGATGGAGCAGGAAGCAACCATTCTTCAACTTTTAATAAGACTGTCACTGATTCCCATACTATCAGCAACAATAATAAAAGAAAGAAGGGAGCCCCCTTCTTCCAAATTCTCCTTCCGATCATGCCCGATATTTCTCCGTTAACGTACCCATCGTAATCCCGCTCGGCTGATATAATATTTTCACTTGGGAAATGACATTCGGCGATCCTATTTCAATCATTCTTACATTCATTTTTTCTATCACGGCGAAAAGTTCGGAAAGCTCACCTTCCATTGTTGTTTCAAGCGGGTGAACCTCATACTTGACACCTGATTCATCAATGATCTTGATTGCTTCATCGACCATAGGGATGACATTTTCCCCTTTAGGGATAATTTGTATACTAATTAATGAATTGGCCATTTCTTTTCCTCCTATTTTGGTAAAAATTCATTGGTAAATGCCTTTTCAGGATCGAAATCACCTTCGAGAAGCTTATTTTCAGTCATCCAATCACTGTAATTCTTCCAAATTTCAAGCTTTTGTTCACCCCAACGCGGAGCATCATCCTGATACTTGGTTGCAAGCCACTCCTGGCTTTTCTTCACTAGTTTAGCATCAAGATCCGGTGCAGCCTTAATTAACATGTCTGCTGCATCATCGGGATTCTTAATCGCAAACTGGTACCCTTTCGAAGCTGCATGAACGAATGCTTTAACGGTTTCAGGATCTTCTTTAATCATCTTTTCATTTGTGGTCAATACAGGCGTATAGTAATCAAGCTTATCAGAGTATTCGGTTAAGTAAACCATATTCAGCTTTTCATTTCTCAACTCGGCCTCGATACCTGTCCACCCATAATAAATCCAGGCGAAATCTATATCCCTTTTAACTGAAGTGAAAAAATCTGTGTCCCCTGTGTTCACAATATCCACTTTATTTACATCCGCATTATCTTTTTTCATGAGTGAATCAAGAATGGCCTTTTCAACTGGAGAACCCCAGCCACCATACGTTTTCCCTTCAAAATCCTTGGGAGTTTTAATGTTTTTTGCCTCAGGGGAAGCGAAACCTGAGGTATTATGCTGGATGACGGCAGCTAGCGAAACTATTGGCACGCCCTGTACGCGAGCCTGCGTGATGCCCTCCTGGTAGCCTACGCCAAATTCAGATTTCCCTGAAGCCACAAGCTTATCAGCTCCAGCTTCACCAGGCATGATAATTTCTACATCCAGTCCTTGTTCTTTAAAATATCCTTTTTCCTTCGCTACATACAATCCTGTATGGTTTGTATTCGGGGTCCAATCGAGCACGACCGATACTTTTTTTAATTCTTTATTGTCTTCATTTTTAGATGCTTCCTCTTTTTCATTCGTTCCGCCTGCACCGCATCCAGCTAAAAGGAACAACGAAGCTAACAGTGGCAAAAATTTATTCAAGACTTTATCCTCCTACACATTATATAAGATCGATATGCCGGAACTATAACGGGCGCCAGGTTCTCTTCAAATAAAAAACAAAAAACGCCCGAAGATGAATTCGGACGTTAACATACAAAACAGAAAGTCAGTAATAATATGTATGTTCCCTCCGCTGGCATCATCCAGATCAGGTTCAAAGAGTCAGCATCTAAAGGACGCAATCTCAGCCAGCAATACCGGCCCCCCTACATTTCTCGCACATATGAACTTTTCTCTCTCATTATATCAATTCATGCCGAAAAGGGAATACTAATTTGCTTCTTCTCTCTAATTGGAAAGGTTTCCTAGCAGTTTAGGTTATCTAGCAAAACATCTTTTGGAATGAAAGCAAAAAAATACTGCCTCTTTTCATTCCGATCATTCTCGGCTGAAACGGCAGCTGAAACGTTCCAAATAGTCAATTTAAAGCTTGCATTCATATAATGAGCATTACATGTAGACATTTTTGTTTACCGGTTTTATAAACCGTTAATTTCATAAGCAAAAGGTGGATATGATCATGATAAAGATTAATCACAAATGGTTAGATGTCAGTCAAATCCAACCAGGAATAGCATCTGCTAAATCGCCTGAAATTGTCCAATTACTGGCGGAAGATTCTAACGTTTTTGAATACCGGAACTTTGGAGAGTTTAATTTCGAGATACAACTGAGGAATCGAGTCATTGCGGCAGCTATTGCGTTGGATAAAAGTGGTGCAGAATTTTCCACACTTGAGGAATCGGGAAGCAATAAACAATATTGGAGCCTTTCAAAGGATGGCACCTTTACCCTTCAGCCAGGGATTCTCCCTCATGCTGCACTCGTTGACATTTTCATAAATGGAAGGCTTTATGCTTTCGAATGCGGGACAGCAATGGTCGTCACTTTTTTAAAGGCCATTTTGGATTTAATTGGCCCTAGGAATTTCGACAACCTTTTTTCAGACCTTTTTTTATATGACTGGCACCCTCCACAAAATATGGCTCTCATCGTTCACAAAGGAAGGGATTATTCACCAGGTGATTGCGTTTACTTCAAAAACCCTGATCACGATGAGGCAAAGCCTGAATGGCAAGGTGAAAATGCCATATTATTAGGAACTAACCTCTTTTATGGCCACGGGATCGGAATTACCAATTCACAGGGAATCATCGATGAATTGAATAGCAATAGAAAGCCGTACGCCACCATATCAGCATTCCTGACAGATCATATCATTTTTCTGGATAGTTCCTACTATAGACAATTCCAACAAAATACTCCCCGTGCAAAGCCCGATCACAGTCCTGTCAGCCTTTCCAATTGTATTGTTTCTGAAATAGGTTCGAATATGTACCTTTCATGACCCTGGCATTTCCCCTATGCCGTAAAACCGTTTTATTAAATACCGGCATAAAAAAATGCTTGGGGAGAAAACTCCCAAGCATTTTTTCTTATTCAAGCACCAATATTCCTTTTACCTTTAAACCTGCGGGCACTTGCCTGCCCCCATTTCGTAATGGATAGCGTATAAACGGCCAAGGCTGACCATATGAACAAAAAGGCTAAAAGATGTGCTTTGGTAAAACTCTCGTGATAAACGAATACACCGATCAATAAGGATAAGGTCGGAGCGATATATTGAAAAATGCCAAGCATCGATAGCGGGATTTTCTCCGCCCCCTTCGCAAAATATAAAAGAGGTAAAGCCGTGACAATCCCACCGCCGACCAACAGCAAGCCTGTGCTTCCCGCTGTAAAGAATTGCATGTCTGATTTCGTCATCAAATATATGAGGTAACCCAGGGCCAGAGGCGTTACCATCATCGTTTCGAGCGTCAGCCCTATCGCTGATTCGGCCTTGATCATTTTTTTTGCCAAACCATATAATCCAAAGGTCATGGCCAAGACGAGAGAGACCCAAGGAATGGTGCCGAAATGAATGCCAAGGATCAAGACTCCGATTCCTGCAAGCAGGAACGAAAAGATCTGGGCTCCGCTCAATTTTTCTTTTAAGACAATCACTCCCAATAATACACTGACTAGCGGATTGATATAATAACCTAGGCTCGTGTCAAGGATCCGTCCTGAATTAACGGCCCAGATGAACACTCCCCAATTGGCTGTAACGAGCAGTGATGCCGTAAGTAATGCCGCAAAGAGTTTTGGATTACCCAATATGTTTTTGACATAATCCACGAACGATTGCCATTTTTTCATGAACATCAATAAAACCAGCATGAAGACGAAAGACCATAATACCCTCTGCGCTAAAATCTCTGTTGCACCGACTCCCTGAAGAAACTTCCAGTAAACTGGAACAAGTCCCCACATCATATAAGAAAGGGCGGCATAAATTGCCCCTTCTTTTTGTTCATCCACTTTCATAACCTGCCTTCTTTCCAATTACAATCATTTATCGAAATCCATCTAACTATTTTGCATATCCATTTCTTTTTTTGCAACTGTTAATTTTTATCATACACGACTCTGTCATCAATGATCGTCATGACCGCCTCAGCTTTTAGAAGATCATCTGGCTTAACTGCAAAGACATCCAGATCAAAAACGGTAAAATCCGCATCATACCCTTTAATGATTTGACCGCGACGTTTTTCTTGGCCTATTGCTGCTGCACTCCCTTTTGTATAAAGTACGAATGCCTCATATACGGAAAGTCTTTCATCCAAGCCATATACATGGCCATCCTCACTGTTGATTTTCGTCCTTGTGACAGCAGCATGAATGCCCAAAATTGGATTTAACGGCTCAATCGGAGCATCTGACCCTCCCGCACAAATAATTCCCATATTCAAATATGTTTTCCAGGCGTAGGAGGATTCCAATAGATTTGCTGGAACCTTTTCTTCCACCCACGGAAAATCGGAAGGTACGAAACCTGGTTGGATATCAAAGATGACCGGTAGTTTTGCCGCCCGCTCCAACAGTTCCGGCCGGACAATTTGTGCATGGATGAGCCGATCCCTCAGTCCTTCTTTTGGGGGGAGGGCTTCCATTGCATTCAAGACATATTCAAAAGCAAGATCGCCAATGGCATGGACAGCAATCGGCATTCCAGCCTGCCTTGCTTTTTGCACCCATTCCTGAAGCTCTGTTTCGGTGAATATCGCCACGCCATTCGTGTCTTTTTGATCTACATAAGGTTCGCTCAACAGGGCTGTATGGCCTCCTAAGGAGCCGTCAGTAAATATCTTCATGCTGTCGAATTTGATATATCGCGTACCTTCTTGATAACGGCCGCCTGCTGCCAGCATCTGTTCAAACGCTCCATGATGGACGAGTAAATTGGCGCGAAAGACCTTATTCCGGTCCTCGATGACAGATTTAAACGCCTGATAAGTCGGCATGAAGCCATTGTAATAATGGAGGTCTTCAGTATGCCCGCCAGTCAATCCTACCTTATAGGCGTCTTGTATCGCCTCTGTAAGCGCATTTTCGATATACTCCTGGTCAATGCCAGGAAGGCTGTCTAAAATAAGGTTCTGCGCCTGGTTCTCTTTAAATAAACCATTTAACCTCCCATCAGGATAACGGCAGATAACCCCGCCTGGCGGTTCTTTCGTAGCCTCTTTAATATTAGCTTCTAAAAGGGCGCAAGAATTAACCACCAAGGCATGACGGCATATTCTTTTCAATACGATGGGATGCTCTTTCGATATCGCGTCAAGCTCATCACGCAATATCAATTCAGCACTAGGCCATTCATTTTCATTCCAACCCTCAGCGACAATCCACTTTCCAGCCGGTGTCATTGCGCATCTTTCCTTCAAGGAACTCAATATGGACTCCCTGCTATCCATCAAAGAGAGGTCTAGACGAAGCAATCGTTCACCATGCCCGACCAAATGGAGGTGACTATCCACTAACCCAGGCAGCATCGTTTGTCCTTTTAAGTCGATTTCCCTGGAAATATTGCCTCCATATTCATTTTTTAAATAGTCGGGGCTGCCTGTATCTACAATTACCCCCTTTTCAGTGAAGACTGCCTCCACTTGATCGTTTTCTTTAATCATCGTATAAATCGACCCATTGAACCATAACGTTCCCATTCCGGCTTTACACTCCTTATTAAATGATTGTTACTGTACAGATATGCAGTAAGTGTATCATCTCAAATTAAGAATTCCCATATTTATGCTTTTATGCAATCCCCCCTGTTATATAAAAAAACGCCAGCCTTTGGGGCTGACGGTAATGCTTTCGATCAATTATTAAGGAGTGCTTCTTCCCTTTTCCGTAAATCCACCCGTTTGATTTTACCGGATGTTGTTTTAGGAAGCTCTTCTAAAAATTCGATTTTCCTTGGATATTTATATGGAGCCGTCAATTCTTTTACGTGCAATTGGAGGGTTTTGATCAAGTCCTGGCATGATGGATCGATATCATCCATTAAGACAACAAATGCCTTGACCACATTCCCCCTTATTTCATCAGGGCTGGCTATAACCGCACACTCTTTCACATATGGATGCTTAACGAGTGCATCTTCCACTTCAAACGGTCCAATGGTATAGCCTGAGCTGATGATGATATCATCAGAACGACCTTCAAACCAGAAATAACCATCTTCATCCTTTTTCGCCTGATCGCCGGTGACATAATAATCACCGCGGAATTGCTTCGATGTCCGCTCGGGATCTTTAAAGTATTCTTTAAAGAGAGCAGGAGTATCGACGTGCACGGCAATGTCCCCCACTACACCTGGAGAGCAAGGATTGCCGGAATCATCAATGATTTCAACATGGTTGCCTGGAGTTGGTTTGCCCATGGAGCCCAGTTTAATTGCCATGTCTTTTGTGACACCTACCAAAAGAGTGTTTTCGGTTTGTCCATATCCATCGCGGACTTCGATCTGGAAATGGTTTTTAAACACCTCGAACACTTTTTGATTTAATGGTTCGCCTGCTGATACAGCACTATGAAGATGGGATAAATCATAATCATCAAGGTTATCCACCTTGGCCATCAATCGGTACTCGGTTGGTGTACAGCATAACCCATTCACTTTATAATCCTGCAGAAGCTGAAGATATTTCTTGGCCTCGAACTTCCCATGATAGGCAAGACCGGTTGCTCCCGTTCCAAGAACAGCCAAGAACGGACTCCAAATCCACTTTTGCCACCCCGGACCTGCCGTTGCCCAAACCACATCCCCTTCACTGATGCCCAGCCAGTTTGCAGCAGACGTTTTCAAATGGGCATAAGCCCAGCCATGTGTATGGACGACCCCTTTTGGGTTTCCTGTCGTTCCGGAAGTATAAGATAAGAATGCCATATCCTCACTCTTCGTGGCGGCAATGGACAGCTGATCCGATTCCGCATCGGCAAGCTCATTCAAATCAAGCCAATTTTCTATTCGTTTTCCGATCGAGAATTTCAGAAGGCTTGCCGCCCCCTCTACTTCATCCAATTCATGTGTATATTCATGATAACTGATTATCCCTTTAACATCACCGTGATTAATACGATACTGCAAGTCCTTTGCCCGAAGCATTTCGGAGCAAGGAATGACAATCATGCCTATTTTCAATGCGGCTAAATAAACCTGATAAGCTTCCACTAGACGAGGAATGATGATCAGGACCGTATCCCCTTTTCCCAGTCCTTTTTTCTTGAAGGCATTTCCGATTTTATTTGCACCTTTTAATAAATTTTCATATGTAAGTTGCTTTTTATCTCCGGATTCGTTCTCCCAAAGTACCGCAACTTTTTCTGGATTTCTTGCAAAACGTTCCATTTCACTCACTAAGTTGTAATGTTCCGGAGCTAATAAATCTTCACGCTTCATTTTCTTCCCCTCCAATTATGAACTCTTAGTACCTACTCATTATACAAGATACTTCTCTAATATTTCTATGTATTTTTACAAATAAATAAATAAAGAGAGCAGGTTATAAACCTGCTCTCTGTAGCCATATTTATTAAATTAACGGTTAAATCCTCCGCCTAATTGTTGTTCAGCCATTTGAACAAGGCGTTTTGTGATTTCTCCACCAACTGAACCGTTAGCGCGAGATGTTGTGTCGGCACCAAGTTGTACGCCGAATTCTGTTGCAATTTCGTATTTCATTTGTTGTAGAGCTTGTTCTACTCCAGGTACCAATAATTCGTTTGAGCTGTTGTTGTTTGCCATGTGTTTTTCACCTCCTTGTGATTATAGAATGTGTTAAAACACATGGCTTCATTCGCACAATTTTATTGGTAATTACAGGAATTAAAATAAATCATCCATAGCCTCATCATTATTGAATGTATGTCCCGGTCTAACCGTCAATATTTCGGTATCGGAAACCGCTTTTTCAATCAATGATTCAAAGTCGACAAAGCTTTCATAGAAATTGACTTTTTCACGTTTTGGTTTCGTTTTTGGGCTTGCCGGCGTAAAGACCGTACAACAATCTTCGTACGGCAGATTGGATATTTCAAAAGTATCAAGCTCTCTGGCAATTTTGATGATTTCCGTTTTATCCATGGTGATCAATGGACGCAGAATCGGTGTATTCGTCACCTCATTGATGGCAAACATGCTGCTCATCGTCTGGCTCGCTACCTGTCCAAGGCTTTCTCCTGTAATGAGTGCCATCGCTTCTTCCTTTTCACGGATTCGATCGGCGACTTTCATCATCAAACGACGAGTTGTCGTCATGGAGTAGTTTTCCGGAATCTGTTTTTGAATCAGTAATTGAATTTCCGTAAATGGAACAATATGCACTTTCATGCTCCCATTTATTTCAGCAAGCTTGCCCGCCAGATCAATGACCTTTTGACGAGAACGCTCACTTGTGAAGGGAGGGCTGTAAAAATGGATCGCTTCTACATCCAATCCGCGTTTCATTGAAAGGAACCCCGCAACAGGGCTATCAATCCCGCCAGAAAGCATCAGCATTGCCTTTCCGCTCGACCCGAATGGAAGCCCGCCTGCCCCCTGGATGATTTCACCCGTCAAATACACAGCTTCGCGTCTTACTTCAACCAACAGGTTCAAATCCGGGTTCTTTACATCCACTTTTAAATCTTCCGTATTTCGAAGCAAATGCCCGCCGAGTGCCCTGTTAATTTCATCGGTATTATATGGGAAATCCTTATCCGCGCGTTTTGTCGTGATTTTAAACGTGCTTACATCTTCAAGCGTGTGATTAAGGTAATATAACGCTGCCGTTTTCATCACTTCTAAATCACGCTCGATTTTTATCGCAGGGCTTAAAGACTGAATCCCAAAAATACCTTTCAATCGGTCTATGACAGGCTTATGATCCACCCCGTTCAAAAGAACGTACATCCGCTCCCGGTTGGCTGTAAGGACTACGCCTTCAATATCCTTTAAACTCCAGCGGATATGCGCCTTCATTTTGTCAACAAAGCCTTTGCGGTTTCTCTTTTTCGTGGAGATCTCTCCATAACGAATAATTATATGATCGAATTTCATTTAGCAACCCTCATTATTTTTTCTAATTTAGCGACTATTTTCTGTATCGCCGCCAGAACTTGCTTCGCTTCTTCCATCTCATTGCCATAGGTAGTACTGATCCGGATGACACTTTCGGAACGGGCTTGATTATGGAACATCGCATCCACCGTTTTGCTTACCGTCCTTTTTTTCGAAGAACATGCACTTGTCGTCGAAACAAATATTCCATCCGATTCAAGAGCATGCAGCAATACCTCTGATTTAAGTCCCGGAACGGAAAAGTTCAAAATATGGGGTGCACCCTCCTTAGGTGTGTTAACCATCACCCCGTCCATTTCGTTCAACCCTTTATATAAATATTGTTTGATTTGCTGCAGCTTATCATGATACTGCAATTGATTGTTCATACTAATACGAAAAGCCTTCGAAAGAGAGACGATTCCCGCGACATTTTCGGTGCCGCTTCTGAGTTTCGTTTCTTGATTTCCACCGTGGAATAGCGGATCGATCCGAACGCCTTCACGAATATAAAGGATGCCTGTCCCTTTCAAGCCGTGTACCTTGTGTCCTGAAATTGTACATAAATCCACATGGGCATCACGTAATGATAATGAAACTTTGCCTGCCCCCTGCACATTATCGACATGAAAGAGCACGTGTGGGTATTGCTTTAACACTTTTCCTATTTCAACTACCGGTTGTATGGAGCCAACCTCATTATTAACATGCATGACGGACACTAAAATGGTATCTTCCCTCAGTGCATTCTTAAGATCAGTTAAATCAATTTGCCCAAATTCGTTCACAGGCAGATAGGTGATTTCGTAACCTATTTTCGTCAATGATTCGCATGCATCTTCAACCGAAGGATGTTCAATCGCTGTCGTGATGATGTGTTTGCCCCGATTTCCCTGGGAATGGGCGGCTCCTTTAATGGCAAGATTATTCCCTTCCGTTCCTCCGGATGTGAAATATATTTCCGAGCTCTTCACCTTTAATAAATCTGCGATCTGCTTTCTTGCAGCAGAAAGAAGCTTTTCGGATTGTACGCCAAGCCCGTGCAGCGAAGAAGGGTTGCCAAAATAATCCGCAGAAACCTTTGCGAACGATTCGATTACTTCGGGATATGGTTTTGTTGTTGCACTATTGTCAAAATAAATCATGGTTTCACCTTCCATGTTTTGTATCTATGATGGTCACTCTTCTAAATATCGCTTCAAATGTTGCTGTTGCAACTTCTAATATTAACATAATTGAATTTGAAAGAGAATGTAAAACACTGGTCATGTAAGAAAGAAGCCTTGCATACTCTTCACTCCCACCCCACTCGAATATATTGGTAGAAAACTAATTTAGGGTCCGGAAAAAGAAAAAACCCGCCATGGCGGGTTTTCAGGAAAGAACTTCTTCTACGTTCGCTCCAATTTTCCGTAAACTTCCTGGGTCGACCTTTTCAATGGCCGTGGCTGCCGTTTCCAGTGCAGCTTGATATTCATAGCTGCGAAATTTTGCTTCCGCTTCCCTTAAGCTATCGGCCACTGTTTCGTGACTGCTGCGATAACGATTGCCGAATTGAATTACTTTTTCGGCCAAATACATATGTTCGATCAATTCTTGTGCTTTTTCGTGGACCTTATTCACCTGTTGAACCGCTTTTTCTAAATAAATATAAACAACTGCCATGTCAAGCGGTTTTTCTTCAAGTTTACTTTGAACGTCATCCATGCTTTCCTTGGCATCAGATAACACCACTTTATACTCTTCAGGTAGACCAGGAATATTACTTTTGGCAATTAAACGGCCCGTATCAACCATTTTGCGTTTCAATTCAGCCAGTGAATCCCTGGCATCCATTTCATCTTTCCTTAAAGCCTGTAATTTAACGGCAAAGTCTTTCTGATTTTCCTGTAATTCTGTCAACTGTACTGCCAGTCCTTGCATCTCTTCGCTGATCAGCGAGCTTGCCATCACATTGTCCTCCATCTTCAAGACAAGCAATTGATGGCGTTTCGAAATCTGGGCAATCTGCTTTTCCATTTTTCTTTGTGCATCCAGCTCGTTTTCTGTTAAATGATAGGTGTGTTGAACATGTATCGTTTCAACTTTGAGTTTATCACTTTCGTATTCAAGGTCACTTATCGTTTTCCTGAGCACTTCATCATTTTTCAAGATATACTGTTTTGAAAGCACTTCTTTCTCCAGTAGGTCATATAGCACGTCAATGCTTTCGCGCATATCTTTAATGCCTTTATCAACAGCTTCCGTTTCGGCATTTTCCAATTGTGTTTTATATAAATCCAGTTCTTTCTCAAGCCTGGATATCTCCTGTTCGAATTGGATATGACTCAACAGATACCCCTGTCCTGACATTTCCTCATACCCATCCTTTAATTCATGAAGTTGGGAATGCAGCTCGGATTGACTATCAACCAATAATTTTGGAAGCATCTCCATTTTAACCGACAGGGCTGCTAGTTTTTCCTTTATGGAAAGAACAAGCTCCCTCGCATTTAAATAATTTCCGTTCACAGTCTCTTCTTCATACTTCTGCAGGATTTGCACTACTTCATCCAAGGAGTTTTCGAGCTTATCAGCGGCTTTTCCATAATTATGTCTGTGTGCAAGCAATGATTTCTTCAATGTGCGGTAGGATTCTTTAATTTCCTCGATTTCCAAGCGATTCTTTTCCTCACTGCCTACTAGTTCATTCAATTCATATAGAATCTTTTTGATCATTTCTTCGATTTCATTGAGCTTGACTGTAATTTTGCGCTGTACCTCTTTTGATCGGCTGAAACGGTATTTATCGACAAACTCCTCTGCATCGAATAAAAGCTCTTCGACTTCAGGCATATGGTCCGTAATGATAGCGTCCCATTCAATGCGCCAGTTTTCGAACATTACTTCTGTTTCACCTGTCATGTTCAATTGTTTGACTTTAGAAAGCTCTTCTAGCACGGGGCGGTGCATGATGCTAATTTTCCAGGATTCCAGTCGATCGATTTCTTTAAAATATCTTTTTTTGAAAAAATAACCCCAAATGATGAAAATCAAAATTAATACAATTACCCCAATTATGTAATCCATGGTAAGCCCCCTGTTCTAGTCCTTACAGTCTTGCTCTATTATATATCAATTTTAAAAATGTTAAATTTAATGCTTTTATGATACCATGTTAGCAATAATTTTTGATGAGAAAAATGAATTATTTGTAGAAAATTGCTACAAATACCTGTTTTTTGGGAGGGAATGGCCATGAAAGCTGACAGTCACGTGCATACTCCGTTTTGCCCTCACGGCTCTACGGATGAATTCGATGAATATATTACGCGGGGAATCGAGCTAGGATTAAAGGAAATCACATTTACGGAGCATGCTCCTTTGCCACGAGATTTTCAAGATCCTACACCTGAAAAAGACAGCGGTATGGACGCTGCCCTGCTCCTGGATTACTTTCAAGAGCTCCGCGTACTGAAAGAACGTTATAAAGACAAAATCTTGATCAAAAGTGGTCTTGAGGTTGACTTTATAGAGGGTTATGAAAAAGAAACAAAAGAATTTCTCGATGACATCGGAGAATTCCTTGATGATAGCATACTTTCCGTCCACTTCATCAAGCATCAACATAGTTGGCATTGCATTGACTTCAGTGAAAATGAATTTGGTGCGATTGCCAATGAACTAGGATCTGTCGAAGCGGTATATGCCAAATATTACGATACGTTAGAACAATCAATCAAAGCGGATTTAGGCATTTATAAGCCTAAGCGGATTGGGCATATTACCCTTGTCCATAAATTCCAGCTTCGATATCCGCCAGCATTAAGTTTTGACGAGCGTGTTTACAAAGTGTTGGACATGATCAATGAAAATAAATATGAACTTGATTATAATGGAGCTGGGCTTGTAAAACCTCTATGCGGTGAGCCTTATCCTCCAGAACGATTCGCTAGACGTGCCCATGATCTAGGAATTCCGCTTATTTATGGTTCAGATGCCCATCAGGCTAAAGATTTGGGTCAGGGCTATCGGGCATTGATTGCAGAGTTCAATGGATAACTCATGTATACACTTTTGGCCCACCAGCTAGCAGCGGCTGACGGTCTTCGGCATTGAAAAGTGTATCTTGCAGAAAACGTCCGACCTCATTAGCATATATATTCGTGTAATAGGCTTCCTGCGGGAACACATGAAGAACATCCATCGCATAATGGGTGTGCAGGACAGGAGCCGTTAGCAGGCCCTTCAACTGGAGCATATACATGGGAATCGAGACCGGCTGGAAACTCCTGCTTTTAATCCCTTGTTCCAAAATATATTGAAAATAAGACTTTTCCTTTGTAAAATAAGTCGAATGAATTTCCCGGTTTAAATTGGAATCCAGTGAAGATTCCCCATATATGAACCGTGCGGCCAGGAAGTTTTCCCTCTGGAAAGTGAGAATATCCTTTACTAGATTCATCAAGCATTGCTGCGGGCCTTTAAGGTCCAACAGCGTCATGTTCGTCTCAAGGACCAAGATATATTCTTCTAAATAGGAAGTGAAACAGAATTCCAGCAATCCCTGCTTATTTTTAAAATAGTAGGCAATATTGGCTGCGTTCACTTTCGCTTTATTCGCAATATCCCTTATGGATGTAGCATGATAGCCTTTTAAATGAAATAAGTGTAATGCAGCTTCCACAATGGCTTGTTTCGTTGGCGTCTGGCGATTCATTTAGGCAATCCCTCGCTTTCTTTGAGACAAGTCTTGTGGACTATTTCTGCACGGAATAGAGAGAATCCTTTAGTAAGTTCTCGACAATTTCCCAACAATCAAGCAACATGACTGGAAAGTGCTGTAAAAATATGAGGAAGACAGGTGAACGCTTTTGTTTAATGTCGAAATGTATCAAGGAAAAAAAGAAAAAAACTATGAACTTGTCCAAAAACAACTTTTTGCCTTAATAGAAGATGAAACAAACCGGATAGCTAATTTAAGCAATGCGGCAGCATTACTGAATCTGTTTCTCGATGAGATTAACTGGGTCGGGTTCTATTTATACGAAGAAGACCAATTAATTTTAGGACCCTTTCAGGGCCTTCCAGCCTGTGTCCGCATTCCAATGGGTAAGGGCGTATGCGGGACTTCAGCAGCCACTGAAAAAACGCTGCGCATCGAGGACGTCCACCAATTCCCTGGACATATCGCCTGTGATGCAGCATCGCGATCTGAAATTGTCATACCGCTCATGAAGGATGGCAAATTGATCGGTGTGCTCGATATCGACAGCCCTATCACGAACCGATTTGACGAAATGGATCAGCAAGGACTTGAAAAGTTCGCTGAAATCCTTTCCAGGCATCTATAAATTGAAAGGGAGCGGCAACACATGCCTGCTCCCTTTTCCATTACCGTATTCCATGTACATGTACCCGGTCCTTCCCCGAATTCTTCGCCATATATAAAGCTTCATCGGCCCTTTTAACAACCTCTTTTACACTATCCCATTGTCCTTTTACCCATTGGGACACGCCTGCTGAAATCGTCACCCCTGGATTGGAAAGATCTCTCACTTTATCCTTTAGCTATCTTTCCGTTCTGTAAAGGCGGTCACCCCAATTACCTTCCCATTACCCCAAAGTGGGATAACGACTTGAAAATCCTGGACGTCTTGCTGAATGTGAACAAGCTCTTCCCCATCATCTTCATGTTCTCTCCATATCATTTCAATATACTCCTGAGCAGGAGCCTGCATGATAGAATCGTGAAGGTTTCCCGTTGAAGCCTCTTTATAGAATTGCTGTTTCCACTCGTCAAATTTATAGAACGTAACCTCTTCCATTCCCAGCACGTCTTTCGTAGCGAATAAAAATGTCTCCAAAAATATTTCGTTATCAAGGTCACCTTGCCTATTTTGCATGTGTTGAAAGAAGAGCATCCTTAATTCATTTAACACCTAAGCTATTTTATTCTTCATCTTCATCATCCCTATATTACAGCCTATTATTCAGAAAACTTCTGACTATTCCCTCATATCCTTACTTTGAAATGATGCAAAAGAACCGGGATAGAACGATACATATAGTAATGACTCCCATGATAGATGGGAACCATCCTCATGATTTCATTATAACGTCTACAATGGAAAAACCATCCTTGTTACTTGTATTTTTTAATAAATTACAGGATCTGCTTCAATACAGCTTTTCTCTCTTCTTTTAATTAATAGCCAACTGTCCTTGACTCATTGAGCAGAATATTATACAATACTCCTTGTGTAAAATATTGCAGCCTATGTGACAGCTTTTATGTTCTCATTTTGTTCCTCCAACCAGAGGTGTATCTCGTAACTCTCTGCTGCTAGGGCGAAGGTACATGAAAACAAAATGGTCATGATCGTTCATTCACACGGTTTTTATTTTACCAAAATAAAAACATTTAAAGGAGGAGTCATCCTATGGCTCGTTATACTGGCCCAAGCTGGAAACTATCCCGTCGTTTAGGAATTTCCCTAACAGGTACTGGTAAAGAATTAGAAAAACGCCCTTATGCTCCAGGACAACATGGTCCTAACCAACGTAGAAAAATTTCTGAATACGGAATGCAACTACAAGAGAAACAAAAACTTCGTCACATGTACGGAATCACTGAACGTCAATTCCGTTCAATGTTCGACCGCGCTGGCAAACTAAAAGGTGTTCATGGTGAAAACTTCATGGTTCTTCTTGAATCACGTCTTGACAACCTTGTTTACCGTCTTGGTTTAGCTCGTACACGTCGTCAAGCACGTCAACTTGTTAACCACGGTCACATCATTGTAGACGGACGTCGCGTAGACATCCCTTCTTACAAAGTGTCTCTTGGACAAACAATCGCAGTTCGTGAAAAATCACGCAACTTCTCAATCATCAAAGAATCAGTTGAAGCAACTAACTTCGTACCTGATTTCCTTACATTCGATGCTGAGAAATTAGAAGGTACTTTCACTCGTTTACCAGAACGTTCTGAATTGCCTGCTGAAATTAACGAAGCGCTTATCGTTGAGTTCTACTCTCGTTAATAACTTCAAAAACCCCATCCTTGGATGGGGTTTTTTTGTGTACAGAACTTAACTTCCAGACATAACAAAGCCCGGCTGACTCAGCCGGGCTTTGAAAACTCATTTCACTAATGTGTATTTTTTCTTTCCGCGACGAACGAGGATGAACTCTCCCTCAATCTTAGCAGCTTCCGTCACTACAAATTGCAAATCAGTCACTTTCTCTCCATTAATGGAGATTGCCCCATTCTGAATATCTTCACGGGCTTGACGCTTCGATGGGGAAATTTTAGCTTCAACGATTAAATCGACCAAACCGATATCTTCCTTGCTTTCACGTTCAAAGCTAGGGACATCTTTAAAGCCCAATTTAATTTCTGTTGCACTTAAATTTTTCACCTCACCGCTGAATAGCGCGGCAGAGATTTTGATTGCCTGGTCAAGAGCTTCCTGCCCATGGATCAAACGGGTCATTTCTTCCCCTAAAGCTTTTTGCGCTTTGCGCAAATGCGGTTCGGACTGTACGGAGTGCTCCAACTCTTCAATCACTTCACGTGATAGGAATGTGAAGAATTTCAAGTATTTCACAACATCAGCATCGGCTGTATTAATCCAGAATTGGTAAAATTCATACGGGGTCGTCTTTTCCGGGTCAAGCCAGATCGCTCCGCCTTCCGTTTTACCGAATTTCGTTCCATCCGCTTTCGTTACGAGCGGGATCGTCATACCGAATGCTTTTGCATCCTCATCATTGGACTTCCGAATCATTTCAAGCCCTGTCGTAATATTGCCCCATTGATCACTTCCGCCAATTTGCAATTTACAGTTGTAATTGCTGTATAAATGCTCGAAATCAATCCCTTGTAGAATCGTATACGTGAATTCAGTGAAGGAAATCCCCGTTTCCAAGCGAGAAGCAACTGTATCTTTTGCCAAAATGTAGTTAATGCCGATGTATTTTCCATAATCACGCAGAAACGTGACGAGATCAATTTTACCCAACCAGTCATAGTTATTGACCATGACTGCTCCATTTTCGCCGTCGAATTCAAAAATGTGTGATAGCTGTCCTTTAATGCAGTCGGCATTATAGAGCACTTTTTCCAGCGTTTGCAGCTGGCGTTCCTCTTTTTTACCGCTTGGATCACCGATAAGCCCAGTCGCACCGCCTACTAGCACAAGGGGACGATGGCCGTGCTGCTGAAAACGGCGCAATGTCAAGAATGGCAGTAAATGTCCGATGTGCATGCTATCCGCAGTTGGATCTACACCACAGTATAAAGATATTTTCTCTTTTTCTAAAAGGTCTTTAAACCCCTCTTCGTCCGTTTGTTGATAAATAATCCCTCTCCACTCGAGTTCCTTAAGCAAATCCATTTAATATTCCTCCTTCATCTCAGAAAAAAACCGCAAAAAGCACACAAAAACGCCCCTTCATAAATATGAAGGGACGAATAAATTCGCGGTACCACCCAACTTGAGGACATACTACGCCCTCCGCTCAAGACGAATAACGGTCGTCAACCGTTCACTGCTACTAATCATTTCACAGCAAATGCTCCAGGAAGTAATTCATCATACTATTTGTACCGATTTCCACTAACCACCGGCTCTCTAAAACAGGGATAGTCTGACTACTGGGTCCTATCATCGCGATCAATTCATCAATTTATAGTTGTTAATAAACTTTTATCATACATAAGATTGCTTGTCAACATCACCCTTACAGATTATAGAAAAATAAGAAAGATGCCCTTTCTCCTACATGTTATATGCTATAATATATGTGATTTCAGGGGGTATGATACGATGAATAATAATCAAAAAGATAGATTTCAAACAGTTTGGAAGCAGCTGACACGTTTTTTCCAAAATGAAAAAACACAAAAAAACGCGCGGGTTACATACCAAGTCATTTGGAATTTAACGCTGATCCTCATTATTGTCGGGATTCTAGGATTCTCATTCGCCGGCGGCGTCGGAGCCGGCTATTTCGCTGCCCTCGTCAAAGATGAGCCGGTTCGCTCAAAAGAAGATTTAAAAAAAGACATCTACAATTATGAAGAGACCTCCGAGGTATACTTTGCTGATGACGTATACTTAGGCAAACTTAAGAGTGACCTTGAACGTGAAGAAGTGTCCATCGATAAAGTTTCGGAGTATCTTAAAAATGCAGTCATCGCTACAGAAGATGAGTATTTTTATGAACATGACGGGGTTGTCCCGAAGGCTATCCTGCGTGCCATTTACCAGGAATTTTCGAATGCATCCGTCCAATCCGGAGGAAGTACTTTAACACAGCAGCTCATTAAGAATCAGGTCCTCACGAACGAAGTATCATTTGACCGGAAAGCAAAAGAAATCCTGCTTGCACTCCGGGTGGAAAAGTTCTTTGAAAAGGAAGAGATTTTGGAAACCTACCTAAACGTCTCCACGTTGGGACGAAATTCTTCCGGCCGGAACATCGCTGGTGTCGAGTCGGCTGCTGAAGGTATTTTTGGTGTGGAGGCCAAAGATCTGACTCTGCCCCAATCCGCTTTTATTGCTGGATTGCCGCAAAGCCCTTTCGGTTATACACCATATACCCAGCAAGGAAAACTGAAAGAAAATCAAGAACCCGGCATCAACCGGATGAAAACCGTTTTAAAACGAATGTATAGTAACGGATACATAACAAAAGTAGAATATGATAAAGCAAGCGCATACGACATAACAAAAGACTTTATCGGTAAAACGGAGATGCCATCAGAGAAGTATCCATGGCTCACGTATGAAATTGAAAAACGATCCATTGAAATTCTATCCGTCAGTCTAGCAAAAGAAGATGGATACGAAGAGAAAGATTTAGAGAATGATGATTTAAAAGATCAATATGTAGCACTTGCTGATCGTAAGCTTCGTCAAAACGGCTATAAGATTTATACGACAGTCAATAAAAAGATCTATGACAAAATGCAGGAAGTAACGAAAAAATATCCAAATTTCGGATATGATAAAACGGCACAAGTCGTCGATCCGGATACGAAAGAAATGAAAACGGTGAGCGAACCCGTTGAGGCGGGAGCCATTCTTATCGAAAATAAAACTGGGAAAATCATCAGTTTCGTAGGCGGCCGTAATTTCAAGCGGGAGCAGACGAACCATGCTACCTCATCACTGCGATCAAACGGTTCAACGATGAAGCCGCTGCTCGTATATGGTCCAGGCATTGAATTAGGAAAAATCTCACCTGGAAGCGTATCAGCCAACGTACCCATTTCCATTCCGGCAGGAAAAATGTGGCACCCAGGAAACTATGGAGGCGGAAGCTATACAGGGGTAACAACAGCACGAGAGGCCCTGAAGAACTCCTATAATATTCCGGCAGCGCTCTTTTACATGAAAATAATCAACAACAGGCCGGCTTCCTATTTGGAAAAAATGGGGTTTTCAACCTTAACAGAAGGGGATTACTCTAATCCTGCCATGTCACTAGGAGCGATGACAAATGGTGTAACCGTTGAAGAAAACGTCAATGCATTCGGCACATTTGCCAATTCAGGAGACTTCATAGATGCCTATATGATCGATAAAATCGTATCGAAAGATGGCGAGGTCATCTATGAACATAAAGCGAAACCAGTGAATGTTTTTTCACCACAAGCCGCTTACTTGACGCTTGATATGATGCGTGATGTCGTAAACAGCGGGACGGCCGCTTCGGTCAGGAACCGCCTTGCTTTCTCAAGTGATTGGGCTGGTAAAACCGGGACTTCACAAAACTATCAGGACGCTTGGTTCGTCGCTACCAACCCTAATGTATCATTCGGAACATGGTTGGGTTATGACACACCTAAATCCTTGCAAGGAACGTATAATGGTCTAGAATATAATAAACGTAATATATATTATTGGGCAGATTTGATCAATGCCGCATACAAGGTCGAACCGAAACTCGTCGACCCCGATAAGCGCTTTGAAATGCCGGGCGGGATCGTCAGCCGTTCCTTCTGTGGCGTTTCAGGACTGCTTCCGTCAAGTTCGTGTCAAAAGGCAGGACTTGTCAAATCGGATTTATTCATCGCAAAATATGCTCCATCAAGGGCGGATAATAGTTTCATAGATGGACAATATGTATCAGTCGGCAGCAAACGATACGCGGCCCTTCCGCAAACACCTGGCGAATTCACAAGTGGCGGGTTCATGCTGAATCCGGAGTCATTTGGAGACATCGGATTGAAATATGTGGATGACCCGGGTTCAGTGATTCCTGGAAGCGAAAAATCAGGTGGTGTCGTCGGGACGAAAGCGAAGCTGAATGATAATGGCAAAGCGCCTGATCCCCTCTCCATAACCATAAGTAACGAAAAGATTACATGGGGCTTGCATCATGAAGGAGATGTCGTCGGCTATCGCGTCTATAAAGACGGTAAAAAAGTAGCAAGCATCAATGCTGGAGAGAATCTTGTTTACAAAGTCAGCTCAGGCGGTTCCTATTACGTAACGGCTGTAGACATAGTCGGTAAAGAATCAGCCCCATCGCAACGTATAGAAAGCGGTGCTAAGAAGACAAGTTCAAAAGATGATTCCACAAAGGACGAAGATGATCGCGAAAAAGATCAAATAGCTGACAAAGATAAAAAACCAGACTCAAAAGATGAGAATGGTATACCAGATAAAGAAAAAGAAAAAGAAACAGATAAAAACAAAGAACAAGAGCAAAACAAAGATAAAGACAATACAGATAAAAAAGACCCAGAGACTGACAAAGATAAAGACACAGTCAATGATCAAGATAAAGACACGGATAAAGTTGAAGAAGAGAAAGAATGACATTTTTTAAGTAAACAGGCTGTCGGGATATAACCCGGCAGCCTGTTTTTTATACCCTCTCCCTACTCGATTGGTAAATTCGCCCAACTCTCAAAAAAAGCATCCACGCAAATGTGCATGGATGCTTTTTTACCTTCTCTAAAAGCATAACTCAGCTTCTCAATCCTCCATCGATGATAAATCACCAGTTGGCAGATCCAGTTCCCAAGCTTTCAAGACACGGCGCATGATTTTACCGCTTCTTGTTTTAGGAAGTTTATCCCTGAATTCAATTTCACGTGGCGCCGCATGTGCTGCGAGACCGTTCTTTACAAATTGTCGAATTTCTTCTATCAGCTCATCGTTAGCATCGTATCCGTCACGGAGGGCGATAAATGCTTTGATAATTTCCCCCCGGACCGGATCCGGCTTCCCGATGACCCCCGCTTCAGCTACGGCTGGATGCTCGACCAACTTGCTTTCCACTTCGAAAGGTCCGACTCTTTCCCCTGCCGTCATGATGACATCATCCACCCGGCCTTGGAACCAGAAATAACCATCTTCATCCATATATGCCGAATCTCCGGAAACATACCAATCACCTGGCATAAAGTAAGATTCATATTTCGCTTCATTCTTCCAGACGGTCTTCATCATGGAAGGCCATCCTTTCTTGATGGCTAGGTTCCCCATTCTATGAGGTGGAAGCTCGTTGCCTTGATCATCCACTATCGCCGCTTTCACACCAGGAATTGGTTTACCCATCGAACCCGGTTTGATTTCCAGGCAAGGATAATTGCATATGACCTGAGCTCCGGTCTCCGTCATCCACCATGTATCATGGATACGGTGATTGAACACCTTCATTCCCCAACGCACCACTTCCGGATTCAACGGTTCACCTACACTTAAGACATGGCGGAGGGAACTCAAATCGAACCGTTTAACGATTTCGTCGCCTGCGCCCATCAGCATCCTGAAGGCAGTCGGGGCACTATACCATACCGTTACACCAAAGTCTTCCAAGGTCTTGTACCAGGATTCAGGCTTGAATCGCCCGCCTACAATGACATTCGAGGTCCCTGTCAGCCACGGCCCAAAGATCCCGTAGGACGTCCCTGTCACCCATCCAGGGTCCGCTGTGCACCAATACACGTCCTCATCCTGTAAATCAAGAACCCATTTTGCCGTTTGATAATGCTGGATCATCGCATTATGAACATGAAGCACCCCTTTTGGATTTCCTGTGGACCCCGAGGTATAGTGAAGAATCAGACCGTCATTCCGATCCACCCATTCAATTTCGAATTTTTTATCCGCTTCTTTCAATTTCTTATTGAAGTTATGATGCTTTCCTTCTTCTTTTATATCTTCCCCCACCAAGAAAATGTGCTTTAAATGGGGTAATTCATCAACCGGTACGCGCGGCAAAAGTTCTGGTGTCGTCACTAACACACTTGCCTCACTATCTTCAAGACGATCCCTTATTGCGCCTTCCATGAATGCTTCGAACAACGGCCCTACGACCGCCCCCGTTTTAATCGCACCCAACAATGCAAAATAAAGCTCCGGGGAGCGAGGCATGAAGATGAAAACACGATCACCTTTTTCCACATTGGCAATGTTCTTGAACACATTTGCCGCTTGGTTCGTATAATCCTTCATTTCCTTGAATGTATACTTTTCATTTCTTTTATCGTCTTTGTAATAAAGGGCTACTTTGTTCTTTTTGTATGTTTCTACATGGCGGTCAATGGCTTCATACGCAAGATTTACTTTACCGGTTTCAGACCAGGAGAATTCCTTCTCCGTCTCGGACCAGTCAAACTTCTTGTATTTTTCATCATAATTCTTTAAATTGAAATTACCTTCCACTACTGGCAACGCTTTCACATTCATACGACAAACTCCCCCTTTATTCGGCTCTATATTTTCATTATAGTATAAGAAATGAATTATCTCAATTTTTTAAATATTCAATACTTCCATTTTTGGGAAATTCCTTCTTGCTGAATCTTGAATAATACAAGTATATTGTTATAGTTAAGGTGAATTCATATTGATGGGCGGGTAAGAAGAAGCCCTGTAACAAAAGATTCATATATGCTTTGAACTTTCTGAATTATGCCCCTTGTTTTTATGTATAATTTATGTAAGCTTTCAATGCTTCTTATACTCCGGAATGCGAGAGTGAAAGATTACTAATTTACAAGGGGGGTGAAAGAATGGAATATAATAAGACCTTTTATACTAAGGAACTGCAGACATTAAGCGGAACTATCATCATCGAGGGGCCGTTAAACGGCGAAAGAATGTCCGCTTATGAGTTTCACGAAGACTTGGTCGCCTTTCGCCCGCCTGCTTTGCAGCATAAAGCGTTAATAGAGATTGCAGACTTGCCTGAGGGCAGGATCTTCATCGCCCGTGAAAATGAAACCATCGTGGGTTATGTAACTTACTTATATCCCGATCCCTTGGAGCGCTGGTCGGAAATCGAGATGGAGGACCTGATTGAGCTTGGTGCAATCGAGGTCATCCCTAAATACCGGGGTGCCTCCGTCGGCAAGAACTTAATTCGCCTTTCCATGGAAGACGATTCCGTTGAAGACTTCATCATCATCACCACTGAATACTATTGGCATTGGGATTTGAAAGGAACAGGCCTGAATATTTGGGACTATCGCAAGGTCATGGAAAAAATGATGAGTGCCGGCGGCTTGGTCTACTTTGCAACAGATGATCCTGAAATCAGTTCCCACCCGGCCAACTGCCTGATGGCCCGTATTGGCAAAAGAGTCCCGCAGGAATCCATCCAAAAATTCGACCAATTACGTTTTATGAATCGGTTCATGTATTAAAGAGGCGAGGAAGAGGAGGAAAGAAAATGATTGTTGAAACAATAATGAATGAGGATATTTTCACCCTCACTCCAACGGATACAATCCATAGCGCTGTCATGATCATAAAGGAGAAACGAATTCGCCATATTCCCATTGTCGATGACAGCTTTCAACTTGTGGGATTAGTCAGCGACCGTGATATTCGGGATGCTGCCCCCTCTATATTCCGCACCGCAGAATACAAAAATGATTTACAAAAACCACTATCCAGCATCATGAAAACGGAAATAATCACAGGGCACCCGCTAGATTTCGTGGAAGAAATCGGGGCTGTTTTTTGTGATAACAATATCAGCTGCCTTCCAATTGTAAAGGGAAGAAAGTTAGTAGGCATCATAACCGGTTCTGATTTACTTCATTCTTACGTTGAGTTGACTGGAGTCAATCAACCCGGTTCCCAAATCGAAATCAGAATTCCGGATAAGGCAGGTAGCCTTCATGATATTGCCCATATTTTCAAAAGGCGCAATACGAATATCCTCAGTACTCTTGTTTATCCTGAAAAAGATGGTACCGATTATAAAATTCTTGTAATTCGTGTGCAGACGATGAATCCATTTATGGTAGTGGAGGATTTGAAGAAAGAGGGCTATACCGTTTTATGGCCTAGTCTACCGGGGATTTCCCATGAATGATACATCCCTTTTTGTCTATTCGGATGAACTTCTTACCTATAAATTCAACGATGATCATCCATTCAATCAAAAACGGCTTAAACTCACGCTTGATTTATTAAAAAAACACCATGCCATCAGTGATGATCAAATTATCAAGCCCAGAATGGCTACCGATGAAGAATTGGAACTGATCCACGATCCGCATTATGTAAACGCTGTCAGATTGGCAGGTGAGGGAAAGCTCCCCGCTGAAAAGGCTGTAAATTACGGGCTTGGAACGGAAGATACCCCAATATTCCCCAACATGCATGAAGCAAGCGCCTTGCTTGTCGGAGGTACCTTGACGGCCGTGGATCTCGTCATGACCGGTCAGTCCCTGCACGCACTTAATCTTGGAGGGGGCCTGCATCACGGTTTCCGCGGGAAAGCCTCAGGCTTTTGCATTTATAATGATAGTTCGGTAGCGATTAAGTATTTGCAAAAAAAATATGGCGCACGCGTCTTGTATGTTGATACAGATGCCCATCATGGTGACGGAGTCCAATGGTCATTTTATGACGATCCGGATGTATGTACACTATCCATTCATGAAACGGGACGGTACTTATTTCCCGGCACGGGCAATATTAATGAACGGGGTCAAGGAAAAGGCTATGGCTATTCATTCAATATCCCGGTCGATGCGTTCACGGAAGACGACTCTTGGCTGGAATGCTATAGGGCTGCCTTTAAAGAGGTCATAGAATTCTTCAAACCGGATGTCATATTAACGCAAAATGGAGCAGATTCCCATTATTACGATCCACTTACCCATTTATCTGCCACCATGAAGATTTACAGGGAGATACCAAAGTTGGCCCACGAAATGGCCCATAAGTATTGCGACGGGCGCTGGATTGCCGTGGGTGGCGGCGGTTATGATATATGGCGCGTCGTCCCGAGGGCCTGGTCGAGGGTCTGGCTTGAAATGACGAATAATGATATTTCAGGTCCCCTATCAAAAGAATGGATTGATACATGGCAGCCGGAGTCCCCTGTGCCCCTCCCGATAGAATGGGATGATATGGAAGATATATACGAACCCATTCCGAGGAAGCCTGAAATTAGCGAGAAGAATGCCCTAACGCTTGAAAAGGTCCTTTATCCCATCCGTTCTTCCAAACAAACATGGTCAAGCAATGAACACAGCTAATGAAAAGATCGTTGAAAAACGATCTTTTTTGTTTTGTGGATATAACCTGTGGAATAAAAAATGAGAGCGCCCTCAGGGCACTCTCTAAACCAGCTTATTTAGTTGATTGACGTTCTTCAATCCGATGTGGCAGGATCACTATTTCATGACCTTCTTCCACTTCCTCTTTATTCATCAATTTTGTCAGGAGCCTCATCGCAACCGCACCAATATCATAGAGAGGTTGGACGATCGTCGTGATTTGCGGACGTACCATCAAAGTCAATCTAGTATTGTCAAAGCTGATCACTTCAAAGTCTTCCGGTACATTATGTCCTTTGTCCTGGGCGGCATGGACAATTCCAAGCGCCATTTCGTCGGCTCCGACAATGAATGCTGTCGGTTTCTCATCCGCTTCCAGGAATTTTTCAAAAGACTCAATTCCAGAATCATATGTATAATCGCCTTCAACGATATAACTTTCATTATATGAAAGCCCCGCCTCTTTCAACCCGCGTTTATAACCAGCCAATTTCTTTTCATTAATCAGCATGGACAGGTTTCCGCTTACAAATGCGATATGCTTGTGTCCTTTTTGAGCGAAAAAAGTCACTGCGTCGAATGCCGCAGCCTCATAATCAATATTAACCGATGGAACTTGTCCGCTTTCATCCACCGAACCGGCCAGAACGATTGGAACGGGTGAATTATTAAACTCTTTGACATGCTCGTCAGAAATGTTGCCTCCCATGAATACGATACCATCCACTTGTTTTCCAAGCATCGTATTCAACAAATGGAATTCCTTATCTATATTCTCATCAGAACTGCTTAGAATGATATTGTATTTATACATGGTCGCTATATCTTCTATGCCTCGTGCCAATTCGGCAAAAAAGATGCTGGAGATATCTGGTATAATGACCCCGACTGTAGTCGTTTTCTTGCTGGCAAGACCCCTTGCCACTGCATTGGGACGGTACCCTAACTTCTCAATCACATCCGAAACTTTCTTCCTTGTCGCTGGCTTTACATTTGGATTCCCGTTAACTACGCGGGAAACGGTGGCCATGGAAACATTCGCCTCACGCGCCACATCATAAATGGTTATATTATTCATTCATCCATTCCTCCATTTCTTTCATTTTTCCCATAAAAGACCCGAATTATTTCGGGAAATATTCTTTTATGCGTTTTCCTCTATAAGGAAGATTTTTCAGGAACGATCTGCCTAACAAAAAATGCAGTCTTACTCTCTTCTCAGCCAAATATTCAATACCCTTTTCAAGTATAAAATTCACATAGATATCTCTTTATGTATGACCCAATCTTCCGAACAGTTCTCATTCTTGTTATTTATCATACGATAGTCGAATCTTTCCTGCAATCCAATAGTGCCTATTTCGATACTTTTTCTGAAAAAACCATTAAAAAGAGCCCTTGCCAAGGTGGTAAGGGCCCTAAATAGATATTTTAAGACTTTACAGCTTATACAGTAACCCAGTTCAAACGTTTAATTTCTTCGTAGAATTCATCAAATTGTTTGAAGTCCATTTGCTGTGCAGAATCCGATAAAGCAACGGAAGGATCCGGATGCACTTCTGCCATAACTCCGTCAGCACCGATGGCAAGAGCCGCTTTAGCTGTTGGAAGCAATAGGTCTCGACGTCCAGTCGAATGCGTTACATCAACCATGACCGGTAAGTGAGTTTCTTGTTTTAAAATCGGTACAGCAGAGATATCAAGTGTATTTCTTGTTGCTTTTTCGTAAGTTCGGATACCGCGTTCGCAAAGGATGATGTTACCATTACCCTGCGACATGATGTATTCCGCTGCATGAATGAACTCCTCAATCGTTGCAGCCAGTCCGCGTTTTAAAAGAACTGGTTTATTTACGGCACCAGCCGCTTTTAACAAGTCGAAGTTTTGCATGTTGCGTGCACCGATTTGGATGACATCAATATGATCGATAGCCGCTTCAATATCGTTAGCACTTACGATTTCACTGATGACAGCCAAGCCGTATTCATCAGCAACACGTTTAAGTATTTGCAAGCCTTCCAAACCAAGTCCTTGGAAATCATATGGGGATGTACGTGGCTTGAATGCACCGCCGCGCATCAATTTCAAACCTTTAGCTTTAATGACTTCAGCTACCGCAGCTGTTTGTTCATAAGATTCAACGGCACATGGTCCGAAAACGAAGCTAGGAATCCCGTTACCGACCAATTCACCCTTAATGTCGATGATGGTGTCTTCTGCCTTTTGTTTTCTAGAAACAAGTAGCGTTTTCTTCTGATCATCTTTTTGAAGCTCCAAGCCCAATTTGAAGATCTCCTTGAAAATATGTTTAATCGAACCAAGATCAAGTGGTCCTTGATGATTAGCTTCGATAAGATCCAGCATCGTTCTTTCACGGACCGGATCGTAACGGTTTACACCTTGTTTTTCTTTTACGCGGCCAATTTCCTGTACAAGTTCAGCACGTTGATTAATAAGATGTAATAACTGAAGGTTCACATCGTCCAGTTGATTACGAAGTCCATCAAGCTCTTTGTTGCTCATTACAAATCCATCCCTTCGTTTTTTAAAATAGAAATCGGTTTTGCGATCATCAAACTCAAAAATACCTTTGGAGTCTTCGATCATTCACCCCGATCATTTTATCAATGAAAATTTTAGAATATTTCATGTATGATTAAATTAATTATAAATGAAGTATCCGCAAATGTCACGATATTTTTCTTTAATAATTAAACGCTTTTAAGCATTAAAGTTATAAATGCTTAAAAGCAGGTGTTACTCATGCAAGAACACTGAATATTGAAACACGATCCGTTGTAGGAATTATATTGGAAATAGAACAGGAAAGCTATAATTTAATTGATATTTTATCTCACGAGAATTGGACCATGATCAAATCGTCTGCCACTTGCCTGGAGCCATCCAGAAATGATTAAAGAGTTGCAGCTGCCTGAACTCCTTGCGCAGCTAATGAACAGGCAACACCTTTCAAGAAAAGGTTTCCCCTGGACACCGTTTAATAATCCTATTGCCACCATGGAATAATAAAAGGCCGGCCCCTTACCAAAGGAAAGGGATCCGGCCTTTAAATTCATTCAGTAATGGCCTTGCTCAATGAATCGTTTGTAATCCGCCAATGAGATTCATTCCAGACAGGTTTTCCACCTTTAAAAAGTATGGCCTGGGGTGATTGATGCTTGATTTCAAATGTTTCTGCCACATAATTGGAAAGTGGACGAGCATCCTGAACGGCTAGGTAGGCCGTTTTAAGTTGTTCGTTCCCTAAGATGTACTTCTCATATTGTTCATATGCTTCCGCACTGACAGGGCAAGTAACACTATGCTTGAAGAGCAGGAATGTATCCTCTTTTAAAAGCTCATTGAATTGTTCTTCTGTTTCAATTTTAGTTATGGTCATACTATATGTCTCCTTTCCTTGTCCTATAAATTTTACCATCAAAAAGGCGATGAAGCCATTGAAGCACTTCACCGCCTTATCTTTCGTACCTCTATGCATCTTCATCCATAATGAAGGAATGAAAGGGTTTAGAGTTTATTTCGTCAATTTATTCTCAGTTTCTTCAAATGCTTTTTTCGCTTCATCAAGTTTTAATTTTGCCGCATTCTTATTTCCGCTTGTTGGGTCGGCTGGATTATTTTCTGAGTCCGTGCCGTTAGCAAAATTGGTTTCGACGGATACGATTGGAGAATCGGAAGCTCCCGTTACATCTATATCTTTGTTGCTGGAATTTGTCGTATCATCAGCCGCGTCACCGTTTTCTTTTCCAGTTTTTAAGCTTTTCACTTTATTAACGATATCGGATGATTTATTTGAAACGATCTCAGTGACGGAACTTGTTTTTTCTTTTGCAGTATCTGCAAAAATAGTACCTTTTTCAATAGCTGTTTGTCTTAATTTTTCTGTTTTCTCAGAAATGTTTCTAGCTTGTTCATTAAAATCATTCCTTAATTCCTTGCCTGCTTTCGGAGCCATGAACAAAGCGGTAGCCGCTCCGATCATCCCGCCGATTAAGGCGCCAATCATAAAGTCTTTTGAATTGATCGAGTCGCGTTCGTCCTCATAGGATTTCTGATAGTCATTTGTTTGAAATTCTTTTTGAGTCATAATACATTCCCCTTTCAATTTTCAGTTATTTATTTTTATTTAACTAGATTTTAAGATCTAGAACGTAAAAACCTTTTTTTAGGTAAGTTATCGGTTTCCAACGCTTCCCTTTCTAACTCCGCCCTTTCAGTGGGGCTCGGGGCAGCCTGTTTGTTTCTTGACTTCCATTTGTCCCGAATCTCTAAGGCTACGTTACTCCATTGTACAATTTGTGAGATTCGTTCTTGATTATTATCAATCTCCGCCTGCACTTTATGGGAAACTTTTTGGACCGAAGAATTAAAGCTAGAGATGGATGTACCCACTTCCTTCACAGCATCAACCACTGTGTTCAGGTTTTCTGACTTATGCTGCAAATCTTCAGCCAACGTATTTGTTTTATGTAATAACTGGGTAGTTTCGAGCGTTATGCCCTGCATTTGGCTCTCAAGTCCTGTCAGCGTCCGGGCCACACTGTCCAGGGTTGTTTGAAGTGATGTCAGTACCTTTGTTAGGAATATAACAAGGATCAAGAAAGCTATCGCTGCAACAGCAGCACTTACGTATAAAATAATCTCCATTGGAACACCTCCGAAAAAAATCGACTTACTTGGTAACTGATAGTTATTAATTACCCCTTCCCTAATATTATAAACTTATTTATTTTTTCAATATACCCTATCAAACCCTAATCTGGAAATATTATTGTCTAAATCCAGTTCCTCCATAAAATTCTACGTGTGACACTTATGGCAGGAAATCGGGTATGATAGAAAGATAAGTCGAATTTATACAATGGAGGTATTTTAATGAAAGATCCCAGAATTGAAACATTGGCCAAAAACCTAATCAATTATTCCGTGAAACTTCAAAAAGGTGAAAGAATCTTGATCGAAAACTTTGGATTGCAGCGCGAACTTGTTAACGCCCTTGTTAATGAAGCCTATACAGCAGGTGGTTATCCGTTCGTCCTTTTAAAGGATCATCAAGTGGATCGTGCCTTGTTGATGGGTGCCAAAGAAGAACAGTACAAGATGATGGGTGAGTTTGAAGCGAACGTAATGAGCCAGATGGATGCATATATCGGCCTCCGTGCCGGGGATAATATCAATGCACAATCCGATGTCCCTCCAGAGAAAATGGCGATTCATGGACAAACAGTCGGTAAAGTACATAGAAATATCCGCGTGCCAAAAACAAAATGGGTCGTACTTCGCTACCCGACAAATTCCATGGCCCAATTAGCCAAAATGAGTACAGAAGCTTTCGAAGACTTTTATTTCGAAGTCTGCAACCTCGACTATGGCAAAATGAGCAAAGCCATGGACAACCTTGTTGAATTGATGGATAAAACGGATAAGGTCCGCTTAACTGGGCCCGGTACGGACCTAACCTTCTCCATCAAAGACATTAAAGCCATCAAATGTGCAGGTGAGCTGAACATTCCTGACGGTGAAGTATATACAGCTCCTGTGAAAGATTCCATCAATGGAGTGATTTCGTATAATACTCCGTCCCCTTATCAGGGTTTTACTTTTGAAAACGTGAAGTTAACATTCAAGGATGGAAAAATCGTTGAAGCAGTTGCGAATGACACGGAACGCATTAACAAAATTTTTGATACTGATGAAGGAGCACGATATGTCGGTGAATTTGCAATTGGTGTAAATCCTTATATTCTACACCCGATGCAAGATATCCTCTTTGATGAAAAAATTGATGGAAGTTTTCATTTCACTCCCGGACAATGCTATGATAATGCCTTTAACGGAAACCATTCAGCCATTCACTGGGACCTGGTCAATATTCAACGCCCTGAATATGGCGGAGGGGAAATCCATTTTGATGACGTCTTGATACGTAAGGACGGACGTTTCGTTTTACCGGTACTGGAAAATTTAAATCCAGAAAATTTAAAATAACGAAAAAGCCAGCAGCATACGAAACATGCGGCTGGTTTTTTTAAATAAATACCGATAAAAAAAACGACCGATCCACTATACGGGATCGATCGTTTTTTTATTTTACCTGCAGTGAATGCTCGTAGGCAGCTTGGAACTTTTGAATGTCCCCCGCACCCATGAATAACACGACACTGTTTTCATGATTTTGCAATATTGATGTTGTGTTCTCCGTAATCAGTTCGGCACCAGGAATTTTATCTTGAAGGTCTTCAATCGATAATTTCCCCTGATGTTCACGAGCAGATCCAAAAATTTCACATAAGTATACTTTGTCGGCCAAATTCAAACTGTCGGCGAATTCATCCAGGAATGCTTGCGTTCTCGAGAAAGTATGCGGCTGGAATACCGCAACAACCTCACGCTCCGGATATTTTTGACGCGCTGAGTCAACAGTTGCTGAGATTTCAGTCGGATGATGCGCATAATCATCAATGATGATCTGACTTCCGATTTCCTTTTCAGAGAACCGGCGTTTAACTCCGCCAAAAGTGCGCAATTGGGCTTTCACAGCTTCCGTATCCAAGTTTTCATATTTACAAAGAGCAATGACACCAAGTGCATTCAAAACATTATGCTTTCCAAAAGTAGGAATAGTAAATGTATCATAGTAATTGTTCCTTACATGCACATCGAAAGTAGTGCCATTCGGAGAGACGGAAACATTTTTCGCTTGAAAATCATTTCCTTCTGCAAATCCGTAAAAAATAACTGGTACTTTCGCCTGAATATGTGGTAAATGCTCATCATCACCGCACGCAATAATGCCTTTGTTGACTTGAAGGGCCATTGCTTGGAATGCCTCGAACACGTCTTCGACATTGGCGTAATAATCAGGGTGATCAAAATCAATATTCGTCATGATTGCATAATCCGGATAATAAGAAAGGAAATGACGACGATATTCACATGCTTCGAATACGAAGTAATCGGAATTCACGATTCCTTTACCCGTTCCATCCCCAATCAGGAAGGATGTCGGTTTTGCGCCACCCATTACATGGGCAAGTAATCCGGTCGTTGATGTTTTTCCATGCGCTCCGGTAACCGCCACACTGATAAAGTTTTTCATGAAATCACCAAGGAAACGGTGATAACGGATGATCGGCAAACCAAGTTCATTTGCCTTCACGATTTCCGGGTGACTATCCGGAAACGCATTTCCTGCAATGATGGTCATTCCAGGTTGTATATTTTCCTCGTTGAAAGGAAGGATTTTAATCCCGGCTTTTTCTAATGCCAATTGTGTAAAAAATTCTTTTTCGTAGTCGGAACCCTGCACTTCAATATTCATATCATGCAGTATTTGTGCAAGAGCACTCATACCCGACCCTTTAATTCCCACAAAATGGTAAGCAGTCATAAAGCGAACCTCCACCAATCGTCTACCTGTATGACAGTATATGACGTCATCTTTTATTTGTTTTTCTTTACGAGACTTGTTAGAAACGCAATTTCTTCATAGGTTTAATGCTTATATTTTCAATCATTCATCAACAAATAACTATTATATCACTTTTTTATTCATTCATCCATGTCAGGCAGATGCCAATTTATCAAATCATTGGCTTTTGCGTCCATTAAGGTGATAACAACGGGTTTTCACCCTTTCACATTATATACAATTTCCTTTTAATCGGTTCTCTTAATTACCATGTAAAAATTCCAGTTCTTCTTCTGTAATCAAAACATCCCTGGGTCTTGATCCTCTGGATTCAGATACGACTCCCTGCTGCTCCATCATTTCTATTAGACGCGCTGCACGGTTATAGCCGACTCTGAAGCGCCTTTGGACGCTCGATGCAGATGCAGCCTGCTGGCTCACGACAAATTCACATGCCTCGAAAAACAGTTCATCCGCTTCTTCAGTGACCTGGGCCCTATTCAGCAAGTCTTCCTGTTCAAAAAGATACTTCGGCTGCTGTTCCAATTTCACGTGGTTGACGACCTGATCTATTTCTTCATCACTTACAAAAGTTCCTTGCAAACGAACAGTTTTTGATGAGCCGTTTTCAGCAAATAACATATCTCCTCTTCCTAACAGCTTTTCTGCTCCCCCACTATCGATAATTGTGCGCGAGTCGACCTGGGAAGAAACAGAGAACGCGATCCTTGTCGGGATATTTGCCTTGATCAAACCAGTGATGACATCGACTGAAGGTCTCTGAGTGGCTACAATTAAATGAATGCCACAGGCCCGGGCTTTTTGAGCAATGCGACAGATCGCCTCCTCGACATCAGCCGGGGACATCATCATTAGATCCGCAAGCTCATCGATGATCACCAGGATATAGGGCAGCTTGTTCGAATATTGACCGGCTTTTTCCGCTTGGTCATTAAAGCGGCTGATATCACGGACACCGGCATGTACAAACAATTCATAGCGTCGTTCCATTTCCTCTACCGCCCATTTCAGCGCAGCCGTAGCGGCCTTTACATCGGTTATGACCGGACTGACCAAATGCGGGATTCGGTTATACGGGGCAAGCTCGACCATTTTCGGATCGATTAATAGTAATTTCAACTCCTGCGGCGTCGCTTTATACAGCAAGCTGACCAGCATGGTGTTGATACAGACACTTTTCCCTGATCCCGTTTGTCCGGCTATTAATCCATGAGGCATTTTTCTCAAATCAGTGATAATCGGCTGACCTGATATATCAAGGCCGAGTGCCACTGCAAGAGGTGATTCATGCTCTTGAAATTCAGTACTTTCCAAAACCTCTCGCAAAAATACCGGCTTGCTTTTCCTATTCGGAATCTCAATCCCAATTGTATGTTTACCCGGAATCGGCGCTTCCATCCGCATATCCTGGGCGGCAAGGCTTAATTTGATGTCATCCATCAGGTTTGTCACTTTATTCACCTTCACTCCCGGTTCCGGATGCACCTCGAAACGAGTCACTGCCGGCCCTTGAGTGACATTGACAACCTTTGCACGAACATTAAAATTTTTCAACGTCTCATCCAGTAATAAAGTTTGTTCCTCGAGCCACTCATCATCATGCACAGCATAAGTAGGAGGTGTCAACAACTCAATATTTGGAAACACATAGTATGGATTATCATCTACTTCCAGTGGACCAAAAGATTCTGGGGCTGCGCTTTGTCTCCCTTCCGCTTTTTCCTCGGAGAAAGCTGCACCATGATTACGACTTTCAGAAATCGATGTTTCTTGGACCGGGTTCGAACCGATATTGGCTTCAACGGCATTTTCGGGCTTGGCGACCTTTTCGGAAACAAAGTTGGTTTCCGTGAAGTTTGCGGGTTCCAGAGTGACAGGAGTCCCATCTTTCAACGAACCCTTGCCTTCCTCCATTTGCCATTCAGGTATGATTTGTTTCGCTTGTCCTACATCCGCTTCATCAGTATTCATTAGAGGTTCCTTATCAAGTGAAACTATACCCCTTTCGACATTAAGGCTTTTTTTTTCCGGGATCATTTTATTCAAGAACTCGTTACTTTTTCGATCTTGCTTAAGCATCATCACATTAAAAGGGATATGTTTTTTCTTTTGTTTAGGCTGTTCATCAGGTATCACAGATGATGGCTCACTTGCATGACTCATTGGTTGAGTTGATAGTACGGCGGTTTCCCGAGGAACCTCTATAGCTTCAGACGGTGCATCTTCAATCTGTTCCATTAAGGATACAGCGACTTCTCGTCCAAAATCATCATGATCGTGTTCATAAGCCTTTTTTTCTTCCACTTGCTTTGTTATAAGTTCAGCGGGCTTGCTTACTGGTTCTTCAGGTTCCGCCTCAATGGAATTTTTACGAAAGAAAGCGGGTATCTCCGACCCTTCCCTTTTTTCTTCTATTTGTTCTGGTGCAAGAACGGATGGTTCTATCGTCAATTCCTCATAGGCTGCTGGAACTTCAGGGATTGATGCTGGAATATCATTATAAAGTTCTTCTTTTTTAAGAACAGGCAATGTGCTTTCTAATTCATATTCAACAATTTTTTCAGAAGGGACGATCTTTTTTTCCGGACGGCGAAATCCATAAATGGGTGAAGGGATTTCCGTTGGGCGGAATGGAGTATTCGACGGGACTATTTTTGGGTTTGGATCCCGATTCGTGCTTCTCCGTTTTGGTTCAGGCTCCCTCACTGGCCTTCTCGTTTCTTTGGTCATGTTACCCTGCTTTGGTTCGCGATCTTCTTTCTTTCTTTCCCTAGGGCTTCTTTTGTTATGCTCCCGATCGGGAATGAGAGGGAACTTGAACTCTCCTTTTGGATATTGAAACAGGATTTTTGTATCCGGATCTTTTGTCTGGGACATTTTTTCCACTGTTTGATTGTAAACTTTTATTTCTTCTTTCTTTTCCTTAGAAATCTTCGAAAAATCCATATTCCTTAAAGTTTCTTCATCAAGCGGTTCATCTATAATAATTTCTTCAATTTCAATAATTTCCTCTGCTTGGAACCATTTTTTCATTTTATTTAGCCATTTCAAACCTATCACTCTTTCTACATCTGTAGTTATGTAACTAATTCTACCAGTTATTTTTAAAATATCGAGAAAATTTAAGCTAAATTGGGATTAGTATGTACATTTTTTTCCGATTCTTTACCGACACTGCGTTTTTCGCCTAACTCCTACCCTACTAAACCCCTTCTGAAAAGAGTTTAAACCTATCCACTGCGAAATAACTTTAGTCCCTAGTCTACTATTTAAATAAAACACCGCTGTTAAATCGCGTTTACAAAGAGATTAAGTTTCCATGCAACCATTTGAGACGTCCGTAACACATGCCATCACCCTATACGAAATCTCCGGTGGCATTCATATAACTGCTGAAACTTATAAAACACCGTTCGTTTAAACCGAACGGTGTTTTGTGGGTTCCAGCGTTTTTTTGCTAAGAAAGGGCCATTTTGACTATTCCGATTCACAAAAGTTGCATACAACTTGTGCGACTGATTTGGCAGCGATCAATAGGGCATCTTCATCTATATCGAATTTAGGATGGTGATTGAAATAAGCCCTTTCCACCCCTTTTGGTTTACAGCCAATGTAAAAGAAGCAGCCAGGAATCTTTTCTGCATAATACGAAAAATCTTCCGAACCTGAGAACATCGGAAATTCCACGACCTTCTTAATATCTTCATCGTTCATACTTTCAAGACTATTTTTCACGAATCCAGTCAGTTCAGGGTCATTATATAACGGTGGATAATCAGGAACATACGACAGTTCACACTGAACACCAAATTCCGTTTCTATCCCTTTAACGATCCGGTGGACTTCCTTATCTATCAGCTTTTGTGTCTCTGCTGTCATATAACGGACATCCCCCTCTATTTCTATACAATCTTTAATGACATTAAAACTACCTTTTCCATCAAAAGAACCGATCGTAACCACACCCATATCAAAAGGGTTCAAGCGACGGCTGATTACGGTTTGCACGGCTGTGACGAAATGGGCACCTGCGACAATGGCGTCATTGGCCATATGCGGGGATGAACCATGACCTCCCATTCCTTTTATTGCTAATTTGAAATAGGTCCTTCCAGCCATCGAAAAGCCGCCGCGATATCCAATTTCCCCAGTTGGATGTGTCGGGAATAAATGAATGCCAAAAACAGCATCCAGTTCATCCAGAGCCCCTGATTCCATAATACTTTTTGCGCCTCCAGGGGGTGTTTCTTCTGCATGTTGATGAATGATTTTAATGGTACCGGAAAGAGAATCTTTTAACTCTACTAGGCAGTCTGCCAGGACCAATAAATAAGCGGTATGGCCATCGTGTCCGCAAGCGTGCATGACACCTTCATTTTTTGACCGGAACGGAACCTCCGTTTCTTCTGTAATCGGCAATGCATCGAAATCGGCACGTAGACCTATCGTTTTCCCTGGTTTCCCGCCTTCGATCGTTACGATGACCCCTAATCCATTTCCTGCATTCGTTTGAATGTCCACATCTTTACCTTTATAAAAATCAATAATATATTGTGCTGTTTTCTCTTCTTTGAAGGAAAGCTCGGGATTCTCATGTAAATGACGGCGGATTTGAACCATTTCCTCTTTACGGGCATCTAGCATATTCATTAATTGATTTTTCAAAATATTTTCCCCCTTTATTTCAATATAAGTTTTTGATCAGGAAGGCCTTTCGAAATGGAAGGCTTCGTTTCGCTCATTTTCCCCCTTGGAATGATGAATAATATGGAAAGTAGCGCAAGTACAGCAAAAATCACATTGGTCGTTAACCCCGCTGCTGCAGCTACCTCCAAATTTTCAATCGTACCATACACTGTGGCGGAGATAGCCACGCCAAATGATCCACCGAGTGAGCTAGCCATTTTATAGATTCCTGACGCCTCTCCGATCTTCTCTACGGGTGCATTGGAAACGGCTGTGTCAATAGATGGGGTTGCGTACATCCCAAGTCCGATTCCCAACAAAGTAAACCCGACAAACACGACGAAAGTGTAAATCGTTCCTGATAAAAATGTTAAGGACATCATGCCAACGCCAATCGCCGCTAATGCACAACCGATGATCATCGGTTTTCTTGCCCCGACGCGCTGCAATATTTTCTCCCCAACACGAATCATCGCTAATACACATACCAAGTATCCAAGGGATAACATTCCGGATTGAAAGGCATTGAACCCTCTCCCTACCTGTACATATGTATTGGCAACTACCAATGTTCCCGCTACTGCATTCAGCAAAAAGTTAGAAAGCGTGGCCCCTGTATAGTATTTGTTCTTAAATAAAGTTAGCTCAATAAACCCATCTGACTTGTTACCTACGATTTTGAAGAATACGAAAAAACCAATGACCAGGATGGCAATTAAACTTAACGTGATTGGACTTGTCCAACCAAAATCATCCCCACGCGTAATGACCAGGTTCAATGCAAGCATAACCATGACAAACACCAATAAACCAGCGATATCGAATTTAGTAGAGCTTGTTTTTTCCGCTCTGCTTTCTGGTGTATCCTTAATCAGGATCATCGCTAGTAAAGCAAAAATAATTGAAAATATGAAAATCCATCTCCAACCCATATATGTCGCAATCGATCCTCCTGCAAAAGAACAGATACCCGAACCTCCCCACGACCCGAAAGACCAGTAGCTTAAGGCACGCTGCCTATTCTCGCCTTCATAATACGATTTGATTAAAGCGATTGTAGACGGCATGATGCAGGCGGCTGAAATACCTTGGATGATTCGCCCGATGATCAGAAATCCGGCATCTTGCGTGAAGATAAGGCAAAGAGAGCCTACGATGCTTAATGATAAACCGATATATGTCATTTTCTTTCTTCCAACCTTATCTGCCAATCCGCCCGCTGCAACGACAAAAATCCCTGAAAATAAAGCTGTTAAACTGATGGCGACATTTAAAACACCTAATGAAATGCCCAGGTCTGATTGAACTACTGGGACAACATTTACCATCGTCTGGGCAAAAAGCCAAAATGTAAGAACACCAAATACAATTCCCATTATCATCTTATTGGTACCTTGATAGTTCGTTTCTATCATGACTCCCCCTTATTGTTAAACATCAGGCTTCCTTTTCACTTAATCGTTGCTCACTGTCTTAATAAAAGAACTAAATCATTTTACTCCTCCTTCATTAAATAATAAGCTTCGCTGCACACCTTCCTGTAAGAAGCCAAATAAAGCTGACCCCATTCTTTTTTTACACACAAAAAAAGGACAGAGAAGGGTTGCGTAAACTTACTGCTCCCCTTCTCTGTCCTTTTTACCTGAGAGTTTAACTCCATTTTATTTTCTGGAGATTTCCCCTTTGGTGGCGTCATGTTTCATACGCGCTCTCCAGAGTTGCGTCCAGTTGCGGTTCCATTTACCTGAGAGATTTGATCCAAGGGCTATTTTTGGAACTTGCTCCTTCGGTGGCTTCATACTTTGCACTCTCCCACAACGTTCATCCGCTGTATAATTTAAATATTCAGATTATTTAATTCATGAACCAATTCTGACTGAGACTCATACCAGTCCCTCTTCACCATTAGTAATAATCTTTATTTTCAAAATAATCTAACTATATTATCACCCATGCTAAGATAAATTTCAACACCATTAAACAGAACACTCCAAAGATATCCCTCTTGGAACTATGATTTCTTACGGCTGAAAATAAAAATTCCTTGCTGCTTTGTAAGCACGCTTCCTTTTCATTGAACATATGGACTGAAAAACTTCTCACTCTACTAAACTTGCACATGGTACACCATAAAAAAAGGACCACTGCCGCTGGAACTATTCCATCCTGACACGGTCCTATGTTTTTCAATGATTCATTGTTCACGCTTTTTGTTTTTACCCATAATGAATATGGGCTCCAACTCATTTTCTTCGTAAAGGAATGATAGAGCCGTTATCGGTACATGACCGCTCGCAAAGAAGCTCATGGCCATTTGTGCCAGAATATCATATCCCGTATCGTTCATCACATCTGCAATGATGATGACATCCTGATGCGGAATGGCCACCGCCATTGTTCCCTCCATCTTGTCTTTCATGTCCCGAAGCCAGGATTCGTTAAGAATTCGGCTAGCATCATATCCATCATTGGTGTTTAAAAAGTAAAATTTATTATCGGCGACGATATCCGACTTCATTTCAGTGGAAAGGGAACGGGCATTGAAAAGGGCAATTTCACGGATCCTGTCACCCTGCCAATTTTCCCGTTGAATCATCTTTTCATCAATCAGACGGTAGGTTTTCCCCAAATCGAGTGCATAAAGAACCCGGGTTTCAGCCGTATGCTCATCGAATAAAAAGGGATTTCCTTCTTCTGATTCCATTGGAAAGGAAGTCGAACGGATGACAGGGAAAATGGATTTCTCCTTGCCTTCCATGCTGTGTTCTCCCCCCATTACATTCAAGGCCTCTTCCACGTAATAGGCAACCTCATCGATGGCTTTTTCCTGCACGTTTTCATAGTTAGCAAGGACAGGTGGCAACTCGATGGTGATCCCCTTCCCGGTTTTCACATTTTCCACCCGTAACGTATCTTGCTTGCTATCGAATTTGAATGATCGGTTATCATCTTTTAAACGATCCTTCAAGATATTTTTCAGCTTCGTGCTGTCCATTTTCATGTTTGACCCTCCTCTTCATTGAAAAATCCCCAGCGAGAAGGGGAAATTGATTATAGTGATTGAATGAATTCCTCAATTTGTTCTTGTGTTTTGCGATCCTTGCTCACGAATCTGCCTAGCTCTTTGCCATTATCATAAGCAATGAAACTTGGTATACCGAATACATCATTAGCGGCACACACATCGATGAATTCATCACGATCTACATGAATGAATGTAAAATCCGGAAATTTCGTTTCAATCTCGGGCATGATCGGTTCGATTACACGGCAATCTCCACACCAAGTTGCTGAAAATAGAAAAATATGTTTGCCTTCATTTTTTAATGCATCATATTGCTCCACAGTTTGTAAATTTTCCATTTGAATATTCCTCCTGCTCTAAATGATACCTTAGGTTTTATAATCCCATCATACCAGACTCTCCAGAAATCAACCATTAATACGGATTGGTTGAATGACAGCACTTTTACTTATTTCTGCGGCACAGATGAAACGACTTCCATCATTTGTTTCGCATCGGTTTTTAGATGATCCTTATCCGTTTCGGTTGTCAACTTGACTCCACCGATCCCCACTGCTAGCTCATACTTTTCTTTCGGTGACTCTTTAATCGAGATAAAGCCGAACTTATCATCATTTTGAAATGAATGCAGCACTACATATTGATCATCTTGTTCCTTTATCGCCAAAAATAAGACGGAGCTGTCTTCCTTTTCATTTGGATTGACAAATAATATATAAATCTTATCACCTTTTTGTAAAATCAAATTATTATCATGTTCTTCCACTACTTTAAAATCCTTTGGCAGATATACCTGAATAAGCCCTGCCTCAATATTGGGCTGTTTTTCATCGTTTCGAAATGCCAATTCTGCGGCCTTCTCTGCTTTTTTTGTTTGTCTATCGATACTGGAGCAGCTCACAACCAAACTGCTCAATATCAGGAAAATAATAAGAAATTTTTTATTCGATAAAGCCATTGTCATTCCTCCAGCCGTCACTTTTACTCTCTTATGCATACTATTATCCTTATTTATGAAATTCATCCATTTTCTCAAAACATGATACAATGAAAGCAATTTAAATTCAGAGGAGGAAAACCATGAAATTAACCGTTTATCTTGCTGGGGAAATACATTCAAATTGGAGAAGTGAGTTGAGAGATAAGGCCGCTGCCTTGAAGCTTCCGTTAGAATTTGTCGGTCCGATGGAAAACCATGAACGGTCCGATCATATTGGTGAAGATATTCTTGGTGAACAACCGAACTCGATTCAAAAGGATATGGCCGCTTCCCAAATTAATAATTTGCGGACAGGTCTTTTGATGAAAAAGGCTGACCTAGTCGTTGCTCTGTTTGGCGAAAAATATAAACAATGGAATACCGCCATGGACGCAAGCACTGCCGTTTCACTCGGTAAACCGCTTATTTTGATCCGCCCCGAATCCCATCACCATGCCTTAAAGGAATTATCAGAAAAGGCGAGTGTCACGGTCGAATCCGTGAATCAAGCCATGAAGGTGCTCTCTTATATTTTTGAAGATGGATTGTGATTCTCCCTTGACGAGCCAATCATGCCTGCCATTCTAGAATGCATGCATTCATCAAGGAAAAAGGGAAAACGATTATGTACAATCAAACCGCAAAAAGCTTGTAGGGAAGCAGAATAACCCACCCTACAAGCGAAATGCATTTAAACTTATCTCTTTTTAATGGGAATCCAAATTTCCGAGTAATAATCAGGGTTTGATGCGTCATCATTTGAGTATACTTCCAGTTCAGGAGTTCCGGCATGTTCATAACCACTTGTAGGAAACCATTCGGAAAAAATTTGCTTCCACGCTTTTTGAATGGCATCTGGCATAGGTCCGTGAACTTCAAATGCAACCCACTTGGAAGCCGGTATCATAAGGGTTGAAAACTCTTCGGGCACTTTCCCGGCATACTCTGCAGCTATCCAATAATCCATCGTTTCATTTTTTTCCTCTGCCCTCTTATCTACACACACACCGAGCAATCCAACTATTTGGCCATTGTTCAACTGCCCTAACCTGTCGCTCGTTCCATCCGCATTCACTTTCTCCCACAACTTCGGAATCCCAACCAAATTTCCTTCATTAACCAAAGAAAACTCTTGCTTGATTCCAATCAATTGAAATGAATCTCTTTCAAGAATATTGTATTTCATCGGTTTTTCCCCTTTCAAAATCACCTGTATCACCAGGCGTTCATAGAATTTCAGCTTCCCCATATACTTCCGGGCTTCACTTGGAGATACTCCGTGCTGCCTTCGAAAAGCTTTTGAGAAGGCCTCGGGAGTGTCGTAGCCATACTTGTAGGCTAAATCAATGACCTTGCCATTTGTGCTTGATATTTCCTGAGCCGCCAAGGTCAATCTTCGGCGCCGGATATATTCACCAACGGATATATCCGTTAAGATGGTGAACGTCCGTTGAAAGTGAAAAGCGGAGGCATTCGCTTCCCAGGAAATATTCTCGATTGTCAGGTCATCCAATAAGTGCTCCTCGATATAGTCGAGTGCCTTTTGGATCGATTCAATCCACCCCATCCCCCTCACTCCTTGTCATCTATACTAGCAACCCCACAAATTAAAATCCTGTCAAATTTTGCTCTGTTGCGGCAGTATTCCATTGAATCGCTCGTCGAATGGATATCCTACTGCTGAAATATCAAAAATGAAGCATACGTTCATGCCAGTAATTCATACATTCTACTTTTTCATTTTCATTTTATACTCGTGTTGACCTGCAAGCATCCTCATGATATGAAGGAACATATCTCCCCTGGTGATTCGCTCATTTGTAAACACGCCGATCGCTCCTTCTTTTTTGCTAATATTCTCTTGCTTTGTGAAATTGTCCATCACCGGTCCCAGTTCTTCGCCGCCCAGCAGCTTCTCAGCTACAATTTCGGGCAGTGGAACTCTCGCACCGCCTGCAACATAGACCTCGCCGTCTCTCGTTGCCATCGCACCCCAATTACACAGAAATAGGCCTTGTTCCATTTTCACGACGCCGCCTTCAAGACCAATACCGATTTCGGCATCACTGTGAATCAAGCAATTCAGGGCACGCGTCTTTGCCCCATCCATCGTTTCTTCATCTGAAAATGGCTGTTCCGAGACCCCGCTTTCCACTTGGAGTGATATGATATCAGCTTTTTCATATACGCCCAGCACAGCCTTTACCTTCGCCGGATTTTTACTGCCCACTGCTATTTTCATAATAGTTACCTTCCTTCTATGCAAAAAAAAACTGATGGAAAAGGATATCTGACTGTATCCCTTTCCATTTCAGCTTCCTCAATCAACCGTTATTTATCAATGTTTCAAATGTCGTTTTATCACAGGAACGAACCAATTTTCCAATCAATTCACGTGCAGCGGCATAATCATCAATATGAATCATGGATGCATGTGTATGAATATAGCGTGAACAAATACCAATCACACCACTTGGAATTCCCTCATTTGCAATATGGACCTTGCCTGCATCCGTGCCGCCTTGGGATACGAAATATTGATACGGAATATCATTAGACTCTGCTGTATCAAGGATGAATTCCCTCATGCCGCGATGTGTAACCATGGAACGATCAAGAATGCGGAGCAGTGCCCCTTTCCCCAGCTGGCCAAATTCACTTTTACTGCCTGACATATCGTTTGCCGGGCTTGCATCCAAAGCGAAGAAAATATCCGGTTTGATCATATGAGCCGCCGTTTGCGCCCCCCGTAATCCCACTTCCTCCTGCACGGTTGCTCCGGAATATAAGACATTCGGTAATGTCTCATCTTTCAGATCTTTTAACAACTCGATTGCCAGTCCGCAACCATAGCGATTATCCCAGGCTTTTGCGAGAATCTTTTTCTCATTGGCCATCGGCGTGAATGGACAAATCGGCACAATCTGCTGACCAGGCTTAATTCCGATTCTCTTCACATCTTCCTTATCATCCGCACCAATATCAATAAGCATATTTTTGATATCCATTGGTTTTGAGCGTTGTGATTCATCAAGTAAATGAGGCGGAATCGAACCGATGACACCAATGACAGGACCATTATCGGTAATGATTTCCACTCTTTGTGCCAAAAGCACCTGACTCCACCAGCCACCTAGAGTCTGAAAGCGAATCATTCCATTTTCCGTTACTGAGGTGACCATGAAGCCTACTTCATCCATATGCCCGGCAACAAGGACAGTGGGTCCTTCTTCATTCCCTCTTTTTACGCCAAAGATTCCGCCAAGCCGGTCTTGGACGATTTCATCTGAATATTTTCCAAGCTCACCCCTCATGAAACTCCGAACTGCATGTTCATTTCCCGAGGCACCTGGTAATTCCGTCAATGTCTTAAAAAGTTCTAAAGTCTCATGATTCATCTTTCTACCCCTAACCTATGTATTGTTTCTTACTATTTTACAGAACTTAGCATCATGTTTACACTAGATAGTTCTAACTTATCAGTTAATGGTTAAAATTTCAAATTGTTAGTCAAATAAAGCGTTCTTCTGTATACTAGAAGAAGTGATTGAAAAAAAGCAATGGAGGAGAAATCAATGAATTGGAAAACGTTTTTACTAGGTACTGTTGCCGGGTTCGCTGCTGGCTATGCGACAAAACAAATATTGGATCAATCTAGCAAACCTTCTCCGGATAAAGTGTTAGCCCAAGTGAAGGAAACAGTCAAAAAGGATGGAAATATATATGGCTCATGGATCTTGATGAAGCCGGAAAACTATACAAAAAATGATTTGGACTATGAAGTGTATAAAGGCGGGATCACTAGAAACACAGAGGGAAAACGCGAGCAATTCGAATTTGTTGCAGATGCCTCTACAGGAACGATCTTGGAGCTTAATGCGCAAAATGATTGAAACAAGAGGAGGGCCGTCAAAATGACGTCCTCCTTTCGCTATCCCACTTACCGCTTCCGTTTCAATTCGGCTACTATCCCCTTACCTGTTGCATCCCATTTGATTGCACGGTAATGGGCATCATGGTAAAAGCTATACCATGACCCCTTTTCCAGTCCGGATTTCATCCACTTTTCCTTCGCCTCGATGGAAGTCATCGGATAATCATCATAAGCGAGTACCCAGAGGACATTCGCATGTGCATGCGTCGGCATGATATCTGCCATATGGATCAACCTATCCTCACCATCCTCAAGGATGATGATCGCATGTCCATCACTATGCCCCCCTGTATGGATCATTTTAATACCGTCCGTAATTTCTTTCTCTCCTTCAAAAGGACGCACAAGAGAAGCGACTGCTTCCCAGTTTTCAGACCAATATGTACTTTTTGAACGAATATTGGGGTTTTGCATTTCTTTCCATTCAGTTTGTGTCGTAATAATTTCTGCACGCTCGAAAACAGGGACCCAAGTTTCACCTTCACGTTTCGTCAAACCACATGCATGGTCGAAGTGCAGATGGGTCATTAAAATGTAATCGATATCATTTGGCCCTATCCCAAGACTGCCAAGATCCTCAACAAGATTGGATTCCTCCGTCACCCCAAAATTCCGTCTTTGCTTATCATTCATCTTCCCATTACCAATCCCTGAATCGATTAGCATGTTCAACCCATTTGTCTGCACTAAAATTGGATCCGTACGTAACTCGATCTGGTTATTTTCGTTAACAGGATACTTCTTGGACCAGAGCGGTTTCGGTACAACACCAAACATTGCACCGCCATCCAAGTGAGTCACACCGCCATTCAGCCATGTTAATTTAATTTCCCCGATTTGCAAAGTTTCCATTTTACCCCTCCTCTCCCTTTAGTTTAACATCCACTTCCAATTATTGAAATTGATAACAGTCATCCCATCGGTAGGAATAAAAAACACTCTTATTTATCCTATACGATTTACCCAATGAAAATCTTTCTTATCGGCTTAAGGTGTTATAACATTTGATCCATAACTTAATATCATGAAAAATGCCTGTCAACAAGCAGATGTTTTATCGAGAGGTTTACGGCAGCCTTCATTGCTTCTGCACGCAAAGAGCGCAGTGATTTATTTCTTAAACCACATAAAAACCAGATGCAGTGCACCTGGTTTCTAATCGAACATTATTGGAACATTGCTTCCAATCGGTATATCCGGTTTCCTTTACTCGAGAACTTCTCTTCATATTCAGTCATGATATTCCCTTCAAAGCTGCTGTTATGCAGATCAAGGCTTACATATTTCAAGAGCATGCCGTATTCGGATATACTCTTCAATGAAGATTCGAATAATCCTTGGTTATCCGTCTTGAAGTGAATCTCTCCCTGGTCTGGCAGGATACCTTCATAGACTTCAAGGAATGTCTTATACGTTAACCGACGTTTAGCATGACGTGATTTCGGCCATGGATCAGAGAAATTCAAGTAGACGCGATCAACGTCACCTTTTTCAAAATATTCCCCTAAGTTCGCAGCATCGACATTCAACAGCTTTAAATTTGGCACTTCCGCCTCAATCAGCAAGTCCAGTGCAGCTACAATGACGCTTCTATATACTTCTATTCCAATGAAATTCACATCAGGATGAGCCTTCGCCATTTCTGTAATGAAACGGCCTTTCCCCGTACCCACTTCAATATATAACGGATTATCGTTACCGAAAACTTCATGCCATTTACCTTTATGGCTCACTGGCTGCTGAATTACATATTGTGGAAAATCATTCAAACGGTCTTCAGCCCAAGGTTTATTTCTTAAACGCATGATGACACCCCTATTTATAAATATAATCGTTCAAACCATAACACGAGTGGATGGATTCCTGCAAGTTGATTTTTTCAGGAAAAGCCTGTATGTACCCACTGAATCCACAAAAAAACCGCCGTCCATCCAGGCGGCAGTCCCTGTAGTTTTCATGTATAAAACTTTCCGCAAAACACACCATAAATAAGTGAAGGGCAGGCGAAAACACCTGAGAATCCCTTAGATCCATATTTAAGAAAGGAGAAAAATTATAATGCCGCTTTCCCATGAACATCAAATGTCACTATTAAAAGATATTTTAACCAATCATCAATCAGACTGCTGCGGATCCGTTTCTGAATGTGAGCAGGTTGAAAGGCTCGTCAAATCCTTAATGATCAATATGGATATTGATAGCAATGTGAAAACGATACTGACAGAGATTTACGAATACAGTCAGACAGGCATCGGTGCCGCTGATTTAGATGCACATATTACAACCCACCAGAATGACTTATCCCAGTGGGTGGATGACATGGATCAATACGGATCAGTCAACCGTTAATAATGCTTCAAGTTTTTGCAGTAAATCATTTCTTTCCTCGTACCGCTTTCTACGATGATGCCATTGGATGGAAAGCACAAGTTGTGAAACCGTGTGCCATTTCATCCTCATCTCCAGGCCTGCGTCAAGCTTCTTGCCATATCGGGCAAGCCACTGCTTCCATTCATTCCTTGGGACGTAAGAATACAGAAGTATTCCGAGGTCAATGGCCGGATCGCCAATGACCGCTCCGTCCCAATCAATTAGGAACAATCCGTCGGTTTCCGTCATAAGCCAATTATTATGGTTCACATCACAATGACAGACGACTTTTTCGTCACATTCAATCAATAGGAGATTGTTCTGTAAAAAATGAATGGCTTGCTTGATAATCGGTATTTCCGTAACATCCGAAGTTAACCCGGTTTCTATGTCTGTAAGTATACTTTCAGGTCGTAAAGGGGATTTCCCAAGCCTTTTGAGCATGCTTAACAAAGGATCGGATTGATGAATTTTTTGAAGCAGCTTTGCGACTCTTATATTGTTCATTTCCTGCTGAGATAGCTCCCTGCCTTCCATCCAATGCTGGGCCGTAATTACATCCCCATTTTCCAGGCGTTTTGTCCACATTAACTTTGGAACAATGCCCTCAGCTGATAGAACAGCTAAAAATGGCGATGAATTTCGTTTAAGGAAGAGCTTCTGCCCATCTTTTTCGGCAATAAAGGCTTCTCCCGTAGCTCCTCCAGCAGGGGATATATCCCACTCCTGACCTAATAAATGTTCCAACTGGTTCACCTTCGATTTCCTCGCTTAATCATACAAATGTGGGTACGTTCACCTAGTGTATGTATTACCACTACTTTGAGTCCATGTTTAATAAAAAATCCGCCTGCTGGCGAAGCTGCATATATACGTGCATCGGGATGACACCCGCAATTAAAAACATCCTCATTTTTGAGAAATAAAAAAATAGCTATTGAGCAATTTAACAATAGCCATAAATTAAATTTTAGTTGAAAAACGGTTTCTTCGTCAAGTACTATAAAACGATTATACGCATAAAACAAAAACAAATAAATCATTTCATATTTTTGTATCAACTATCACCCTTGAACATGACGCGGATTTTCTCCCTCAGAACCTCTACAGCTACTTCATCCATTCCAACAATTTCTCCATCCGATTGGATTCTTACTGACCCGTAATTCTTCATTTTCATCGTTTCTCCAGAAAAAGCATCCACGTTTTTAATGGCTAGGTGACCTCCCCATAAAACGGTGATGAATACGCTCAATAATTTCAACCATGAAATATCATGGATCGCAATCACATTCAACCTGCCATCATCCAGCTTTGACATCGGTGAAATCTTCATACCGCCGCCAAAGTACGGCTGATTCGCAATGACGATGAACCAAACCTTTTTCAATAGATGCCGATTTCCATCAACGATCAATTCCATGCAGCTAGGCTCATATTTGAATAATTTTTTTAAAAATATGAACAGATAAATTAATTTACCCGCTTTGACAAAATTAAACCATTTTTTCAAAAGCGAACTTTCCGATTCATAGGAAATTTCCGCGTCAATCCCCATACCCAGGCTGTTCATAAAATAACCAACCTTACCATCCGTCTCAAACTGTCCAATGTCAACGGACCTGCAGGCGTTCTCCTGAAATAAAGAAAGGGCTTCTTCCACACTCTTTGTTTTTTGAATGCCCCTTACATAATCATTGCCAGATCCAGCCGCAAGTGCTCCGATGATTGCATGAGGAAAATGAATGGCGCCATTTACCATTTCATTAATCGTACCATCTCCCCCGACAGCGATCACCCTTGTTTCCTGATTCGTCCCTGATAGGATTTCCTTCGTCAATCTTAATGCATGCCCCTTTTATCTCGTAAAAAAAACTTCATAAGGAACAGCTTGTGATTTCAACATTTCCTCGGCTTTTTTCCAAACCTTCATACTTTCTTCATTTCCCGCCATTGGATTGACAATGAAATACAGCGTTTCGTTAAGGTGCGGCATGCTCATTTCCCTCTGTTTGGTTATTATGTTCCGAATCCCATTCCGGTCGCAGGCTGGATGTAGTTTGGCAATATTCCAGCAATGCCTGCGCTCCTTTTAATTGCTGTGCCTTAAGCGGAGATGAAATGGACCTCATTTTTTCAAACCATTCCGGGAAGGTCCGCTTATCCAATATGGTCATATCATATGGAGTTTCAGGATAATCCACATAACCATTTCGCGATAGAATCACCTTTTTTATCGGCACATTCACTTCATAAAGCTCAAATAATTGGGAAACGATATTCCCCATCCGATTTGCACCCAATAAAGGATTGAGCACTTTTTTATCAGGATGCTTATGGTGCCTGCGGACCCAGAACCGTTCGCTCGAACCGATGAAAGCTGCGTCTTCTTCCGCTTCCAGAAAAGTGATGCACCAAGCGTCAATAGGGGTCAATAAAATGACATCGACTTCGACAGGCGCGTTTTTCAATAGAAAGATAGGTTTATATAATACGAGAAACGTATCCGGAAAACGCTGCAGAAAAAAGCGGAGCCTTTCATCCAAAAAGAATGATTGGTCCACGAATGACTTTTCTCGAAGCGTCGAACTCCCCCATTTCATTTGAAAGCGGAGCAATTGATTTAAAAAATTCTGCTTTAATTCATCCACACTAGCTGGTCGGTACGGAAATCTCAATGAAAATATATTGGGATTTTCAACCTGGTTCGATATTAGCAACTCTTCTGCCTCTGCCTCCTGTTTATCCGTTCGGTGAAATATGCCTTTCACTTTTTTGAACAAGCCCTTTGACTCTTCTTGAGGCGTGTCAAGTTTGACCTCGATTTCGGCACCGTCATATTCGCTATACAATCGATCTAGCTCGCCCGCATCATATGCAGCCTTCAATTTATCCCATTGCTGTTTTTTCAGTCGTGCAAATTGTGTTGGATATCGATAAATATCCTGCTCATACCGGGAAATATAATCCTGCATCTTTATGAGCTGTGCCATTCGACCACCACCCATCTTTCTTTCTCTATTATTGAAGGTTTATCGTGAATATCTTTTCGTATGAAGGGGAAGCCCCGAGATGTGTTTGATAAAGCGCAACCTGGACTGCTTCAAAATGTTCATCCTCCAAATTGGCTATCTGTCGGACTCCTTCTAGCGAAAAGGGACTTTCCCCCTCGTATTTTCTTGCTAGCGTTATATGGGGCTTAAACGGCTTTTTATCAAGTTCAAAACCCGCCTCTACACATGAGTCATAGATTTTCTTTTGAATGGTAAAAAGCTTTTCTTGCTTTTGGACACCTGCCCAAAGAATTCTTGGACTTTCATTCTTGCCAAAACCTCCAATACCACCAAGTTTCAGCTCGAATGAGGTCTCATTGGCAAGCTCCCTTTCGACACACTCCAAAGCATCCTTTTTCAATGAATCAGGAGCATTACCCAAAAACGCCATCGTAATATGATAATCGGCTGGATGCAGCCATTTCTTAAATGGGAACTCTGACTTCAGTTGTTCCGTTACAGCATATAAATATTCCTTTATATCATCAGGTAACACTAAAGCAAAGAAAAAATGAGTATTCATGGTCACGAACATTCCTTCCTGTTTTCTCTATAATTTTACCATAACTTCCATTGCGCATACCCCCACTTGTACTTGTCTTCATGATATTCCTACCGGGAAATCCAATCCGTAAACAAGGGTCTTAGAGGGGATGAATTGTTCATGTTCTAGGTCGGATTCCCGCGGTGACGGACGATCGAATTATAGAACGAACAATTGAAAAGTAAAGAAAAAAGGACCAAAAATTGGTCCTTCTCCCCTTTAGCTGAACAGTGTTTCATAAAGCAGGAATAAGTTCAGCCCGATGATAAGAATTGCAATAAGCCAGGCAACGCTCGTGGTGATTTTATGATTAACCAGGTTGCCCATGATGTTTTTATTGCTAGTAAACATGATCAATGGCACTAAGGCAAACGCGATTCCAAACGAGAGTATCACTTGACTCATCACAAGAGCTTTAGATGGATTTACTCCCCATAATATGATGATCAGGGGTGGAACGGTCGTAATGACCCTTCTCAAATAAATCGGTATATGCCTTTTAATGAATCCCTGCATGACTACGTCACCTGTCATTACTCCAACGGAAGAGCTTGATAAACCGGCAAATAATAATCCTATTCCAAAAAACATCGCGACAGATGGTCCAAGCATGGCACCAAATTGGTGGTAGGCAACATCCAAGTCTTCTACAAGTATTCCGTTCTTATGAAATAGGGCAGCTGAAACAATGACCATGGCGGCATTGATAGCACCTGCTATCAACATGGCGATGACAATATCAATTAGTTCAAAACGAAAAATCCTTTTTCTTTCCAAATCGTTTTTACCGACTATTCTCTTCTGAGTTAAAGAGGAATGAAGGTAAATCGCATGTGGCATAACGGTCGCTCCAAGCATACCCGCTGATAGTAAAATACTGTCCACTCCTTCGAATTTTGGAGTGAAGAGTCCTAAAACAACAGACGAAGTGTCAGGTTGCGCATAAAAAACTTGAGCACCGAAGGCAAGCACTACAACAAAAATCATGACCGTGATCAAGGCTTCGAATGTGCGATACCCTCTACGCTGAATTTCCAAAATGGCAAAGGAGCCAATCGCGGCTATGATGGCCGATGTGATAAGCGGCAAGTCAAAGAGCAAATAGATTCCAAGTGCAGCTCCTATGAATTCTGCTAAGTCTGTTGCCATGATAACGGCTTCGGCCTGTATCCATAATAAGAATGAGGTCTTTTTCGAAAATTTCTCCCTGCATAATTCAGGAAGATTTTTCCCTGTTGCTATCCCTAGTTTAGCTGACAGTGATTGAATGAGCACAGCCATTAAATTTGAAGCGAAGATAACCCATAATAACGTATAGCCATATTTTGAACCGGCTGTAATATTGGTGGCATAATTCCCCGGATCAATGTAGGCCACAGCCGCTATAAATGCCGGTCCTAGATAAGGAAGCAGTTTTTTGAATCCTCTGGACGAAGATTGTTGCAATACATCAGACATATCTATTTCAACTCCTTTTACACGCAACTCAAAATGTTGCAACGGGTAAACTTTTTAGGTTATTAGCAAGTATATTCCTGAATCTTGAAAATGTCAAAAAGGACAAACTGAAATTTCCAAAGGTTTTCTACCGCATAAGGAGGATGTTATAAATGTTAAAAAAACAAGGGGGTAAAAAGGATTCGGACATGTTTTTCTTCCCTTCCGCCACACATGTAATCAGCAATTGCCTTAGTAAAAAAATCATTCACATGCCGGCTTAAATGAAAAATAGGGTTCTGAGATTGTTGAAAAATAAAAAAACCCCTTGCCAGTTATGGCAAAGGGGATGAACACATTTATTGAACCGGACCGCATTGCCTCTCGATTTCCTCGGAAAACAGTTTCTCCAGTCTTTGGGTTATCGGACCGGGTTCTCCGGAAGCAATCGATTGGCCATCGATATTAATAATTGGTGTCACTTCGACGCTTGTGCTCGTATAAAGGACTTCGTCGGCTGCCATCATGTCCTCGACCGTGAAGGCTTCCTCGACATAGGGAATTCCATGATCAGCGCAAAGCTTCAGCATCACTTGACGGGTGATTCCATTCAGGATCAAGTTTGTGGCCGGATGCGTTTTAAGTAGTCCATCCACCACGATTGAGACATTGGACGAACTTCCCTCCGTCACCGTGCCATCACGATGCTGGATCGCTTCGTCACAGCCAGCTTCCACCGCTTGCTGTTTAGCCATTATATTACCCAGTAGATTTAAACTCTTGATATTACAGCGCAGCCAGCGAATATCCTCGGTCGTAACACCTTTTACACCTGGCTTCATTTTTCCTGTATAAGGGGTTTCCTTCGTATAGGCAACAAAGACCGGTTCCACCTCTGCACTTGGAAAAGCGTGTGTACGCAGAGATGCTCCTCTCGTCAACTGCATATAGACGATACCGTCCTTCAGCTGGTCTTCAGTGATCAGCTCTTTCACACGGGTCTTGATTTCCCCTACAGTATAGGGAACTTTCATCTGAATCAACTTCGCGCTGTCCATCAGCCTGTTCAGATGCATGTCCCCCGCAAATAATTCGCCATTATAAACCCGGATGACTTCATAGACGCCATCTCCGAATTGATATCCCCGGTCTTCAATATCAACCTTTACTTCGGACCTGCTTTTAAGGTCGCTGTTAAAAATGATTTTTCCCATGTTTTCTCCCTCTTTAACCTCTTATTTAGCCAATTCATGAATGGCACGTGCATAAATGGACGTAGCCTTAAGCATATCCTCAATATCAATATATTCATCTTTCTGATGCGCAATGTCTTCGCTGCCAGGAAAAAGCGGGCCGAATGCAACGCCTTCCTTTAACGAACGGGCGTAAGTGCCTCCCCCAATCGAAAGGAGTTCAGCTTTATCACCTGTCTCCGCTTCATAAACTTGCTGCAACGTCTTAATCAAAAAGCTTTCACTGTCCACAAAATGCGGCGTTGAATGCGAATTGGTTTTCACTTTCAAATTATATGCCGCCAGTCTATCTTCTAATGCCGCCTTTTCCTTGTCCCATTCGAACGTCACCGGATAACGCATACTGAAACCAATCGAGCTGTCCCCCTGTTTGGAATAATTGAAAACGCCGGCATTGACCGTCAATTCACCCGTTTGCTCATCCGAATATGCCACACCTAAATTATTTCCGCGGGAATCTTCAAACAAACGATCCTTGATGAAAGAGAAGTACGCTTTCGCATGCGGATCAAGAGTAAGATCAGATAAAAATACGGCTAAATGTAGACCTGCATTCTTTCCATTTTTCGGTTCCATCGCGTGCGCCGAGACACCGTTCAATTCCAGAAGCACTTGATTTTTTTGCGGAACAGCTTGGCCTTTCAATGAGTATTTTTGCAAATAATCCTGGTAGCTTGCCACCACTTCAGCAGGGTTAGCCGCCTCCACTAGAGCCGTAGCAAAATCCGGTACCATATTCGTCCTTCGGCCTGAAGAAAATTCCATTACGTTCACTTCAGAGTTCGTACCATTTCCTACATCGGCTGGTTGTATTACAGAGAAGTCCCAGATTCCCTTTTCCGCACTGATGATCGGGAAGTCAGCATCTGGTGCGAAGCCCATCGTGGGCATTTCCTCCACTTCAAAGTACCGGTCAACGCAGCGCCAGTTCGATTCTTCATCGGTACCAATGATCATCCTCACCCGTTTGTTCAATGGTGTCCCTAGCTCCCGGACCAGCTTCATCGCATGATAGGCAGCCATCGTCGGCCCTTTATCATCGATTGCCCCACGAGCATATATGCGGCCATTGCGGATTTCAGCTCCAAACGGATCCGAACTCCAGCCATCTCCTTCAGGTACCACGTCGACATGGCATAATATCCCGATTAACTCCTCGCCTTCACCCATTTCAATATGACCAGCGACATTATCGACATTTTTCACGGTAAAACCGTCTTTTTCGGCTAATTGAAGCATGAAATCAAGCGCTTCCTTCACCCCTTTACCGAATGGGGCCTCCTTAGTCGGATGTTCTTCATCCAGTACACTTTTTATTTTCAATAAATTTTGTGTGTCCAGTAACAGGTCCATTTTCCGTTTTTCAACTTCTTCTCGCCAATTCAATTCATTCAAAATCGACAACTCCTCTTTTATATATATTTTTCATTTTATCACTTTTACTATCTGATTCGCCAAATGTTGCTACCTTTTCTTCGTATTCCCGTATTATCGCTAACGTCAAACTACCGATAAAGTTCCCTGCACAAACCCTCTTTTCATTAAAAAGAAGATGATTTCATTAGACTTTCGTCATCCATCAGCTTTGTTACTTTTCGGTTCAGTCTTGGGATGTATAATGCCAAAAACATGGAACGTCCTAAACTGAAAGCCAGAAATGCAAGCCATAATCCATGATTGCCATGTTGCGGGACTGCTGAGAATTGGACCAATAGAAAAGCCAATAGGGCAAGGAGCATCGAGTTCCTTACAGGAACGGCTTCAGTAGCACCGGTAAACACTCCATAGAAAATGAGTCCGATAAAGGCACTGAAAGGGAATAGAACAATCCAAAGTCCGTATTCATGGGCCAGTTCGATGACGCCTGGAATATTCGTGAAAAGCAGGATGATCTCATCGCTAAATAGATAGTATGATACGGCAAGTATGAAAGAAGCATACAAGCCCCACTGCGCCGAGAGTAAGAGTGTTTTTTTATAAAGGTGTATATCTCTCGAACCTATGGCCTTCCCGACAAGGAGACTCGAAGCGTTCGCGAATCCATCAAAGCAATAGGCCATCAGATAATGGATTTGAATGAGTACGGCATTGGCCGCCAGCGTCTCTGTCCCGAAAGTGGCTCCCTTGGCCGTAAAAAGATTGAAAACCATGATCAGACAAACGGTCCTGATGAATAAATCCCTGTTGACCACCATCATTTTTTTCAGGGAAGCCCGATCGAACCCCTTCCGGAATGAAAATGCAGCCGGGACGTTAACCGCTTTCCGGATAACCCACAAGCCCAGTAAAAAAGCTGCAACCTCTGATATCAATGAAGCGGCGGCAACGCCTGATACAGACCATGAAAAGCCATTTACAAAAACCAGGCATAAGACAATATTGATCACGTTCATGAAAACTTGTATGAACAAAGATGTTTTGATCTTCGATTTCCCGATTAACCAGCCTAAGATGACATAGTTCAATAATGCAAAAGGCGCACCCCATATCCGGATGCTGAAATAATCTGCAGCAAAAGCGGATACTTCCGATCCCGGACCAATTGCGCCTAACGAAACATTCAAAATGGGGTTTTGTATCACGATAAAAAGAAGACCGATAATCGCCGCTATGAAAAAAGGCCGAATCAAGGCCAGCAGGCTTTGATTTTCATCCCTTGCACCCTCTGCTTGTGCAGCGAAGGCAGATGTACTGACCCGAAGAAAACCAAAAAGCCAATACATCGTATTAAAGATAATCGTTCCGACGGCTACCCCGCCAATATAGGCGGGATCACTCAACCTTCCAACCACAGCCGTATCAACTGCACCGAGCAAGGGCGTGCTCATCGTCGAAATCGTAAGCGGAATGGCCAAGGAAAGATATGTTCTGTTATTCATAAATGGATGACCTCCTTTTTTAGATTAAGGTTCTGAAAAACACGAAATTGGAACAGCGTTATAAAACTTTGTATTAAAAGTACAAAAAGATTGCAGGATTTAATTTTAATCACTAGAATTGAACATATCGTGCTCCCGGACAACAGTTGCCAGGAATTCGAGGAACCTAATTGCTTGCAATGCCTCTACAAGATTACTTGTGAATCGTTTCAAATAGAACGGTTAAGTATTTGGATTTTGCCAATCTACGGAAGCAAAATTTGAATAATAAAAGATTGATAGCGTTTTCAAATTGCAGCGGTTATGGGCAGTCCATTTAAATATATCAACTATTGCAAACATGCATCCACTTTCTATCCAGCAAGAAAAAGTAATTGCGCAAGCTGGAAAATAAAATGCTTGACGGATTCCTCCAGGAGGAATAGTATTGCTCGTTGATAATATAACTTTTGAACGATAATTGAACATACATTCATCGTTATAACAACTAATTGGGAGTGATCGTGATGGGAAGATTGACTGATAAAGTAGCCATTATCACTGGGGGAGCATCTGGCATGGGCAGGGAAATGGTAGACCTATTCACAAAAGAAGGAGCACAAGTCATTGCCGCTGATATCAATGAAAAAGCTGTAGCTGCTGTCAATGAATTGGATAACGTCCATGGAACTGTGCTTGATGTATCTTCAGACGAAAGCTGGAAAAAGGTGACGGATGAAGTGATCGCTAAATTTGGCAAAATCGACATTTTGGTTAACAATGCCGGGATCTCAACAGAAAAAGGCATTAACGATACGTCATTGGCCGATTGGCAGCTAATGTTAAGCATTAATGGATTTGGACCATTCCTTGGAATGAAACACGTTGTTCCTTACATGGCTAAAGAAGGTAAAGGCGCAGTTGTGAACATTTCTTCCTTTACAGCTCAAATCGGTATGGGCTTAAACTCTTATTCAGCTTCCAAAGGTGCCGTTCGTGCTATCTCCAAGGCAGCTGCAACACAATATGGCCGCATGGGCGTCCGTGTCAATGCCGTATTCCCAGGTATCATCGAAACACCAATGACACAAAAATTAGAAGAGTCAAAAGAGTTAGTGAACCAAATGATCAAGGCAACTCCCTTACAACGTTTGGGTCAGCCGGCGGATATTGCAAATGCCGTGCTTTATCTAGCATCCGATGACGCTTCATACGTAACTGGTGCCGAGCTAGTCATCGACGGTGGATACTCCGCCCAATAATAAAAGGCAGAAATGGAAAATCCCGTTTCCGGAATCCAGAAACGGGATTTTTAACCTTGGCAAAGCTATTGGAGTAATAAATTAAGTCAACACACCAATGAAATAGCCAAAAGACGTAAATACCAAACACCAACTAAATGCTCCTGCACCTGCAAAAATGAAATACTTCCGTTTCTCCATCCCGTTCATTCCGGAAAAATAACTAGCGAAGTGGCGAACACCAGGGATGAAATAAGCAATGATAAGGGTCCATGGACCGTATTTATTGAACCAATTCTCCAGCTTTTCCACCCTTGCAGGAGTCAGTTTGATCCACTTACCATACTTTCTCAAAAAAGGCTTGCCCACCTTTTTCCCAATGAAATAACTAATCAGCATCCCAGAAATCGAACCAAGAAAACTTACGAGGAATGCCCCTTGGACATTCAAAACAGAAATGGATGACAAATAGCCGACAAAAGTCATCATAAACTCATCAGGTACAGGCAAGCCAATAATACCGATGGCCAGCAGTGCATATATCGCGAAATAACCATAGTTTGATATTAGTTCTTTTACCATTTCCATCTTTAGTACTCCATCTCAGTCACCCTTTTTACAAAGTAATCCAATTAATAATGCGGGCCTGGTTAACGTGATTACTTCTTTTTAATAGGATAACCTAATTTAACCTAAAATGAGTTGAATTTCATAAAAAAAGTAAAAAAAAGTAGAATAAACACGTTTTGTGTTGGAAAACTTGAATGCGAAATGAATATTTGCCAATGATAAAGCGGACTCGATGACCGAGTCCGCTTACGTCTTAATTCACGATTTTTATTTCCTTGATCGGCCAGTACACTAGATTCGCCTTGCCGACGATTTCATCAACGGAAATCGTACCGATTTCACGGCTATCCAAACTATTTTGGCGATTGTCCCCCATAAGGAACAGCTGATCGTCCGGCACTGTCATGCTGCCTGTAATATCCTCAAGCTTGAAGGATTCGGTCAGCGGCATTCCTGCCATCTCATTCTTATATTTGTCCAGATATGGTTCTTTATAAGCTTTCCCATTAATATAAAGCGTATCATCTTTATATTCGATATGATCACCTGGCAGGCCGATAACCCTTTTAATATAATCTTTATCTGCCGTTGCATGAAAAACGACAATATCAAACCGGTCGATACTATCGATATCGGTTCCAAACTTGGTAAGTACAATTCGTTCGTGGTCTTGCAGAGTTGGCATCATTGACTCACCGTCCACGACAATGGGAGCAAAAATATACGTTCGAATTAAAAAAGCTAGAATGACTGCAATCACAATCGCTTTTATCCATGAAAAAACTTCTTTTCTGTTTTCCAATCGAAGTCCCTCTCTCTGTTTTTTATTCATGCCATTATATCATAATCCTTTCATAATCACGTCATACAAATACCCACATTTTGTACATTATCAATTACTTCCATTTTTCATACTGGATTTCAACGCTTTCCAACTCTATTTCCCTACGTTGCATTTTGGGCGGACAAATCGCATTATATGTACGGACTTTCTCATTAATATCTTCAATTCGATTGTTTATTTCAGATTCTTGTTCATTCATTTTTCTCAAACGAACCACCTCGGCTAGTGCTTCCCGAATTTCTTTTTGCCATTTTATCCAAAGCGGAAGAAAGCCGGCATCTTTGGCCTTCGCCAAGAAGTTGTCATACATATTTCCCGAGAGCGCCGACTCCGGAAGTGGTTTTCCAAAGCCAGGATTATTCTTTAGACCGCCGTTTTTTTCATAATCGAGGAAAATCTGATCCATCCAGTTTACATGCCCCTGCTCTTTGCCCATAAACAATCCCCCTTTAGATCATTTTTACATCTATTTACAATCATAACATTTTTTATCAACATCCACTCACCTGAAATATCATTCAACACACACTTTCTACTATTATATATGCCTTGCTTTCCGAAATTTATATTCATTCATCCCAATAAAAAAGGATTCCAATAGTAATGGAATCCCTTTTTGCCATCTATTTAACTGTGATTTTCCTTGTTACAACTGCCTTATTCTTCGATTTATCCGTAACTGTGTAGGTCAATGTATAGGAACCTTTTTTCTTCGTATTTACAGTCCCTGTTATTTTGATCTTACTTGTCAAACTTCCATCCAGGTTATCTTTCGCGGATACACCGGATTTGGAATTGAATGTCGAGTTATAGGCAATTGTTTTACTTTTGGCTCCGGAAATGACGGGCTTGGTGCTGTCTATCGTAATCTTTCTGGTGACAGTAGCTGTATTTTTCGATTGGTCTGTGATTGTATACTTTAATGTATACGTTCCCTTTTTCTTCGTATTTACCGTACCCGTCACCTTGATTTTACTAGTCACGTTGCCATCCAGATTATCTTTCGCCGTTACGCCTGATTTAGGGTTGAATGTCGAGTTATAAGCGATGGTTTTACTATTGGCTCCGGAGATGACTGGCTTGGTGCCATCTATGGTGATTTTTCTGGTGACTGTCGCAGTATTTTTCGATTGATCGGTGACCGTATACTTCAATGTATAGGTGCCCTTTTTCTTCGTGTTCACTGTACCCGTCACTTTTATTTTACTAGTCAAGTTGCCATCGGCATTATCCTTGGCACTCACGTTCGTTTTTGGGTTGAATGAAGAATTAAGTTTGATGGTTTTATTCCCGGCACCTGAAATCACTGGCTTGACTTGATCATAAACGGTTATTTCCCTTGTGACCTTGGCAATATTACCAGCCCTGTCAGCTACCGTATAAGTCAAATTATAGGTGCCCACTTTCTTGGTATCCACTTTACCTTCCACACGTATGGCACTCGTTAAGTCACCATCTTTATCATCCTTCGCCTTTACGCTCGTTTTAGGATTGAAAGTTGAGTTGAATGGAATGGATTTACTGGCAACCCCTGAAATCACAGGTTTATTCGTATCCTGGATAGGCGCGACATTCGATAGACTATTGGAGATGTAAGCTGATGAAACATACCCCTTCATACTCTTGTCTTCCGTTTGTACGGGGTACCAGACAAATTTATTTTCCTTAGACTTGTCATAGACAAATTCACCCGTGATGATCAAGATGGTATCCTTTGACACTGTTTTGAAGCCAGACGAGGTACTTGCTTGTTCCCGTATTTTCACGCTGGACGACGTCACCGCTTTGTCGTCTTTCTTAAACCAATAAACAGAGTCATGCGTTTGATCTGTCAGTGTGTATACCAGATTATTAAAGAAGATATTTTTATTACTTTCCCGATCATATTGAAAGTCCGATGTTTTGAATGGATATTTTGCTAGTTTTGTATCATTCAAATAACTTTGGTTTTCTATCTCAGCAAAAACTTCCTCTTGATAGGCATTCGCATTTATTTTCCCGTTTTCCTGGTAAAGTGGACTGTTAACCGGTTTTGTCCCATTGTATGCCATGACAGGGAAATACCAATTTTCGATGACCCTGCGTCCTGCACCTTTGATCTTGGGCAAATCCACCCTTTTTGAATACATGCTACTCAGAACCTCGACGCCAGCCTCGATATTGTAGACAATATCATTTTCCAGCTTTCCCTGGACATACCCAGTTTTATTGGTAAGCTGCATTAGACCGATACCGCCATCGCCGGATATAATCGGTTTACCGTCATCATTAAATTGCCTCCAATCCCCATTTTCCTGTGTAGCCACGGCTTTTACCACTTCAGGGGGGATTTCAGCCTCAATTGCGGCTTTCGTCAGTAAACAGTTAATCTGCTCATGGGATGGGTTTTCATTCGGTTGGATTTCACCAAATGATGAGCACGCATTGGTTAATCCAGACTCAGCTAAAGCCTGTCCATTGAACATGCCGAATGTTAAACAGGTCAAGAATCCAACCTTCATTAAAGATATCTTCATCGATCGTAAACCCCAGTCTATTTATATTTAAATCTATAATTATAGTAACATGATAAACTGGTCATTGCAGGTATAAAAAGGTATATTTCCCTAAAATATCTTGTATCTGCTAATTCTCAGAACAAAGGAGCTACCCGTATTTTCGGGAAGCTCCTTTGTTTTCAAAACACAAAACTATGTATGGTGCAAGATCATACGATTACTTCCACCGGTTCCCTTGGTTTCCTTACCAAACACATGATACCCGGTACGATGAAGAAGATAAGCGGCCATACATGAAAGATCGTCAGTATGCCTGTAATGATCAATAAGATTCCGGCTGGCTTCGCTTTGCCTCCTTTTAATAGAAAGATAGCGATCAAGCCGCCTGCCAATGCAAGAAACAACGATATGATACCTGCCCATAGTAAACCCATGAATAACTTGATAGACATATCGACCTCAGACGTCGAAAATTGTGAATCTGTTATGGATGAGTAGTCCACCATTTCCGTCAAATTAATACTGTTGATATAAATTGCCGCTAAAATCGTCACGATCAAAAAAATCGCAGCGATGCTTACGCCAATAATACTTAATACGAATTCCCATGTGCGTTTCAATTGCTTCGCCCCCCCTAGAAAAGTCACTTATATATAATACCCAATCCGGGAAGGAATAAAAGTCTTTTATACCTTCATCGACAAAACCCTGATAAGTTCATTTGGTATTATCATCAATAAGACAAATGATCGTAAAACTAATCCGATGAAAGGACCATTCTGAGCTTGGCTCTTCTGAAAAAAAGACAGGTGATGATCAAAAAAAACACCCATCCACCCTTAATAGGCTGCAAATAGGAAACCGGCCTGGATAACTGAGGCTAAAATACGTTCCTCTTCGCAATCAGCGCCACCATTTGTTCGACAGAAGGTTCTTTGGGCATCATATCCAGTGAAAACCCAAATTCTTCAAGTCTCCGGCCAGTGCTTTTCCCGATTACCCCGATGGAGGCGTGATTTAGCAGCTCTTCAACATCCATGTCAGCCTTGTTCCCGTATTGCATCAGCACATCGACTGAATGCCGATTCGAAAAAAGTACCGTATCAACAGCTTTCCCTTCTAGCATTCTCGGCAGAATTTCAAGGAATCTTTCATCGACAAATTTATCGATGGATTGAAAATAGTCCCCGTCCCCGTGAGCCGGATCTCTTTGGTCCTTGCTACGATCTCCAATGACCAACAAGGTTCCGGCTTCTTCCATCTCGGATTTAAGCTCGGCCATTAGTCCACGTTGCTGTAAAACCATCTTAGATTTTCTTGATAGTACATAAAGTTTTGAAGAAATACGGCGGAAATCAATAGCATATTCAGTGAGTAAATCCAAGAATCCATGGACACTTTCAGGTGAAGTGAAGAGAATGCGATCATACAAAAGAAAAGAGAGCAGCTGATTTTCTTCTATTTTCACTTTTGCAGTCATCCATTTAGGAAACTCGATGACATCGCCCCCAAGTTCAAGCAGGGATTCAGCCAAGGAACTCTTTGCCGTTCCGGTTCGGGCCACTAAAAATTGTTGTCCGTATAGTGGCTTCTTATCGAACCATTGCAGTTTTCCCCTAAGTGAAATGATATCTCCGACCAAGGTGATTGCAGGGTTTTGAAGCGACCTTTCCCTTACCCTTTCGACGATATCGTCCAATGTCCCTTCGACCGTTTCCTGTCTTCCATATGTACCCCATTGAATGACGAGCACCGGCGTATTCCCAGGCTTTCCATTACTGATCATATTTTCGCGGATATAGGGAAGGTTGGTCACTCCCATATAAAATGCAACAGTATCTATACTGTGTACAAGACCTTTCCAATCTATATCCTTCTTCGTACGGTCATGGCCTGTCACCATCGCAAAGGAACGGCCATAGTCCCGATGTGTAACGGGGACTCCAGCATACATGGCCGCGGCAATGCCTGAGGTAACGCCCGGAATGATTTCAAATGGGATCCCTTTATCATTTAACGTTTCCGCTTCCTCCCCAACTCTTCCAAAAACGGCAGGATCGCCGCCTTTCAAACGGACGACGCGATGTCCTGCCAATGCATTGGACACAAGCAGTTCATTGATTTCCCCTTGACTGATGCCATTCGTATATGGTGTCTTTCCGCAATATATCAACTCACAACCAAGAGTGGCAGCCTCCAATAGTTTGGGATTTAGCAGCCTGTCATATAATATGATATCCGCTTTTTCAATCGCCGTTTGACCTTTTACGGTAATCAGGCCTTCATCACCCGGCCCTGCCCCGACAAAATAGACCTTGCCTTTGGTCATACCACTCTTCCCCCTATCTGCTTGCAATTCCCTGATAATACTTCACCAGCTCCACCATTGCACTGCCCATCCGTTGGTCTTCAGGATAAATGACCCGCTCGATTCCTTCATCGATTACGACCTGCGCCGTTACTTTTCCGACTGCAAGAGCAATTACCTCGGATGTAAACAAGTCGATTATTTTATCCTCCACCCCTTGCTCACGGACAAACTTCATTAAATTACGCGGCTGCGGTGCACTTGTGAACACAACCGAATCAATTTTTCCTTCAAGGATTTCTTGGGTCAGCTGTTGCATCGTTTCTTTTTCGGGCGGTATATGTTCGTATGGAAGGATTTCTTTATGTTCCACTTTTTGTTCATCCAACCAGCCCATCAAAAGAGGCGCCGGATCGCCGTGAAGCTGCAAAGCGACCTTTACATCTCCAGATAGATGACCTTCCAAATTGCGAACGAGCCCTGCCGTACTGCCATCATCATCACGGATTAATGGCTGCAGCCCGAGTTTTTTTAGCATATTCACCGTTTTATAGCCCCGAGCAGCTATCTTCATTGACATCAAAGCTTCTATGAAACGATCTCCCGCTTCCATCTTCACTGCCGTTTTATATAATAGTTCCGTCCCCACTCCCGTCGTGAGGATGATCCAATCGAACTCCCCTGCCATCAACCGGGTGACATCCTCTTCTAAATGGGAATCATCAAGGAATACCGTCCCCTGTGCCGGACGAACAAGCGGGACTCCCCCAAGATTATGAACGATCTTACTAAGTTCTTCCGTCTTCCTCGCTCCCAATAAAGCAATGGTCTTGCCATTAAGCTTACTCATCCATGTTCCTCCTATATGTACATTCAATTAAATCTATCTCACCCATTATACAAATTTTCAGTCTTTGAAACTATGGAAAACATATGACACTTCAAAATCCATGTCTTTTCTTTTATCTAATTTAAAACCATTGAACCCCATACAGCCACCCTACCTACACTTGAAAATAATCTCAATGATCACTTCCTCATATCCGAATATACAAGCATTAAATCGGCTACCTCTTCACCATCACACGAGATGCAATGTATGGCAGCCGACTTAATGAATGCTTCACCATCAAGTTTCCCCACTTCGTTCACCATGGAAATTACAAATATATCATCTTCCAGGTTTTTAATAAAACCCTGAACATCCCCGTAACCACTATTGAAAAGTTCAACAGAGACCATGAAGTTATTTTCATGTGCAAAATCCAGAAAACTCAAAAGTAAATCATCATTTCCATCAACGAATTCAATATGATTTTGTTTTTTTTCCAAATATAATTTCTTAATTTTCTTAATGTATTTCGTATTGACATTCATTTGGTGAATGCTGTCCATATAAAGCAAACTGTAACCATCATACATCCCTGTTGAAGCAATATTAGCTACCACGACAAAGACATCCGACACTTTCAAGATCTTAGCCACACCGAATTTCCTTAAATCATTCGTATCCGCGTATAATTCGACAAGTTCTTCTCTTTCCGCTATCTTAAGCAAATGTTTTTTCATCATTTATTTCCCTTTCACCAAAATGTTATAAAGTCCCCTTTCTCCATGAAACATCAATTCCCTCCCTAAATTTTTTTGCCCAGTAAAAAAGACTGCCACCAGGACAGCCAGATTCAAAATTTTCACTTTATTAATTTTTGTGCAAGGCCCTTTGGGCAATTTGCGCATGTTCCTTTTTCACAAAAACATCATATTGAGCAGTTTCATGGCGATTTTGAATGTGCTCGGAACCTAAATTCATAGGCGTTTTCGTTTTGAAATGTATCCCTTCGCTTTCCAATTTCGCTATCACCTTAAAATAATTATCATGTCCGAAGGCCGTATAGATACAAGTCCAATATTTATAGGAAATTAATTTAGCAGTTAATACACATGCAAACGCGACAACTAATATTCCAATTATGATAAACACTTTTTTAGCTCCTTTTCATTTCGGATCTTTCGATATTGTCATCCATTACACTATATTCTTTGCTCTATGCACTATTTCCTTTTCAAACTGAACTTCTCTTTAACCAGACCAATTTCCAATAAAAAAAGAGACCCCAGTTTCAGGTCTCCGACTACACATCAACTTTTATTTTTCCGGCACGTTACAAGAACCGTCCGTACATGCTTCGCCTGTTGCTGGATCATTCACCATTTGAAGCGGATTTTCCTCAGCCCATACCTTTTTCAGCGTATCCAGGAACGCCTCGGTTGGCTGAGCGCCGGAGATGCCATACTTGCGGTTAATGACAAAGAATGGAACACCTGTAATTCCAAGCTGACTTCCTTCTTGCTCATCCCCTCTTACCTCCGCCGTGAATGCTGTCCCTGCCAGCATGGCTTCCGCCTCAGATTTTTCAAATCCGGCTGCTTCAGCCAAACTGGCCAATGTAGCATGATCGCCAATATGTTTGCCTTCCGTAAAGTATGCTTTGAATAGGCGTTCATTCATTTCATTCGCTTTACCTTTTGATTCAGCAAAATGCATCAAGCGGTGAGCATCAAACGAATTCGTTAAGACCACCTTGTCCATATGATAATCAAGTCCCAATTCTTTTGCCTGTTGGGTCAGGTTTTGGCTGCTCGCTTCCACGTCGGCTTGTGACATGCCGTATTTCTTCATAAGCATTTCATTTTGGGTCATATTGATATCCCGTTTTGCCTCTGGATCCAACTCAAAACTGCGGAACGTAACTTCTACCTGATCTTTATTTTCAAATTGTTTTAAAGCCTCTGCGAATCGATGCTTCCCTATATAACAAAACGGACATTGATAATCCGACCAAATTTCTACCTTCATGTGAATACCCCCTCATTTTAAATGCAATCGCATTAAGCACATTATATATTTTAGGGTATCCTCTTGCAAGGAAATTACCCTAGACACTCATTTTCAAAATTGGTGAAGTCGACTTTTTTCATGAATTCTTCTAATGTATAGCCCTTTAATAGGCGCAATGTTTCCTTTTCGGCTTCATTCATGATCTCCTCCAAAGCCGTATCCAACTGCTTCACGACTTCACCGCATTCGCTCGTCTCCATACACACAAGACATTCCGGCCGTACCGTTTGATACACATCGGCCAAAGTAAGCTGCGACGCAGGCACCTTCAAGCTATACCCGCCATCCCTGCCTTCCTTAGTTTCGACGATCCCCGCAGATGCTAGCTGAGCCATCACCTTTCTTAAAAAAGTGGCATGTGAATTCACCTTTAAGGCGATTGCCGAACTTGTCAGGAGCTTTTCGCTTTGTGCGAGCCAAACCAATGAGTGAATGGCAATTGCAAACCGCGGCGGTCCAATTTGATTGTTGCGATTACCTGAAGACATGCTTATTCCCCCTTATGCCACTGTCCATAATAAGCCCATTATACTATGTTACGTTCTCTTAGAACAAATGGTACCGTTTCCCGATTTTTTTCGACCGTGGTGCATGATAATCCGGACGTTTCCCGTTTTTCCCGACCGCGACACATGATAATTCGGACGTTTCCCGTTTTTTCCGACCATGCTGCATGATAATTCGGACGTTACATGTTTTTTCCGACCGTGCCGCATGATAATTCGGACGTTTCCCGTTTTTTCCGACCGCGACACACGATAATCAGGCCGTTTCCCGTTTTTTCCCACCATGCTGCATGATAATCCGGCCGTTACATGTTTTTTCCGACCGTGCCGCATGGTAATCCGGACGTTACATGTTTTTTCCGACCGTGGCGCACTTCCATATTGATATTTATCGTTTAAAGCAGATTGATCTTATATTTCTTCAAATCCAGGAACTGAATGAATTCCTTTGCCAGAAATCTTGGTGTGTATTCCTTTCCTTCTTGGAGCCTATAAACGATAAGGCCGACTATCAGCCCGGAAACATAGTACGCGTACATTTCCTTACCTGCATGGATTTCTATTTGCTGCTTCAAATAAAAAGTGCTCAATACATTGACGATTTCCGGAATTGGATCAGGAATACCATAATTCCCACTTATAAAATGAACAATGGATGTATGTTCCGTAAGGTAGGTAAACAATTGAACGAGAATGGCTTCTGATTGTTCAATTGTGACTTTCTCCGTCCTCCCTTCAATCGTTAATATCCCAATTAAATCCGAACAGAATCCATGGGTAATCGCTTTGAGCAAATCCTCTTTACTCGAATAGTGGTCATAGAAAGTCGCCCGGCGCATATCACTTCTGCGGGTGATATCGGAAATCGTCACAGCGGAATACTCTTTTTTTTCAATGATCAGTTGTAGCATCGCTTCCTGCAAAGCTTGTCTTGTCCTTATTACACGCCGATCGATGCGAACCTCCCTTTCATCAGATTGAACCGGGAGACCAAAAATCCAATAGTACCTTTTCTGGCTAACCAGTTCCCAATATTGCTGGCTGACCCTCTCTGGGGAGGGTTGCATCCCTTCTTTAAACCAGAAGAGGATAAAGGCATAAGTATATAGGGTCCGATAATGCACGTACATGTCCTTTAAAGTGTCCGAGATGTTTTCCTTCATGGGAGTCAACATGATTTCCTTATTGAATACTTGAATGAAAAACGCATGAAAATTGACATAGGGCATTTTATTCCGTTCCATCATATTCAGAAAAAAGGGGGTATGCTCCGCAACATACGATAAGACAGGAAGGACCTTCAGATTCATGTCTTGAAGGTTGATATGGTCCATTCCCTTTAGGGAATCAAAGATGGCTTTCCTTACCCCTTCCTTTTGTTCTTCGACAATTTCCTCGAAAATATCAAACTTATCTTCATAGTGGAAATACAACGTCCCCCTGCTGACGCTTGCATGCTCCGCTATTTCCTTACTAGTGATATGGCGAATGTCTTTTCCTATAAGTAAAGTCAGCAGTGCTTCCTTTATCTTTGAAGGGGTTGATTCACTTGCAGGATTTTCATGATCGTATGGCACAAAAGGACCTCCTGGTATGTTAAATATTGAACAGTTCCGAAGCAAATATACGGTAACGTACACTTCCCCGGGTCGTTGTCTTTATTTAGGTCATCTTAAAAACTATAATAATTTCGAGAGATGAATAAAGCAAATTTCATATCAGCACTTAATTAAAGGGGGAGACATAACTACATGGATATTCAAATGAAAAAAGATATAAAACGTATATTCCAATTGCAAAAGAAACACCAAAAAGTGATGCGTTCGACAACCTCTGAACAAAGGAAAGCGAAACTTAACCGATTTTTGGAAGTGATAGTGGCTCATGAGGAAGAAATCATCGAGGCCGTGCGTCAAGATGTCCGCAAGCCCTACCATGAGGTGAAGAGAGCGGAAATCCTCGGAACGGTCAAATCGATTAATGATAATATAAATAATCTCGATGAATGGATGGCTCCTAAAGCGGTGGGTTCTTCCTTGAATCCTGATGCTCAAGGATATTTAATGTATGAACCAAAAGGTACTTGTTTAGTGCTTGGGCCATGGAATTATCCATTCATGCTTACGATGGCCCCGCTTGCTGCGGCGATTGCAGCAGGTAACACTGCAATCGTTAAGTTATCCGATTTCACGATGAAAACGAGCAACATCGCTGCTAAGATCATCCGTGAAGCGTTCGATGAAAACGAAGTGGCAATCTTTGAAGGGGATGTGGATGTAGCAACAGAGCTTCTCGATCAGCCATTCGACCACATCTTCTTCACAGGCAGCACGAATGTAGGCAAGATCGTCATGACTGCAGCAGCGAAGCATTTATCCTCCGTGACGCTTGAACTTGGCGGTAAAAGCCCGACGATCATCGATGACGGATATGATTTAATGGATGCCGCGAAAAAAATTGCGGTCGGTAAATTCGTGAATGCTGGCCAAACTTGTGTTGCACCTGATTATATTTTCATCAGGAAGGAACGGCAAGCGGAATTCACAGACCATTTACAAGCAATCGTCCAAGCTGGTTTCTTGGCTGAAGATGGAACAGCCGACAGGGATAAATTTACGCAAATCGTGAACGAGCGGAACTTCAACCGGGTCAAGGTCCTCTTTGATGATGCGATCAGCCAAGGTGCTGAAGTCGTCTTTGGCGGACAATTCGACCTAAGCGACCGTACCATTTCACCAACGGTGCTGAAGAATGTTACTTCTGACATGAAGATCATGCAAGAGGAAATATTCGCACCAATTCTACCGTTGCTTAATTATGATGACCTGGATGAAGTCGTTGACTTTATTAACGACCGGGATAAACCTCTTGCTTTGTATGTTTTCAGTTCAAATCAGGAGGTCGTTGAGGAAGTTTTGAATCATACGACTTCCGGTAACGCATCCGTCAATGATGTAGTGGTTCATTTCACCGATTACAATCTGCCATTCGGCGGTGTAAATACAAGCGGAATGGGATCTTATCATGGAATATATGGCTTCAAGGCCTTTTCACATGAAAAAGGTGTCTTCGTACAGGCAAAATAATATACCTCTTTCTGCACCAGTTAAAAACCCGAGAAAAGCATCCTTTTCCCGGGTTTTCCAATACTACTGGATGATTTGCACATTCTCATATAAATAAGCTTCTTCCGGTGCCTTTATTTTCTTGGACTCTTTCAAGTCGATCACCGGTACGGGTTCACCTTTATAGCTTCCTTTTTTTAAAGTACCAGTAATGGTGTACCAATCATTCGTCTTCATCCCTTCCACATTTCCGTTGACCATATATCCGTATAACGTTGCATCCACTACACAGCAGGACATGGAGAGGCGGGAGATGGCCATTTGTTTTTTCGTAAATGTATCCTCACGATATATGAATCCCGAAAGCTCTATCTCCTTCCCCTCGATCGAATCGAGGTTATTCAGTAAATCATCCAGTACTTCAAAATAATTATCATCCGTTACGGAGATTTTCTCCTCATTCGCATGTTTCCCTGAATCATACGAACTTACCTTCTGTGCCTGCTGCTTCGCCATCCCTCTATTTTCCAGCACTTCCCCGCTTAATGTAAAGTCAGTCAGGATGAAGCCCAGAAGAATCGGGACAAAAAACAAACTATATTTCAGGACCAACGATGAAGACTCTCCACTCGATTCGCAATCACAATGATGTGCTCCGTGTTTTTGTTTTTTCAGACGGAGTAGACTGATGACTAAAAATGCAAAAAGCGCTGCCAATGCATAGGGAACCATTTTAGGTGCAATCAATTTCGTTAAATGACCAGAAACATACAATTTAAAAATCATGAGACCCAATCCAAGCAGCAGCAAGCCCTCAAGTTTTTGGATAAAATATCGTTTCATCACACTCCCCCCTTACTGATCAATCCGCCAGCAATCAGGCATAGGCTAAAGACAACGGCGAAAACAAGCAAGACATATGTGATGACAAAGCTCCGTTTAAAGCAGGACATCATGATCAGAACATTTTTCAAATCCAGCATGGGTCCAAATACAAGGAAACCAAGTATGGAACCTGGCAGAAAACTATGGGAAAAGGAAGCGGCAACAAATGCATCAGCTGACGAACAGAGCGAAAGCACAAAGGCAATTCCCATCATCAACGCTGTCCCCTTTATCGGCGCCTGCCCTATATCGGCCATTGCTGTTCGATCCATAAGCACTTGAAATAGGCTGGCAAACAAGGCACCGATGATAAAATATCTGCCTACCATAAAAAATTCCTGTGAGGTATGAACGATGAAGCTTGTCCACTTACTAGAGGGAATATCGTGGTGATGATCATGAACTGGTACTATCTTCTCCTCTTTGACCACATCTTTATTGCTGAATATATAAATGAATAAACCTACGATCACGGCCGTTAGGACACAGAGAATGATTCTCCCGTATAGAATGGACGGATTATTTTGAAACGCATAATAAGTTGAGCCGAACACTATGACATTCAATATTGGGGCCGTTACGAGCAAGACAACACCTGCATGTACCGGAACACCCTTTTGAATTAACCTCCTCACGACCGGGATGATGGCACATTCGCAAACTGGAATGATCAACGCCGCCCCTATTGCAGCAAAAATGGCCGCCAGGGGGCTTTTGGGTATCATCCGCTGAATGATTTCCTCACTGATGAACAGCTGAATGAACGAAGATGCAATGGCACCGAGGAACAGGAATGGAATCGATTCTAAAAACAACCCTAAAAACACGACGCACACTGAATGAAGCACCGGGTATCCCGAGAAATCAATTGCTTTTGGCATAAACACATCGCCAAGAAAAAAGAATGCCAGCAGTAAAAACAACAGCGTCCATAACAGCAAATTGACCGTGTATCGTTTCAAAAGCATGTTCAACCACCTCGCAAATCATAATTATTACGATTTAAGTTTTGATTCGGTCTAGTATATGCTTTTGATAGGATGAACATGACAAAAAACAGAAGAAGAATGGAAGACAATCCCCCCTACTTATTTCTTCGATATAGATCCCGAGTCTTGTAACCCTCTCCTAGAATCATTTTCATTTCCTGGCGCCGCTTTACTTGGGTCGCCACTTGTTTTGCACTATAAACGTATCGAGCCCAATCTTTACGATAACCTGGTGTAAGTGATTGATAGAACGCAAGTAAATCTGGAGAATCCTGCAAATCTTTCTCAATCTCCTGAATCATTTCGATATAATCATCTACTGATTGGCTTGCTTTGGTAGATGGACGGTTTCTATTTTTCGAATCTTCTTTTAACCCGACTACGGTAAAGACACCATCCAATCCAACCATACGTGCAAACTTTATGTCACTTGGGCCAACATAACCGTTTTCATCCGCACCAAGGCCATGCATCAAATCATCACGATGAATATATGTAGCATATTCCTTATTCCCCTTCTTGGGATATGCCAAATACATATAACCGTTTTTACTCAAATGATTTTTCTCTATCACCTTATTCACGAATCTTTTTAAAGAGTCCATATCCAATACAAAGGCAAATATAAGATCATAAGCACCTTCTGTAAGCTCTGTATCGTATTCCGGCAGCTCCGCTAAATAATCCGCCCCGGCTGGTATGTCCAAGACTGCCACCCGTTTATATTTATGTAAATTCAGTTTTTCGACTATTGTTTTCGCCATCGCAATCACCCGTCCATTTCGTCCAGTTTAAAAGTTTTCCATTTGGTACGCAACTTTTCTTTTGATAGTCTATCCTATATAAAAAGCAAAAAAAAGACAAAGAGTAAACCCTCCGTCTTTTTTATTACATGGCATACAATTAAAATTTCCTCAGCTGTAAGCATATAAATTTTTTAACCCTTCGCTTTTCAGGTAAGAAGTTACTTTTAATTAAAAACATCCCTATTTTTTATGATAAACTTATATGGTAGATTGTTATGAAAAGAAGAAACTCCTGCCTGCTCTTTTTTTGACTCAGCTTATATTACCATTCATGATTTTTGGTAACCAAGTAATGCATCAATTACATGCATAAACCTAAGTTATATGCATAGCATGATAGGGTATCGCTGCTCAAGAAAAACCAAATCCCTGGAAATATAGACCTGACTTCAGATCTATTTCTTCCACTAACAAGCAGAAGAGCCGATCCTTGAATCCTGTTCTTACCCATGAAACAAACCTTTTCGAGGTATCTCTAAACACTCTCACTCAATAGAAGCCTTCCTTACAAACATGATGTCGCACCCCTACAATCATGAATCACACATATCCCAGCAATGAATCGAAATCATGAATCCATTTGTTCTCCAGATCGGTTGAAAGTGTTTTTAAATAATTCACCATATTCTTAGTTTTTTATGCATTCGTCATGCAGTCCCATATCCCTTTATTTTTCCTATATCAAAAAATCAGTGATGCTTTGGGGTGTCACAAATGGGGGAGTTCACATGAATTTTATCGAGTATGATTTGCTATTTGCATCAAGAAACCAATTAATAGAGGAAATCACGGATTTGGATGAAAATATGCTGCACCATAGGCCTGTGCCTGAAGTATGGAATATCGCCCAAATTTGTCATCACTTATATCTCACGGAACAGCTATTTACTGAAGCGATAGCTCATGGCCTTCGAGAAAGGGATTTTCATAATATCATTCAAAAAAACATTTACTTCGTTACTGATAGAACAAGGAAATTCACATCCCCTGATATCATTTCACCCTCTCCAAACCCATTTCAATTATCGAACCTCATGGATTTACTGGGAGAATCAAGGGATCGATTATTACAGGTTCTTTATGATATGGATACAGATACCGTCTTAAATAGAAAGAAGGCCAAGCATCCGCTATTCGGGGACCTCTCTTTGGATCAATGGATTGAATTATTATCCTTACATGAACAAAGGCATGTCAAACAAATACAAGAAATAAAGGCCGCCCTTATTTAAGCCTACAATGACAATATCGGCCATAATTATTCGTAATCAGCGGCGCCAAGCTAAATGGAGCGTACGCTTTGTTAGTCATACCTATCGATTTTCAAACAAATAAAGAGACCACTTCATTTTGTGGTCTTCTTTCATGTATACTATGGAATCGAACGCAACTGTCATGGGCCTGCATAGAGTGTTCGAAAAATCAAATGGATAGATAGGCAGAAACCCTATTTATCTATCAAGATGATACTTTCAGTTTCCTTTTGATCTGTGTTGCGAAGATTTCAAGACAGATTGCAATTATCAGGATAAAATAAGTGATTGCGCCAATTTCACTCAAGTCAAAGTAAAATCCACTTGCCATGAACATATCGAAGCCGATTCCTCCTGCGCCAGCCGCTGCGCCCATTGCGACCGCCACTGCAAAATTGATTTCAAAGCGCATGAATGTCCATGAAATGATATAGGTGATCGAAGATGGAATGATGACTTGGAACACGATTTGCCACCAGTTCGCACCGCTTGCTTGCAGGGCTTCTATAGCACCTTTATCAATTTCTTCGAAAGATTCCGAGTAGGCCTTTACAAGGTAACTTATGGAGTGGAACGTCATCCCTATAACTGCTGCTACACTGCCCAACCCTGCTGCGACTGCAAAAATGAGGACCCATAACACGGTAGGAACGGCTCTAATCAGGGCAACCGATCCTTTTATGATAACCGATAATGGTTTGGACGAGATATTTTCAGCCGCTAAAAGTCCCAACATCAGCGCAATGATTGCACCAAATAGTGTCGTTAAGAAAGCTAGACCTAATGTAATCGACACCTGATAAAGCGCTTGAGTAAAAGTAAAGTGCTTTAGATGCGGCTCAATAAACATGGTCTTCAAATTGTCGACGGTCAATAATAGCGCATCCCACAGTTTAACATCCTTATAATCAAAACTGGCAAATGCATAAATAGTCAAAACTGCAAGTACCAGCACACTCAACCTAATCGCGATTGAAGATTTAGAGAAGGGCTTTTTGGATAGTCGTTCAAGTAGCATTTTATCTAACTCCTGGCCAGTAGGAGAAGGAAATGGTTTGATTGGACCCTCTGCCTGCATTATAAAATCACCCTCCTCACATAATTTGAGATCAATTCAATACTTAATATCGAAATGATGATCGTAATGACGACAAGACTGGCAATGTCATAACTTAAGTTTTTATAATACAGATTAAACGTAAAGCCAATTCCCGATCCTGTAAGCAGTCCGACCAATGTTGCATTCCTGATATTCGTTTCAATCATAAAAAGTACCCAGCTGATCATTTGCGGAATTGTTGAAGGAATAACAGACTGCGCAATGACGGTTAGATAACTTGCGCCGGTTGTCTGCAAAGCTTCTACGGAACTGCAGCTCACTTCATCAATCGTTTCGATGAAAGCTCTTGTTAAAAAACCGAAAGATCCGAAAAACAAGGCAAAATAACCGGTCAAAGAACTTTGTCCAAATGAAAATAACAGAACCAACGCCCATATTGAGACATCAATATTCCTAAATAAAACTGCTATCCCACGGCTAAAACCCCCGAAAAAAGCATTCACTCTTGTCGTATTGGAGCCCAATATTGCAAATACAAAAGCCAATATTCCCGCGATTGTCGTTGCAGCAACGGATATTAATAGTGTTTCTTTCAGCTTTATCAAAATGTCTGGCAGTTTGGTAAGCGAATCCTGTGTTGGATAAAAATTCGATAACGACCATTGTATGGCCTTAGGAACGGAGGTAACCCCTTTTGCGATGCTGAATTCTGTAATGATAATGGAAACAGCCGTCGCAGCCCCAATAAGCAAAAACAATACAAGTGAATTTCTTCTCTTTTTTGCAAAAACATCAGCCGACATGGGAACCTCCCAAATCAAAAATCAACTTTCCTTCATCTGATCCATAAATCTGATGGATATCATTTGAGGTTATATTTTGAGTTGTACCATTGAAAACAACCTTGCCACCATTCACACCGATGATTCGATCCGAATATTTCAGGGCAACATCGACTTGATGCAGGTTGACTACTACTGTGATTCCCATGGAAGTGCAGATATTCCTTAAATGATCCATGATCACTTTGGAAGAATTCGGGTCAAGAGAGGCAATCGGTTCATCGCACAATAGCAATTTAGGATTTTGGATAAGCGCCCGCGCAATGCCCACCCGCTGTTTCTGGCCTCCGCTCAACTGATCGGACCTTTTATAGATTTGATCTTCCAGACCGAGAATTTGGAGAACCTTTGCAGCCTGAAGTTTCTCCTCTTCACTATAAAGGCCAAGGATTCCTGCCAGTGTAGATTTATAGCCTAATCGTCCATGCAGGGTATTTTCAATCACACTTAGCCGATTTACAAGATTGTAATGCTGAAAAACCATCCCTATTTTCCTGCGTACTTTCTTTAACTCCCTTTTATTTACATTGTATACATGATCATTATCAAAAATGATTTCTCCGCTAGAGGCATCGATCATCCTATTGATGCATCGAAGTAGAGTTGATTTCCCTGCTCCAGATGGCCCTATGATCGAAACGAATTCCCCTTCTTTCACCGTGAAGTCAATATTGGATAACGCCTTTGTACCATTTCCAAAATGTTTTGAGACATTTTTCACTTCCAATAATGTTTTCATGTATGATCCTCCTACATTTTACTGCCTTTATTTAGACAATTCCCGAATTGGATTGAACCAGTCATCCTCAACTTCCACCAATCTTTCTTTTCCACTCACCCGTTTAAAAAGACCTGATGACTTAGATTCTTCTGGTACAAAAACGTTCTCGTTATTTGCCATTTCATCAGACATCATCGTTTCAAGAATTTTTTCACGAGTGTCCTCACTGACTAATTCGGTATTAACAACAAAAGGTGCATTCAAAACTGGAGTCACTGAAATGAGTGAGAATGTCTTATCTACAACTGTGTTGAAGGGTTCAGCTGCATCCTTCTTTACCTTATACACGGCACCTGCCTTATTCTCTTCCCCCTCAGCCAGCTCCACATAATTATTGACACATGTGTCACAAAAAGCTGCCACTTCCGCTTTCCCGGTTAAAAGATTTACAGCGGATCCTTGGTGTGAACCTCCATAAAGCACTTCACTGAAGAATTTATCTTTGCCGCCTTCCAATAAATCCTCGGCCTTTAATTCCTTAAACTTATCTTGCTGCGAAAAATAATCAACGATTCCTGTGGAAGGTACTTTGAAGCCAGATGTAGAGCTATTTGATACGAAGGAGAACTTTTTCCCTTGGATACCGTCTATCTTGTATTCGCCGTTACTTTTAAAGTCATCTGCATTTTGAACAGCCAACCAGCTATTATAGACTGCATCATCCAACGTACCTGATTCACCGCTTGAAACAACTAGAGGTTGAACCTTATCGTTTTTGTTGTTTGCTTCAATATAGCCTTGTGCCCCCAGGAAAGCTAAATCTGCGTTTCCATTAGCAATTGCCTCGATTGCAATGTTATAATCCGTAGTGGTCTTATGTTCGACTTTCTTTCCTGTGGCATCCTCTAAGATCTTCCCGATTTCATCGCGGGCTTCCCCTAAATCTTCCCCGGACTCATTTGGCAGCCATGCTATGGTTAATGTATCATCTTCATTTGCACCTGTTGAACTACTAGAAGAACAGCCTGTAAACACCAGCAAAATAACTAACATCAATATGGACATCATCGATTTTTTCACGTTAAATCTCCCCTCCAGTTTAAAAGATCTTTTCTTATTTCGGTCACTTCCCATATAACAATACCGGTACAATACTAACCTGCCGTTAAGGAGGCTGAATATTCAGTAAAATTTGTGTGAATCCATCGTTAAATTTTTTGAATAGCTTGGGTAAAACATCCATTCTGTATGCTGTATTCTTTAGTTACTAACCGATTCATGAACTCCAAGTCATGAAAAATGCCCAGCATGGTCGTTCCTTCTTTCATTAGCTGTTCCAGCAGGGTTTTCACCTTCGCTTTAGAATCGTGATCCAAACTTGCTGTCGGTTCATCCAACAGGAGGAGCCTCGGCCTTTTCACCATTGCTCTTGCTATATTTAACCTTAGCTTCTCTCCTCCTGAAAAGGTAGCAGGGTAACTGTCCCATAGCTCTTTTCCTATTTCAAAGTGGTCGAGGATTTTTTCTGTTTCGATATTGGCCATTTCCCTGGTTTGTCCCATTTCAAGGATGGCCCCTGTAACGAGCTGCCTTGCTGTCGTTCTTGGCATGACATTTAAAAATTGGGACACATAGCCTATCTCATGCTTACGCAGGGAAATCATTTCCCTTTCAGTAGCTTTTGCTAGATTAATCGCACCATAATGGGAAGATTCATACCAGATGTCTCCTTCTTGAACCCGATAGGTACCATAAATCGATTTTAAGATCGTTGATTTTCCGCTGCCACTCTTGCCTGTTATGCCGATGAATTCTCCTTTTTTCACTCGGATCGTAATGTTGCTAACCGCATGGATATTCTTGCGTTGATTATGTAAAATAAAAGACTTGGATAAATCTTCGATCTCCAATATGTTCTCCACTTTGCCACCCACTTTCTAAAATTTATATCCTGTAATTCGTTTTTTGAATCAACTTCCCATCTACGATCACAGTTGTTATGACAGGGAAATCACCAGAAATTTTTTCAATAATAAGTATGTCAGCCTTTTTCCCTTCGTGAATCGATCCAATTTCGTCTTCCATCTTGACTGCCTTTGCGGGATTAATCGTAACTAGCTTAAGCATATCGACAAGGTCCATCCCATGGTTTTCAACTAATTCAAACATTGAATGGAGCAGGGCTGCAGGGTAATAATCACTGCATAATATGTCTATGCATCCATCTTGAATGGCTTCAGAGGCACTTAAGTTCCCGCTGTGAGAACCTCCCAAAAGCACATTTGGTGCACCGGCTATGGTATACATCCCCATATCATGGGCCTTACGGGCAATCTCAAGTGTGATTGGAAATTCACTTATACTCGTTCCAAAACTTTGAACCAATTCAAGCTTCTCTATTGAATCATCATCATGTGAGGCGACGGCAATATTGTTTTCTCTTGCAAGCAGTGCAATTTCCTTCATTCTTTCAATCGTCAGCTTTTCTTTCACTTGATGAGTCCGGATCATCACATCAATGGCTTCATCACTATAATCGTTATATCCTCTTAAAGTGTTTCGATAAATCTCTAGATGCCGATACTGCCCTTGTCCTGGAGTGTGGTCCATGAATGAGACCAGATGCACCTTCTTTTCCGAAACATATTCTTTTAAACTATCAATATCCTCCAGATTATCGATTTCATAACGGGCATGAAACCGATGACGGACCAGGTGCTTCATCTTATGTGTTTGATCAATTAAGTCAATAAGCTTTCTTACATTCTCAGGCTCCCGAATTGGCTTATATGCATATTCTGTAGATTTATAGAGCGATAGAGAGTGAAACATAGTCGTAATCCCGTGCGTAATCAGTTCCTTTTCCGTTTCTCTTAAGCTCAAATGAAAATTCATTAAAGAAGTGGGGCGCGGCGCAGTCATATGTTCAATATAATCCGAATGGAGATCAATAAAACCAGGTGTAACATATCCCCCCAAAGCGTCCAGCACCTCCATCTCAGGACTAGTTTCGATTTCTCCCACAGGTGCAATCCGGCTAATTCTATCATCCTTAATTAAGAGATCATGGTCCATCAATATCGAGTCTTCCGTTATTATTTTTCCATTTTTAATTAGCAACAATGTCTCTTCCCCCATTTTCCTTTAGTTTCTTTTACAGCAGCGAGTGTACTAATTGCTGGGTGTAAGGATGCTGTGGATCTTCGAGTATTTGATCTGTTAAACCTTGCTCGATTACTTTACCCTCCAGCATAACGAGCGTACGGTCTGCAAGCATTCGGATTACGCCTAAATCATGGGATACCAATACAATGCTAATATTCAAATCTCTTTGGAGGCCTTTAATTAAATCCAATACACTTGCTTGAACGGATAAATCTAAACCTGTGGTGACCTCATCCAAAAGCAGTATCGGTGGATTGTTGGACAATGCTTTGGCTATCTGGACCCGTTGCTGCATTCCGCCTGAGAAATTCCTTGGTTCCTCTTTCATTCGATGAATGGGAATATTGACTGCTTCAAGAAGCTTGGCCCCTCTTGTTTCCATGCTGCCAACATGTCTGTTCCCAGCTGAAATTAACTTCTCAGCAATATTGCCTATCGAGGAGAAATTCATTTTCAATCCTAGAATAGGGTTTTGATAAACCTTCCCCATTAGGTGGTTTCGAACGAATCTTTTTTTCTGGGCAGACTCCATGAATAAATTCTTTTTTCCATCCTCAAAGCCAGCCACATACATTTCTCCGTCGGTTACTTCTTCGTCAAAATACAAACTTTTCATTAAAGTGGATTTGCCACTGCCGCTTTCCCCTACAATTCCGAGAACTTCACCGTGATGCAAATCGAACGTCACATCTCTACAGGCATATACCGTCCCGCATTCGTGACAATAGTTTTTCGTCACTTTTCCTAATTTCATATATTTGCATGTTGAACATCCGTTTCCATACTGTTTGTTCAGCTGTTTAACTGATAATACAGGTACCTCAAGCACAGACATTTATTTCACTCCCGATGTTTGTTTTTGATTGACCATTTCAAGGCAATTGCTTGTATCATTGCATTGGAAATACGTTTCCCCTGATTCCCCATCAACAAGTTCATCCAAAAACACATCATTGGAACCGCATAGAATGCAAGCATGATTTGTAAAGGACTCTATTTCAAATTCATAATCATCAAATGCTAAAGATGATACATTTGTATATGGAGGTAATGCATATACCTTTTTCTCCCTACCTGCACCTAACAAAATGAGTGCTTCACTATCGTCTAGCTTGGCATTATCGAATCTTGGTATCGGACTTGGTGCCATGACATACCTGTCGTGCACCATTACCGGATGGTCTGCATCCGTCGCCATTATTCCGTATTTCATAATTTGTTCAAATAACATCAGCCATGCTCCGCTATACTCTCTCTCAGCATGCAGCTTTTTCGTTTCATGTTCGCTCGGTTCAAAATTCCTTAAAGGTTCTGGTAACGGAACTTGAAGAATTAAAATTTGGTCTCGTTGTAGCGGCACTTCCGGCACCCTGTGTCTAGACTGGATTAAAGAGGCATCTGCTGTGCTTTCCGTTGTCCTTACCCCAGTGGTATCAGATACGAGTTTTTTAATGTTAACGGCATTAACGGATTCATCCGAGCCTTGGTCGATCACCTTAAGGACGTCATCCTTTCCGATCAATGACAATGTCAACTGCAGTCCGCCCGTTCCCCAACCACGTCCAATCGGCATTTCCCTTGAAGCGAATGGGACTTGATAACCGGGAATGGCAATCGCCTTCAGTGTTGCCCTTCTAATTTCCCGTTTCGACCCTTCATCAAAGAATGCGAAATTATAGGTATTATTCATGCAATCCAACCTCCTGCTCTGTAGTCCTATCTTTCGACTTCCGAATGCTATCAAGCTTGGATTGGAACGTAACATAATGAGGCATCTTTAAATGGGAGATAAAACCCGTTGATTCCACTGAATCTATATGATAAAGGACGAATTCCTCGTTGTGACTTGGAAACTCTTTGTTTGGTTTTTCCAGGCAATTATCCAAGATGCCCATGGCGATTGCCTTTGTTTCATTTTGTCCCATGCACATGCCATAACCCACTTCAAACTCTATTTCTTTTTTGCCTTGGTCTTTCTCTACCGTAAGCGGAATGAGCATCTCTACCTCCGTTGCTGTGAAGTCTCCAATATAATAGCTATCTTCCTCTTGCCCTTCGTCCAGCAGTGGGTGATCGAGATGGACAGGCAGCTGGCCTACGCGTAGCTCCCCTACTGTCGGATGCAGTGCACCATATCCACGAATGACTGCATAAGCAAGTGATGTCACTGCACCGGTTTGGCCTCTTGTTAAAATTTGCAGGCGTTCACTCCGCATTGAAGGAAACTCTAGACTTTTCCTTGTAACATCCCCAGGCTGCAAATCATTGTTTTCACAGCTTGCTAATAAGCCTTCACTTCTTAAGTAGTCCAAAACTTTAGGCAAATGGTTTAAATCACCCATATGGCTCTGATATTCCATTGAATGATTCTCTTCCTGAAAAGCTCGTAACCAATCTTGAATGCTTATATCCGATTCTTTTTCCAACTCCGAATCTAGTAACCGATGCGTATAATCGGTCGTAGCACCTAAAATCTGACCGCCAGGTACATCCTTAAAACTAGCTGATATCCGCCGTTCCACTTTCATATTTTCAGAACTGATCACTCGTGAAACATGTTTTCGCGGCAAAGTAGATCGATAGGCCCTTAAAAGGAAAACAGCTTCTTCCGGATTGCCTTCAGCCTGTTTGATGGCAAGTGCAGCCAGTGATTGATCATACAAACTGCTTTCTGACATAACCTGATCAATCAACCCTCTCATCCCAGCTTCTATCTTATGCAGCTCTATAGCCGTCCCTTTTTTGACCCGTTCATACTTTAAGCGTTTGATGGATTCCTCAATCGCCTTTGTTCCGCCCTTTACTGCAACATATCCCATATAATCTCACCCCCATTTTCTTTGATTTGAGTCGTTCTCGGTAAAGCTATTAAACGATCTTGTTGATCCACAAAATACATATCGATTCCTAACGGGAATTCTCTGTTTCTTTCGTTCCTTGCACCCAGCCAAGAGGTAACATTCGGGAGTGTTATAATTGATTCCTGTTGAATTCCTGGTCCTGAAAGGATTATGGAGTCCCCTTTTGTTACATCTGGTACTTCTAAAATAATCATTGCCGATTCATGAGGGTTCAACAGATTACCTACCTTTGCATGATTCAAAGCTTCCTTCAGTTGCTCTTCGGAAGCATCATGTAAAATGAAGATGAAATCTGCTTCCGGCAATTCGACAGGCTTTGAATATGTAAGCTGATTAATCCTTTTTGACACTGCCTCCCCCTCCTTTGCAATGACCTTGAAAGTCACTTCAGGGTCAAGTACTGTGCGTGCAAGCAGGATAGTAGAAGATAAGCATTCCATTTGAACATCCAAAGTCTTGGCTTCCCTCTCCAAAACCACTAAAGTTCCAGGTCTTGAAGTCGCCGTTACAAGCTTTCTATAAACAGTTTGTATATCATGAACTACATCCAAATTCATTGCTTTCCCCCCTTATTGAACATCCATTGTCTCAAAGTTAACCTTGGTTCTTAGAATTGATTGATTCAGCTCTTGAAGATTTTTCTGTATATTCTTCTTCTCATTTTCTAAAACAAGTGACCATAATCTTGTTTCGCCAAGATCAGCCTGAAAAGCGGCATCAATGATAGCTAAACGATGTGCCAACTCTTCCCGATGTCCCTTCACGATACCAATCCCGATTGAATCCTGGATTTGGACCGTGCATTCTGTCACCAGCATTTCCCCAAGATAAAACAAGCTCTTTTTTGCCGTTTCCCTTGTCTTTAGCAAGACAAGGGCACTCTCTGGCTTTTGAATGACGGTAACTTTATATTTCATTTCTATTTCCTTGGCAAATTCCTTAGCAATGGCCTCAGAGCCTTGAATCAAAATCTCGGTTCTTTCCTTTCTTCTCATTCCATTGGCCTCCAAATGTTTTAGTTTCTCGCTACATCTTTAATGTATCTTGTTGCCAAGTGAACGTACGTTAAGAAAGGGTAAATCTTTGTATGATATTTGTTAAAGGCGGGTCTACACTATTCAAAATTTCGTACTATTACTCGTGAATTCGAGGGTTACTCGTGAGTTTCGTACTTTTACTCGTGAATTCGGAGCATTTACTCGTGAGTTTCGTACTTTTACTCGTGAATTCGGAGAATTTACTCGTGAATTCGAACGATATCTGGAATGGAAGTTTTTATATAACATATGTGAAACAATCGCTTCTATAGATTATGACCGTGTGCTCAAGGACTTGATTGCTCCTCTTATCCCGGCATAATGATTCCACTTGTAAAAGTGGAATTAAACTTGAACACTGCAAGATATCCCGTTCGAAAAGAGTAGGAAACATCACGTTCAGTGTGCTGCTGCTGGATCCGAATTCTACATAACCATGCTGCCTATAATATTGAAACATAGAGGTGATAGCAGGTCCGTCATTTTCTATTTCAGGAAATGTTGTTTTTGCTACAAAAGATGTATGAAGAGCAATCGGGAAATCATCCATTAACCTAAGCCTGCCAATTTTAAAGACCTTGTCATCACTTCCCACGCCGAGGCTTTGAAACATCTTCTGATCATAAGAAATTTCTTCGCAAAAAATAGTACTCGTTTGAAAGGAAAACTGGAATTCTTTCATTTTATCTGTGAAACTAACATCTCCAGATAGAATTAACGGAATTTGCTTCTTGCTTTCCTGGACATAACTTCCCTTACCTTGCTTTGAATAGATAAAGCCTAAATCTTGAAGCTGTTCATATGCCTTCCGGACAACCATTCTGGGAACATTGAATTGATCAGCGAGTATATGCTCTGAAGGTAACTTTTTATCCAATTGAAAGGTCCCGCTCTTAATTTCAGATATCAAATGATCCACTAGAAAGTTTTTTTCCGCCAACAGAAATCCCCCTTTAAACAATTCGATTTGCCTAATACTATTTTTCCTTGTTAAAGTCAGTGTAATGAGAAAATATGAAGCTACCATGATTTTCTTGTAAAAAAAAAGTCCTGGTCAATTACCAGAACAAAAGAATACTTATTTTATGAATCTTTTCAATACGCCATCCTGCCTTGCTCAGTCTTTCAAATTGCTCATCCAGCATATGAGCAGGCGACTCTCACAGCAAAATTCCTTTTTTCAAGAACATCATTTAATAGCCATGCTTTTTTTCCTTAATTTCAAAGCATCCATACATTCCGTTCCAGGGCTCATACTGCCAAGCCGATTCGGTTGATCTCCATACTCCCCATGAAAATCTGAACCTCCTGTCTTAATGAGATTATATTGATCTGCATATTGAATCGCCCTTTCCTCTTCTGCATAACCATGATGTGGGTGAAGAACTTCAATCCCTTCAAGCCCTGCTTCTACAAGATCAGGAATCATTTCAAAGCTCTCGTATTGTCCAGGATGAGCAAGGACCGGAACGCCTCCGGCTGCACGAATCGCCTTCACAGCTAGAATAGCATCTACATACTCCATAGGAATAAAAGCAATGCCTGGCTCTTCTCCGTTTTGGCCGCGACTGAAGATTTTCTTATACAAAGCGCCATAGATAGAATTCGTATACCCCGCTTCTCGCAGCGCTAGCATGATATGTTGCTTATAAACACCAGTTCCCCCCCTAAACTTAGAAACCTGATCCCAAGTTATTTGATATCCTGCATTGATTAGCCGCTCCACCATTTTTTCAGAAACTGCATTCCTCTTTTCAATCAATGGATTACATAGCTCCTCAAGCGCCTTATGTCCATGCTCAACAAAATAGCCCAAAATATGTACACGCCTGCCTCTTGCAAAATCATAACCAGAAACCTCTATTCCAGGGATGATTTCAATTCCTTTATCCTTTCCCTTTTTCACCATCTCCTGCAAACCCATCGTTGTATCGTGATTCGTAATCGCTAAATGACCAATGCTCTCCCTTTTCGCAACCTCCAATAGTTCTTCAAAAGAACTAGACCCATCCGAAATGTTCGTATGACAATGTAATTCAACCTTCATGCCAATCCCCCATTCATATTCGTCACCTATTATCATTCTAACCTAGTGCCAAGTCGGTCAACGTTAAGAAAATGTAAAAAAACGTAAAAGTGTAAAAGTCGAACAGATTGGTGAAAATATATAAGTATTTCTGGCTGCAGAGAAATACAAACGTTCGAGTTGATTTCCGAAATCCGCTCCCTTTCCGCCCCCCTTTTGTCAACAAAATGGTTTAAGTTTTAAAACTAAAGTTGATTGGAACGGGTGTACAATACTCCTGCAGGAATACGCATCCAAGGGGGCGCAAAGAACGCCCGCGGAAAGCGAGTGCCTGGAGTGGCAACCCGGTTTTGTCGACAAACTGAAATACATAAGTATTTTTCGGTTGATTTGTCTCCTTCAGTTTCCTTCCCTGTATCGATTTTCGATCTATCTGAAATAAAAACAAAATAAAACCATTAAAAATTTTGACTTACTGTCAAAAATGATGTACATTACCTAGTGGGCGAACAATTTTTATATAAAAAGACAAAAATATTCGTATATAGAGGTGCATAACATGGAAAACGTGTTTGATTATGAAGATATTCAATTAATTCCTGCAAAATGTGTAGTAAATAGCCGTTCAGAGTGTGATACTTCCGTTACTTTGGGTAAACATACATTCAAGTTACCTGTAGTACCTGCCAATATGCAAACAATCATTGATGAAAAGATTGCCATTTACTTGGCTGAAAACGGTTACTTTTATGTAATGCATCGCTTTGAGCCAGAAAAACGCCTGACTTTCATTAAAGATATGCATTCACGAGAATTAATCGCATCCATCAGTGTCGGCGTTAAAGAAGAAGAATACGGATTCATCGAACAATTATCAAATGACAACATTGTCCCTGAATATATTACGATAGATATTGCACACGGCCATTCCAATGCCGTGATAAAGATGATACAGCATATTAAAAAACATTTACCTGAAAGTTTTGTCATTGCAGGAAATGTGGGAACTCCGGAAGCGGTACGGGAATTGGAACATGCCGGTGCAGATGCTACAAAGGTAGGGATTGGACCAGGGAAAGTATGCATCACTAAAATCAAGACTGGATTTGGAACGGGTGGCTGGCAATTGGCTGCACTTCGCTGGTGTGCAAAAGCGGCAAGCAAGCCAATCATAGCTGACGGCGGCATTCGCACGAACGGTGATATCGCTAAATCAGTTCGATTCGGTGCGTCCATGGTCATGATCGGTTCATTATTTGCTGGACATGAAGAATCTCCAGGTCAAACGATCGAGAAAGATGGAAAGGCCTTTAAAGAATACTTTGGTTCAGCTTCTGAATTCCAAAAAGGTGAAAAGAAAAACGTTGAAGGCAAAAAGATGTTTGTCGAGCACAAAGGATCTTTGGAAGATACGTTGAAGGAAATGGAACAAGATCTTCAGTCTTCCATTTCATATGCCGGAGGAAACAAGTTAGAAGCCATCCGGAATGTGGATTATGTGGTCGTAAAGAATTCGATCTTTAACGGTGACAAAGTTTATTAATGAGTGTCCATTCTCGTAAAAAACAACGGCCTAATCAATAGATTAGGCCGTTGTTTTATGTATTGGCTAAGTTCACTTATACCTTTTTAACAAATTGGGATTTTAATTTCATAGCACCAAAACCATCAATTTTGCAATCGATATCATGATCTCCATCGACTAAGCGGATACTTTTGACTTTTGTACCCATTTTTAAGACGGAAGAGCTCCCCTTCACTTTAAGATCTTTGATGATTGTAACAGTATCACCATCGTTCAAGGCATTTCCATTTGCATCTTTAATAGACTTTTGTTCACTATTATCAGTTATTACTTCTGTCGTCCACTCATGAGCGCACTCCGGGCAAACAAAAAGACTACCATCTTCGTAAGTATATTCTGAATTACATGCAGGACAATTAGGAAAATCTGACATACATTCACTTCCTTCATTCGTTATTGTCAATTTTAATATAATAATGGTTTACATACAACCGGTAGGCGATTACAACTCCAGTTCCTCCCTTCCTCTAGAACCTATAAAGGTTTTACTATATACTTTTAAGAAAAAGCTGGAAAGTACGGTGAATCCATTGTTTAAACTACTATTGATAGAAGATGATACGACGTTATTCAATGAAATTAAAGATAGATTGGCGCAATGGTCTTATGATATTTACGGGATTAGTGATTTTAGTAAAGTGGTTCAGGAATTCACGGATATTAAACCTGATTTGGTCATCATTGATATACAGCTGCCGAAGTTCGATGGGTTTCATTGGTGCAGGATGATCCGGGCCCATTCCAATGTTCCCATCATCTTTTTATCATCACGTGATCATCCTACCGACATGGTGATGTCCATGCAGCTTGGCGCTGATGATTTTATCCAGAAGCCCTTTCATTTCGACGTACTCATCGCAAAAATACAGGCCACGCTTCGCCGTGTCTATAATTACAATACTGAAAAGATTGAATTGAAGACCTGGTGCGGCGCAACTGTGGATTACGAGAAGAACACGGTATCGGCCGAGACTGGCACAATCGAATTGACGAAAAATGAAATTTTCATCTTAAAAAAGCTCATTGAACAGAAAAACAAGATCGTAAGCCGTGAAGAATTAATCAACAGCTTATGGGATGACAAACGTTTCATAAGCGATAACACCCTTACCGTAAACGTGAACCGTTTACGAAAAAGATTGGATGAACTGGGGTTGGGGCATTTTATCGAAACGAAAGTCGGACAGGGCTATATCGCAGTGGAAGAGGCAAATGCATGATTGGAAAATATCTCGTGGAAAGGTTCAGCTGGATCACATTCTACATACTTCTTCATCTATTCATTATCTTTGTCGCTTATCTTGATTCGGCCATTCCGCTAAAGCCAATCCTATATATTGTTTTTTTATCATTGCTCATATTCAGTATGTTTTTGATATTCCGCTATAAAAAAGAAACATATTTTTATAAAAGTTTAGAAGCGCGGGAAGACAATCTGGATATAACGAATATAGCCGAACCGGAAAGCCCTTTCGAAAAAATCATAGAAAACAGCATCATTAACCAAACCGAAATTTTGAAGCAATCCGCATCAATTGGCCAAATGACTTTAGAGCAGGAGAAGGATGAATTATTATCTTGGATTCATGAAGTGAAGACACCATTGACCGCGATGCATTTAATGATTGACCGCTTGGATGATGACTTGCTGAAATCCCATTTGACGTATGAGTGGCTGCGCATTCACCTGCTTCTTGATCAGCAGCTCCATCAAAGGCGCATGCCTTTCATCAAAAATGATTTGTATATAGAGAAAAACGATTTGGAAACAATAATCTTTGATGAGATTAAAACGCTGCAATCATGGTGCATTCAAAAAGGAATCGGCTTTGACATACAATTGGATGTAACCGAGGTGCTTACTGATGCCAAATGGCTGGCCTTCATCATGAGGCAGCTCTTGACCAACTCCATTAAATACAGTGATAACTCGGATATCACGATATATAGCTATGAACAAGCTGAACAAACGGTTCTTGAAGTGAAGGATTCTGGACGGGGCATCGATCCAAAGGATTTATTCCGCATATTTGATAAAGGATTTACTTCCACGACAAATCATCGTGACACTGCGGCAACTGGCATGGGTTTATATTTAACCAAGAATGCTGCCGAGTCCCTATTCATCACCATTGACGTGAAATCAGAGCTTGGAACCGGAACGACCGTTACCTTGACCTTCCCAAAAAGAAATGAATTCGTGAATATCACAAGCATGTGACAAAAGTGTCACATGCTTTTATTCTTTGTTCGTCCAAACGAAGGAAAAGAAATACATGGCCTTTTATAATGAGGATATAGAAAAAAAGGAGTGTATCCAAATGAATATATTAGAAGCGAAAAAAATCCATAAAAGCTATGGTAATAAATTCAATAAACAAGAAGTATTAAAGGGTCTCGATATAAGCATACAAGAAGGTGAATTCGTAAGTATCATGGGTGCATCCGGTTCAGGAAAAACGACTTTGCTGAATGTCCTTTCCTCGATCGATAAAATCAGCAACGGCACGATTACGATTGATGGAAAAGTGATTTCAGGGATGAAGGAAAAGAAGTTGGCCGAATTCCGGAAGAACCATCTGGGCTTCATCTTCCAGGAATATAACTTATTGGACACACTGACTGTCAAAGAAAATATCCTTCTGCCCTTATCCATTACCAAAACGCCAAATAATGAAGCGGCACAAAAGTTTGATAACGTGGCGAAAGAACTAGGTATATATGAAGTGAAGGATAAATACCCAAATGAAATTTCCGGGGGTCAAAAACAGCGTACGTCTGCAGCACGGGCTTTCATCCATGATCCAAGCATCATTTTTGCGGATGAACCGACTGGGGCGCTTGACTCCAAATCAGCATCCGATTTACTGAACAAACTGAGTGAAATGAATCAAAAGCGCAAAGCGACCATCATCATGGTAACCCATGATCCAGTGGCGGCCAGTTATTGCAGCCGAGTCATTTTCATTAAAGATGGACAAATATATACACAATTGAATAAAGGTGAAGAAACCAGACAAACCTTCTTCAAGGACATCATGAAAACACAAGGTGTATTGGGAGGGGTTCAAAATGAGCATTAATCAACTCATCTTTCGAAATTTGAAGAAGAATCTGAAGAACTATTATCTGTATGTATTTGCCCTGGTCTTCAGCGCTTCCCTTTACTTTGCTTTTGTCACCTTGCAATATGACCCATCGCTGGATGAAGCGGAGGGTACGGTGAAAGGGGCCGCCTCCATCAAGGCTGCGTCGATCCTGCTTGTTGCGATTGTTTCCATATTCCTTTTATATGCCAATAGCATTTTCATAAAAAGACGCAGTAAAGAAATTGGCTTATTCCAATTGATAGGCATGACCAAGAACAGGATATTCCGGATTCTGAGTGTGGAAAACCTGATCCTGTACTTCTGTTCCGTATTCCTGGGAATCTTTGTAGGGTTTGCCGCTTCAAAATTGATCATCATGATACTTTTTAAAATAATGGGTGTCCAGGCGATCGCGACCCTTAAATTTTCTTTTCAGCCGCTTGTGCAAACCATTCTCGTTTTTAGCGCCATTTATCTTTTCATCATGTTGATGAATTATACCTTCATTAAAAGGCAGACCATTCTATCATTATTTAGAGTGACTTCAATGACGGAAGGAAAAGTGAAAAAGGTTTCGATGTTCGAAATGATCATCGGGATATTCGGAATCATCCTGATCATTGCCGGCTATGTCGTCTCATCCAAATTATTCGATGGAGCTTTTACAGAGATGACCGAGCTTTTTATGGCCATGGTTTTCATTTTGGCAACTGTCATCATCGGTACCTACCTATTCTATAAAGGATCTGTAAGCTTCATCTTTAATATCGTCCGTAAAAAGAAAAATGGCTATTTGAACATCAATGAAGTATTATCCCTTTCATCCATCATGTTCCGGATGAAATCGAATGCGATATTATTGACGATCATCACGACCGTTTCCGCCCTGGCGATCGGGTTATTATCATTAAGCTATATCTCTTACTACTCAGCGGAGAAAATGGCACAAAGCAGTATCCCTACCGATTTTTCGATGACGGATAAGGGAGATGCGAATACATTCAAAAAAGCTTTATCCGACAGTAAAATTGATTATGACGAAAAGGTGATCGATGTCATTCAAGTGGATGTCAATGTAAAGGAAATTATGGAGACTAGCCTCGAAGGAGTGAACTTTGATCCCGACATCATGACTGTTCCCGTCATCAGTGATGAATCTGTTAAAGGCATAAACCTCGCCGAAGATGAGACCCTTTTCAGCGGATACAGTAATATGATGGAGAAGGTCATGTCCTTGAAGGATACCGGAAAAATTGAACTGAAGGGCAAACACGAAGTCATTCCGCAAACATATATGGGATTGAATGATGATACCTTCTTGTCCTACTATTTTACGAGTGGCGGACTGCCCGTTGCCATTGTAGACCAAACGATATTCGACCGTTTGAAAAAGGATGTCGACCCGAAAATCCAAAAAGTTTCATCCGTTAATATCGGCATTGATGTGAAGAATGAAGCTCAACTTGAAAAAGCAAATGATCTATTCAATAAAATGAGTTTTAAAGAAGAACATGTGAATGATTCTCAATTTGAAATGTTCAACACCCAGAAGAAGAACATGGGGCTTATCATGTTCATCGTCGGATTCTTGGGGTTAACCTTCCTCATCACATCCGGCTGTATCCTATATTTCAAACAAATGGATGAAAGTGAAGGTGAAAAATCCAATTATACCATCTTAAGAAAACTGGGATTCACTCGAGGTGACTTACTAAGAGGAATCCAAGCAAAACAAGTTTTCAATTTCGGCATTCCTTTAGTCGTCGGGCTGCTTCACAGTTATTTCGCAGTCCAATCAGGCTGGTTCTTATTCGGGACCGAAGTTTGGACACCGATGATCATCGTTATGGCATTATACACGGCATTGTATTCGATCTTCGGAATCCTATCCGTATTTCATTACAAGAAGGTCATTAAAGAATCTCTATAAGTGCTAAAAAGCTCCAGGGCCCATGAGGCCCTGGAGCTTTTTCCTTTTCCTTTAAAGTACCCCAGCCGGTTTCATCATTTCCTTGATCAATTCCCTGTTGCGCTTTTTAAAGATTTCATTATGGGAGGAAACCATTCCCACTCCGTGGGCGTCAGGCTGGATATATTGCTTTGCCTTATTTACGGCATTTGCTGCATCTTGAAAAGTACCTGCTATCAGGTTCAATTTACCTTCATGCTTTAAGATATCACCGGCAGCATATATTCCATCTATCGAGGATTCACTTGAAGGAGTACCTTCAATATAATAATTGTCGACTATGGCAATATCCACTTTACTATTTCGAAGCAGTGATGCATCACGCTCATAACCATGATTGATGATGACTTCATCGATTGGCAAGTAAGAAACCTCTCCCGTTGCGTGATTCGTCAGTTCAACATGTTCAATTGATTCATGATCAGCGCAGGCGATCAGTTTTGTAATCGTCGTATTCAAGTAACAAACAGCAGAGCTTTCCATCAATTGCCTTGCTTGTGATTCATGACCAGCTAAACTATCTTTCCTGTATGTCAGATACACCTTTTGGGCGATGGGCTCCAATTCATTTGCCCAGTCTATTGCAGAATTCCCGCCGCCTGAAATGATCACCGTCTTATTTTTGAAACGATTGAAAGACTTAACAGTATAGTTTAAATTAGAGACTTCAAACCTTTCAGCTCCGTCTATTTCCAACTTTTGCGGATTCAGAATTCCGCCGCCAACCGCGACAATGATCGTTTTGGAAAAGTGCATTTGCCCTGAGGCGGTATGTAAAACGAAGATACCTTCTTCATTACGTGTGATTGATTCCACTTTTTCATTCAAGACGACTGTTGGATTGAATGTTAAACCTTGCTCCACCAGCTGCTCAATTAATTTTTCCCCAGTTGTGGGTGTAAGCCCTCCTACATCCCAAATCATTTTCTCCGGATAGACATGAATTTTCCCGCCTAGCCGTGGCTGGTATTCAATCAGTTTAACTTTCATTTCTCTAAGTCCGCTATAAAAAGTGGAGTAAAGGCCCGCTGGCCCTCCCCCAATAACCGTTACATCAAATAAATCTTGCTGTTCCATAACGTCCACTCCCCGGTAATCAAATGTGATTGATTATCATTCTCATTTAATCGTACACTCTTTTCTCACTTTTTACAATATGGATTTATTAAAAAACTCTGTTCATTTTAATAATAAACAGAGTTTTTTTATTTCCAATCTCGCAAACTTACCACTCATTAAAAACGTATGAATGATAAATGGAGTATTAGAATGAATTGTAGGTTAAAAATGGAATGAGGGTATGGGACGTCAATGAATATTATTGTTAAATTATTTTTATCCTCGTTCTTAACCTTGTTACCTATGCGCCCGTGGTTGGCTGTTGATCACTACTTCGTAGGAACTCACACTTGTTGTATGAGTTGATATGCTTTCAATGCCATTTCAACGTTTAATCTGTTCTCTGGCATATCAAAATCAAAATCAAGAATCTTTTTTATTTTTTCCAGCCGATGATAGAGTGTTTGTCTTACAACATGTAATTTTTGAGCAGTAAGCTTCTTTGATCGATCAAGCTCAAAGTATTTTGCTAAAGTCAGAAGCAATTCCGTTCCATATTCCTTATCATAGGTTATTAAAGGAGAGAGATAGTCCTCAATAAAATGGGCTGTATCTTGATCATGCTGAATTAAGTGTATCAACCGAAAGATGCCAAGGTCTTCGTAAAAGGCACTTGTTGAAAACGCACGATAATTTAAAGCTAACTGCGCTTCTCGATACCCAGTATGAGCATCCAAAAGTAACTGGTATTGTCGCCCAATGCCTATACGGATTTGGCTAGATTCACCTTCTTTAACATATAGCAAGGCATCGATCACTTTCAAGAAGCGTGCCTTAGAAGAATCGGCAGTTCCGAGATCAATAGCTAATACAATAATCTGATTTCTTATTGAGGTGATATAGGGTGTAAAAGAATATTTTGCAAACCCAGATCGAATTTTTAAAGAATAATGATAAATAGCAGATTCATTTTCTTCATCCGATAAACTTAATGAAGACGGATGAAGAGCATCTTCGATATCAACGATTGCAACTCGATAATGTATAGAAGCGCGCTTAGATTTTAACGAAATAAATCCCCTTGCTTGTTCCTCATTATTGATGCGTCTATATAGTAAATCATTTAGCCATGTAGATTCTAAACGTAATCGTTTTTCATCCAAATAATGTTTGCGCAGTAAGTCTTGTGAGATTGCTAGGGAAGCACGATCAAGGATTAGGAAATCAAATTCATCCGATTCACGATCTAAAACCATAACAAGGTATGCCCAGATTTGATCCATTGCTCCGATCGGTTGGAGTAGAATAGTATGGTTTAATGCCTTCCATTCAACGGGCGAATCATTTGTAATCCGGTCATGCCAGTGTTCTTTATCATCATAAATGGTTTGAAGTAGCTGCTCCATAAATTCATTTTTCAATCCTGGAATCGAAAAAGGTGTTCCTTCTATAGGAAGATAGATAATTGGTGCCTCTGTCTTCTGTTGCAACAACTTTAAAATATTTGATAACCCATGAGTAGTGAGTGACAATGAATGGAACTCTCTTGATATCGAATCTAATGTAACCAACTTCTCATGATGAACATTAATGATAAACGAATGTAGATCCTGTGCTATTTCAACGAAATTTATGAATTCTTTGAAAATAATAATCGGAAAGTTATACTCATTTGCCATCTCGATCATTTCATTAGGGACCTTTTCGAAGTAGTGTCCAAGTTCTATACATAAACATGAGGCGTTGCGTTCGATAAGATTTAACAAAAATGAAGTATTAGAGGAGTCTCTCCATTCAAACCCAAATCCGGTGGAGAGTATCAGTTCCCCTCCCTGAAAGATGGTATCATCAAAAAACGGAATTTCAAGGACATGTGTCCATTTGACTTGACGGTGCAACCCGTTTGCCCCCGCAACTACCTCCGTTTTTGAAAAGAGTGAGCGCTTAAGAACATCTTGTACTGTAAGCATGTGTACCTCCTCATTTAATAATTTCTAGCTGTATCATTTTATTATAACTATACTAGAAAGTCTAAGCCCATAAAATATGGATTCCTATCTCTGTTTAACCCCCAATAATGTTCTTTTACGTGCTTTGATGAAATACCTTAATCAACCTGAGAATCTTTCATAATGGTATCCATTTACACCATTTTTCATCAGTTATATGTATGCATGAACGGTGGAGTACTAAAACTTAAAACGACCAAAGCATTAGATATACAATGGAAAAATTATCACTTTTTCACCCATGCTGTATTCATAAAAGTTCAAGATGACCAAAAGTGCTTGGTTAAAAAAAAACTACTATACATTTAACCTCGTGTCTAATGAAAGGGTTATCATTTCCCTGTAAGATTTTAGAATGTTCAATAAATTAAATGCAATTAAAAAGGAGAATGAACAATGATAGTAGGGGTTCCTAAAGAATTAAAAACCGCAGAGACTAGAGTGGGATTAAATCCATCATGGGTAAAAAAATTAACATCTTTCGGTCATGAAGTACTAATACAAAGCATGGCAGGTGAAGCTAGTGGTTTTTGTGACGAGAAATATATTTTGGCTGGAGCAAAAATAGTAAACACGATTGACGAAATTTATGAGAAGGCAGAATTTGTTGTTAAGGTGAAGGAACTTCAACCCTATGAATACGGCCTTCTTAAAGAAAATCAAATGATAATGGCATGGTTTCATTTGGCGGAAGATGTAAATCATGAGATGACACAGGCCTTACTAGATAAAAAAGCTATTTCAATATCAATGGAATTAATCGTTTTACCTGATGGGACAAGACCTACGATTAAACCAATGAGTGAAATTGCAGGAACATTAGCAATGCTTGAAGCAGTCAAATATGCTCAATATGGTTATGGTGGAAAAGGAATACTTCTCCGGAAACTGGCAGGTTTACCGTCGAGCAAAGTATTCATACTTGGTGGTGGCAATGCTGGACTCAATACTGCGCAAGTTGCTGTGGGCCTTGGATTGAATGTAACAATCATGGAAGCATCAATGAAACGCATCGATTATTTGAACAATCAGTTGCCACAGGTGGACATTTTGTGTTGGGATAAAGATATAATGTTCGAAGAACTTATTCAAAGTGATGTTTTAATTAATACAATTTATCCGCTGCCAGGGGTAACCGAACCTATCATAACACGAGAGATGGTCAGTAAGATGAAACCCCATTCTATGATTATTGATATTGCAGGAACGGGTATAATTGAAACCTCACGTTATACGACTTTAGAGGATCCAGTTTACTACGAACAAGAAGTCCTACATTACTGTGTCCCGAATATGCCGGCACTATGTCCTCAAACCTCGACAAACATGATGTTGATGACAACCGGCCCATATATTATGAACATTGCGAATAATGGTTTGAAAGAGGTTGTAGAAAATGATGTAATAGTAAGAAATTGTATCAGCACTTTGAACGGTGAAATTGTTCATCACGAAGTTGGGATCAATCATAACATGCCTTATACAGATATAAAAAATGAGTTACTATTGTCAAAATAATAAAGCGTCTTTAGAGTTATCTCATATTCTACGTTTCATTTCTATTGATTAGAAATCAGTATACACGTTATTGAACAAGTCGCTACTAAAGAAATTTCAGGAGTCAGTAAAGATGCCAGCGAGAAGATTTTTACAGGAATTATCTTTGTTATTCTGCAGACGGAATTCCTTACGAGGAATGGGGAAATAAGACATCAAATTCATGGATAAATCAAAGTAGGCTCCCTAGCATCTTTCTGACCTTTTTATGATTTCTAGAAACCCACCGTATTAAAAAAGCCATGGAAGTAATAATATTGTTCCTATTTCTTACAAAAGGTTAAATCAGGTAAAAGAGGAGAGTATTTTACATGTCAAATATAAGGAAAACGGATAGAACACTGACACTCATTCCAGTTGTATTGTTTGGTTTTTCATTTATGGGGTTAACCACAGCTTTTACTACATATGGTATTGCGGCCAATATTTCCCACGGTACGGTTCCGGGGGCAATGATGGTTGCTCTAGTGGTAATGATGTTTACTGCTTACAGTTATGGGAAAATGGCAATTGCGTTTCCATCTTCCGGTTCTGCCTATGTTTATACGCAAAAATCGCTCAATCCCTCTGTTGGATTTCTTGTCGGATGGGTGATCTTAATGGATTATTTATTTATGCCAATGGTGAATTATTTAGTATTTGGTATTTTTTTCTCAGCTGCCTTTCCTACAATTCCAAGTTACATCTGGATTGCAGGTATGCTGCTGCTCGTCACTTTTATTAATATTAAAGGATTGAAGATCGCCACAAATGTAAACGCATTCATAACGATTTTTGCGTTTCTTTTTATCCTTATCTTTATAGGTTTTTCTATTAAGGAAATTTTCACGGGAGAAAGCACGGCAACTCTTTTATCTCTTGAGCCATTCTATAATTCGAAAGAACCCTTTTCTTATACAATAGCTGGAGCAGCATTATTATGCTTTTGTTTCCTTGGGTTTGAATCAGTTACAGCGTTTGCGGAAGAGACAGTGAACCCTAAGAAAACAATTCCCCGAGCTGTTATTTTAATTACTCTTGGTGGTGGTTTAATCTTTACAAGTGTTTCATATTTCTCGTATCTTGTATGGCCAGAGTATAACACATTTAATAATCCCGATTCGGCTGCCTACGAAATTATTAAACTTGTTGGTGGAAAGGCGATGTACTCAATATATCTTGCGCTTTACGCATTAGCTGTATTGGGTAGTGCCATGTCTTCCCAGGCAAGTGCATCACGAGTCCTCTATACGATGGGGCGAGACGGACAGTTTCCTGAAAAGTTCTTTGGCACCCTGCATCCGAAATATAGAACACCCGTAAATAATATACTGATCATTAGTTTTGTCTCTTTGCTTGCCTTATTTTTAAGTTTAGATCTTGTAGCATCATTTATTAATTTCGGGGCATTTCTTGCGTACACTTGTGTTAATATTTCAGTAATTGCTCATTATTATATTAGAAATAGAGAACGTTCGGTAAAAGGAACTGTCTTATATTTATTTGTTCCCATTATTGGAGCTGCTCTTGATATTTTGCTCCTTGTGAATCTGGATGCGCACTCAAAAGTACTTGGAGTAAGTTGGTTAATAATCGGCTTCATTTATTTACTTGTATTGACAAAAGGACTAAAAAAACAGCCACCAGTATTGAAAATCGAAGAAAATTATGGTGTAGATTTAAAATAAAGTCACGAAGTTTATAAGAAAGATGAAAAACATCTTAGACGTAATAATTGTCACTTGAAATGGTGGAAACCTCTAGGTCGATGAAGTCCCCTACACCCCTTTTCACACAGCCGACAAATAAAAAAGATGCAGCATATACTCTATTCTTTCTCAATCAAGAATAGAGTATATGCTACACTTTTTTTACTATAATTACTGTTTAGTTTGTACGAGGTCTCTTACCATCTGAAATAAGACTATTAATTCTTTCGATAATATCGGGAAGTTCACTCATCGTTTTAATCGTAAAATCAGCCCCATTTTGCATAAAAGAGTTTGCAGTTTTGGAGATCACAATTTCTTTATCAAATTCTGATAGACTCGTATACTCATTCAAACTCAACCCCATTTCAGAGCTTCCGACAATGACTCCGACGGACCATACCCCTGCATTCACTCCCTCTTGCATATCGGAAATGGTATCCCCTACCTTCACAACCTTCCATGATGCCGATAACTTCAATTCTTCCATATTACGATAAATCATGTAAGGATAGGGTCTTCCAATCGAATGGGTTGCATCTGGGGTTACATGAAAATCTGGCTGATACCCTTTTTTCAACGCATTTGAAACGACAACATCCATCATGGTATCCGTATAACCCGTTGTCGACCCAATCTTCAGGCCGCGATTTCTTAATGCTTCCACTGTCTCGATAACCCCTGGAATGGGATCTGTATAATCCGCCAATGACATCATTAGTGCAGGTTCGAATTCGGCATACAGTTTTTCAACGTCTTCTTCATTGAATGACCTTCCATATTCCTCTTTCCATAAAGAAGATATCCTTGGCATGGTCAGCATCGCACGAATATGGTCGATTTTCAGCATGCCCATCGGAGCTCTGGCTTCCTCCATCGTCACTTCCAGTCCAGCATTCTTAAAAATATCCACAAAAACATTCACTGGCGCAAAACATCCAAAATCCACAGCCGTTCCAGCCCAATCCAAAATGATTCCCTCTACCTTATTCATACTGACACCACTTTCATATATTTTTCTACGATCCTGCCAAGTTTCTCGATATCTTCTTCATGGATTTCACCAATATTGCCGATACGGAATGTATCTATGTCAGTCAGCTTTCCGGGATAGATTACGTAGCCCCTCACTTTGATAAAATTGTAGAATTCCTCAAAATCAAATGTTTCATTAGGAAAAAGGAAAGTTGTGATGATGGGCGATTGCTTTTCAGTGGATATGTATGCATGAATGCCTAATTTACCCATCCACTCCCTCAGCCTATCATTATTATTTTTATAGCGGGCGAATCTGGCTGGAATGCCGCCTTCTTCCGTTAATTCTTCCAACGCTTTAGCAAACGCGGCCACTACGTGTGTTGGGGATGTGAAACGCCATTTCCCATCCTTGTCCATCTCTTTCCACTGATCATATAAATCCAGGGACAAACTGCGGGCATTGCCTTCACAGGCCAACAATTTTTCAAGCTTTGCAATGACAAAACCAAAGCCAGGTATTCCTTGAATGCATTTATTTGCACTGCTGATCAAATAATCAATTCCGAGTTCAGGCACATTTATGTCAACTCCGCCAAAGCTGCTCATCGCATCAATGATCAAGGTTTTCCCTTGTTCCTTTGATATCTTCGAAACCATTTCTATCGGATTTAAAATCCCTGTCGTCGTTTCACAATGAACCATTGCAATATGGGTGATGTCACTATCATCCAGTAAAATGTTCCGGATTTCAGCTTCTTTCGGAAATTCATTGTATTCAACGCCATATTCCACATGATTCAGTCCGATGCACTCCGCCATTTTCACAATCCGTTTTCCATATGCGCCATTCGTTATGATCAGCACTTTATTGGATTTTGAAAGTGCTGTCGTCAACACAGATTCTACAACAAACGAGCCGCTTCCCTGCATAAGTACAGCCGTATACTCTCCGTTTGCTGCATATGCCAGCTCAAGAAGCTGGGATCTGATTTTTTGTGTAATTTCTTTATAATCATTTTCCCACGTACACCGGTCAACAAGCATTTCCTGTTTCACCGTACTAGTAGTGGTCAATGGTCCAGGCGTTAAAAGTTTATAGGTATTCATATTCCTTCACTCCTCACTGTATTTATCATTTTGCTGATTTAAAGAACTCTTGATGCTGCTTTAATAATTCGACCGTTAGAGGCTGTTTGAATTTCATAGGGTGGGCTGGCTTGTTCTTTTCGGTTACCTTTTCACCTTCATAAAGTGCGACCGGGTAATGCTTTAACAATTCCTCTCTAGCATCTTTACTGATTGTTTCTGCCATTTTCATCGCTAGATTTGTTATAGCTTCATTATCTTTATTCACTACAGCCACAGATTCCGTATAGGAGAAATTCCCCTCAGTCGGATCGACAAACTTGATCGGTAAGCCCGACTCTTTAGCCATCACGGCTTGATAGCGTAAACCAAAACCGGCAGCAACTTCCCCTGCTTGCACTTTATTGATTGGACCTGAACCTGAGCTCTCAAGATGCGGACCGCTATTTGCTATTAAGTCATGGAGAACCTTTTTCCCTTCTTCGTCACCGTATTGACTGATAATGGCTTGAACTAACAGCCACCCTGTTGAAGAGTCCAGGATATTAGGAATTGAAACGAACCCTTTATATTCCGGCTTTGTTAAGTCCTTTATCGAGGTCGGCATCGGCAGGCCTTTTTGTTTGATCACTTCCGTATTCACAAAAATGGAACCGGTATTTGCCAAAATCGGCGTATAATAAGCTGGATTTCGTTCCAATGCTTTTGTACTGAATGACAGGTCCTTAAACATGGAGTGCTGTTCCTGGGCACTTTCGATGAAATAGGAGCTCATCGTCACGACATCAGCCTCGATTTCATCGCCTTCTGCCAGCAGTTTCCCTCCTAATTCGGATGTGCCTAATGATTGAAGGACATATTTCCCTTCGTATCCTGCATCTTTCAGGGAAGCTTCCATTGCTGCAGTGGCTTCTTCGTCGCCATTCGTATAAATGACCACCTTTTCTTCATCCGCTTTGCCGCTGTTACGGCCCACCAATACAAATACCAAACCTAAAGCAACTAGAGACAATAAGGCTATCTTCATCGTTTTAAACATAATATCCCCCTCATTAATGTTTGAATTGTCTTTTTTGATAATGATCACAAAGTAGCTTCACGACTAGATTTGTAAAAAAGATAAGTAAAGACAGGATGAATATTTCATTGAATTTGGCAAAATGCTGAAGCTCTTTAATTTTACTGGCCACTAATGTGGTTTGGGCGGTGACCAAAAAGATGATTCCGCTGATCGTCACCATACTATTGATGAAATAGTAGCTGAACATCTCGATGACCGTGGATGCCGAGTTAGGCAGGATGACACGATAGATTGTCCTGATCCAGCTATCCCCCAATAGATTCCCGGTGGTTTCCCAAGCAGGGTTCATTTTGGATAAAGAGTTCTTCGCCATTAAATAGGGTGTTGTAAAGAAATGGACCATGTTACATAGAATGATGATGGCAAAGGTCCCCTTCCAGCTACTGCCGTTGAACAGCAGCAAATACGATAAACCCAACACCATTCCCGGTACTGTATTCGTCAACATCGAAATGACATCCATTGATGATTTCCCCTTAAGGGGCGTCCGGACATTCAAAACAGCCGAGCTAAAGGCGATGAACGTTCCCAGTACGGCCGTCATCAATGCAACGAATAAGGAGTTTTTATAAACTGCCGTTAAATCGCTCGATTGGAATGTGTCGATAAAATGCTTTAAGGTGAACGAGAGATTGTAAGGAAAACTAGTTAAAAATGGTGCAATGAACATGACCGCAAATACAGAAAACATCCCTATTAAGACCAGCAGCGAGATACCTCCAAAACATATATCCCTCCCTTTGTGCTGAGTCAATTCGATATCGCTGAACTTGTCATAATGAAAATTAAGTTTTTCGAGATAGTTTAATAGGAAAACACTGAATACTACCGGAATGAGCATGAGCATGGCAATCACTGCACCATTATTGAAATCCGGGATTGAACCTAGCATGACTTGATACAGTTGCGTCGCAACGACGGAGTAGGTCCCGCCGACTGAAGCCGGTATCCCAAAATCGGTGAAGCTCAAAATGAAGGAAAGTACAAAAGCTCCACCTAAAGTTCCCGCCAATGGCCGTATGATCGTATTCATGAAACTTCTTATCGTTCCGTCACCCATCAGTTTTGAAACGATGATGAACTTTTTATCCATGTACTTGAAGGAATTATTAATGAGAAGAAAAGCTGATGGCAATGTATAAATCACATAACCTATCAATAATCCATTAAATCCGTATATATCGAATAGAGTCCTTCCAAAAATCTTCGTTATGATCCCTTGATTGCCGAAAGAGTAGATGATAGCAAACCCGAATGTGATCGTCGGCAGCAGCATCGGAATTAGGATTCCTGTTTTAATTACACTTTTTAATGGCCTATATAATCGGGTGCAATGGATCGAATAGGCCAGGAAAAAGGCTAAAAGAGTCGTAATGACGGCTGTGAGACCTGAGATTTTCACGCTGTTTCCAAATGACTTCATCAGCTCTGCATTTGAAAGGACCGTAAGATAGTTCGAGAGATTGATTCCATCAGCCGTTTTAAAAGAACGGACGAACAATGTGCCAAGCGGCAAGAAAAGAAAAGCGGCAAATAGCAGTAAGATAGGTATATAAATGATTCTCATTGCCGGTTTTACATCAGGCATACTTTTCACCGAATAAGTTATAAATATTTTCTCTCTTGATCTCCAGCTGTTTAAGGATGAAATCCTTAACAAAATCATTGGCTGGCTGATTGATGATCTCTTGTGGTGATCCAAATTGAGAAATATTCCCTTGATTAATGATCAAAATTTTATCGGACATCGTCAAAGCCTCTTCCGGGTCATGTGTCACTATGATTGTCGTCAGCTTATATTCCCGGGCAATGGATTTGATGCGTTCCTTTATTGATTCTTTGATCACACCATCCAAAGCACTCAGTGGCTCATCAAGTAAGAGGATCTTCGGTTTCATGACAAGAGTCCTTGCGATCGAAACCCTTTGTTTCTGACCCCCGGATAATTCGCTGATCCTTTTTTTCAAATGTGGTGTTAATTCCAGGAAATCGATGTATTCCTGAAGCTCTTCCTTGGAAACGGATCCCTTCCTGTTCCTCAATCCATAAACGATATTTTCATAGGCGTTTAAATGAGGGAAAAGAGCGTAATCCTGGAAGACGATATTAAATCCTCGGTCTTTCATGGGCACGTTACTCAAATCGGCATCATTGAAAATGATTTTTCCATGATTGATACCGGTCAAGCCCAAAATTATATGCAATAAAGTAGTTTTGCCGCTTCCACTTGGTCCTAATAGTGAAACGATCTCCCCCGTTTTAATTTCAAGATTTATATTATCCAAAACTGATTTTCCATCGAATTGCTTGCTAATATTTTGTAGTTTTAGCAAACCGTTCACCTCCTTTAATACTCCCTTAGTATAAAAGCCATTTGTAAAACGAATTTGAGATTTTTGTAAATACTATGTAAATACTGAACACTTCTTTACTAACTTCATACTAACTCTTGACCAAATAGTGATATTTTTATCATCTATATGTTGAATATGTTCACGGTAAACAGTACACTTAAAATGAGTATCAGGAAGATAGATATGAAGAATAGGCGGGTGTAACTTATGCTTCCTCTTGAAAGGCAAAAGAAGATCATCGAGTTATTAACGATTAGAAAAGTTATGAAGATTGCCGAGCTTACTGAAGAAATGCAAGTTTCCATCGAAACCATCAGAAGAGATCTAAACCTTCTTACAAGGCAAGGAAAAATAGAAAAGATTTATGGGGGAGTTAAGCTAGGTCAATCGAAGTTTGGTGAATCGACGATAGATGAACGCATGTTCAGCCAATTAGAAGAAAAGGAAAGCATCGCCCAAAAATGCAGTGAGTATATCAATGATGGTGATTGCATCTATATCGATAGTGGTTCGACAACCTATCAAATCGCAAAATATATAAAACAGAAAAAGAAACTGACTGTGATAACCAGTTCAATCCCTGTTGTAAATGAGCTTATCAATAGCGATATCGAGATATTGATCATAGGGGGTAAAGTGAGGCAAAATGAACAATCCATTGTAGCATTTGATTACTTATTCAACTTTAGTGAATTGAATATTTCGAAGGCATTTATTTGTGCGAGTGGCATCACCGTGGAAAAAGGCATCTCCGACTATAATTTAGAAGAAGCGAACACAAGAAAAAAAATCATTGAATTATCACAAGAAGTCTATGTTGCCGCTGACAGCACAAAGTTCGGGAAAGACGTGACCATCGGGATTTCATCACTGGATAAGATCGATTACATCATTACTGACGATCATTTACATAAAGATTTTATCCATATGTATAAAGAAACGGACACACATTTGATCATTTCTTAAAAGCAAGAGAAAAACGGGAAAGATACAATCGTATCGTTCCCGTTTTTCCACTTAAAATCATTCGTCCATCTTTTCAGTTGGACTACATTCTTCTTTGGTTTTTTACCTGCGTTATTCCGTGGAGATTTAAAATGGGCAATCATTATGTTTATCATTACCGTTGTACTTGGTTCATTTACATTTGGCATCGGCGGATTGATCAGTGGAATCGTTTTTTCTTTTGTACATAACAAGATTTACATTAAAGAACTATTAGAAAAGGGATATCTCCCGGCAAACGAAAATGCAGAATCTGTTTTGCAAAGTTCAGGAATAACGGCTTGAAATTAATAAAAGACGAGGGTAAGTGGAATACTGATCCCCTCGTCTTTTATTTTTCCAATCGGAATTAATTTACGAATAGATATAACTTTCGATGATACTCCACAAATGCCTGCTGGTCCTTTTCCGTGAAGTCCATCCACTTCACTTTCTTGCATCTTTCCTCTAATCTCTCATTCAGCTCATCTTCTATTTCATTCATGAAACGAATGATTTCCCCATATGGCATATTAAAATGACGGGCTGCGAGCCGGGGTGGAGAGTGCTTTACAAGCAGTCTCATAAATTGATCGACTGTGTCCGCCTTTGAAGCAAGATAATCTTCTTCGTTCACGATGAATTCATACACTTGTTTTTTCACGCCAGAAAGCCTGGTTACTTCGTCGCGTAATAAAAACTCCATTAATCTTTCGTTCATATGGCTCTACCTCGAATTTGTACATATTTAAATTCCTTTTAGATTATGTATGAAAAGGTTAAACTGCTCAATATCTCATTATGACATCGTTACAGCAAGCCATCAAGCAAATCCTCCAACTATACACAAACCGTAATAATTACGGTTTAAAGTCTGTTTTTAGTAAAATAACATGCATATTCCCCATAGTCAACGTTCTTGCTGTTTATCATTTTTTTAGATGCATATTTCGCATCGTTTATTGGCAAAATGTGAGTATGAGCAAATGGAGTCATATCTTTATTAATTTTTATACATGTTAAGAGAATATATTTGTTAAAATTTGATATAATAAATGTAATATTTAGTCAATTAGCATCTTTTTATAGAATTTGCTTTTGCAAAGGAGTAAAATGTAGCTAATGACATCTTGTTTTTTCTAAATGTTTCCGAGGAGTTATAGGGTGGGTATAGCAAGTACATAGTGACAGCTGAAATGCTGTCCGACATATCGGTTGTTTTCATTTGTTCAGAATAACAATGAAAAGAATAAGGAGTGATTTTTTGAAACCTTCAACAAATCGCATGTTAACCCGTATTAAATCCGTTTATATGTTCATTAGTAATAACGGTACGGTTTCTACTCAAGAGCTTGTAGAAGAATTTGGCATCACTCCTCGAACTGTGCAGCGCGATTTAAATGTCTTAGCATACAATGACCTTGTTCAAAGCCCAAGCCGTGGCCTTTGGACGACAACAAGTAAAAAGGTGAAGATGTCATCGTAAAAAGAACGACCACCCGAACAAGATCGATATGTAAAATACTTTGAGGCGGACAATATTTGTCCGCCTCATTTTTCCTCTTATCATTATTCTGCAGGTTGGCCCGCTTTTAACTGTTCAAGCTCTTCTATCGTTAACTCTCGGTATTCACCAAGCTCAAGCTCCTCATCAAGCTGTAAACTTCCCATGGAAAGACGCTTAAGATAGACGACACGTTTACCAACGGACTCAAACATTCGCTTCACCTGATGGAACTTCCCTTCCATGATCGTCAGCTCGATATCCGATGTCAGACCTGATTTTAGAATATTCAATTCACCCGGTTTTGTTTCATACCCATCATCCAAGGTCACGCCGTTGCGGAATGCCTCAATATCCCGTTCCGTCACTTCGCCATCAATGACCGCAAAGTACGTTTTAGGGACATGTTTCTTCGGGGAAAGCAGTTGGTGGGCAAGCTTTCCGTCATTCGTGATCAGCAATAAACCTTCTGTGTCTTTATCCAAACGACCTACAGGAAATGGCTCGAATACGGAATCTTCTGGCTCCAATATGTCGATGACCGTTTCTTGGTGTTTGTCTTCCGTTGCCGACAATACGCCTGGCGGTTTATTCATCATTAAATAGATGAATTCCCTGTATTCAACACGTTCACCATGAACCGTCACGATTTCTGCTTCAGGGTCGACTTGTTCTTTCGGATCTTTCAGTAGCCGATCATTGACCTTAACGGCGCCGGATTTCAGGAGTTTTTTCACTTCTTTCCTGCTGCCATAACCAATATTGGATAATATTTTATCTATTCTCATCGTTTCCTCCTAAAGCCTTTTCAGTAAAAAGCCTTGCCCCTATTATGACAGGCAAGGCCAATATAATTTAATCTGGGGATTCACTTAATAATACCCTTTATTTTACACATCAAACTTCTATCTTATAATCCTAATTTTTCTTTTAAACGATCGATCCGGGTTCCGAATAGGCGATGGGCAAGTTTGCTTTTCAAGGAAAGTGCTGCAAAAATGAGAGCTCCGAAAGTCGCACAAATGGCCACGATCAAGATCGCTTGGAATCGCCCTTCCGTTGTAAACCACATCGCTAATAAACTGTTCATGCCCCATACTGCCAATCCCATTATCGCGGAAAAAACAGTGATCAATACGCTCCTTCTGATAGTAAGGCTATAACGATATCCAGTAAAGTAGGTAATGACATACATATTCAGCAAGACCGCCGCTAAATAGCCAAATGCCGTTGCATAAACGGATCCTTCCGTTTCAAACAACTTGATCATGGGGATATTCAAGCTCAATTTGATTAAAAAACCTAAAAGCAGACTGAGCACCGTATATTTTTGCTGATTGATTCCTTGTAAAACAGCCGCCGTAATGGAAAAGAGTGCAAACAAAACGGAAACGGGCGCATATGCCTTCAGGACACTGATTCCAAGTGGATCATGGCTGTAAAAGGCACTATAGATTGGATCGGCCAGCACCGACATCCCAACGACAGCGGGAATCGTAATGAACAACAAAATTTGAAAGGCTTGGTCCAGCTGGCGGTTGAACTCTTCGGTATTCTCGCTTGCATATGCCTTCGTCACCGAGGGAAGAAGCGCCATCGAAAACCCGGTTGCAAGCGTCATGGGAATTACGACTAGCTTTTGGGCATATACATTCAAAACCCCAAGGGCATCTTTAGCCACATGCTGTAAACCGATGGACGCCATCGCTTTATTGAAAGACAATAAGTCCGCAAACTGAAACAATGGCATCGCGATTCCGACAAATATGAAAGGAATCGACGAAAGAAATATTTCTTTATAGATCTCCGGCAAGGAAATGTCCATCGTCCCCCGGTCATTCTCCATCAAGCTGTCCAAATGGGGTTTTTGTTTTTTCCAATACCAAAATAACACCACTAAACCGCCGACAGCCCCGACCGTCGCCGCGAACGTAGCTATTTGGATGGCCTTCACTAATTCTCCATCCAGGACATTTAATACAACATACACACCTGCCAGAAGGAACACGATGCGGACAATTTGTTCAACAACCTGCGAAATGGCCGTTGGCTCCATCGCCTCATGTCCTTGAAAGTAACCGCGGATGATGCTCATGAACGGTACAAAGATCAGGGCAAAGCTGACTGCCCGTATGACCGCCGTGACATCCCTGACATCTTCCTTCCTGACACCAAAGACTTCAGTAAACATCGGTGCCATCGTATAGAGAATCAAAAAGGCAAGAAAGCCGGTAACAACCATTAATTTCAAACTCGATTTAAATAACTTCTCACCGACCGCATATTCCTCAAGCGCATTATACTTCGAAATGAATTTAGAAACAGCAAGCGGCATCCCTGCCGTTGCAAAACTGATGAAAATGGTATAGGGGATATACCCATATGAATAGAGTGAAGCCCCTTTATTCCCAACCATATGTTCAAATGGGATGACATAAAATAAACCAAGAACCTTGGAAATGATCGCTCCCAGCGTTAATATAAAAGCCCCTTTTAAAAATTTAGACGACATCTAATCCCATCCTGCCTCTGTCAGTTACGTTTCACACGCTTTTTATCTTAACATAATAAAGTTTTTTTTCTATAGAAAACTACACTCAAGTTTATCGTTTTCGAAGATAATACACAAACAAATAATTCCTCTTTTTCAACATTCGCAATCTGACGGGCTCTTGCTATATAATGGAGGGACTGAAAATGATAAAGTGGTGATCAATATGAAATATGATGTAGTGGTAATTGGCGGCGGCCCTTCCGGATTGATGGCAGCAATTGCAGCCGGGGAAAAAGGTAGCCATGTATTGTTAGTGGATAAAGGCGAGAAGCTTGGAAGGAAACTTGCAATCTCGGGCGGCGGACGCTGCAACGTGACGAACAGGCTCTCTATCGATGAAATCATTCAGCATATCCCTGGAAACGGGCGATTTCTATACAGTGCTTTCTCAGAGTTCAACAATGAAGACATTATTCAATTCTTTGAAAAATTAGGCGTTGCTCTAAAAGAAGAAGACCATGGCCGGATGTTCCCTGTAAACGATAAGGCACAAAGTGTGGTGGATGCCCTGCTGACGCGCCTGGCGCATTTAAAGGTTACGATTTATAAGAACTCCCCAGTTGCTGAAGTACTCTATGAACACGGAAAAACAAGCGGGGTCCGGTTGAAAGATGGACAGACCATTGATTCAGATGCAGTCGTGATCGCTGTCGGTGGAAAATCAGTTCCCCATACCGGTTCAACTGGCGACGGCTATGGATGGGCTAAAAAGGCGGGGCATACGATTACCGAACTGTTCCCGACTGAAGTTCCCTTGCTTAGCCAAGAAACATTCATTAAAGATCGAACGCTTCAGGGTCTCGCACTCCGGGATGTTTCATTGAGTGTCCTTAACCCAAAAGGAAAAGCCTTGATTACGCACCAAATGGATATGCTCTTCACCCATTTTGGCGTCTCTGGTCCAGCTGTACTAAGATGCAGCCAATTCGTCGTAAAAGCGATGAAAAAGTGGAATCTCTCGGAAGTGACCATGAAGCTCGATGCCCTTCCCGATCGAAACAAAGAAGAAGTCTTTCAAGACATCATAAAAGAAATCAAAGCCGAACCGAAAAAAGCCATTAAAAATACATTAAAAGGGTTGGTTCCGGAACGATATCTTCACTTCCTGCTTGAACGAAGCGGCATCGACCTTCAAGAACAAGGAGCAACGATCTCAAATGAGAAAATTCGCCGATTTGCTGAACTATGTAAGGAATTCCAATTTGGAGTACACGGCACCCAGCCGCTAGAAAAGGCCTTCGTCACAGGCGGCGGTGTATCCGTCAAAGAAATCCACCCTAAAGAAATGGCTTCCAAACTAATGGACGGACTGTATTTCTGCGGTGAAATTTTGGATATACACGGATACACAGGCGGCTACAATATAACATCGGCATTAGTAACCGGAAGACTTGCCGGGTTGAATGCTGCCATGTATGCCCGTTCATAATACACAAAAGAGGCTGATCTAGTTGGATCAGCCTTTTTTGTGTGTGATTTCGTTTGTTGTGGCATTCATTCAGCGTTTTCCTGGAGAATAATTCCGCAGACAGCCCTCTTTTTTCGATTGATTTCACAGTTTTTCGACCCGCCGAACGTATTCGTCCTTCCACTACTTTTTTTCATTGTGCCGCCGACAGTTTTTTTGGCCTATCCTTAATAAATTTCTGGATGATAGCGAAAAGCTTCCAGGTCAATGGTATTCCGATTGGTGAATGTGACGCCTTCACTTTCCAGCATCGCCTTCTGGTGTTCCGCGGCTCCCTCTGCTTTTATGCCGATTTCGCCTTTGGCATTGATTACCCGATGCCAAGGAAGGTCATATTTTTTGCTGCTTGAATGAAGGATCCTTACGACCTGCCTTGCGCCGCGCGGACTTCCAGCAAGCTGTCCAATCTGGCCATATGTCATCACTTTACCGGAGGGGATATGTTGAATGATCTTAATAACCCGTTCAGTAAAACTTTCCATATTCTTCGCCCCTTTGTCCTATCTGTTATTCAAAATCGTAATTTTTTCATCGGTTATGAGGATTTCATGATGCTTGATCAAATCTGCTTTAAGCGTTTCAGGTACTCTGAGGTCATCGTAAGCACAAACAGAAATCAATCCTCGCTCCGTTATCAATTTATCGATTCCTTTTTCATATTCACCTATCGCAACGCTTGCTTGATCTTCTTGGCCCCATTCTACATGGCCCCAGGTTCGCACGAGTTGATTTTGTTTTGAATATGAATCGATATTTTCCAAGAAATAATGAACCAGCGTTGAAGGATGGAAGTCTCCATGAAAACAATAAAAATCAAAATTATTAATAAGATTCACTTTCTTCAATTGCTCTTCATTTAAATGAAGCTGTAATTTTTTTTGCACGAAAGGAAAGATGCGATCATTTTCCACGACCAGGATATTGTCTCCCTGCTCAACACCGGCAATAATGAATGTTGCCTCGTTTTCAATGTAGGTTTCCAATTCATTAAAACAGTATAAGATATGGCCTCCACCTGATTGTTGCATATTTTCTATCAGTTGTTTCATATTGTTATCCAAAAAGAATCTCTCCTTTAAATACACCAGTCCGCACTATGTATTACGTTTAACTTTACCTATAATCCGCTTGTTTGTAAAATTCATAGAAGGATATAATCAGTCTTTGCTAATTTATCCCGTGAAAATTAAAACGGTTCGGAATGGGAATCTGGTTCGTCGGAATGAGGGTCCGTTCATTCGAGTAACAAAGGCAGCCCCATTCAATAGCCGTTACTTCATGTATTTACCCCCCTTTGATGTTCGTCCTTAAATTACAGGATAATACGGCACATAACGCGGGTTATAATAATAGGACGGACTTGGCCCTATGAGGGGCAAGTCAAAGGTAAAGGGATTGGAATCATATAACAACTCCACTTTTTCATCCGATTGTTCGACCAATATTATGGAAAGATAACTCGTTATCAAGACATCCCCATCACGGTTCCGGAGCAACGCCAATTTCGTCAGCCTGGTGTAGAAAAATTAATGGTGCCACGGCCTATCATCGAAAATCCCAATTATAGAGGCAGCGGGAAATTAACAGGCAAGGTCGCATTAATAACTGGCGGTGATAGCGGGATCGGTGCAGCGGCCGCCATCGCTTTTGCTAAAGAAGGCGCAGATGTTTCCATTGCTTATTTGGATGAACATGAGGATGCTAATCGGACGAAAACAAGAATTGAAGAGCTTGGACAACGATGCTTACTGCTGCCTGGTGGTTTAAGGGATAAACGGCAATGCATCAATATCGTGGAACAAACCATCGAAACATTTGGAAAGCTTGATATTCTTAGTAACCATGTAGGCATTCAATTTCAGCAATAAAGCTTGCTTGATATTACGGATGAGCAATTCGATGATATTTTAAAGTGAATATCTATTCCCACTTTTACACAACCCGAGCAGCCCTTCCACATTTAAAAGCGGGGTCCTCCATCATTAATACATCTTCAGTCGTGACGTTTAATGGGAATAAGCAATTAATTGATTACACAGCGACTAACGGAGCCAACATTGGTTTTACCCGTGCCCTGGCAAACAGTCTTGTCGATCAAGGGATCCGGGTGAACGCCATTGCACCTGGAAAATTTTGGACGCCGCTCATCCCGGCAAGTTTCTCTGCAGATGAAGTGACGCAAGTCGAGAACCCGATGCAACGTCAAGGCCAGCCGTTTGAACTGGCTACCACCTATGTGTATACCTCGCTTCTGATGATTCCCGTTTCGTGACCGGACAAACACTTCATGTCAATGGTGGGGAACCGACTTCATCCTGGAGACATAGTCAAGGTCTTGGGTTTATGTGGTTCTTAGACTTAATGAAAAAAGACTACCTTGGTTGCCCCTCGTGCAGCAATAGGTAGTCTAATATGGTCTTATGCAACGGAAAACGATCGGGCCCTCATGCCCTTATTTTTTCTTATAAATGATCATCGCACTAAAACAGTAAATCTGTTCCTCTTCCTCTTCACCCGAAGTGGCGACATTGTATTTGATATCGACGATTTGATTCTCACGAATGTCTTCCAAGAAGACGTTCATTTCATCCTCTAGGTCCTTTTCATGCTCATAATCAAATAATTTCACTTGAATCATCGACTCTCCCCTGCCCTTTTACTATAATGATAGTTATTGTGCAGGATACCCGTTTTTCATGATGATTATACTTGTTTTGTTTGTAAAGCGGATAATAATGCAACCACCTCATCTCCGACTTCTTCTGTAGAAGCTGCCCCGCCCATATCTGGGGTCAGCGCTTTTTTATCGACCATCACCTGTTCGACCACGTCCAACACTTTTGCGCCCCATTCCTCATGCCCAAAGAAATCAAGAATCTGACTGGCAGACCATATGGCGGCAAGTGGATTGGCTATGCCTTGGTGTGCAATATCCGGCGCTGAACCATGAATCGGTTCAAACATTGAAGGATAGGTCCGTTCCGGGTTTAAATTGGCTCCTGCCGCCAGTCCCATCCCGCCTGCAATGGCAGCACCTAAATCCGTGATGATGTCACCAAACAAATTGGAAGTGACAACGATTTGAAATCGCTCAGGCTGTTTGACAAAAAACATGCTGGCCGCATCGACCAAATATGAATTCGTTTCAACATCCGGATACTCAATCCCGACTTCTTCAAATACCTGATCCCAAAAAACCATGGAATAATTCAATGCGTTCGCCTTGCTTATACTCGTTAGTGTCCTGCCCGTCTTACGAGCCAGTTCATATGCATATCGGATGATTCTCTCCGTTCCTTTTCGTGAAAAGACCCCAGTCTGCAGTACGACTTCTTCCGGCTTGCCTTTGAATAGCCAATCACCGGCACCGGAATATTCCCCTTCACTGTTTTCACGGATGACGACCATATCAATTTGATCACGAGTAACGTCTTTTAATGGGCAGGGCGCACCTTGAAGCAATTTTACGGGCCGAACATTCACATATTGATCAAATTGCTTTCTAATTTTCAGCAAAAGTTCACGTAATGAGACATGATCCGGTACACCAGGATAACCGACCGCCCCAAGATACACGGCTTCAAACTTCTTCAATTGTTCCAGTCCGTCGTCAGGCAGCATTTTACCGTGCTCAAGATAATATTCACAACCCCATGGAAAATATGTAAATTCGAAAGAAAAATCCCCGGCAATCCCAGCAACTTCTTTAAGGACCTTCACACCCTCGTTAATCACTTCTGGGCCTATCCCATCACCCGCGATGACCGCTATTTTATAAACATTCATCCTTCCATTCTCCTTTGTCTATATTTTCTGATTTTTTCATCCTAATTTTAACATATAACTTATTAGCCCTAATCCTAATGATAAAAATTTTCTGAAGAGTTGAGCATAAAACATGGATGAAAACGTTCATGAAAAAGAGCCCCTCCATAATGAAAGGGCTCTTTTTTCATGCTTTTAAATATGCTCGTCTTTCCGCATACTCACGGCATTGTGAACAAACCGTGATCTTTTTTCTATCTTCATTCAAATAAGTCGTTACATTCTTGGATTTACGCTTGCAAAAGTAACAGGTTTTTTTGAATAACATCTTCACTTAACGATGACTTCGCCGTCCCATTCAAGCATTCCGCCAACCATATTTGCCACTTTATATCCTTGTTCCTGAAGATAATAGCATACATTTTCACTGCGGCGTCCTGAACGGCAGATAAAGATATATTCTTTTTCTTTATCAAAATAGTCAAGATTTGCTGGGATATCATTCATGCGAATATGTTTTGCGCCTTCGATGATTCCTTCTTGCACTTCTTCATCTTCACGAACATCGACAAGTTCCATCGCCTCTCCTGCCTCAAGCTTGGCTTCCACTTCTTCCGTTGTAATGATTTTGATTTCTTCCATAATTAGCACCTCGAATTATCGTTTGATTTATCTTATTCATTATAACAAAATTTCCAGTCAAACATCACATAATGGGACCATCGCTTTTCAAGCTCGTGAATCCATTCATCCATTCATCATGAAGCATCCCGTTCTGAAATCCGGAGCCAAATCGGGATTCGTATCCGAATGATCTCCGCTCCTATAACATTAAAACGCCAGCTAATATAAATGGCTGGCGTCTTATTTTGAACTTATGATTCTTTCTTAATGTCTGAAACCTCGCTCATACTGTTTAGGAATCTTTACTTGTTTATTTAAGGTTTTTGATGCTTCCAGAGTCCAGTAAGGATTGCGCAGCATCCCTCTGCCCACTGCCACCAAATCTGCTTCTTCATTTCCAATGATTGAATTTGCAAGAATCGGATCGTCTAATCGACCAACAGCAATCACTGGTATATCCAAAGCTTTTTTAATTTCCCTAGCCAATGGCGTTTGATAACTAGCATGCGTACCCGGTCTTCCGTCTGCTCCAATAGGACCTTCTCCGCCAGAACTCACATGGAACATATCCACGCCTGCTTCTTTAAAGGCTTTTGAAAAGGCAATGCTTTCTTCCAGACCATATCCGCCTTCAACATATTCTTTGGCGGAAATGCGCATGATTAATGGCATGTCAGCAGGCATTTCGCTTTTCACAGCATTAATCACTTCCACTCCAAATTTAGTCAGGTCCCTTCCATATTCGTCCTCACGTTTATTCGTAAGCGGTGATGTGAATTGGTGGATTAAGTATCCGTGTGCACCATGTAATTCAATTACGTCAAACCCTGCTTGAACAGCCCTTCTGACTGAAGAACGGAATTTTTCGACCATTTCCTTCACTTCTTCCGTCTCTAAAGCCCTTGGAGTTTTAAACGTTTCGTCAAATGCTATGGCTGATGGGGCTACTGGAGTTTCGGCATCTTGCGCTTTACGGCCTGCATGGGCTATTTGGATACCGATTTTCGCTCCGTATTGATGAACCTCCTTAACGATTTTTGAGAAGGCATCAACTTGATCGTCAGACCATAATCCAAGATCGCCATTCGTAATCCGGCCATCAGGTTCTACATCCGTCATTTCCACGATGATTAACCCAGTGCCACCAATTGCTCTGCTCACATAATGGTGCTGATGCCAATTAGTTGGTATCCCATCTTCCGCTTCGACGGAATATTGGCACATCGGCGGCATGACGATCCTATTTTTCAGTTCAAGTTCTTTTATGCGATAAGGCGAAAATAAATCTTTCATTTTTTTGTCTCCTTCAATTTATAATGCATGCACATGCATTTATATCATCTCGATAATATTGTGTCAACTAATCAGATTCTCCTTAACAGACGATTGCGTTCATTGTAAACGCTATCGTCTGTTGGTACACATTCTTTAATATGTGGTATATTTAAAGGAAGTAAGCAGAGGAAGGCGAATATAAATGTCCAGTGAACAAACCCTTTTAAATACATGGCTATCTTTTACACGTATTCATGCCGAGCTCGCCAATGAGCTTGATCGAATGCTGCAAGCAAGACACCAAACGGCTTTGAATGAGTTTTATGTTTTATTATTTTTATCAAAAACACCAGAAAAAAAACTGAGGCTGCTGGAATTGCAACAGTTAGTCGGGTTAAGTCAAAGTGCGATGTCAAGGCTTTCTGTTAGAATGGAAAATAAAAGCTGCGGTGTCATTCAAAGGCTTGGATATGAAGACGACCGTCGCGGTGTGTGTGCGATCATTACGGACCTTGGGGAGATAAGACTTCAGGAAATCCTTGCCACCGTAAATGAAACACTTGAAAAGACTTTAAAGAATAATGACATCGACACAGCACTGAAATTATTCGTCCATGCAAAAAAGCGGACCTCAGAAGAATGATTGAAGCGATTTCGATAGCTTATATGAAATTGTGCTCCATTCAATTTGGGGCTTTTTTCTTTTCCATATTTAGTAAGGTATCCAAAAAAAGGAGAAAGACGAATGCTCTCGTCTCTCTCCTTCATTCAACTATTAAAAGTCAAAATTATCAGGGTCTGGTCCAACTCGATGATCCTGATTCAATCCATCAATTTGGTTCATTTCTTCTTTCGTCAATTCGAAATCGAATACAGATGAATTTTCTGCAATACGATGTTCTTTCGTGGATTTAGGAATCGTTACCGTCCCATTTTGTAAATCCCAGCGTAAAATGATCTGTGCGACGGATTTACCATGGTTTGCAGCAATCGCTTGTAATGTTTCATTATCCAGTAATTGACCTTGCATCAAAGGAGACCAAGCCTCAAGTTGAATGCCTTGTTCCTTACAAAATGCTTGTAGTTCTTTTTGAGTTAAACGCGGATGATATTCCACTTGATTGACCATCGGCTTCACTTTTGCATCTTCCATTACATCTTTAAGATGGTGAATCTGGAAATTGCTCACTCCGATCGCTTTTACTTTTCCTTCTTTATAAAGAGTTTCCAGCGCTCTCCAAGCATCTTTATATTTTCCTTCCACTGGCCAATGGATGAGATATAAATCCAAGTACTCCAAGCCAAGTTTGTTTAAGCTGTTTTCGTAAGCCGCAATAGTCGATTCATACCCTAAATCGGCATTCCAGACTTTTGATGTTACGAATAAATCTTCCCTGGAGATGCCAGCTTCTTTTAAACCCTCACGGACCCCTTGTCCAACCCCTTCTTCATTTCCATAAATGGCTGCCGTATCAATACTGCGATAACCATGTTTAATCGCCACTTTAACCGCATTTACCAACTCAGGACCTTCTTCCACTTTAAAAACGCCCAACCCGAACCAAGGCATTTTAACACCATTATGCAACGTTGTTGTATCTTGTAAATTTGTTACCATTATCCATCTACCTCCTGATTTTTTCTTCATTGTTTTTATAGACTGTAATGCGCTTTTAGTATCAGTATCATTACATCCCTTCAAGGAATCTCCCCCATTCGCTGAAGGGATGTAATGATACTTGGTTTATGATACTATTTCACGCAATTTAAGAAATGAAACAGACCATTCTAACATGCATCATTTTTTCAATCCTATGCTAGTTTTTCCGTTCGCTTGGTTTTGTCTTTACTTTCCAAGGCCCGGCTCCACCCTGTTAAAATCACTGCTGCAAACACCATGACTCCACCTATCCACGCTGTATGGATCAGCCCGATCGAATCCGTAATCACCCCTCCTAAGTAAGCACCAATGGCGATTCCTGCATTGAAGGCGGCAATATTGATGGCTGACGCCACGTCCACTGCACTCGGCACGAAACGCTCCGCTAACATGACGACATAGACTTGAAGCCCTGGAACATTCATGAATGCAAACAATCCCATTAAAATGATCGTAATTAACCCAGCTATCTTAAACGGTGCCGTGAAAGTCAAGACCACGAGTACAATGGCCTGTATAAGAAACATATAGAATAGGGCATTAATAGGATTGCGATTGGCCAATTTCCCGCCAAGGGTATTTCCTATTGCTATGGCTACTCCATATACTAGCAAAATCAAGGCGACAGTTCCTTCTTTAAACCCTGTCACTTCCTGTAATAAAGGAGACAAGTACGTGAAGACGACGAATGTACCGCCATAGCCTAACGCTGTAATGATGAATACTAACAGCAACCGGCCATTCGTCACCAATTTGATTTGGTCACGGAACGTGGTCCGTGCAGCTTTTCTTAAATCGGATGGGACTAGGATGCCGTTCCCGATGAAAGCAATCAAACCGATTGCCACAATGATGATGAAAGCGTATCTCCAGCCGAATTGTTGACCGATGAAGGTTCCAAAAGGAACTCCGGTCACCGTTGCCACCGTCAGACCTGTAAACATGATGGCGATGGCACTCGCCCTGCGGTTTTCAGGGACCAAATCAGCAGCAATCGTCGCACCTATTGACATGAAGATACCGTGGGCAAGTGCTGAAATGACACGGGCGATCAATAATACACTGATCGTGGTCGCAGAAGCCGCTAGTGCATTTCCGGCAATGAACACGACCATTATCCAAAGCAATAAAGTCTTTCTCGACATATTCGATGTCAGGGATGTCAGGATAGGTGCCCCGAACATGACCCCCAAGGCATATAAGGATACCGTCAATCCGGCCGTCGTGACTGTAATGTGTAAATCCTTTGAAATGAGTGGTAATAATCCCACGCTGATGAACTCTGTCGTTCCAATCGCAAAGGCACTGATCGCTAACGCCAGCAATGCCCATGTACTTCTATTTTTACTTGAAATCATATCCTCTTCTCCTTCCCGTTGTTTTGACTATCGTTGAAATTGCCTAAGCAACTTTTTTATAAATGGTACATTGTAATTCGGTGTGCAAATGTTATTATGAGATATAATGCAAATAAAAAACAGTACGTACTTTAAAGTAATATAGGCACCTTAAAGTTCCTATAAAAAAAGGAGAGTATGCAAATCATGCAAAAGAAGAAGTACAATATATCAGTTGAAGCGACACTGGAAGTACTGGGCGGGAAGTGGAAATGCGTAATCCTCTGCCATCTGACCCACGGAAAAAAGCGGACAAGTGAATTGAAGCGTCTTATGCCAAACATCACCCAAAAAATGTTGACCCAACAATTGAGGGAGCTGGAACAAGACGAAGTCATCAATCGGATCGTATACAACCAGGTCCCCCCAAAAGTGGAATATGAACTAAGTGAGTATGGACAAAGCCTTGAAAGTATCCTATCCGCGCTATGTACGTGGGGGGAAAATCACATAACAAGGGTGTATGGTGATAAGTTTTCCGTTCTCGAGGAAAGTGTATTGAATGATCAATTGAAGTAATCCGCCACAAATACAAAAAAGATTAGCTCAAAATGACTAATCTTTTTTTGTTTATAAATCTCCTATTTTAGCTAATATATACAAAGAGAAAATACTCATTCAAAAGTTGTGGATACTACATAGCCATCAAAGTACGTTCATGCTATCTAAACCTTTGGAAATATTTTTTGTTTTTTCCATGAGTTTCGTGTTTTATAAGAACTATTATTAATCCCTTCATTTTTGGTATAATATGTAATATACTAATAAATCCAACTATCTTGACCAACAAGTACAGTGTTGATCATTTAAATTTTATATTTTATTTATGAATGAGTATAATGGTGAAACCAAGGGTGACATATGAGGGTCTTATTAGAATTGATACGCATCATATTGATATTCGGGATAGCCGGAGCAATCATTTCCGCCATTTTAAACGGCATATATACCAACATAGGAGTTAACACGAAACAGTATGGCTGGCTGGGTTCGATTGCTATACTTATTTTGTTATTTGTCTGGTATAGAAATAAACTTCAGTTTAGAGGCTGGTATGCAGGAAAAGGGCAGGAAAAACTCCCCAAAATACCCTCACAAATACTCATCATGTGCTCACTTTTATTGTTATGTGCCCCACCCATTTTAAGCGTGTTACAGATGGTCTTCAATAATCTGGATTATATATCAAGTATAGGGCAGGAGTGAACGATTTGCGGAATTTTTTTAATATTGTGGTCCTCATACTCCTACTCAGTGGGTTTTGGTACGGATATGGTAAAGACATTCAGGAGTCTGGGTTCAAGGCCGGAGTAGGTTCCTTCGTGTCCGATGTTCGTTCTTTCATAAATGGGCCAGAGGTTTCAACTGCCTTGGAAAAGGTGAATACTGGTGTCAACAACCTATTCGGTTCACTAACGGAAAAATTGGATTCGGTTTCTGAAAAAGAACGGCAGGAAAAAGAAAAAGTGAAAAAACCAACACTGGAAGCACCTGCCGAGGCGTCCTTTTCAGTCCGTAATATCGAAATCGGTGACACGAAGGATGCCGTGGAAAAACTGGCTGGTGAAGCAAAGCGGCATACGCAGAATGAATATGGCGTAGACTGGTTTTCCTATCACGAAAATTATCAAAATTTCTTCATGGTTGCCTACGATACCAACGATAAAGTCGTTGGTTTATATACGAACCAAGATTTAATTTCCTCAAAGGAAGGCATTAAACGCGGCACACCTAAAGAGGTCGTAACCGAAAAAATGGGGGAGCCTGTAACTAAGCTGCTTAAAGGAAACGTCTATTACCAGATTCGAAGTGATGGAGAATACGATATGTTTGAAATAGATAACAGCTATGTGACCATTTTTTATGACAAACACGAGAAAAATACAGTCACATCGATCCAAATCATCGACACAAAACTTGAAAAGCAAAAAATTGGCTATTTTGCAGAAGCCAGCCCAGAGTTAAAGAAGGGCTTTGAATATCAATTATTCGATTTGACCAATGCATCAAGGGTCAACCATGATCTCTCCGTACTTTCATGGGATAAACAAGTGAAAGTCACTGCACAGGATCACAGTGAAGATATGGCTGTGAACCAATACTTCAACCATACAAATCTTGAAGGAGAATCTCCCTTTGACCGGATGGAAGATGACCAAATCAAATTTCGAATGGCAGGAGAAAACCTGGCGGCCGGGCAGAACAGCAGTATCTTTGCCCATGAAGGTTTAATGAATTCCATCGGACACAGGGAAAACAAGTTACAGAAAGATTTTGAATCGCTCGGGGTCGGTGTTGCCTTCGATGATGAAGAAAAACCTTATTATACGGAGAACTATTTGAGGAAGTAAACGAAAAAGGCTGTGCATGGGGAAATCCAGCACAGTTTTTTTTCATCATGGATATAACAAAGGGCATCCATCTAGAAAAATGGATGCCCTTGTTTTTAAAATATTTTACCAAACGAATAATCCAACGACCATGGCACTTAACAAGGAAACAGCCATCCCGCTAAGCAACAGCTTCCAAACATTCCTACCGATAATGTTCGATTTCTCATCATTAAGGATGGAATTGAATGTTCCATAAATCATGCCTACTGTACTGAAGTTGGCAAATGACGTCAGATAAGTGACAGCGACAGCTACTGTATGCGGGGGTAGTGTACTGATTTTATCCTTTAAATCGAGCAAGGCAACGAACTCATTCGTGGCAAGCTTGATTCCCATCAATTGAGCGACATACATGGCATCATGTCCAGTTAATCCAAGCAGGAATGCAAATGGACTAAAAATCACAGAGAAGATTTTTTGAATGGTCAGGCCATCCACAAAGAAACCAAATATCCCATTCAAGCTTGCTGTTAATGCCACATAACCGATAACCATTGCCATGATGACGAAAACCATCTTGGCTCCCACTAGCATGCTGTTAGAAATGGTGGAAAAGAAATCTTTACGTTCCTCTTTAGCAGGAACATAAACGACGTCTTCCTCTTTACTTACATCTACTGGGTTTAACATGTTAGCAATCAGCAAGGCATTTAAGCAGTTCAAGGGTATCGCCACAAAAACATAGGTTGCCGGTACCATGGAAAGGTAGGCCCCAATAATGGAACCACTGATGCTGCTCATGCTCATGATACCAAATGTCAATAAACGTTGATCTTTAATCGCAGCGAGTTGAATCCGGAGAACGGCAAGTGCCTCGGTATTCCCAAGGAACATCATCTGGATGGAAAAGAAACTCTCAAGTTTCGGCAAACCGGACACTTTGGAGATGAGCCATCCCACTTTATCAATGATCCAGGTAAGTATACCGAAATACGATAAAACATCAAAAAACGTGATAATGAAAATAATTGGCATCAAAGCGCTGAAAAAGAAATCCACTTGTTCATTTGCCATTAAAGATGGAAAGACAAAAGAAATCCCTTCATTTGCACATGCAATCAACCAGGTGAAGAAAGAAGCGATCAGATTAATGACCCATCCCCCTATTTTAGTCGATAACATAAACCAAGTGATAAGCAATTCTACAACAAGTAAGGTAAGAATGGCTTTCCACTTAACGTTCCTTTTATTTGGCGAACAAAGGTAAACGATGCCCATTACAACGATAACACCGAGTATATTCAATAAAAAATACATGTTTGTTTTCAACCCCTTTGATTTATCATTTCCCATTCATTTTTTTTATATAAAAAAGCCCTTATCTTTTTACACTTTCAGCCGCAGGAAGAAAGTGTGAAAAGATAAGAGCTTTCATTAAAACAGGGTATGTCGGATCAAGCGAACCAACATATACCTGTTCATCTCTTCTATTTTCATACTTCCTTGTAGTCCGGCATTATTTTCGGCTGCCAGGTAGAAACTATCAGACCATTGTCACTGATATTATACAAGGATATTTTCAAAATGAATTGATTAGGAAAGATACATTTTAAAACAGTTTATTTTCAATTACAATACGTTTCGTAATTGTTATATTAATATAAATATTTAGACAAAAATAATTAAAAAAAGGAAAGAGAAAGTCTCAAAGCGGCCAATGTAGGGCAATACTTATGAAGTACGATGTCCCAACCATCAACAATAAAAAACACCTGCTTTTTAGCGGTGTTGTAATTTTATTATTTGAGCAATCGGTTATTGTTAAAGTGAATGCGCTTATTAATCCATATAGTCATGTCGCTGCATTTGGATAGAAACGGCTTAAATTAAATTTTCCCGTTGTGATAATCCTTGATTAAATGCTTCATACTAATTATCACATCTCCTATATAAAGAAATAAGGACGTGAATTTTGGTGGATTTTTTTAATAGCCAGGAAACTCTCACTACAATTCAGTGGACTTTGAGAGCCATTATCTCCTTCATCTTTTTACTTTTAACGGTTAAATTGATGGGGCAACGAGCCATCTCACAGTTAAGATTACTTGATTTTATAATGGCATTAATTATTGGAAACATTCTTGCCCACCCTTTGTCTGATGAACAGTTAGGTTTGGAGGGCTCCATGATAACGACCGGTGTATTAGTTCTTTTATATATTATCAGTGTGTTTACGAGCCTTAAGTGGGGCAAACTCCGAAGTTTCTTTGAACCACTCCCTTTTCCTCTTATCGAAAATGGGCAAATCGTTTACAAAAGCTTGGCAAGGGCGCGAATCTCCATCGATTTTTTATTATCAGAATTAAGAAAAGAAAAAATTGATGATCTTCAAAAAGTATCGCTCGCACTATGGGAACCAGATGGTACTATTTCATTGTTTTTACATCCTCAATATGAAGCAGTAACCCCAGCAGATATGCATCTAGCAACAAATGCCTTCCCTTTTCCTAAAACGATTATCAGAGAAGGAAAGATTGATTTTAAAGAATTAAATCGAGACGGTAAAGACGAAGTATGGCTGAAAAACAGAATCAAAGTGACCTATAATGCGGAGGTAAATGATATTTTATTAGCAACGATTGATAATAACGATAACTTAAAGGTCTTTTTCTACAATTAAATACGTAAAGCTTAAGGGCACTCCAAAAAAAACAATAACTACCCAGGAACCAGAATAAACAGTGTATCTGATTGTTCATAAAAAAAGACTAAGAGCATTGATTACTCGGAGTTTTTATCTTTTGTAGCCAAAATAAAATCCCCTCAAGAAAAGTGTAAAGCCTACATATAAATGTGGGTTTTTGCACTTTCAACTTAAAGGGGATAATATGATATCCGGCGGTCTTCTCTCATGACCTTCAAGAAAATCCGCTTATTACTCCGACCAATTCAGTGTATTTAAGAATTTATATACATCCTCGTAAACCTGCTCACGTTCTTTACCTAATGTGATGATATGACCAGATTTTTCATACCATATCAAGTGTTTGTGCTGCGTATCGACTTCATTGAAAATCGCTGTAGCACTGTTCGTATAGTCGGGATCATCCAAACGTCCTTGTAAAACTAGAGTTGGTGATGTGATCAAATCTAAATTTTCACCCGTGTCATTTATTATATTCAACACATCATTTAGAAAAGACATAGGCTCTTCTTCCAATAGCTTCAATTCGGTAGCAATTTGCTCCGCATCTTTGCCCTCAAACTTCTTATAGGCCTGTGCATAACTGAGCAAACGGTTTTTTTGTCGATCGATACTTTTTCCTTGCGTCGGAGCACACATTGAAACTACTCCTGTTACAGGCAACTCAATTCCTACCTTTAATGAGAAAACCCCTCCTAATGAAATTCCTACAACAGCAATTTCATCATAGCCTTCATCCTTAAGGAATTGATAGCCATTGACTACATCTTCCCACCATTCCTTTGGGCCTGTCTGAATGAGTTCCTCACCTGACATTCCATGTCCTCTATAAAGAGGTCCGTGGCTAGTATAGTCACGATCATTCAGGTATTTCCCTAATTTTTTCATATCTCCTGTACTTCCAGTAAACCCGTGAAGTAAAAGAACTGCTCTATTTCCACCTTTGTATGTGAATGACTCGGGTGCTTTCACTTTCATCTATCTAGGACCTTCTTTCTGCTCTTGTTAATAAATAGAATCTAAATGATTTTCAAAAAAAAATCAATTAATACCCCTTGAGTGGGATTTTTTCTATCCTATTCCGTTTTTTCATTAAAACAGTTAAATCATGTATATAAGTATCCTTACCACACTCGTTACAACTCATCCGTTCCAGAGCACATTTTACTATGATTGATTTCATTTAGCAATCGTCATTTAACCATTTTTTTTAAGAAAAGTAAAATGCACCTTGTGTTACGAGGTACAACGTATTACACTTTACAAATGAAAAAGGAGGCGATTTTATTTGGATAAAGAATTAATGAAGGGAAGCGTTGACCTCCTTTTGCTTTCACTTCTGTCACAAAAAAAGCTATATGGCTATGAAATGACAAAGATTTTGAGGGAAATGAGCATGGGCAAATATGAAATAAGTGAAGGCACACTCTACCCAGCCCTCAAACGGTTAGAAAAAAAGGAGTTCATTGAAGGCCATTGGAAAGAGTCCGAGTCAGGTCGAAGGAAATATTATCATGTTACAGAAAGTGGACAAACCGAGCTAGAACGAAAACGAAGCTGCTTTTACTTCCTGGAAAAATTAGTTCGTAAAAGCGCAAAGGCATTCTGAATAAAAAGCAATATAAAAAAGCTTTCTGGTGCAGGAAGCTTTTTTGCTGATTTACTCTGATATTGTGCGCTTTACTCGTGAATTCCTCCATTTACAAAAAAAAGGACCTATTTTGGTCCTTTTTTGTCGTCTATTCCTTTATGCTTCCGATAATTGGCGCAGGAGAGCTTCATGCATTCTCCTTGGACATGCGGACCATATTTTTCACGAAAGGCCTCGAGGCAATAGCATTTGTCTTCTTCCTTTTTGGGTCCATCCATCGAGTGCATCCCTCCTAGCATTTCAACCGGAGACTACACGCTTCTCCAGCTCTACGTTGATTCGTCCCAATAATACGGCACCGATTGACTGAATGATCGTTTTAACGATAATTTGGCCGATAACCGCAGCGGGTACGGCTTCCCATGGCAATATATTGGCACCCAGTGGGCTAAGGCCAATCACGACAAATATCACCGAATCGAAAAACCCTCCAACAATCCCGCTGTAAAACACCCTCCAACTCATCGGAAGTTTTAATCGGGTATAAATTTCAGTATCCGCTGTTTCTGCCACCACGAACGATAATGCGGAAGCAAAGACAATCAATAACGTATCTCCTAATAAAAATGATACACACGCAGATAAAATAAGTGCCGTAATAATGCATAAATAGGTTTTCGTCCTGCCGAATTTATTTTGGACCAGATCTCGAAAGATGAAGGTTCCCCCAATGAGCAATGTACCCATCGGAATGATGAACACACCAAGATGTAGTGGTGCAAAAGCGGCTGTAACCACATTCGCGGTGACGATGGATACTAAATACAATAAAATTCTTAACATTTCTTCATTCTCCTTATACAGAAAAAACAGCACTCTAAGAAAGAGCACTGTTCCCCTTAGTTTTTTTGAGAGGGTAGCTAGAACCTCTTCCGCCCGAGCGGATTATTTTTTTCCTTATTTATCGTAGCTTGAAAATGACTGGAAATCAAGAAGTTTCCATACGGCTGGCGCTGGGAAGGCTGCGAATCCGCGGATATCGTTTTCAGACCTGCTAAGAGAACATCCGTCTTTCCAGAGCTTCGCACTTAGCTATGATCCCTGAAAATCCTCTACTATGACTCTGTAATTCCTCCATGCAGGCTTTTGCCGATTTTTGTCGCAGAAAACTGCTTGACCGGCTGTATATGAAAAGCAGACAATCATTGATAGAGTTAAATATCCAAACAAGCGGTATCTAAGTGCCAAAGCAGGGTCCTGAGAAGGAATGACAGAAGTATAAACGCGAGGAGGAATAGAAAAATGAAAAAAACATCGTTTGTCTATGCTATTTATATCGCCACCACACCAGAGAGGCTTTGGGAAGCTCTAACGAGTGGTGAAGTCACGAAGAAATATCACTTTGGCTGTCAAGTCCAGTCTGACTGGCAAGAAGGCTCCACCGTTCATTATTTGCTTGAAGATGGGCGGATTACTGATCATGGTAAAATACTAAAGTGTGAGCCCTTTCACTTGCTCTCGTTCACATGGAACATGGTAGGAGACGAAACACCTCGCGACCATCCCACTCGGGTCACCTTTGAACTAAAGCCAATGGATGATTCAACCTTGAAGTTAACGCTTAAGCATGAGGGGCTATTGGAAACAGATTTCGTTGCTGATGATATTACCTTTGAAGGCTTAAATAATGGATGGCCAGCCATTCTAAGTAACCTGAAGAGCTTGCTTGAAACTGGACGGACCTTGCCGCCAATATCTGTTGATCGGTAATTAAGTTAGGGAAAAACGTTAGTTAGTATGGAAATAGTGATGCCAACTTATGAGGTGTTTGAAGCCATCGTAATCCTCATCGAGGAATCATTATTATTTAAGGATGAAATGTCACCCTTGAGTTTTCACTTTCCCTAAGGTTTGACGCGAAAAATCATTCGGAAATCACTTTTAGATACAAACCCTTCGAAGCTTTTTTATTGGCTTCAATTCCCATGTTCTTCACTTTTTCAGATAAACTGGATGCTCTTACTAATTGGGTTCCATGAATAACGGAAGGATCAATGAGGCGCACTTTATTTTTCAGGTGTATATCGTAGTCCCATTGATCCTCCTTCACCAATACGTTACCATGAATCCGTTTTAGCAGGTTTTGCACTTCATCGTCTCCAATAGAGCTTAACAAGAGCATGACTTCATCATCTTCTCCGAGTAAGTCATCAAGGCTGATCCGGTTTTTATCCAAAGCCAGTTTTAAGGTCTTTGCCAACATATCATAGCCATATATATTAAGTGGGTCCATGAAAAAATCAATAACTTCGCTGTAATATGTTTCCACAAACCATTCCGCCGATTCAATATTATCCAGATACATCCTACCGTTTATGATGGTTATATGTCCTAGAAAGTCATGAACGGATTCGAGTTTGATATGTCCGTATTGATACATATCCCGGAGAGTATAATCAACCCGATCGGCACATAACTCAGGTGCTGGCTGTTCAAGCAATGCCCATTTTGACTGAAAAATATCTTCACAATTATATCCATACTGTTTCAGTATAGATGGAATTTCGGATACCATAATGACATGATCATAAATTTTTTCATGATAATCTTCATCCTTATAATCCAGAGCAAAATCAATGACATGGGAAAATGCAGTGTGGGATACGTCATGCAGCAAGCCCGCGATTTGTTCCTCTAATGACCCACCAATCGACTTTATTAAAAGCATCACACCAATAGAATGTTCAAATCGTGTAACATTCCACTTCTCATTAACTAAATAACTTGCCCCTCCTTGATGTATCCCCTTCAACCTTTGGACCGGTTTGCTCCCTATCAGCTCTTCCAGGACTCCCTCTACAATGTGTTTCCCATAGATACTATCCGAAACAATCAATAACTGCGGCCTCCTCCATTAGTTTACTCATTACAGGTAGGTGATTTCACTGATCCTCTTCTGTAAAAATTATTTCCCCCCTTTCATTTTGCTCATATTGTTTTCTTGTAAATTTAATTAACTCCTCTTCATCATTCAAATCGATATCACCTGGATTGACCTCATCCATATCCGCTATGATTATCATTTCATTTGTTATTACTTGATCTGGTGGATACACTTCAAAAATGTCTTCTACAGGTTTTGTTTTATCTTTATAAGGCTTAGTGTATAGAAAACACCCTGTCAAGACTATGATAATTGAAGATAATATCCCGAATTTCTTCTTCATTTATTTCATCTCCCAACGCCCATTGAATACCCTCACAATACCACAAAAGGATATTAATGGTTTTAAAATAAATCAAGATTCAGGTTAACTCTGTTTGACGATTACGTGAATTTTCGTTTCATTAAATGGAAAGTTCAACTTTATAAACAGCCATGTATAATTTTATCTAAGAATTGACAATTGGAAATCAGTGAGTTATCATTCTTATTAACCAGTGGTCAATAAATAGGGAGGTGACAAGATGTCTCCAAGAAAATCGGCGGGTAAAGAATTGTCCAGGGAAATGGTCTTGAATGAAGCCAGAGACCTTTTTGCAACGGTAGGATATTCGAATGTCTCAATGAGGCAATTGGCTAAATCATTGGATTGCAGCCATGGAGCCATTTATTATCATTTTAAAAATAAGGCAGAAATATTTTATAGTTTGGTGAAAACGGATTTTTCCGTTCTAAATCATTTAATCGATGATATCATCATGTCGGAAAATGACCCTTCTGAAAAAATGGAAAAGATTTTATTGTGTTTCTTAGAGTTCGGTTTAACCCAACAGAATCATTATTCCATCATGTTTTTATCGAAGGAAAAAGAAATTCAGCAGTTACTTCAATTCGATTCTAATAAAACATACGAGAAGCTAATCCAGTCCCTGACGGACCTAACGGACAACAAACTGAATCCTGCATCGATATGGTCCATTTTTCTTTCTCTTCACGGATTCATAACTTTTTATATTAATTCTGAACTATCATATCAAGATGTAAAAGGTTTAGCATATTTTCATGTTAAAAATATCACGAAGAACATCATATAATTTTTTTGAACATTATTAACCAATGGTCAATTAAAATTCGGGAGGCTTTTAAATGGTAAAGAATTTCCTTCATATTGAAGGACTCATGGTCCTTTTAGCTACGATTTTCATCTATTCGTCATATGAATTCAGCTGGTCGATTTTCCTTTTATTGATTTTGTCTCCTGATGTTTCCATGCTGGCCTATCTGATTAACGAGCGGATTGGAGCAAAAGTTTATAACTTATTTCATACTTATACCCTCTCCATATTCACGATTTTACTAGCCGTTTTTCTAAAGTCGGATGCATTGATGATGATTGGTTTAATTTGGACCGCTCATATTGGAATGGATCGCTTATTAGGGTATGGTCTTAAATACACATCATCCTTCAAAGCTACGCACATTCAAAGGCTGTAATAAGTAAAAGGCAGCGTGATTACGCATCACACTGCCTCCTGCTCTCTTTTCTTTACACGCCTCGCTTGTTCCCCCATATATAGGTATGCAGCTGTGGCAGCACTTTCACATCATTCAATTCATCATCAGCTATCACTTTATCAATTAACTCTTCATATTTCTTCAAAAGTCCGCTAATTAGCTGCTGATCATCCGCCGTCCTGCTGTCATCATTCCCGACCTGCAGATAAAAAGGAATATCCGGGTACCGGCCATGTACTTTTTTTGCATACTGATAATCTTCATCATCAAAGACGACTACCTTCAACGAGACATTATTATCGGGATTACGAACAGCCAGGTTCGATATGATTTGATCAAGCACCGTAAAGTCCGTGTTCATTCTAGAGCTCGGCGGCTTAGGTGAAATAGTCAGTTCATCAATATCGAGAAACCAATCCTGCCATCGGCTCCCCTGTGTTTCGACACCAATTTTCATTTTATTTTCATGTAAGATCGCTATCAAGCCGTTTAGGTTTTTCAGCAGAGCCGGGTTTCCGCCTGATATCGTCACGAAGGAAAAACCGGAACCCCCAATTCGCTTCAGCTCATCCCATATTTCTCTAGCAGTCATTTGGACGGTATCTTCCTTACCGGTCCCATCCCAAGTAAATGCGGAATCACACCAGGCACACGAATAATCGCATCCGGCCGTCCGAACGAACATGGTTTTTTGACCAATGACCATTCCCTCACCTTGGATGGTCGGGCCAAAGATTTCCATAACGGGGAGTTTACTCACTTTCCATCCACTCCCGTCTGGCTTCAGCATAGCTTGTTGGCGTTTCGTATAGTCGAACAAATTCAACTCTAGCACCCTCATATTCTTTTAATGAAAGGGCTCCGGCCATTTTTTCATAAATCCAGACAACCATATTTTCAGCTGTTGTATTCATGAGCGGCAGGGTTTCATTCAAATAACGATGATCCAGATGGATTTCAATTTCATTTTTCCATATATCCTTGATATCCCCAAAATCTATCATCAAACCGCGTGAATCCGTATACCCGCTCAATCCGAAAATGACCTTATATGTGTGGCCATGCAGGTTCTTGCATTTTCCTTCATAGTCATGCAAATGGTGCGCCGCGTCAAAGGTGAATTCCTTACTCACGAGAACCCTCTTATTTGTATACTTCAATTGGCTGCGCTGAATATCTTCATCTATTTTTTGGAGTTTATCCACTATAGTAAAACCGTACATCATGAAAGCACCTTCCGTCTGCTTACATAGTCATCCAGTCCTTTTTTCCGCAGCTTACATGCCGGACAATCTCCACATCCGTCGGAGATGATCCCGTTATAGCAAGTCAAGGTCTTTTCGCGGACAAAGTCGAATGCGCCAAGCTGATCCGCAAGCTCCCATGTTTCCTCTTTATTAAGCCACATTAGCGGCGTATCAATCACGAATGACTGGTCCATCGACAAGTTCAAGGTCACATTCAACGATTTAATGAATACATCACGGCAGTCTGGATATCCCGAGAAATCCGTCTCACATACACCTGTGACGATATGTTTAGCGCCAATCTGACTGGCCAACACCCCGGCAAACGAAAGGAACAGCAAATTCCTCCCTGGTACGAACGTTGAAGGCAATTCCCCGTCTTCCCCGTCCTCCACTGCTATATCACTTCTCGTCAATGCATTCGGTGCCAATTGGTTCAGCAGCGACATGTCAAGGATATGATGATTCACGCCCAATTCCTTGGCAATGTTTTGAGCGCATTCGATTTCCAAGCTATGCCGCTGATTATAATCGAACGTCACCGCTTCCACTTCCTCAAATCTCTCCAATGCCCAGAACAGGCACGTCGTACTGTCCTGACCTCCGCTAAACACAACCACTGCCTTTTCTTTCTTCTTCATTTCTATAAAACTCCTTTTTACGGAAAAAAACAGCACCCTAAGAATAGAGCACTGTTTCTCCTTAGTTTTTTTGAGAGGGTAGCTAGAACCTCTTCCGCCTTAACGCGGAATATTATATTTTTCCAAGTCAATAGTAACTTGAAAACGAGAAAAAATCAAGATGATTATATTTAGTGAATAATAGATCTGATGGAAAATTTGGTTATCTTTTCATTGCTTAAATATCCCATTATCTATCCGATAAAAAAGTATGAACAAAATATCGATAAAGGGGTCCATTCATTTGAAAAGCATTAAAGGAAAAGTATTAGTGGCATTTTCACTCATCATATCTTTATGTATCATCTTAGGAGCATTCAATATTTATAGCAGCAACAAGTCACTGGTATATTCCCAGGATATCATCCAAAAGGAACTTCCGCTTCTTATCCAAGATGAAAAGCTACTATATAATCTAGCACAAAGAACCGCATTCGCCCGAGCTTATATTCTATATGGTGACGAGAGTTATAAAGAAAGGTTCTTGCAATATACCGAAGAAAGCCAGGTCATCCAGGAGGATCTCCTAGCCTTAAGCGATTCTGATAAAGCAAAGGATTTGATCGAGAAAAGCGTGGATTGGAGGACGATGATTGTAGACCGGGTGTTTACACAATATGAAAATGGGAATGAAGAACGCGCTAAAGAAATACTCAAAAATGAAGTCGCGCCAATCAGCAATGAAGTAATGGAGGGTTTCAAGGAGCTTGCTTCGGAACGCGAGGAATTGATTGTCGCTTCAGGTGAAACCGTCATCGCAAGCGGGAAATCGGTTAAGACGACAAGTATCATCATATCCATTGCGGCAGTCCTTATCGGTCTTCTGCTTGCGCTTGTTACAGCCAACCTCATTACCACCCCCCTCCTTAAAATCAGGGACAGGATGAAAATGGTGGCTGACGGAGAGCTGAATCATGAGCCCCTTGTGCAAAAGTCAAATGACGAAATTGGGGAATTAACAGTATCCACCAACCAAATGCAGAAAAACCTGCGTGATACGATTGAAAAAATGCTGGCTGTATCCGAATCCGTTTCGAACCAAAGTGAAAATTTGACACAATCAGCGAATGAAGTCCAACAGGGCAGCAGACAGATAGCGACCACCATGTACGAACTTTCGGAGGGTTCGGAGTCGCAAGCAAACCGGGCATCTGAAATGGTGTGCATGATGGATGAATTCAGCGGCAAGATCGAACAGGCCCACCTTGAAGGAGTCGAGGTATCACAAAGCTCAACCGAGATCCTTTCCATGACAAAGGAAGGAACCACTTTAATGCGAAGTTCAGTCCAAAAAATGAAAATGATTGATGAGGTCGTCAAAAATGCCGTCGAGCAAGTGAAAGGGCTCGATTCCCATTCACAGGAAATCTCTCAGCTTGTTCATGTCATCAAGGATATATCCAATCAAACCAATTTATTGGCCTTGAATGCGGCCATAGAAGCGGCACGGGCTGGCGAACATGGAAAGGGCTTTGCCGTCGTCGCGGATGAGGTTCGAAAACTCGCTGAAGGGGTCACACACTCGGTTGGGGATATCACCGAAATCGTAACCGCAATACAAGCTGGTTCAAAAAACGTCGTCCATTCCCTGGAGGATGGTTATTTACAGGTGGATGAGGGCACGAAACAGATAACCCTTACCGGCCAAACCTTCGAAACGATCAATCACTCTGTCGGGAATATGGGTACGAAGATACAACATATTACTAATGAATTAAACTACATCTCTACAAATAGTAAAAAGATCAATCAGGCCATCGAAGACATTGCAGCCGTTTCTGAGGAGTCAGCAGCAGGAATCGAACAAGTCTCTGCCTCCGCTCAACAATCGAGCTCTTCAATGGATGAAATCACGAATCACGCCAGTGAACTTGCATCGTCTGCCGGGCAACTAACTGAACAGGTTAGGAAATTCCAATTATAATACTAGCATTTCCCGCCACTTGAATGCGGGAAATGCTTTTTTCTTTCCTGCTTGAAGATTGTTTCATTTTCCGGAATTCGGGGAATAAATGAAATTATACACAGTATCATTAACTGATAGAATCATTTATCAAAAAAGCTATTGGAAGTGAATATTTTGCTATGTTTCCTCAATACTAAGTGTGTTATAGTATGAATATTTAAACTATTGACAAATGGCTTGGTTTTGTCCCGTTGATTTCCGCTCCAGGCACTCGCTTTCCGCGGGCGGTCCGGGAGCCCTCCTCGGCGCCGTTGCGCCTGCGGGGTCTCCCTTGGACGCGCATTCCCGCAGGAGTCTCGTACCTTCCGTTCCAATCAACTTTGTTTTGAAGATTAGATGGCACCTCTTTTTCTACAAACTGAGGGGGTTTTGTTTCCTTACCTTGGTGAGTTCAAGTAATTGAACTCATGATCCCAACGTTTCATATCCTTTCACTGAATAGGGACTTCTGCTCAGGAAGGAACAATCGCATGTTTTCTTACAGAACAAATAATGCACAACTTTATTACCGCCAAAGCATATTTTTCTCTCCAAAATTGTAAAAAAAGGTTAATTTTATGTGATTTCATGTTACGATTAAACCAAGACCTTTTACCCCACAAGGAGGAATTCATATGAAACGTTTTTTCAAATTCATAACAGAGTTTAACGAAAGGAAAGCCCTAGAACGGGAAACCAACGAATTCTTTCGCAAGGAATACGAAAATTATATGAAGATGAATTCTGAAAACAAAGGAAAAAGGAGATTAGCTCCTAAACTTTATGTGATTGATGGTGGTAAAAAAGGTTCCACCCCAGAGGTTTCTGACAGAAAGAAATCCAGTTAATCTTAATTCTTCTTCCATAATCAGCTACTGGTAGTTAGCTCCTTTCCCTTAAATGTAAATTCCCTCATGAAAGATTGAGATTCATTACCCATTCCATAAATAAGCAGAAAGCTCAGATATACGTCTGAGCTTTTTATTTTTCATTCACCCATTAACATTATAATAGAAGAAACTAGGTATTTTTTAAAAAAATTGGATTAACTTTAGTTTATTTCATGTTTCAGGTAAAGAAGTGAATATAGGTCCCAAGGTGCTTTTTTGGCAAAAAGCAGAAAAATCTCAAAAAAAAGAGATGTGTTCATTTACTCATCTTTATTCATATTCAAAAGAATCCAACTAATTGAGTCGATAGATGCAATCCCTGACATTGGATGACAAATGCATAAACAATATTACATAAGGATTAACTTCTGGGTATAAACAATTATTTAACTGTAATAAACCTCACTTCCAAAAACAATTCATTATATAAATATAGCCATTAAGCATTGGGTTCAAATACTTACGAAATTGTTTTGGCGCTATTAATCATGGATTTTTGTTACAACTCCCATAAATTAGTGTAAATAAACCAGGTTTTACTGAGTTTTCATCCGTATCTTTGTACTCATAGAACTTTTAATCCCTTTAGATACTATTACACTCTTATATACATTTTTTTGAAAAAGATGATGAAAACTATATCGCGATAGAATAATTGGCTCTTGCCTATTAAGTTTAAAATCATGTAGTGTGTATTCAGTAAATCAAATACTTCAAAAAAGAGAGGTAAAAAAATGGCACCAATATTTATATGTGCGATCTTTTTGCTTGGCTATGGAATAGTCGAACAAAAACGCCATCAAAAGCGTCTCGACTCCATTCCAGTACGTGTAAATGTGAATGGGATTCGAGGGAAATCGACTGTAACGCGTTTAATTACAGGTGTAATTCAGGAAGCTAAGTACAAAACAGTAGGTAAAACAACCGGAACATCGGCAAGAATGATCTATTGGTTTACGGACAAAGAAAAACCGATTGTACGCCGCCCAGAGGGACCGAACATTGGTGAACAACGGCGTGTGGTCAAAGAAGTTGCCGATCTTGGAACAGAGGCACTTGTTTGTGAATGTATGGCCGTTCAGCCAGATTATCAACTAATCTTCCAAAATAAAATGATACAAGCCAACATTGGGGTCATCGTGAATGTATTAGAAGACCATATGGATGTCATGGGACCAACATTGGATGAGGTAGCTGAGGCCTTCACTGCTACCATACCCCATAATGGTCATTTAATAACAATCGAAAGTGAATACTTGGACTTTTTCAAACAAATTGCCAAAGAACGCAACACAAAAGTGATTGTGGCAGATAATTCAAGAATATCGGAAGATTTCCTACGCGAATTCGACTATATGGTATTTCCTGATAACGCTTCACTGGCTTTGGCCGTTGCAGAAGCTTTGGGCATTGATGAAAAAACGGCATTTCGCGGCATGTTAAATGCACATCCCGATCCAGGTGCCATGCGGATCACCAAGTTCGGGGATCCAATCCAGCCAACTTTCTTTGTAAATGGCTTTGCAGCAAATGACGCGTCATCGACTCTGAATATCTGGGAACGTGTCAATACGTTCGGATACAGCACAGAACCTCCTATCGTCATCATGAACTGCCGTCCCGATCGTGTTGATCGTACCGAGCAGTTTGCAAGAGATGTCTTGCCATACATAAAGTCGGAAATCGTCATTGCCATTGGTGAAACTACATCACCGATCACAAGGGTTTTCGAGCAAGGTAATTTAGATACAAAAGAGTATTGGGATTTAGAAAACTGGTCAACTGAAGAAATCGTGGCCCGTCTCCGCCCATTAATGAAAAACCGCATCGTTTACGGTGTCGGTAATATTCATGGTGCCGCGGAACCATTAATCGAAGCATTCATGAAATCTAAAACGAAGCAAAAAGCGAGTTAAGTAGGAGGAACCTTAATGTTTGGAACGGATTTATATGTAGCACTAGTTCTAGGAGTAACGCTAAGCCTTATCTTTTCAGAAAAAACGGGTGTCGTACCCGCAGGACTTATTGTACCAGGTTATTTGGCATTAGTATTTGACCAATGGGAAATCATGCTGACCATCCTGATCATTAGTGTCGTAACTTATTTAATCGTCACTCACGGCCTTTCAAGATGGGTGATTTTATATGGAAGAAGAAAATTCGCAGCCATGATGGTGACCGGGATTTGCTTGAAACTCCTATTGGACTTCGTCTACCCCGTCATGCCGTTTGAAATATTCGAGTTTCGGGGAATCGGTATAATCGTACCTGGATTGATAGCCAATACCATTCAAAGACAAGGAATGCCATTAACACTCGGCAGCACACTTTTATTATCCGGCTTAACTTTCGGTTTAATGAACGTGTACTCCCTATTCTGAGGTGCATAAAATGAAACGGACTTTAAATTCAAAAGAAAAAACACTTATCTTTATAAAGCGCACTAAGAAAAAGAATCTTAAATACGCTGGAATCATACTACCTATATTACTAATCGCTTTAGGCATTACCACTTGGATGGGACGGGCTGAAGATGTGAAAACAGCCGCTTCCAAATCTGATCAACCATTGACGATGACAATGGTCGGTGATGTGATGATGGGGCGTAATGTTGAAGAAGTGACGGAAAAGCACGGGTATGATTATCTGTTCCGTTATATGAAGCCCTATTTTGCCGCTTCAGACTATGTCAGCGGGAATTATGAACACCCTGCTTTAAAAAACGGGGTATCCAACTACAAGGAAGCAGACACGGCCATCCGGTTAAACTCCAATAAAAGTGGTGTGAAGGCCGTTAAAGATGCAGGCTTCTCTGTGATGACATTGGCCAATAATCATATGATGGACTTTGAAGAACAAGGACTTCTTGATACGATTGATGAATTCAAAAATGCGGATATGGACTATGTCGGTGTTGGATCGAACACTGCCGACGCTAAAGCTAGCATCGACTATGCGGACGTTAATGGCTTACGTGTCGCAACACTTGGCTTCACAGATGTTTATAAAAAGGATGCCGTTCCAACAAATGATCAAGCTGGCTTATTGAACTCGAATCCTGATTTGCTATTTGAAATGATTGGCAAAGCAAGGGATTCCGAGCAAGGTAACGCAGATTTGGTTGTAGTGAATATGCATTGGGGTCAAGAGTATTCATCATCTGCAACCTCTCGTCAAACTGACTTGGCTAAAGCGGTCATCGATGCGGGGGCAGACATCATCATCGGCCATCATCCCCATGTACTACAATCTTTTGATGTTTATAAAGATGGGATCATTTTCTATAGTTTAGGAAACTTCATTTTCGATCAAGGCTGGACACGTACAAAGGATTCAGCCATGGTTCAATACCATTTGGCGGAAGACGGAAAAGCTGCAATCGATGTCGTTCCTCTGCAAATTGAAGAAGCCACACCAAGGCCAGCCACCTCATCAATCGATCAATCACGAGTTTACCGTCAGTTGACGAAGGAAACGAGTGAAAAAGTCCAATGGTCGAAAAAAGAGGATCATATCGAGATTACCATGAATCACAAGAAGGTAATCGACCATAAGGCACAACGTGAACAAGAAGAAAAAGCTGCGAAAGACAAGAAAGCAGCACAAGAGAAAAAAGAAGAAAAAGTTAAACAGCAGAACATGCACCCCATCCAGTAAGAAAACAATGGATCCTACGTGAATAAGAGAAACACACTACTTAGATGCTCAACGAAAAGGGGGAACAACAGATGATTAACCGTATAACGAGAAAAGTGCTCCTTTCCCTTTGCATGCTCATATATATAGCTGGATGTTCGAAGCCACCCCCTATTTCTGACACGAATGAACCGATAGATAATAAGACAGCACAATCATATGGGGTCAGTTCCTCAAACCCTATCGCAATAGATGTGGGGATGGATATTTTGGATAACGGCGGAACTGCGGCGGATGCCGCTATTGCGGTATCTTATGCATTAGGTGTAATCGAACCCTATGGATCGGGGATAGGTGGCGGCGGCGGTATGCTGATCGACCCTGAGTCCGGCAAACCCAATTTCATCGATTATCGTGAATCCTCTCCGGAAGATCCAAGTTCAAGACACCATACGGGGATTCCTGGTTTAGTAGCCGGCATGCAAGTTATCCATGATAAGTATGGAAGCGTACCGATGGAAGATCTTATTCAGCCTGCCATCGATTTGGCTCAAGGCGGGTTTAAAGTGGACGAAATGTTATCCTCACGCTTGGCTGGAGCCCAACCAAGGATTTCTTCAGATGAGACTTCCCTATTTTATCCTGATGGTGATGCCATTGAACCAGGAAAGACGCTTATTCAAAAAAAGCTTGCTGATACATTGAAGAAGATTCAACAGGAAGGTACTGATGGTTTATATAAAGGGGAGATCGCACGGGATATTAAAAGAGAGACAGACGTTGACCTGATGGATTTAAAGCGTTATGAGGTGAAAGAACGTAAGCCTGTTCAAGGGACATTTGCCGGTTATGACGTCCTGACCGCCCCTCCTCCCTTTTCCGGGATTACAGTTCTTGAAATGTTGAAACTTGCCGAGGAAACGAACCTAGGTGGTTATTCAAGCAAATCAGCTTATATGAAAGTGTTGGGGGGCATCACAAATACGGCTTATCAAGATCGAGCCGCCCATATAGGGGATGGAACCAGTGCAGCTAAGGCTGAACAATTGCTCTCCCCCATTCACTTAAATAATCTTAAAAGTAATATCACAAGTGATAACTGGGAAAATAAAGAATCGAATGGTTCCGAAGAACATGAAAGTACCACACATTTTGTGATCATGGACAAGTATGGCACTGTCGTTTCTGCAACAAATACGCTCAGTAATTTTTTCGGATCTGGTGACTATACGAATGGCTTTTTCCTTAATGATCAATTGAAAAATTTTGGGTCTGACTTGAATGCCCAAAAGGCATATAAACGATCTAGAACATTCACCGCACCAACCATTCTCAAAAATCCAGGGAAGGAATCGATTGGGATCGGTTCACCCGGCGGTGATAGAATTCCTCAAGTATTGATGCAGGTCCTTTATTCATATACAGAGAATGATGGCTCATTTCAGGATATCATCGACCGTAACCGGTTCGTCTATGATGGAAAGAAAATTCATACAGAATCACGGTTTTCGAATGAAATAATATCGGAATTGGAAGATTCAGGATATGAAGTCATTCAAAAGATAAACCCCATGTATTATGGTGGGGTTCAGGTTCTCGTTAAAAACGAGAAAACAGGATTGTTATCCGGAGCTGGGGATAAGAGAAGAAATGGGAGCTGGAAAGCGCAGCAATAAAAATGCAGTCCTGCCTCGCCATTCGAATATCATTTGAACTTTTACCGATGCATAAGGGGATGATAATATGGATATTGTAAAAAAAATCACAAGCTGGGTTATACCTGTTATTCTTATAGCAGCCATGCTCGTGACCATGAATATGTTTAAGCGGACTGAAACTTTATCGCCCGACGAGCAAAAGAAAATAGAACAATATACGACTATCGAAGAATAAAAAAAGCAGGGGCATCCCCGCTTTTTTTATTTTTGCTCTCGACGGGTATGGAATGGGTAAATAAGTTACAGATACGGGGGGAAAACGATGAACGAAAATAGCTATACCAATTATGCCGAGCTTCAGCAAAACGAACAAGAATCCACCGATTACCGCATCACCGTTTACCACAGGAACCCGGATATTGCGATCCTGGCTATACATGGCGGGAATATCGAACCAGGTACTGGTGAAATTGCTGCTGCCTTTGGAGAAAGGCTTGGTGCCAGCACCTATCTTTTCGAAGGTCTGAAACCAAGCGGTAACAAAGTCCTCCATATAACATCCAACTTTTTCAATGAACCCATAGGGGTTTCAATGGCTGCGGATTCACTGACAAACCTCTCCATCCATGGACACTGCGACGTACATAACGTCCTCGTTTACATCGGAGGGAGAAATGAAACCTATAAGAAGTTGATTTTACATTCCCTGAATGAAGCTGGATTTCAAGCTGAGTACGCGCCACAGCACCTTTCAGGCACGAATGAAAACAATATCACAAACATATGTAAAACGGGTGCAGGCGTTCAATTGGAACTTTCCACTAAGCTTAGAAAAAGCCTGTTCAAGGATGATGACTTTACCAGTAAAAACAGGGTCAATCGATCGGATCTTTTTCACCGTTTCGTCCGCGCCCTTGAAAAAGCGACTTTGAAATATAAACAGCGCGAATGAACTTCCTACGTTTAACAAAAGGACGCCAGAAGCATGCAATGTCTTATACCCATTCTTTTTAGTTCAAAAGATTTGACCGAAGCTTTCGAACTTCTCGGCAAAATATGCTGACTCAAGGTTGGAGATATGAACGCCAGCTTTTTCCGTTGTATGGAGAAAACGGCCATCGCCTAGATATATGCCTACGTGGGTCACACCTATTCTTGCACCTGTATCCCTAAAGAACACTAAATCCCCTGCCTTTGGATTTTCAATTTTCGGGAGCAATGAGAAGTAGTTCGCTGCGGAACCGCGTTTTACTGAAAGTCCCTGCTCCTTCATGACCCAATAGATGAATCCGCTGCAATCCATGCCAAGCATCGGATCATCTTCCCCGAAAACATAGGTGAATCCTCTTAGTGTGTAGGCGTACTTAATGACATCATAGGCTTTATCATAAGAAGCTTCTTGTTTTACATAGAACGGATACAAAGGGTTGCTATAAAGTTGAAGATACTGTCCTTTCATCAAGTCATCTGTCGGCAGGGCATTACGACTTTTAATCGTATTTATGGATGTATTGTATCTTTCTGCAATGCTTATTAGCGTTTCCCCGTTTTGGACAATATGCTCTCCTTTAGGAGTGTATGTTTTATATGCCATTTGGTATCTTGCATAGTAATTTTCTGTGCTAGACCTCACCTGAACCGTTTCTGCACCGTATCCAGCATTGACAAATTGGTCATTGCCGAGATAGATACCTGCAGTCACGACTTTTGAACTATCCCTTTCCAAAAAGAATATGATATCTCCGGTTTTCGGATTGGCTGTATCCATCCCTTGCTTATAAAAACCATCCACTGTCAAACGGTCGATGGGTACATTTTGCTGGGAAAGCACCCAATGAATCAATCCGCTGGAATCAAACCCTGTTGCTGGCGTCTCTTCTCCAGCAGTCTTTTTAAATCCTATAAAAGATTTCGCATAGTTCGCAATTTGTTTTCCTCTCTCCGACCACTGATAGACGGAAGGAGTATAGGCATTTTGAGCGATCGTTAACTTCTGGCCCGCATATAACTTTCCATCGGGTAGACCATTCGTTTTCATCAATTGCCAGGACGATATATTATAAGTCTTGGCAATCGATTCTACCGTATCGCCAGTAGTTACAGTATGCAACCGCTCTGCCGCCTCGACCTTTAAGCCAGGTAAAAAAGTGAAACTAACCATGAATACTAATAAAAAGACCATGCTGCTTAATCTTCCTTTAAACATTTTACCCCTTCCTTTATACTGAAACTATTTCAATCAATTCCCAGTCAAAACACTCCATTATACGAAAGCCCAACAAGCTTTCATGTCATTCCTTTATACTAAAAAACAACAAATGACCATGCCTAAATACTTACCATCACCAGTAATATCGGTGAATCACTTTAAACTTTTAACCTATTTTCTATAAAATAATTATTCTCCCTCTATAAAACGATTCAAAACAAATCATTGTACCTGCACATTATACTTCCGCTAAAAAAATGGTAACTTTTCAACCGTTTCCATTTCCTCGGAATCCTACGACCAATGGTATCCATCGCTAAATACCGAATGCCCTAAAACATGAAATGCCATCGTTATCGGTTTTGAACTCGGTCATGATAAAGTTGTACATATGCGGCTCGCTCTTTTTGTCAGAGCCTTTCGATATTGGAGTGATCATCTTGATAAAAATGACAGATAAAGCCCAGCAGGTAATTAAGGACAGGCAACAAAACTTGGAAGAGGAAACGTATTTGAGATTTGGTGTAAACAGACCTTGTTGTAACCAGATGAACTACTCATTAACCCTGGCACGAACTAAAAAGGAGCAAGAGGAAGTGCTCGTTTTACACGATATTAAAATTTTAATCGATCCATCGGACTCCCATTTTACAGATCTGACGGAGATTGATTTCGAAGGCGATGGATTTATAATCAGAAACCCGAACCCGTTGGTATCACCCATCATCTAGTAGACGAAAAAAGGGGAAAGCTTAAACAGCTCTCCCCTATTTCTATGAATCTATGGCATATACACGGTTTTAATATGTGCAAGCTTCAAAAACATTTGATCCCCGCCAGCTGTCGTTAACTCCACTAAATTGTTTTCAACCTCTTTAAGCACTCCAATCTTCATGGGGTCCTCTCCCCCATTAAAAACGACAAGCTTTCCTGCATTTTTCTTTAATTGCTCTTCCAAGGAACGAAGCATTGGCCCCCGAGAAGGATTGGCGGGAAAACTCTCACTATTGAGGGTATAGGGCGTGGCATTTTGATTATATGGAGTAAGCCATTTAAGGTGATGCAGCGATATATACATCGTTTTATATACTGGCGAGTAGAAGGCAATGTAATCATTTAAAACATTGGTGATATAACCGTGTAAAGGGGCCTGTCCCGCAACTTGGAGTTCTAAAAAAAATCCTTTTGCATTCATCAGCGTTTTTCGATAGGAAATGGAGGCCACCTCTTCCATCATGGGGGATTCTATAGGATATCTGATATCGTCATCAATCTCAGAACTTAGATTGAAACTTTGGACATGCAGCATTGGAAAGTATAAAAACCGCTGTCCATTGAACAATACCAGAATATCCGTGCTCAGATCAGTTAGAATTCCTTTGAACGTTGTTTTTCCAGAGAGTTGAACATCAATCTGTTTACCCAGTAATGCAACTGCATCACTCATTACTATCTCCTCCTAGGGGTTAATCAGTTAAAAATCATATGCACCCAATAGAACAATAAGAGCAGTGTCACCACTGTTGATATTGGTATGACTATCAGGGATACGCTTAAATAATCTTTCCACTTTATTTTCATTTTATTTTGTTTCAGGATATGCATCCAGATCAGTGAGGCAAGAGTACCGATGGGCAATAGCAATGAGCCCATGTCACTACCAATTATATTAGCGAGGTAAATGGTTTTTAAGGTGATGGGATCAAGTCCCATCTCAGTTAAGGTAATGGTACCTATCATTAGCGCTGGATGATTGTTGAAGATGTTTGATAGAAGCGAAACTAATCCTCCCATGATAAAACTTGCACTCAGTAATCCTCGGTTTACAATCGGTTCACATATCTCAACGAGCACGGCTGTAAGCCCTACATTATGGAGACCATAAATGATGACATACATGGAGAATGCGAATATCAGGATTTTCCAAGGGGTCTTTTTTAAAATATCGACTGGATTGGTCCGTAAATGATACCATCTCCAGACCAGCAAAGATAAAGACCCTAGTACTGCAACCCATTCGATCGGAATGGAAAAATAAGAAGCGACAAAGAGTAAACAGCGCACCACAAACACATAGAGTAATACTTTCAACATGAATCTAGTGCGTTGCTTTTTTGTTTCAACCGTCATTTTCCCCTTTAAGGGGTGGAAATTCTTAGTGAAGAAACTTTCCTCTATGTCGTAAGAGATATTGGGTAATTTCTTGGGCAATTTTTTCTTGACCACCATGAACATCAACCATGACATAAAGATCAACCCCAGAGTTGCGGGTACAAACATCATGGCAGTATGCATATAAAGCGTCATATGCACAATTTTCAATGCGATTAAATTAACGATATTACTCACGCCGATAGGCGCGCTGGAAGCAGTCGCAATCAACGCTCCACTCAAAAGATACGGGATGGCTTGATGCGACTTCAATCTGAGGTTTTTCAGAAGCAAGATCAAGATGGGTGTCGTAATCATGATGCTACCGTCGTTATTGAATAACAGAGTCATTAAAAAGCATAATAATTGAATGTACCAATATAGGCGGTATCCAGATCCTTTAGCCATGATGGATAGTCTTGCAGCCGCCCAGTGAAAAAAACCGAAGCTTTCCAGGATGACCGCCATCACTATCGTTGCCATGATGGTGATCGATGCTCCTCCGATTTTGTTGATGATATCCCAAATATCACTATGGGATACTGTACCAGTCAGTAAAATGATTCCTGCACCAATTGAAGCTGGCCATGCTTCATTTAATCCTCCTGGCCTCCATAATACAACTATCATTGTCATGACGAACACAAAAATAGTCATTCCAATCTCGAAATTCATGTTGTTCTCCCCTTTTTGGGCCTTGAGACATTGGACCCTACTTGTCCGATTGATATATATATATTCCCTTTTGTAAAAAAAGCACGGGATACTTGACCAGACTTTCTAAATTGTACCTTTGTCCTTCTAGTGAAAATGTCCCCTAAAGAGAGATGCGCATTGCCAGCAAGCATGGTTTAGTGCCTATTAAATGATAAAATGGCTCCCTTTGCTCCGTACACTGAACTCCCAATACAAAAAAAGAGGAAACCACTTTAGTGGCGTCCCCTTTTGCAAAAAGCGTATATTCGTTACTCTAATTCTTTATCTGGAATTCCTCCAGCGTATTTTCCAAATCATTTATTAACTGTGTGAGCTGCAGGGTATATTGCGCAAGTTCATTGGATGAAGCAGCTTGTTCTTCCATCGATGATGCAATTTCTTCGGATGAAGCCGTTGTTTGCTGAGATACGGCGGTTATTTCTTCTATAACTTTAACTACCGTTTCTTTTTGTTGATTGATGCTTTCAATGGATCGTTTTTCTTCAGTTATCGAATTGGATATCCTCTCAACGGAATCCTCCAGCTCTTTCATGGCTTCACTTACCGTCATCACGGCATTTTTCTGATCCTTGCTGATTTGATTCGTTTCATTGGTCGTTTTTAACAGTTCCTCTGTATCTTGCAGAATGCTTTGGATGATTGCTTGAATGTTTTTTGTAGCTTCCTTTGAATCATCAGCCAAGCTCCGCACTTCATTTGCTACAACAGCAAACCCTTTGCCGGACTCACCTGCCCTTGCCGCTTCTATCGATGCATTCAAAGATAACAAGTTGGTTTGTTCTGATATTTTCGATATGGCATTCGTGACATCGGAAATGGTTTTTGATTTTTCTACAAGTTTCAAGCTCATGCTAGTGACTGCCGTAAACGCCAACTCCAATTTCTGATAAGTAGTTTCCAAGCCACTGACCTGCTGTTTCCCTGATTCTATTTTTTCAGAAGCCTGTTCCAAAACGGATTGGGTCTCTCTGGATTGTTGTGATAACCCATCGATTTCTTCACTTAGTACCTGAATGGTGCTTGCCCCATGTTCCACTTGTTCAGATTGATTCGATGCGCCAGCCGCAATCTCTTCTATCGCGCGTGAAACATCCGTAATGGCGGCACTATTTTCAGCAGCTATTTGACTTAAGCCGGCATTGGCATTTGTCACCGATTCCGCATTGTCGTTTACCTTGGCAACCAATCTTCTTAATTTCCCCAGCATCGAGTTATAACTTTTGCTTAAGTCCCCAAACTCATCATTGGTTTTAATGGAAAATTCGGTCACTAAATCCCCATTCGCCGTCTTTTCTATGATTTTTTGGAAGTCGACCATGATTTTCGTTAACTTCCCTGCTAGATAAAGAGCACATACCGTCCCGAATAAAAGACCCAAAATACCTGATATCACTACGATTCTATTAATGTCATCCAGCTTGGATTGCAGTATTTTGTCTGGAGTGAGCGCCAACACCTTCCAGTTCACTTCAGGAACCGTTCCCCATTCACCTGTATAATCTTCATTATCCAACGTCAAGGATTGACTTGTCTCAGCAGCTCCATTATAAATGTCAGCCACCCACTTGAACTCCGAATTAAATCGGGCAGTATCGGAAATGAAATCCTCCACCCCCTCTTCCTTTCCGCTTTTTTCAGGGTTCATATTCTTTCCATCCATATCTTTCATGAAGGAACTCACGATAAAACCTTGAGAATCCAAGATTACCAAATTACTAGTAGAGTCGTTTTCGATATTGGCCCTCATTTTTCCAATTGTAGAGAGGTCAATATCATAACCGAGAGCACCTGCCATTTTTCCGTCTGATAAAACGGGAGTGACTACGGAAGTCATGATCGTCCCTGAAACACTATCCTTATACACGTCCATCCATTTCGTTTCTGGTTTTTCTGTTAGCTGTGTATAAGTTTTGGTCTCCCGGGCATCCTGATTGAAATCCATATGGGGAGAAGCATATAAGGAACCATCCGATCCATCCATATAATAAACCGAAATTAAATCTTCATTGTTCGTTTGAAATGCCTTTAACGTTTGTTGGATATCCTTGATTGAATCTCCATTCTTTATCTGATTGGAGATTAGCTGGGATAATTGCTCAAGCGATTTTTCATATGTGGCCATGCTTAAATTGATTTGTGCCGCAGCATTTTGTGCCGAGCTTTTGTTGAGGGATATACTATCATCCTTAAAGATGGAAGTTACCTTCACCCCCATTATCGAAACGGAAACGACTATAGCGAGAAAAACGGATATACATATAAACAATATCCATTTTACCCGGATCGATATCCTTCTTTTTACTTTTTCTTTCTTGTCAGCCACTGAACTTCCCATTAATAATTTCCCCCTTTATTTGCTGCGGAAGCTTCTGCTTCCCTGTTTGATAACAAAGATTTAATCTATGCCAAAATGGATCCTTCCTTAATTAAGGTCACTTACTTTATTTTTCCACATAAACATACTATATACCTATTTTATCATTGTCAATTACAAATAAAGATAAAAGTCATAGGCCCTAAGATGTTCCTATGCACAAAAAACACCGTTCGTATTCCAAACGGTGTTTAAATCGCCTATATTTAAGACATTTTCTAACCAAATACCTTTATCTATAAGTTTATATTCCTCTGATCATTTTCCATATTTTCATGATTCTTTTACAATTATTTTTGCAGACTTCAACCAAAATGACTCTATTGGTCGAAATCGACGGTTATGAAATCAGAAAAGTGGATAGCATTGATGATTTCAAAAAAAGCCCTTGGATTCTTTAGAATCAAGGGTTTCTCTTGGGTAATAATAGGTTTAATGCAAGAATTAGCGTAATGCTCCAGCTAAGCTTTCTCCGAATTCTTTGGCGCCATCCGGTCCATCACCAGTGATGATATCATCATGTGCAACGACATGTTGTTCAACATATTCAACGGAATTAGCTTTCAATTCGTTAATTTGAACATCAACTGGGTAACAAGCAGCTTTTCGGCCAGAAAGCAAACCTGTTTTCGCTACAGTTACAGATCCTGCACATATTCCCGTTACAAGGACTTTTTGCTCATGAGCTTGTTTCAAATAGCTTTGTAATTCCAGGTTACCCCATAGATGGTCGTTCGTACCGGATCCTCCAATTACGGCCACTGCATCAAAATCACTGACTGAAACGTCAGAAAAGATCACTTCAGCCATTGCCTTTCCTTGATAGTCACCAGTAATTTCTCCTATTTTCGTACTCGCTATCGTTACTTCCACTCCTGCATTTTCCAAAACTTCTTTAGGCTGAAATAATTCATCTTCATTAAAACGTTCTGGTGGTATAATTAGTAAAGCTTTTTTACTCATATAAATTGCCTCCTATAATTCAATTGTCTGTATGACTATTCATATTGTATCGCTGCTTTTCGGCGCCGGGAAGAACGCACTTTAATGTGCGGAGGTTACCTAGAGGTTACTGTTAAATAAAAAAGGAGTTAAAGTCCATGTCAGAAACATTAAGAGATGAAATCAAAGAAAAGATCTTAAACGGCCATTATAATTGCGAAAAAGAGCTTACGTTATCCATATTCAGCGGTAAATGGAAAATCGTCATTTTATGGCATTTAGGTGTTGAAGGTACACACCGATTCAGTGACCTTCAAAGACTTTTCCCAAAAATATCACATAAAATCTTAACGAATCAATTGCGGGAACTTATGGAAGATGGCATCGTTCACCGGGAAGTTTATCCTGAAGTCCCTCCAAAAGTCGAATATTCCATGACCGAACTTGGCATGACCTTGCTCCCAATCGTTGAAATGATGTATGAGTGGGGAAAAACCAGAATGAATGAAATCAAACAAGAAATGCATGCAAGTGAAAATGATTTGAATAAATAAGGTATAAAAACGGACCGACAATGATGATATGTCGGTCTGTTTATTTCAAAGCTGATCAGTTCCATTGAAAAACGATATTTCATTTTTTATCTGGCTTGGTGTAATGCTGACCAATGACACCTATTATTAATACGATGATCGAAATGACACTGTATTCTTTAAAAAAGGATGTGAACGGAATGTCCATAAATAAAAACACCGCCGTAACGATTCGTCCCAATAATAGAATCAATCCGATTATTACCATCCAATTAAATACTTTCCCCAAAAAATCCATGTTATCCTCCTTAAGCATTCTATTGATGTCTTATGCAGGTTTCATTTGATGTTCCTGATACGCCCCTTATAATCTGATAACTGAAGCCGCCCTATCCAATCTCATTATACAAGACACTTCATGAAGAAATGGACAAGTCATTGGGTTAACCGCTCAATTTCTCATGGCGTTTACTGTAACATCACTTGGGTTTCTGCATCGGCTTTCCAGCAAACACCCCATTCAATTTAACTACTTTTTCTAAATGCAAAAAAAACACAAGCTATTTGCCTGTGTTTAGAATAAATGGATTAGTTAAACTATTGGGTCATTAAAACCGGGTTCATACCACTTTTCACACTATCAAAAGTCACAAGGCTCAAGGATTTTTTTCAAACGCACGCATTCTCACATTTCATGCATCAATCCGTTTGACGGCGTCCATATATTCCTTATGCCGTTGTTCCCATTCATCCATTGGAAAGTCCTTATAATGACCATCCAATAAATCACTTAACATCTCAAGGCAAACATGCCAGCCTGCCAAATCTTTTGCTGTATGGTCATTCACTGGTCGGATCGATTCTTTCAATACTAATAAGCATCCATCCTCTTCAGGGGATACCTCGAAACGAACCCATCCGTCCCCCCATTCAAAATCTAAAACGGAAAATTCCTGGAAGTCCCTTATCTTCATATTAAACGATTCCCCTGTTCCATCATTCATATTGAATAGGATGGTCCCTTTATTTCGAAGGTCCTTCATTTCCAGGTTTGACATCCATTTTTCCACCTTATCATTCTCCGTTAACGCACCCCATACCTTCTCCATTGAATGGCAAAGTGGACGATCGAATCTTGCGATAATCCCATTTCCATCTTTTTCGATTACAGCTTGCATTTAAATTCCTCCTCATTCTATTCGTTCACATGGATATGACTTTTTTCAAAAAAAACGGTCGAATCGAATTCACTGCTTTCCCCTCATTTATACCATTCTTTGCGTTTGGCTAAAGAAGTAATATGCGCAAGATGATGGCGGCCGTGCCACGCATAAATGCCTATATTTTCACCAACCGTCACCTCTCCTGAATCAGGATGGATGAATGTTCGGCTCAGGTCGTCAGCATGAAGGCCCGATAAAAGTTTACACAAGCGGATATGTACACTTTCAAGAAGGGATAGAGAAATTTCAATCGGCAAATCATTATCAGGCAGCTCTGCCCATTGCCCCTCCTCGTACGGTTTAATGACTGGGCTTTCTTCCGTAAGGGCCAATTTGAAGCGAATATACGCATTCATATGGCTATCGGCAACATGATGCACCACTTGGCGGACCGTCCATCCTCCAGGACGATAAGCTGTATCAAGCTGTTCATCATCCATGTTACTTACCGCTTCCCGCAGCATCCCAGGCAAAACTTCAATCTCCTTGATCCACCCCTCGGCTACACCACTAGTCATTTCCCCATCAAACTGAAACTTTCCAATCGGGTATCTTAAATCCATCTTCATTCCCCCTTGATGTTCAATAAAAATAGCACCCATATTACATTCTTTATATCGGCTGATAAATCCTTTAAACCCGCAATTCCTTCTTGGTTAAGCCATCTTAAATTTGATCAAATCGCATTTTAAAATCGAAGTTCTGATAATGGCTAACCCGAATGTAATCTGCACTTTCCTTTTTAAAGCGTTCGATTGGCCCCCGCTGGATATGTTTCTTCAACTGTTAAGCGATCCTGAAAACCCGTTTCTTGAACCTGTACCCCGAATCAGATACTTCCCTCCGTTCGGTCGATGACGATTTCCCCAGAACGTAAGCTCTTAAAATGAAAGTACCAAAAATTCACCAATAGGAATATTAATCCATTTCATTATGACGTATACTATTTCCACATTTAGCAACCATAAACAAATGAATAGTATGTTCATCAATATCTTTTAAACAAAGCATTCAACAATGGAAATGGGGATAGGATACCTTGAAAAAAATTAGTTCAATACAAACCTTAAGTATTTTCTTTTTATCCATTGGCCTTCTTAATCATGTTATTTTGATCCCTTTCCTTCTTTCTACCGGCGGAAGGGATTCTTGGTTTTTCTCTCTCCTTTCTATTTTGCTGATACCAATTTGGGTCTACATATTATCTCGGATAATCAAGAATATGAATAATGAATCACTGAACCATTGGCTTGAAAGTAGATTTGGAAAACCTATTAAAAATATCGTTTTATTCTGTATTGTGATCTATCTAATAAGCCTAGTATTGGCCACCACCAAGGAAACGATTGATTGGATCACTACAAGTTTTCTTTTTGAGACCCCAAGTTTAGCCATTATCATTCCGTTTACCCTGCTATGCATATTCTTGGCCCATTCTGGCATTCGTTCCATTGCCATCAGTTCTTCTGTATTATTGCCCGTTGTCGTTATTCTTGGCATTTTTGTTGCGACTGGAAATATTCCGACTAAAGACTATAGCCACCTTCTGCCTCTTTTTGAAAATGGTTATTTTCATGGCATAAAAGCCTTCCAGTATTGTGGATATGGATTAGCCGAACTGATTTTACTAGTCTTTTTTCAGGAGAAACTTTCGGATACACTCAGTCGCAAAGTTTTGGTTTTCTTATGTCTTGGGTTAGTGTTTCTGCTTCTTGGACCATTAACGGCTGCCATTGCTGAGTTTGGGCCCACCTTAGCCGAAGTCATGAGGTACCCCGCTTATGAACAATGGCGGCTGCTTACGATTGGTAAATATATCGAGCATACAGATTTCTTTTCCATTTATCAATGGCTTGCCGGTGCCTATATGCGCGTTTCCCTAGCGTTATTCTTAATCACGGAAGTCTTTAAAGGAAAAACTAACAATATGAAGCTCGGAATCCTGTTCTCAGTCGGTTTTCTTATGGTAGTCATATCCATCGTACCATTCAGTAACTTCAAGTTCTTGCATGTAAGTCAAACTTTTTATTACCCTGGTGCTTTTTATTTCCTTTTACTTTTGTCCACCATCTTGTTTATCGGCACTTTCATTCGTTCTAAGGAGGGTAAAAAACATGAGAATGAAACGATTCAAAAATGAGCCAGCCCTGCCTGAATTAAGGGAGGAGACATTTCGGGAGTTATTTAGTGCAAGTTCAGATATCATATTTGACACAATCTATATCGGAGAAACCGAAAGACCCATTCCTGCCCTTATCTTTTATTGCTCGGGTTTGGCCGATATCAGCTTATTGAATGAAGGGATTTTGGAAAAGTTAAACAAAATGATGGAATTGGATGAGAAAATCGGTGCGGAAAACGCCATAAACAAGTTAAACCCCTTGATCGATTTGACGAAAGTAACGATCGATCGGGAATTCATTAGCGTACAGCAGCTGATTTTCTCGGGGAATGCCTTATTATTCATACCGTCCACCCAAAAGCTATTTTCAATAAATTTGTCCGATGTTCCTAATAGGCAACCTGAGGAATCTTCTTTCGAAGTCTCCGTAAGAGGTCCAAGGGATGGGTTTGTTGAGGACTTATCCATAAATACAGCTTTAGTCAGAAAGCGTCTAAAAACAAAATCGCTAGCCTATGAAGATTTTATAGTGGGCAGGCGCAGTCAAACGAAAGTCGCACTGATGTACATGGATGACATCATTAATAAAGAACTTGTCACACAAGTAAGGTCCAAGATTAACTCCATCGATATTGATGTATTGGTTAGCAGTCAACAATTGGAGGAATTGATCTCAAACAGTAAATTCAGTATATTTCCACTCACTCATTATACGAGTCGCCCTGATTTTGCAGTGGAAGCGCTCAATCAAGGAAGATTTATCCTGATCGTCGATGGTATGCCAACAATAATAGTGGCTCCTTCTACATTATTGCTTCAAATCAAAACCGCAGAAGATTCGAACCTTCCTTATTTGTATGTAAGCATTGAGCGACTTCTTCGTTTTTTGGGGCTTGGGATCACCATTTTATTACCAGGATTTTGGATATCCATTTCCGCTTTCAACATTGAACAGGTACCGTTTCCGTTACTAGCCACCATTACCCTTTCAAGGCTAGGTCTCCCCTTATCCGCCACCATGGAATTCATTCTCATGCTCATTTTATTTGAACTATTCCGTGAATCCGGAGTCAGGTTACCTAAAGCGGTTGGGCAGACAGTTGCCGTTGTGGGCGGTCTCATTGTCGGTGATGCCGCGATAAGGGCAGGACTCACCTCACAAACCATGCTTGTGGTCACTGCAGTAACTTCTGTCGCATCTTATACGCTTGTAAACCAGTCGCTAACAGGCGCCGTCACCATCCTGCGTACGTTTGTGTTGTTGCTCAGCTGCATATATGGAATCTATGGCTTGATAATCGGTTTACTTTCGATTGTCACTTTATTATCCAGACTTGAATCATTCGGGGTTTCATATATCGGCGGAACAAAACCACCTAGACTCACAAAAATCCTGGATGCATTCATAAAGAGGCCATGGAATTCCATGAGTAAGCGATCCTTGGCCGCCAATGATAAGACAAGAAAGGGGCAGTAAGATCATGTTCCGCATCTATAAAATGTTGTTGATCATTCCTTTAATCCTTTTACTTTCGGGTTGCTGGGATGAAAAAACGATACAGGACTTCCATTATATAACGGCTATGGGCATTGACTACAAAGATGGGGAATATATCGTTTATGCGCAGCTAGTTGACTTCGCTGCTGTAGCTAAAACGGAAGCGAAGCCGACTGAAAATCCCCCCGTATATGTAGGAAAACAAAAAGGCCGTTCCATCTCGAGCGCCATAAATCAACTTATGCGAAATACTCAACAAGCTCTCTATATAGGTCATGTCTCCACATTTGTAATCAGTGAAAATGTGTTGAAGCAACAAAGCACTGAAATAGTCGATTATATTTATAGAAACCAATTACTTAGATACTCAGCTAATATTTTTGGCACAAAAAGTTCCCTGGATGAGCTTTTCTCCATAAATGGTTATTTTAATTTGTCACCTTTATACACAACATTATATTTACCGGAAGATATCTATCGGAACCGATCATTCATTCACCCCATAACGGTCCAGAGGTATTATTCAAATCAACGGGAAAAATCATCAACCACCATCTTACCTACCATTACTTGGAACGATAAAGCATGGAAAGAAAAAGATAAAAACCGAAAAAACCTTTATATGGATGGTGCTTTTGTCATTTACTATAAAGTGTCCCAACCCTGGTTCTCGGAAAATGAATTGAGCGGTGTACGCTGGCTCACAAAAAGAACCAACAGAACTCCCGTAACCATTAACTTGAACAAGCAAGACATCTATGCTTCTTTCTCGCATCCGTATCATAAAGTAAGACCTGTTTTCAAGAATGGCAAGTACAAGTTTGATATTGAAGTCGTCGTAAATGGTAAAATTCTAGGACTTGATACACAAATGGACATCGAAACAATCAAACGAAAATTCGAAAGTGAAATAAAAAGAGAAATCCAAACAACCTTTAAGACTGGGATTGAAAAGAACTCAGATCCTTTAAGCTTAGGAAAAATCCTCTATATTAAAGAGACAAAATACTGGAAAAAAAATCATATTAAAGAGCCGGTCGATTTCCTGGACAAGGATTCAATTAATCATATCAACGTAAAGGTACACATCCTGAACACCGGCGGTTTAGAAGCTAAACCACTACGTTAATGAAGTTATCTGAATTCTCGAGCAGTTGTTCAAACTCATGAGTTTAATGCTCACTCTCTCAAGTAATGCTAATGTAACGACTTTAGAGGATGGGGCCATACTAGGCTCCATCCTGAATTTTTTGGCTTTTTATTTAGTATTGGGACATGTAAAAAATATAACCTGATATGTCATATTGTATGAATAAATGTTAAATTAAGAGTATTCCAACAATTAGGAGGGGCACATATGAGCATTCAGAAGGCTACATTACATGAGCTCGAATCTCTAACAGAACTTTTTGATTTATACAGAGTGTTTTATGAGCAAATATCTGATTATGATCGTGCAAGGGAGTTTTTAAGAGAAAGGCTGACAAATGGAGAGTCTGTGGTTTTCATGGGGGTTGATGAAGGGCAACCTGTTGGTTTTGTCCAATTATATCCTGCATTTTCATCTGTGAGCATGATGCGGTCATGGATACTGAACGATTTATTCGTGAAGGAGTCGGCCCGCAAAAAAGGATTTGGCGAGGGGTTATTGAACGCAGCCATCAATTTCGCACGAGAAACAGGTGCCAAAGGGGTATCCCTCGAGACAGGTAAGGATAATGTAAACGCACAAAAACTTTACGAAAAAATTGGTTTCGTCCGAGAATCGAATCATTTCTATCATTTCACCCTTTAACATAAAAAAGTGTAGGGAACATGTCTCCCTACACTTGGATGCTATTTTTCTAGCAAATTAATTATTTAGCAGTTTCCATGCTGGCTTGAATTTCTTTAATTAGAAGTTCCGCACCTTCAGCGCTAAGAATTAATTTACCGTCAACAAGTTTCATATTGTCATCGGATGTTTCACCTGTTACCTGACAAGTCATGTTTGGTTTATATTTTTGAAGAATGATACGCTCTTGTTCTACATAGATCTCCAAAGCATCTTTCTCATTAATTCCTAATGTACGGCGTAATTCAATTGGAATGACTACGCGTCCTAATTCGTCAACTTTACGTACTATACCTGTAGATTTCATATTCTATTTACCCCACTAATTTTCTTTCGAATGTTCACTTATATATTTCGTCACCATTCGACATTATTTGCACTTCTATTAAGATACCACTCCCTGCCATATTCGTCAATTCTCGTATCTTCGTATATTATCTGCCTTTATATGATTTTTATATTACATGTCAATAACCCCTTCATAAAACGCTTCATAACAGCATTCCTGGACATTCATCATGGGATTTATTGGTAGTGTCATTGTATTAATCTCATCTCATCGCTTCCATTCTGTATTCACCCACGATAAATCTTACTCATGCCGATTGATGAAGAAGGAAATTTACGGGTCTAATAGAATCCTATTGATTTTCTTGTGCATTTGAAGGACAATTTAAATTGGCAATTATAATATTTAGAAATTTCATTCTTCTGCTAATCATGCATTGGAACGTGATCCCATTTTTGAATATGATAAACAATGTTTTCACATCATTCATTACTATAAGAAAGCCGAAACGTGCCATACTCAAGAGTCTTGGCTAATTACTGGCTCATAAAACAGTTAGAGGTGAGTCAATTGCGTCCGATTATATTAGGTATTTGTTCTGCTTTCTTTTTTGCATTTACATTCGTATTAAATCAGTCCATGGAGTTGTCTGGTGGAAGTTGGATATGGAGTGCTTCGCTACGGTATATCTTTATGGTGCCTTTTCTTTTGTGTATCGTTTTAAGCAGAAAAAACCTGCTTCCCCTTTTACGAGTGATGAGAGAACGGCCGGGATCTTGGTTGCTTTGGAGTTTTGTAGGATTTGGGTTGTTTTATGCTCCTTTATGTTTTGCATCCGCCTACTCGCCTGGCTGGCTAATCGCTGGCACTTGGCAAATCACGATCATTTCAGGCGCTTTACTTGCCCCGCTATTTTTTGAAAGTGCCCAAACGAAAGATGGAATCGAAAGGCAAAGAGGGAAGGTTTCCGTGAAAGGCCTCCTCATGTCTATGATCATTCTGCTTGGGATCATCCTGATGCAATTGGAACACACCAAACATATTTCATTAGCCACTCTCTTGTTAGGAGTGATTCCAATCGTCATCGCCTCGTTTGCATACCCTTTGGGGAATCGCAAAATGATGGAAGTTTCTGAAGGACGTTTAGATGCCTACCAACGTGTATTGGGGATGACTTTGGCAAGTTTGCCATTCTGGTTATTGCTTTCATTATATGGTTTCTTTACGGTTGGGGCGCCGACGAAGATGCAAAGTTTTCAATCCCTTTTGGTCGCACTATTTTCTGGTGTCATTGCCACGGTCCTTTTTTTCAAGGCGACCGATCTGGTAAATGGAAATATGCAGAAATTAGCTTCCGTTGAAGCGACACAATCGATGGAAGTCCTTTTTGCCCTTGCCGGCGAATTACTATTTCTATCTTTACCGATCCCTTCTCCTTTATCTTGGTTCGGCATCTTTATCGTGATCATAGGAATGATCTTGCATAGCTATGCGTCACATAAGAAAGAAGGCTCATCCAGAAAACGGACGGCTAGTGCCTAAATAGGAAGCGAAAAAAGCCCCGGATAAGATTTCGGGGCTTTCTTACTTGAAAACAAAACGGACTACGTTCTTTTTTTCCATTGACAGGTCATAATAAATTGATGATTTTTTAGAATGGCAAAAAGCTCACCATTCATTTTTTCCATTAAACTTTTACCTTGAGTAAGTTCAAAAAGTATGTATAATGAAAGGTAATTGTATATGTCAAAGGTTTTCTAGGGTTCCGCAGTGCGTCTTATTGCTGGTCTGGTCCGAGAGAAAACTCACAGCATGCTGTGTCACGGAAGGATAAAAGCCTGGGAGAAACTGTTTAACGGTTATCTCTTGGGCTTTTTTTGTTTTTTTGGTAAAGAATAAAATTGGAGGTGCGATAATTCATGAGCACAAACTGGATTAAAGTATTCATTGCAGCTTTTTTTGAAGTATTTTGGGTAATCGGCTTAAAGCATGCAGATGACTTTTGGACTTGGACTGGAACGGTCATTTCCATCATCATCAGTTTTTATATGATGATAATGGCTGGCCGAAAACTTCCTGTCGGAACGGTATATGCCGTTTTTGTAGGTATGGGAACGGCCGGCACCGTTTTTTCTGAAATCATCTTCTTCGGAGAATCTTTCAAGCTGAGCAAAACGCTATTGATTCTCCTCTTATTATCAGGGGTGATCGGCTTGAAACTAGTGACTGAAGATAAGGTTGAGGAAGGGGATGAAACTTAATGGCTTGGATCTCTTTAATCTTAGCTGGTCTATTTGAAATGTTTGGTGTCGCGATGATAAATAAATTGCATAAAGACCGTAATTGGCAATCCTTGCTGCTGTTACTCATCGGATTTGGAGCAAGTTTTCTATTTCTTGCTTATGCCATGCAAACCTTGCCGATGGGGACGGCTTATGCAATCTGGACAGGAATCGGTGCATCTGGCGGAGCGATAATCGGGATGCTCTTATACGGCGAATCCAAAGATTGGCGAAGGCTCTTATTTATAGCCATGGTCCTTGGCGCAGCAGTTGGATTAAAACTTGTTTCATAAGAATGAGTGAAGGTGATTTTTACTTTGTCTGCAGTAATTCCAGAAAAAAGGAATATGAAACCACTATTAAGGACCATCCTGGACGTATTTTATATAAAAGCTTAGAAATTCAAAGACGACACATATATATGTCCATTATGTGCCGTCTTCTTTTTATTAACTTGAATTAGGTAGAATTTTTTCCGCCTTGGGCGAATTTTTCGAGTGTGAAGTCATTTTATAAAAATTGACCAGCATCCATCTCAGTGGAATCTTTCCCCTTAACCTGCTTTAGCGTAGCTACTATAAGAAAGCTAACAATCACTAATAAGAGCCATGAACTTACCTTTCCTAGATGAACCAGACTCCAAGCTTCGGTTTGGTTTGGGTATTCCCAAGCTCTAAAGAACGTTGCGATATTTTCGGCTATCCAGATAAAAAATCCGATGAGCACAAAAGAAAGGGCGAGTGGCATACGGTAACGAGTACCCTCAACCTCGTATGTGACCCATGATTGCCAAAAGACGATAATGACAAGTCCAGATAACCACCAACGAACATCGATCCAATAATGGTGGATGAAAAAATTCAAATAAATCGCAGCGGCAAGAGGTACAACGACCAAAAACGGTGGCCACTTAACCAGTTCAACCTTTAACCTCCTCCACGCCTGGCAAAGATAACTCGCTACACTTGCGTACATGAATCCACTATATAATGGCACTCCGAAAATTTTGAAATATCCTTCCTCTGGATAAGTCCAGGAGCCCATATGTACCTTGAAAAGTTCAAGTGCAAGTCCAATAAGGTGAAATAAAGTGATAACCTTTAACTCATCCCTTGTTTCAAGCCCAGAACGCACCATCCACCACTGCATCACAAGGCAAATGATGAGCAACCAGTCATACCGTGGCAGGAAGGGGAGCGGAATGAATTTGGTAAAAGCCAAAGAGGCAAAAATAACGACAGGAAACAAACATGATAGGGCCTGCTCCCAACCAAAATGAACGAGTTGTTTTAGTGCTCTCATGATATGTGCCTCCACTTTCGAATGGTTAAATTCATGAGTAATTCCCCTTTTATGAAATCTTTCTTTTCCGTTCAACTATTAATCTCCGGTGTTTTCATCATTTCGGTATTCTAAAATGTCTCCAGGTTGACATTCTAAAGCCTTACAAATCGCTTCTAAAGTTGATAATCGAATCGCTTTTGCCTTGCCGTTTTTCAATATGGAAAGGTTAGCCATCGTTATTCCAACCCTCTCAGAAAGTTCTGTAACACTCATTTTCCTCTTAGCAAGCATCACATCAATATTGATTATAATTGCCATGTTATTCACCTCAGACTATTAAGTCATTTTCTGATTTTATATCGATGGCTTCTTGTAAAAGCCTTTGAAGAACAGCAGCAAAGACTGCAATCACCATTGAAGCAAAAATGACGACCAATCCGATTAATATGATACCTGGGGCATCGTCCATCTCCGCTATCAGGTAAAAGAGCGGCATGCCTACCACATACAAGCCACTGATTGTGATGGCACAATTTTTTATAGTCTTTAAAGATCTTACAGATAATTCCGAGAACGCTTTGTTCTTGTCAATATAGCTTAAAAGTTTAAAGGCTTGATATAGAGCAAAGTAAAATGGTATCGCCGATGCATACAAATCGATTAAAACGAGATATTTCAAAAAAGCCATATCCGGATACAATTCTGCTGCAAACTTCGCTATCTCAGGCACCAAAAAGATGCACAAAGCAAGAACTGGCATTCCAATAAGAATAACAGCTATCTTTAAAAAGGTCGTTGACACTTGTTTCATAAAAAGCACCTCATTTAATTTTTGTCAATTTGAATTTAACACATTTTTTATCGTTTTACAATAAAACATTGTTGTTTTTTATTATATTATTATTGTTAAGCAAATATCCTTTTCATTTTAAAAAAACAAAAAAAGCATTCCTCACTTACAAAGAAATACTCCATAACTTTAAACATGCCATTTAAAATTGGTTCAACCTGTCCCGTTACTTAAAGAACATTTATTCAAAATCCCTTCTGCTCCCCAGCAATCCAGCCCGTCTCCTTCTTCCTCAATTTTCAAAGGTTTCATGTTTTTTCTGTCGGAGCAAAACATGTTTCATAGGAAAAATAAAGGCATCCTAAAAATTCTCGTTTTATTTCAAACCACCTACCTCCTCAACTGAATATTTGGTATGATACATGGGTTAAATAAATTAGTGAAGGTGATTTTACTTTGTCCGAAGAAATCCCAGAAGAAAAAAAGGAATATGACATCACAATCATTTATGATTACAAAGATCATCCTGACATCGTTAGTGGACGGTGTGACAATTGCGGGAAGGCTCAGTTCGAGAGTTCGGTAAAGGATTATGTATATATTCGAAAGTGCAGAGGGTGCGGCATGAAGAAGTCGATCTAGTTTGGTACATGCCCCAATTCATTCCTAACGCTAAGGCGGATTTAGGTTTGCATGTTACCTTCCAATGATAAAACAAAAAGGCCACCCATTGGAGGGCGGCCTTTTCGTGCTGACATGAAGTGATTTTTCAATCGATAGGATGCGAGCCAAATCGATGAAACTAATACGACAGAAATTGCCCCTCCCTTATATCATCAAGATTTCCCTAATATCCTCTTCTGTAAGTGCAGATGACGACTTGTCTCCAGGGTCGATGATTTCTTCAATAAGGTGTCTCTTTTTCTCTTGAAGTTCATTCATTTTTTCTTCAATTGTGCCACGGGCTATAAGTTTGATGACTTGAACCGTATTCTTCTGCCCCATTCGATGGGCACGGTCCGCAGCTTGTTCTTCAACTGCCGGATTCCACCAAAGGTCATATAGAATGACTGTATCGGCACCCGTCAGATTGAGACCCGTACCGCCCGCTTTCAATGAAATGAGGAATATATCCCGTTCTCCTGCATTAAACCGATTGCAGATTTCCACACGTTCCTTTGATGGGGTTTGTCCATCCAGGTAGAAAAAGGGTTGTCCCTTCATAGCCAAATCCCTGCCGATAATTTGAAGCATTTTTGTAAATTGGGAGAAAATCAGCACCCTTCTTCCAGAATGCTTCGATTCCTCAAGAATTTGCATCAGTTGCTCATATTTTGCTGAACTGCCTTTATACCCGTCAACAAACAAGGCGGGGTGACAGCATATTTGCCGAAGCCGGGTCAAGCCAGCGAGAATCCTGATCCGATTTTTCCGGAGGGTGTCCTTGTCCAGGTGTTTCAGCGTATCATGCCGCAGCTTCGCCAGATAAGCGCCGTACAGTTTCTTCTGATCAGGGAGCAGTTCCATCGATTCTAGTGACTCGATTTTTTCCGGTAGTTCCGCTAGTACTTCCTCTTTCATTCTCCGCAGCAAAAATGGACGGATCCTGCGGGAAATCTGCTTCCTGGAGAGGTTGCTATATTCCTTTAACCCCATGAATAGTTCAGGGAATACGACGTGGAAAAGGGACCAGAGCTCTTCTAGTGAATTCTCGATAGGCGTACCAGTCAACGCGAAGCGATGTGCCGCTTTTAGCTTCTTGGCCGCTCGTGCCGTTTGTGTCACTGGGTTCTTAAAGGCCTGTGCCTCGTCGAAAAACACCGTATGGAAGTCCTCTTTTTCAAACGACGTGATGTCTTTCCGGAGCAATGGATAAGAGGTGATCACTACATCCACGTCCTTCACTTCCTTAAGCAGCTTCGACCTTTCCGTCTTATCGCCATCTACGACGACGGCTTGTATATCAGGAGCGAATTTAGTGAATTCGCTCAGCCAATTGTAGGTCAATGATGATGGGCAGACAATCAGCGCCGGAACCCTTTTCTTACGGATGTCAGGTAGCTCGGATAAAATGAACGTGATGCTTTGCAGTGTTTTCCCCAGACCCATATCATCAGCAAGAATCCCGCCAAAACCGTATTGGGCAAGTATTTTCATCCATTTGTAGCCGTTTTTTTGATATTCGCGCAAGATCGGGCTTAGACTATTTGGCACCACGAACTCCAAGGCACCCGGATTCTTGATATTATCCAAAAACTGACGGAATGATTCCTCCATTGTGAATGTCTGGCTGTCGTTCACGGAATCAAGGAGCTGCAGCCCTTTTACGATTGGCATGTTCAGCGTGCTTTCCAGGTCTTCATCCTGTACGGGCAGTGCATTCAGAAAACGATTGATTTCCTCGTATTCCCTTGTTTCAAGGGAAAGCAGCGATCCATTCCTTAAACGATAGTACTTCCTTTTTTCTTCAAGCGCTGCTAAGACCTCACGTATTTGTTTATCTGGGATGTCATCCATTTCAAATTTGAATTCGAGCCAATTAGTCCGTTCTTTTTTAATTTTCACCCTAATCCGCGGTGCAGCATTCCCACGTGAAATCCGGTTTCTCACAGCGGTCGTGGCATAGATTTGAACCAGCTTCTGGAGTTTCGGAACGATGTGGTACAAAAACTCATACTCCAACTCTTCGTTATGCAAGAAATAGCCGCCGTCCGTCTTGGCAAACTGGCTATCCTCCATCAGCCTTAGTATCTCCGCCTCCTTCTCAACATCCCTTATAATCATGGAGACTGCCTTGGATTCCTGTTTTTCCAAAGGGTTGATCACGATATTTTCATAAATGAATTCCAGCCCCGCAAGCAGCCTGTTTTTCACTCGATCCAAGTATAGCTTAGCAACCAGCGGTGCCTTCAAAAACAATTCGGTGATGGATTTTGCTATCTGGACTTCACCGAGTCTTTTCAAACCTGGTACCACTTTGTCCAGGAATAATTCCAACTGGTCATGATGGATTGGAATTTGATTCATCCCCGAATCCTCCATCATTTGCTTTAACTCTGAAAGGCGCTGGAAATCCTCATTTTCGAGCTGGACCAATTTCCCTTCAAATAGAACCAATGTGTATGCATTCATGACAATCATCTCGTGCAGCCTTTTAATATTCAGTTGATAACCTTTGCCCTCGCTTTCGGTAAAGTCAAACTGTAAAGGAAGCGGTCCGTTTGATAAATGAAAACCATTGAATGTAAGGTCACCATAGGCAAGCGCCACCAAGGGCGCTCTTTCAAGGACGGGGACAAGCCTTCGAAAAGAAGATGGAGGCAAAAGTAATAAGTGATTGTCCAATGTATATTCAGATTTATCCGTCAGGGCGTCAACATAGACTTTTTCATCCGATATCACGGTAATGAGCTCCTGAAGCACGGAATCATTTTCATTCTGAAAACAATGCAATACCGGGTCATATATAAATGATAGGGACACTTGGGCAGACTTTCCTTCTTTAACTCGCATCAGGAAACCCCGGACATTCGCCACATTGAAAGAACCGATTTTCATTTCCAGTCCTAACATATATTGTTCCGTTCCCATCCATACTGGTTTACACGTAAATTCCGCTTCAAGCATCTTTCTTTTTTCAAAGTGGCGCTGATGACCGCTTTTGCGAACAGGCTGATTATTGAAAAGGGTCAGCAAGCCCTCTGACAACTTCTTATTGGCTGAAGCATCAGAACCGGGTGCATGTAGGCCTTCAGGGACCGTTCCATGTCGCTGATGGTCGTAAACCGACAGCAGGACGGCTGCAATATGCTGGCAATCCCTTTGGAAGGAAGCCAGCGTAGGACAGCTGCATTTCGTCTGAAATCCGCCGACAGCATCCACTTCAATCGTGACATGGAAGTCTTCCTTTCCTTTAACCGTTGCTTCACAACCATCAGGACGGTAATTTTCAAATGTCACTTTATTGGCACGATGAAATGCTTCCCCTCTTTTGAAGGAGACGGCCCCGCACATGTCTTTTATGATTTTTTGATTTATTTTGATATCCAAAATTGCCGTCCTCCTCCCGGGGTTTTTTGTTGAGTGATTTTAAAATCCGCTGAAAAATAAGCTCATTTTATCATCATACTATGAAATGGGTTTACGGGGTTGTAAAAAAGCAAAAAGACAAACTCCCATATTCGGAGTTCATCTCTATTCCAGCAAGGGGAATTGCACCATTATTGTTGTCCTTTGGTGTTGCCTTTCTTTTTCTTTCGATAAAAGAAGCTGAACACAAGGAATACAAGAAGAATGAGAAAAAGGATGAGTTCAGCGGGGTCCTTCACCAAAAATGGGTTAAAGGCATGCTTTATTGAATTATCCAAATCAAATCCCAATAATATATCCATACCTAAAGATATGACCACTAAAGGGACTAGGATCAAAACTGTAATACCAAAGATTTTCATTTCTCATCAATTCCACCTTTTAGGAACTTATTTTGATGCTTGTCTTCCTTTTTTTCGATTCTTAAAAAAGGCAATGATCAAGAGAAGCAACGGGATGATCACCTGAAATGGGAGGTGGATGTATCTCGGTACGGCTCCTAGCCCTTCATGGATATGTTCCGTATAGCTACTTGCCATAATAATTGAGATCAATAAAATGACTATGCCAACAGGGTAAGCAAGTCTGGAGGGCTGTTTAACATTGAAAACATTCGCCGTACCCGTTACTGCTACATAAGTAAATACACTTATCTTGATGAACCCGCCAATCATCAACAAAAACAAGAAGTACACATCGAGACGTTCAAGAAAGCCAGCGACCTCTATTGACTGAATGAGGGTAAGAAGAGGGTATTGCGAACGTGTTGTAAGGTCCACACCAAGTACAGCAATATTCACAGCCATTATTATCGCGAGAAAAATACCGCTTGTCGCCAAGCTCCCTAATCCAATTTTTTTCAGTCGCTGAGGTTCATTCAAATAAGGAAAAATCATTAAAAACACTATGACCTCGCCAAATGGAAAGAAAACGCTTTTAGTGAAACCCATTTTCATCATCTCTGTCCCGCCGATTTCAAAAATGGGTTTTAAGTTGTTTAAATGGATCATGCCTGAAGCAACAATCAGAAGCATGAAGGTCATTAATAGTAAATTCTCCAAGACAAAGAATAGTTCCCCCGTCCTCGCCAATACTTCTATCCCTTTACGAACCGTATACACCACGACTAAAATGAATACAGCGTTCGCAAAAAACAACGGAACATGAGGATAGGCAAAAGTAAGCAGTGTATCTCCGAAATCCCTCAACACCCTTGCAGCAAGATAGATGAAATAAAGGATGTATAGAAAAGCTACGATCCTGCCTAGAAAATTCCCCAATATCTGTTTTACAAACTCTGTTAACAGCTGATCAGGGTAATATTGAAAAAGGCCATAATAAATGAAAAATAATAAAAATCCGCCTATCATCCCAATAAGTATGACTAGCCAAGCAGCCTGCTTGGCTTCACCTGCAAGCGGAACCAAAAGTGCACTGCCCATTTCAAACAGGAAAATAAGGACGAACAGCTGGTAACCGCTGATTTTTGCCTTTTCCATGAGGATGCCACTTCCTTTCCATTATTGATCTTTCTTTTTTAAATTTGAAAGAAATGGCTTATTACGTAATCCTGTACGGCGAATGAAAGTCTCTACCTGCACGTCTACTTCGAGCTTAGGAAAAGAAACATCGTCCCAGTTTTTTTCGATTTTCTTCCATTCTTTAGGGTGGGATTCATGCATGATTTCACCAAAGCCAAAAATATCGGATTTATTTTTCTGTGCCCGAACGATCGCCACTTCCATCTCCTTCTTCACGTCTTTCGCTAACTTCTTTTCAAGATCTATCAGAACATGCGTATCGGTTAGATTCAAAGGAACATTCACCTCCCGGATATCGCCTTCTGCACGGACCTTTATCGATATTTTCGGTTTGCCGTTTACCAATTTTACTTTGACGTTGGTTTTTTGGCGAATAACCTGATAGGTGATTGCGTCTTTTTTTCCCTCCCAATCAAGGTTTAAATTGGTACTTTCGATCCTATCCAATACCCACATTGATCCTATTGCCTTATCGCCATCCAGCCAGTCAATCAATTTCCCATCTTTAAAAACACCTATCCCTACTGCATTAGGGTTTGCCTCAATATCCGAGGACATGGTATTCTCCATTTTATCCTCTTTACCTGTGTTTCCTTTCACGGTAAAACCACTTATTATCGGTTCTTTTCCGGTACTAAGCAGATTCTTGATCACTTCTTGGAGATTGATGCTAATATTTTTCCCCTGGGTTTTTTCAGTGGTTTCAATCGTTTTAATGACTTTCTCAGCAGATACCTTATCGATTGCCGTTAATGTTTCGACAATATCCCTTGCTTTCACACCCCGAGCAATCACGATCCTCGTAGTTGCCCTGAATTCCGGTGAGCGCTCAAATGCGTCGAAAATATCGTTGAGGCCCTCTTCTTTTGCTAGTTCCTCACCTATGACAACCAGGTTGGCATGGGCAAAATACATATCTCGTGAAATCTTGGTTGAAGCGAGACTATCCAGTTCAAGCACATTATCTCCGGTGGACTCATAAATGGATATCGGTGGATTTGTTCCGCCGCCGCCCTGAAGAGCTCCCGCTACATTGCCTGGATTAATGATTTGGAACGTTCCCACTAACTTTCCTTCTTTATTTCTATCGAGTCCAACTGCCGAGACGATGGCCATTTCGTTTAACTCTGTTTTATCCCAACAGCCGGTGGTGAATGTAGTACAGATCAACATCAAGAACAGAATTAGCTTTTTACGATTCATTGCCTTCACCTTTTTTCTCGTCAAAAGTTTTCATACCGCGCGATTCTGGAGGCAGAGGTCTTTGATTATCGCCTTCCCTTATCAGGTTATTTTCGTTGGTTAAAAATTTTGGCCTTTCCTTGAACGCCCACATAGGTCTTCTGAAAAATGTGTCGCCTAACCCTTCCGGATTCAGAGGGGCGAGCGGTGTCATATAAGGAACTCCAAGTGAACGCAGGCTGCATAAATGGACAATAAGGATGAAAAAGGCTAAAATCATCCCATAAAAGCCTAAAGTGCCGGCACAAATGATGAATCCGAACCGCACAATGCGGGCAGAAATCGCTATGGAATAAGAAGGGGTTGCAAAACTGGCAATCGCCGTGATCGAGACGATGATGACCATTGCCGGCGATACGATACCAGCCTGGACAGCCGCCTGCCCGATGACCAATGCTCCGACAATGGACATGGTCGAACCAACAGCCTTTGGCATCCGAAGACTTGCTTCCCGTAATATTTCAAAGGTCATTTCCATGAGAAGCGCTTCAATGACGGCAGGCAAAGGAACCGTTTCCCTTTGGGCCGCTACAATGACCAGCAACTTCGTTGGGATCATTTCCTGATGAAAAGTCGTGGCTGCAACATAGACAGCTGGTCCGACTATAGAAACAATGAAAACGATGATCCGTAAAAAACGTGTGGCAGAAGCAATGTCGAAGCGATTATAGTAGTCTTCGACAGATTGAAAAAACTGTACGAATATTGCCGGGGCCACCAAGACGAAAGGCGTTCCATTAACGAATATCGCCACTCTTCCTTCCAGAAGATTTCCTGCGACCATATCCGGTCTTTCTGTATGGTTAAGGGTTGGGAATGGGGTCATGACCTGGTCTTCTATCAATTGTTCAATATATCCTGATTCAAGAATGCTATCGATGTTAATTCGATTTAAGCGCTTCTTGACCTCCTCGACAATCCCTTCTTTGACAATTCCATTTATATACATGATGGAAACGTCCGTTTTTGTCACCGTGCCTATTTTCATCGACTCTATCCATAAATCCGGGGTATTGATGATGCGGCGTAACATGGCGATGTTTGTTCCATTCGATTCCGTAAACCCTTCTCTTGATCCCCGGACAGTCAAATGGGTGCTTGGTTCCTGAATCGACCGACGTTCCCCCCCTTTTGTACTGGCTACCAAAGCGATGTTTATCCCATCAATGAATATGATGCTGTCCCCTGATAATAAGGACAAAAATAGTTTTTCCCATTCCTTGACCGTTTCTACCCCACCGAGGGAAACCACGTCTTCAGAAATTACATCCAATGCTTCTTGTGGAAGGATTTTTTCTGATAGATGAGGATTTTTCATGATGGATTCAATTAAAAAGTCCGTAACGCTTGGATTATCAATCAGACCTTGCACATACAAAATAGTTGTTTTTATCTCCGGATTTTGGCCGATCTTCAACGTTCGGATAATGATGTCCGGACTGTTTCCCGTCTTTTTCTTCACTTTTTCCAGATTGGCTGAAATGGAACTATCAATATAATCAGGAGTTTTGCTTTTGGATTGACCTGTATCTTCCTTTTTCTTATCACGTTGCTTCACTTGTCTCTTTTGTTTGAAAAAAGAAGCCATAGCACCGAACCTCATTCCTTTTTCGTTTCACTCATTTTGTCCAAAGCATATTCCCTTTATTCTAGAGTCCATCCTTCTTCCTCACATAAGAAAAAGGCTGTCACGGTGACAGCCTTTGGTGGTCATATTCGGTTATGTAGGGAAAGTGCCATTCGTACGGCCCATTCAACTAACCTAAGATTATTTCACTTTGCCTTTATTTCTTCTAAAAATCAAAACAACGAAAAGTATGAATAACAATGCCAATATTGCATAAACGATGTTTGAATAAATGTCCATATACCCTACGATATCTTCCCAAGAAGACCCAACAGCCGCCCCGATATTCACTAAAATGATGTTCCAAATTAACGTTCCGGATGTCGTGTATAGCAAAAATAGCCAAAAGCTCATATGCGACATGCCTGCTGGAATCGAGATCAAGCTTCTGATCAGCGGAACGAGTCTGCAGAAAAACACGGTCCATGCCCCGTACTTATCGAACCATGAATTCGCCTTATGGACGTCCGATACCGTTAACCTAAGAATATGGCCCCATCTTTCCACGAACTTTTCAATCACCTTAACATCAAGAAGTAAACCAATTCCATAAAGGACGACTGCCCCTGCCACTGACCCTATAGTCGAGGCGATCACGACGCCCATAATCGTCATATTCGCTGTTGTCGTCATGAAACCGCCAAAAGTAAGAATGACCTCAGAAGGGATTGGAGGGAAAATATTTTCCAATGCTATTAATAGAAAGATTCCCATATACCCAAAATCATTCATGAATTCCGTAATCCAGTTTTCCATTTAATACGCTCCTAACTTTCTTGAATCAACAGCTGACTTATTACATGCCGGCTGCTTATTTTGCAATAACCTTGCTCCCATTATTAACGATTTTTGTTCTTCTGCCGGTCTTGATACCTTTGGAAAAACCAAATGGAAACCGCAATCCAAAATCCACCCGCAAAATATCCAGCGATGATATCACTAGGATAATGGACCCCCAAGTATATCCGACTTATTCCTATTGAGAGGATCATCATCATGCTGAATAAAATCAATAGAATCCTTCCCCACTTAGCCGTTATGTGCCGCCATAGCAGAAATGTGAGTATGCCGTATAAAGAGAAAGCATTCATGGCATGTCCACTAGGGAAACTGTAACCCCCTATATCGATGAGTCGATGTAAATCTGGGCGGGCGCGTTGAAAGAATAGCTTAACCATCAAATTGAGAAGAGGTGAACCAACCATGACTGCAGTGAATAGGACAAGTTCCAAACGATGCTTCAAAACCTTATATAAGAAAAACAAAATAACCAAGGAAAGAATGATCAGGGAACCGGTAGAACCTATGTAGGTAAAGAACTTCATGATGTACGTCAGAAGAGGAGACTCCCATCCCTGCACCAAGGAAATAACATCTTCATCAAATTTCAGGTATTCATTTGCACTTATGGTAAATGCCATGAAACTGAATCCGATTAAAGAAAGTACACATATTATAAAGGCAATAGTTAATTGCTGCTTTAATTTCATAATAACATCCTTTCACTTTTTAAAACCGTTTCATATGGAAATTTCGATTTTATCATATCTTCTTCATTTCAGGGTGTATGTAAATGCTTCATCGCCCACCACCCTCACCCTCAGAGAATATAGCACAAATCTTCCACTGTTTCATACTACTCTATTCGTCATTGTCACCTCAACTTCAGGTTACTATAGATTCATTGTCGAATGGTTCAGGGAGTGGCAGGAACATCCATTTGATATAACTCATACCATTCAGCATGTATGCCAAGCGTCCCTACAAAAACGAAAAAAACCTTATGCAGGTTAGTGCACAAGGTTTTTTCGTTTTTTACATACGGCATGCCTTAAGCGGTAGTGATATCAATGTTTGCCCGGTCGCTGAATCGGTAAGATTCTCTTCTAACTGGAACGATGGCACCGCTTCAATATGCTTGAATTTCTTCAGGAATGTAGTAAGCGCAATCTTTGCTTCCAGTCTGGCAAGCGGCGCCCCCAGGCAGAAATGTGGGCCATTTCCAAAGGTTAGATGTTTCTTATTATTAGGACGGTGGATATTAAGGGTGAAGGGATCTTCGAACATCTCTTCGTCCAAATTAGCTGCGCTCATCCAAACAACCACGCTATCCCCTTTTTTCAATTCCACTCCCAATAGATCGTTATCTTCCTGTACGGTGCGATCCAATTTAATAAGATTGAATCGGAAACGTAGCATTTCTTCGACCGCCTGCGGAACCAAATCCAGGTTTTCATGTAACTCTTGATAAACTTCTTTGTCATCATATAGCAGGGAATAAAAGCTATTGGCCAGTAAATGACTGGTGGTCTCGACCCCTGCTCCTAAAATCAGCATGGTCGTCCGGACAACCTCATCATCCGTAAACTTTTCCCCATCCACTTCTGACTTTAATAGATCTGAGATGATATCATCTGCCGGGTTTAATCTTTTTTGCACAACAATTGGATACAAATACTGATAGTACTCTTTTGCTGCCACTTGCTTCAATTCATTAACTTCTTCTTGTTTTTCTTTATCAAAAGGAAGGAATAAGATATCCACCCATTTCTTAAACAATAAACGATCCTTCGAGGGAACGCCCATCAAATCCGACATGACAATGATCGGAAGCGGACTCGCCAATGATTGCACAATATCGATTTCCGTTTCCTCATCCATTTGTCCAATCAATTCATCTGCAATTTCCTGAATGCGAGGTTCCCAGTTTTGAAGACTTCTAGGTGTGAATGCTGCGGCCAGCAGTGAACGGCGTTTTCTATGGTCAGGTGGATCAGCTTCAGTAATTTGGATCTTTTCAGGAATAGAACCTTCATCACTATCCGCTCCAACCGATATGGTAGTCCGTTTCCGAACACTTGAAAAATGTTTATAATCGCTGAGAACCCGCTTCACATCTTCATATTTAAAAACATTCCACGTATCCGTTCCTTCGTGATAACTCACTGGGTCATTTTGTAACATCCGTTTACACCAAGGGTATGGACTAAATTCCTCCACCCGTGTTTTAAAATTAGTAATTTCTTTTACTGCTATAACTTCTTTCATGATACCGACTCCTCCCACTTCTCAAAGATACCTAACACCATCTCCGTCGATCTGTTATAGGGTCGAGCATACCCGATAGACTTTTTCACAAAATCCTAAAATACACATCTATTCCATTATAGGGTAAAAATCCGCAACAGACCATGCATCTTCCATACCAGCACCCTAACATGAAATTTGCCCCATAAATGGACCGTATCCCATCAACCCTATGTAAAACTGCTTATTTTTCACAATTCCCTTTCTTTTTCTATTTTTTTATGTCTTTCAATTAATGCTAAAAGGCCAATCTTCTTTTTAAATTCGGAGATAGGGCTTTCCAACAAGTTATTTTAGTATAGTTTTCTTGCTCCAACTTCATAGAAAAACGACTGCACATGCAGCCGTGGATTTGTAAACAATAGGAGTTCTATCTAACTGTTAAATCAACGTTGATTGGAACGAGCGTTCGAGACGGGAAAAGCGCATACCTGGGAGTGGAAATCTAATTTTTACATACCCTCAAAAAAACTGTAGACAAACCCGATTTTCATCGAGTTCGTCTACAGTTTGCCGGCTGCAACATACATCCGTTAATTTTTGCCCTTTTTAATCAGATCATGCAAATCATCCATTTTCTTTTCCATGATATCCAATCTGGTTTTACGGTGCTTGATGGAACGGAAAAGGGATATGACCCCAACGATGATCAGGATTAGAAATACAAGGCAAAGCAATTGGTATATCATATCCGCAATATTATACCCACTCACTATGTAATCCCCCTAAATGGCATTCTCAATATTCAATTATACACCAGACAAAATTAACAATTTAACTTTTTAAGGGGAATTACTTAAAAATCACTTTTACTTTCCTGATCTTTTTTATGTTCTAAAAATACCATCGTATATTGAATGAAGCTCTTTACAATATCATTGCATGGACGATTTTTATGCCAAACCAACCCAACTGTTCTGGAGCATTGAGGCTCAATGATCTTCAATTTTGCTGTTTTTAAATCATGTAATCTTTCATTTGATAGCAGTGATGGAAATAAGGCAACACCAAGGCCTTTTTCAACAAGCTCATGAGTGATTCCCGTTTCATCCCCTTCAAAGGCAAAATCAGGATAGAAGCCTGCTTCTCTGCAAAAGCGTTCTGTCATATCGCGAAAATCATAGCCTCTAGGCATAACGATGAACGGGGCATTCTCCACTTCTTTTAGATAGATGCTCTTTCTATTAGCCAAAGGATGGGAAAGGGGTACAGCCAATAGTATTTCTTCTTCTAGAATGGGAAGCCACTCTATATGTTCCCCTATCACAGGTACCGTTGAGATACCGACATCTATCTCCCCTATTTCAATTTGTTTTTTGATACGTTCGAAAGAAGCCTGATGTTGTCTAAATCTTGCATTGGGATGTTTCTTTAGAAAACCGCCTAATAACTCTGGCAGAATACTCGGAATGGTGACCGCTATGGAGATTAGTTTATCTTGCTTATCTGCGAGGAAAGCTAATTCCTTTTCCCCTTCTTTTAATTGTAAAAAGACTTGTTCGACAGTTCGCAAATAGGATTCACCTAATTTATTCAATTGAATTTGCCTGCCTCTACGATCAAATAATTCGTACCCAAGACTATTTTCCAATTTACCAATCATTTTACTGAGGGCTGGCTGAGTGATGTTCAATGCTTCCGCAGCCTTTGTTAGATGTTGATGTTTTGCAACGATTTGAAAGTATCTCATTTGTAAAAGATCTATCAGGGACGCCCTCTTTCTACGTATTTTAAAAACCCATTATATACTATATGACTTTTCATCGTTTTTTTGGATTTTCTTCAAAACAGGTTTCCTTTGACCTACAAAGGCACCGGATATGATCAATAGTACAGTAATGAAGATCAGGATCAGTTTCGGTAATGCCCAACTATGAGTAAGATCGTGAATAAAGCCAATCAAGATTGGTCCAATCGCGGCAAGTAAGTACCCAATAGATTGTGCCATTCCTGAAAGATCCGCTGCTTGTTGTGCACACTCCGTACGCAACCCGAATATGATCATCGCAAAGCTGATGGCCATACCGTTCCCTAAACCGATCACGACCATACAAATCGGTACCAGTGAAAGCTGACCGAACCCCACACCCACTATGCCGATGGTCATTAATATCCCTGATATGATTCCAAGAATGCTCCTGTTCGCTATACGCATCGCGACAATCGGGGTAATGATGGTTGCAGGAAGCGAAGTAAATTGATTGATGCTTAGCATCCAGCCACTTTTAGCCTGATCCATGCCTTGAGCCATCAACATATCAGGAAGCCATGCTGACAAAATATAAAACGGCAATGATTGTAAGCCCATGAATAGTGTGATGTTCCAAGCTGTCGGTGATTTCCACATTTCAAAAGAATAAATCGGTGTTTTTGATTTTGAAGTGCCATTATTTCTTTCCCCTCGTTTGCCCATCACTTGGGGCAACCAAAGAATCAGAGTGGAAATAGCTAGAATTGCCCAACATAATAAAGATCCTTTCCATCCTAAGCCAGCTTCTTTGGCCAATGGAATACTGATTCCAAAGCCTATGGCTGATGAAAGGTTCATGCTCGCTATGTAGGCACCAGTCAAGATGCCTGCCTTCTCTGGATGTTTCTGTTTAATGATACCTGGAAGTAGAACATTCCCAACTGCAATCGCAATTCCCATAAAAGCCATTCCGGTCATTAAAGCCGTAACCGTTGAAATCGATCGAAGAAATAATCCCCCTATGAGTAGCAGTAATGAATATAGTAAAGTCCAATCCATTCCAATTCGCTTTGCAATCAATGGGGCCGCAGGGGATACCAAGGTAAAGGCTATCAGCGGAATAGTCGTCACCATCCCTGCGACTGCATTATTGATTCCTGTATCATCACGAATCAGGCTAATTAAAGGACCTATCGATGTAATGGGTGCACGAAGATTGGCCGCGATGAACAGAATGCCGATTACCCAAATGATGCTGATCTTTACCTTATTGTCTTTGATCCTTATGGTTTTTCTCATTTTTCCGTTTCTCTCCTGAACGCATAAAGCCTTTATTTTTCCATTCAATCTTCATTATACTCCCGCCTTCGTGAGGAAAATAATAGAAATTCAATCATCATTTCATAACCAAATAGTTATGAATGGCGAAGAGTTATGAGTAAAAGTCAAAGGCCTTAATTGGGTTCGTTCAAACTGTAAATAGTCTATAATACTGTCGTTCTCTTATGACTGAATACGAGATACTAACAAGAAAAAAACCGATAGCAACTTTGCTATCGGCCGAGCGTTTATGCTTCTATTTGATCGTTGTCAGAGTCATCTTGAGGCACAATTAATTCATTATAAAATGCTGCCAGTGTTGTTCCGATATAAGGAATCAACCATAATAATCCAATTCCCAGCGTGAACATACAAAGAATGCCCCACCCTATAAAGCTTAGATTCAAAAGGAAATACTTCCATTTCAAACCTTTCATCCTTTTTCTGCTTTCAGTAATGGCTTCAAGCACGGTGTATTCTGGATGATCCCTCAATAAGAAAAACAGCTGCGAATAGGCCAAGCTTTTGATGATACCCGGAATGATTAATAATAATGACCATAAAAATATGAAAATAGCTTGTAAAATCGATCCACCAATCAGCTTAAAAGAGGTCTTTCCATCCTTATAGATAGCGAATACCTCTGTAATTTCAGGATTTCCTTCCCTGACCAAATTCAGATAAAACCAAGTGGTTGCTATAGTCAACGGGATTAATACGATTGTCAGCACCGTTCCGAAAATATCAGACCATAAAGGTGTTTCTTCCTCCATGAACCATTGTGTAAACCCACCGCTTGCAATCACTTCAATGATTAAAGGTAAAATGACATTGATCAAAAACAAGAGTAGCATAAGCGAAACGGCTACACCCCATTTACCTTTTAACGATTGAAGGGCTTTCCTTTTTACTTCTGAGATTCTCATACTTTAATTTAACTCCCCTTTTTATGGCAGAATTCAGAATATTTCCATATTCATTTAAATATGGATGAATTCAGAAAATCCACTATTTATTTGATATTTAAATCTCAAGTTGTATTTTAACATAATATTACTAGGCGTGGGCTTATTTCCCTAGAAAGCCTACACAAAACATCTTTAAAGCAATAGAATCTTGTTTCAAGCAACCAATGATCACCTCCCATCAGTGCAATGAATAATTCTTTACTTGTTTGTATCCCCTAACAGTTTATGAATGGGAATATGACAATATGCCAGCTATTACTTCAGTCACAATGCTCTCCCAGACTTTTAGCAAGGCCAAAGATGTTAATTGGAACCATCGCTCACTCAAAATGAACTCGGCAGATAAACACGCTATAAATCTAGTTAGAATTCCTTTCAAATAAAAAACACCTTCAGCTGCTTAATTGGAACGGCCTGGCTTACTCATGAGAATAGTAGGGAACCGCGAAAAAGGCACAAAGGTGCATAGCCCCATTCATTCCATTTTACTAGGAAACAGAGCGCCTTTTCTTTTCAAACTATTTCCTGGCACTCCCGTTTCCCCATTAAAACAGCAAAAAAAAGAGCATCCCAAAAGCAGAATAGCCTCCGCATTTGGAACACCCTCTTTTCTAAAATCAATCAGAGCCAGTTATAATAAAATCGTCTTGGAGCAAAGCTAAAGGGAGCTTTCTATTTATAGGATCCCCTGCCGTGACATTAATTTCAGTAATGTGACCACTGGCACCTATTGAAACATCAATCAACTTCCCATCTTCCGTTTTTACTAAAAAGAGCCTCTCCCATTCATAAACATAGGAATTCTTTTGAACGTAAACTTGTTCGATGGTCCCATCATGAGCACACTCGATGGTATGAATCGGTTTTAACACGGAATCACTCCTCCACTCCCCATTATTTGGCTAAAGCTTATACCCAGCCACGGAATATAGAGGCTTCTGCCATTTTTCTGACACCCACCATATATGCCGCCAGCCTCATGTTCACATTTCTTGTCTCTGCCATATCATAGACTTGATTAAATGAGCTGACCAATAACGCTTTTAATTTGGCTTGGACTTCTTCATCTTCCCAGTAATAACCCTGGTTATTTTGAACCCATTCAAAGTAAGAAACAGTCACACCGCCTGAACTTGCCAATACATCTGGAACAAGAAGCACATTGCGTTCCGTCAAGATCTTTGTTGCCTCTAAAGTGGTTGGTCCATTCGCTGCCTCCACGACAATTTGGGCTTTGATAAGGTGTGCATTTTCTTTGGTGATTTGATTGGAAATTGCGGCAGGCACTAAAATATCACAATCTAGTTCCAAAAGCTCTTGATTGGTGATTTTGTTTTCGAATAGTGTCGTAACCGTTCCAAAGCTATCCCTTTTATCAAGTAAGTAATTGATATCAAGGCCATCCGGGTTATATATGGCACCATATGCATCCGAAATGCCAATCACTTTCGCACCTGCATCATGCATGAATTTAGCTAAAAAGCTTCCTGCATTCCCAAATCCTTGGACGATGATCCGTGCACCTTTCAGTTCTATGCCCTTACGTTTCGCCGCTTCCTCGATACAGATCGTGACACCTTGTGCAGTTGCCTTTTCCCTACCGTGTGAACCGCCCAGAACAAGTGGCTTACCTGTAATGAAACCAGGAGAATCATATTCTCTAATTCTACTGTATTCATCCATCATCCATGCCATGATTTGTGAATTGGTATAAACATCCGGTGCCGGAATATCTTTAGTCGGCCCCACTATTTGACTGATCGCCCGTACATAGCCACGGCTAAGTCTTTCCAATTCACCAATGGACATCTGGCGCGGATCACAGATGATGCCGCCTTTTCCTCCGCCATATGGCAGATTCACGATTCCGCATTTTAAACTCATCCACATTGAAAGTGCCTTTACTTCTTCCTCATCGACTTCGGGATGAAAACGGATTCCACCTTTCGTCGGACCAACAGCATCGTTGTGCTGGGCACGATATCCAGTGAATATCTTAGTCGTATTATCATCCATTTTAATTGGAATCCGGACGGTCAGCATGCGAAGAGGTTCTTTCAAAAGCTCGAACACTTCTTCAGAATAACCAAGCTTATCCAGCGCCTCCTTGATGACGACCTGTGTTGATTCAAGCAAGCTGGCAGTTTCTTTTTCTTCTTTGATTGTTGTACTCAATGGAATTCACCTCATAGGGATATTAGGATAAAACTCTTTTAATACGTTCGATTGCCCAATCCAAGTCTTCTTTTGTAATCACTAGCGGCGGAGCAAAACGGATGACTGTATCATGTGTTTCTTTACAAAGTAATTTTTCTTCTTTAAGTTGCTCACAATATGGTCTTGCTGCTTCTGTTAATTCAACTCCGATGAATAAGCCTCTACCACGGATTTCTTTAATCATAGGATTCTTGATTTCTTTTAAACTATCCATGAAATATTGTCCAAGCTCCAATGAGCGTTCTGCTAGCTTCTCTTCTTCAAGCACTTCCAAGGAAGCGATGGAAACCGCACACGCCAATGGATTACCACCGAATGTCGAACCATGTGAACCAGGGTTGAATACGCCAAGGATTTCACGGTTTGCAGCTACGCAAGAGATTGGGAAAACCCCACCACCAAGCGCCTTGCCTAAAATGTACATATCCGGAACTACTCCATCCCAGTCAGAGGCAAACATTTTTCCTGAACGTCCAAGTCCTGATTGAATTTCATCTGAAACGAATAGAACATTATTTTCTTTACATAGTTCAAAAGCTTCTTTTAAAAATCCTTGTGGTGGTATGATGATTCCCGCTTCACCTTGGATCGGTTCGATTAAGAATCCAGCTGTTTGCGGTGTAATTGCTGCTTTCAATGCATCAAGATCGCCATAAGGGATTAGCTTGACTCCCGGTAACATCGGTCCAAAGCCTCTTCTATATTCTTCATCAGACGACAAGGATACAGCTGCCATTGTACGGCCATGGAAATTTCCTATACAAGCAATGATTTCCGCTTGGTTTTCAGCGATTCCTTTAACATCATAACCCCATCGCCTAACTGCCTTGATTGCAGTTTCAACGGCTTCAGCACCCGTATTCATCGGCAGCGCCATATCTTTTTGCGTAAGACGGGAAACCATTTCATACCATGGGCCTAATTTATCACTATGAAACGCACGGGACGTTAACGTTACGCGATCAGCTTGTTTTTTTAATTCTTCGATGATTTTCGGATGTCTGTGGCCTTGATTCACTGCTGAATAGGCACTTAGCATATCCATATATTTGTTTCCTTCAGGATCTTCCACCCAAACTCCTTCTGCCTTCGAAATGACGATTGGAAGTGGATTATAATTGTTTGCACCATATTGTTCCGTTTGCTCGATTAATTTTTCCGTTACTGTTGTCATGTTGATTCCCCCTAAAATTATAGCGTTTCAGATGTTGTTTTTCCTTGAAGATGCAGAACTAAATAATCAGGACCACCTGCTTTTGAATCTGTACCTGACATATTGAATCCGCCGAATGGCTGGTATCCTACAATGGCACCGGTACAACCACGATTGAAGTACAAGTTCCCTACATGGAAATCCTCACGTGCTTGTTCGATATGTTCAATATTGTTTGAGATGACCGCACCTGTTAACCCATAATCCGTGTTATTGGCAATCTCGATTGCATGATTGAAATCTTTTGCCTTACAGAACGCAACAACTGGCCCGAAAATCTCTTCTTTCATTACACGTGCATTCTCATCCACATCGGCAATGATCGTTGGCTGGATGAAGAAACCTTTTGAATTGTCTCCTTCTCCACCTGCAACAAGTTTCCCTTCTTTTTTACCGATTTCAACATAGCTCATGACTTTGTCGTAAGCTGCTTGGTCGATGACCGGACCCATGAAGTTGTTTAGATCTGTTGGTTCCCCGACTGTTTTTTCTTTTGTTAATTCAATGACACGATTCAAGACTTGGTCATATACATCTTCCACTACTACGGTACGTGAACAAGCAGAACATTTTTGACCGGAGAATCCGAAGGCAGAAGCGACGATTGATTGTGCCGCCAATTCCAGATCAGCCTCTTTATCAACAACGATTGTATCTTTACCGCCCATTTCAGCGATGACACGCTTCAACCAGATTTGGCCTTCATGAACTTTTGCCGCACGCTCATAAATACGGATTCCAACATCACGAGATCCTGTAAAGCTGATGAAACGTGTACGGGGATGATCCACCAAATAATCGCCAACTTCAGCACCGCTTCCTGGAATGAAGTTCACAACGCCTGCAGGTAAGCCCGCTTCTTCCAACACTTCAATGAATTTAGCTGCAATGACCGGTGTTGTACTGGCTGGTTTCAATAAGACTGTATTACCTGAAACAAGTGCTGCCGTCGTCATGCCTGCCATGATCGCAAACGGGAAATTCCAAGGTGAGATGATGACACCGACACCAAGTGGAACATAGGTGAAAGCATTGTGTTCAATCGGGCGGCTTTCCACTGGCATGCCGTCTTTAAGCTTCAGCATTTGACGAGCGTAATATTCCATGAAGTCAATCGCTTCCGCTGTATCTGCATCCGCTTCATTCCAAGGCTTTCCTGCCTCTTTAACCAATAGAGCCGAGAAATAATGTTTTCTTCTGCGAACGATGGCTGCAGTCCTGAATAAAATATTTGCCCGGACTTCCGCTTTCGTTTTTCTCCAAGTTTGGAATGTCTTATCTGCCGCTTGCATGGCTTGCTCAGCAAGATCTTTATTTGCTTTGGACACGGTTCCAATAACTTCTTCTTTATTTGCTGGGTTTACAGAGGTAATGACTTCATCAGTGAACACTTTTTCACCATTAATGACTAGCGGGTATTTCTTCCCTAAATCATTAGCTACATCATTCAATGCCGTTTGAAAAGCTTTATTGTTTTCTTCGATTTTAAAATTAGTAAATGGTTCGTGTTTATATGGTTGGACCATTATGGCTCATCTCCCTAAAGTTTATGTTTTTATTTCACACTTATTTAATAAGCAAGTTCCGTGCCAACTTTTCATTTTTTCGAAAAAATATTGTTCTTTTTTGAAATATGCAATGAAATTCAGCACTTCGGGGGCAAAATAGACAAAGAATGCCATTATTTTTTGCTCTAATCCCTATTTTTGTCACTTAAACCTTACACTTTTTATTAATGCAAGATTCATGCCAACCCGAAATAACATAAAAAACAACGATTTTTCACTTTTTCCGCAAAATATTTTTGCACTTTAATGCAAAATAATCTTGCTATGCAAATTTTAATTGCGCCTTTTCTTCAATTCCTCTACAATAGCTCTATGAAATGAAAAGCGGGAGGTATTCATGTATTTAGATCAAATCGTTAAAATAGAAGGTTTCCAAACCATCCTCCATTCACTTGTGGACGTAATCGATATCGGGTTACATATAATCGATATCAAAGGTCGAACCATTGTATATAACAAGAAAATGGCTGAAATTGAAGGCATGGATTCAGAAGAGGTATTAGGGAAAAAGATTCACGAGATCTTTATATTCAAGGAAGAAACGGAGAGCACATTAATACGGGCGCTTCATTCTGGAAGGAAAACCGAAAACTCGAAGCAGACCTACTTCAATAATCTCGGACAAGAAATTACAACAATCAATAATACGTTTCCTATTTTGGATCAGAACCAAAATATCATTGGAGCCATTGAAGTGGCAAAGGATATAACGAATCTTGAAAGAATCATTAAAGATAATATCTTGAATAAGGGCGATACGAAATATACGTTTGACAGCATCATCGGAACCAGTGAGAATTTCTTGGAAGTCATTGAAAAAAGCAAGCGTTCGACCAGGACTACATCCTCCATCCTTATCGTCGGGGAGACGGGAACGGGCAAAGAACTCTTTGCCCAAAGCATCCATAATGGAAGCAGCCGCTCGACACATCCTTTCATTAGCCAAAACTGTGCTGCCCTTCCAGATAGTCTTATTGAAGGAATTCTTTTTGGTACGAAGAAAGGGGCTTTCACCGGATCGATTGAAAGGCCTGGTTTATTCGAACAGGCACAAGGCGGGACCATTCTTCTCGATGAAATCAATTCCTTAAATCCGAATATGCAGGCGAAATTATTAAGGGCTCTTCAAGAAAGGACGATTCGCCGTGTTGGGGATACAAAAGATAAAAAAATTGACGTACGGGTCATAGCAACGATAAATGAAGATCCAATAGATGCCATTTCTAATGATCATTTACGAAAGGATTTATATTATCGATTAAGCGTCGTATCGTTATTCATCCCACCTCTACGTGAACGGAAAGAGGATATTCCTTTGCTGGCACAATCCTTCATCGAGAAATTCAATGCGCTATTCGAATTGAATATTGAAGGGATCAGCGAGGAGGTCTACTCCCTTTTTTATGATTATGATTGGCCAGGGAACGTAAGGGAACTTGAACATATCATCGAAGGGGCCATGAATTTAATGGAACCAGACGATACAAAGATTTCCATCACGCATCTTCCCACTTTATTTAAAAAGAAAGCACATTTGGAGGACACTCATTTTGATAAAAAAGATGACCTTGCAAATGGAGAATTACAGGAGACTACCTTATCTCTTGATGATTATATCGCTAATACAGAGAAGCTATACTTGGAGAAGATATTAAAGGAGCATGGCATGAATATCTCTCAAGCAGCAAAAGCCCTGAATATTAGCCGTCAAAGTCTTCAATACCGTTTGAAAAAGTATCAGGTCAAATAACGGCTTACCAAAAGACGGGCCCCCCACAGATGTGGAGGGCCCTCTTTGCTTGCATATCCATTTTTGAAAACCTAGTAATCAGAATGTTTCAGCCGCTTTTGCAACGTTTTCCAAACCATCAGCGATGATATGTTGTGTCCGATCAGGATACTGATTATGTCCTTCAATGACCACAACGTCCGGATTGTTGATTCCCCACAGGCCAATGATATTTTTTACTAAATTGACAGCCATTTCAGCAGAAGCCATTCCTTCTAATGCATAATCCGAACCACGCGCATTCAATAGCATGACCTTTTTATCACCAGCATACCCAACTGGGCCTTCTGCTGTATAATTGAACATTTTACCGGCTTGTGACAAATAGGAAAGGTATGTGATTAGCGGTGCAGGAACCGTTGAGTTCCATAAAGGGAAAGCGAATACCACTTTATCCATCGCAAGGAATTGATTTAAATAGCGATCAACCAGATTGGCCGCTTTTTCTTCTTCACCTGTCAGTTCAAGACCTTGATTGCGTTTATACAAACCAGTAATGGCAGTATTTCCGTAGTAAGGAAGGTCCTCTTTAAATAAATCCAACTCAATCACTTCATCTGTACGGTGGGTCTCTTTATATGCTTTTAAAAATGTGTCATACATGTTTGAGCTGATTGCTTGTTCTGCAGGACGATCATTCACTTTAACGAATAATACTTTTGTCATTTTTGCATTCTCCCCTGTAGCGGCTTCTTTATTTCCAAATAATCTACTTAAAAATCCCATATTCCCTCACCATTGCTTTCTAATTTAATTCTTATAATATTAGACGACTAAATGAATCTTATTACCTGAAGGATCTGTTACAACGAATAACTCTTCTTTTTTCGTGACGACAGCTCCGATTTCTTTTAGTTGTTCCGTTACTTTGTTTCTCGCTTCTTCATCTGCAAAAACGAGGGTATACCAGTTTAGCCCGACACTATTATCCTTAGGAGCAGGGACGCCAACTCCATTCCAAGTGTTCAATCCGATGTGATGGTGATATCCCCCGGCAGAAGTAAAGAGCGCTCCTCCGTATCGATTCACAACGGTAAACCCAAGACCTTGCATGTAAAATTCCTCCGTTTTACCTAAATCCGATACATGCAGATGGATGTGTCCCATTAACGTACCTGCAGGCAGTTTGCTCCACTCGCCATTACTTTCTTTCAAAAGGTCATTCCCATCCAGCGGATCCGTGCCCATTGCGACTTCCCCATCGGTCCATCTCCAACCAGTGGATGGCCGGTCAGAGTATACTTCAATGCCATTGCCATCCGGATCGGTAATGTACAGCGCTTCACTCACTTCATGATCCCCCGCTCCAAATGGATATTTCGTTTGAAGTAAATGGCGCAAAAAAATCGATAAATCGGCACGGGTCGGCAGCAAAAGGGCAAAGTGATATAAGCCCGTCGTCCGCCCTTCTTTCGGAATCACATCAGCAGGCTGCTCAAGTGTCAGCAACGGGGTTTTTCCGTCTGTCGTTAAAACAGCTTGCCGGTCGTTTTTCTTCAATACTTGAAGACCAATGATTTCTTGATAAAACAGAATGGCATTATTTAAGTCCAAAACATTTATACTGACTTCGCCAACAAAAGTAATTGGTTTTTGATGAAAATTTTTATCCATATTGTCACTTCCCTTTTTTATTGAAAATCATGTTACCCAAAGAAAGAACTGTGTTGTTTGCACACGCAAGATAGACCGACATGGCAAGTAGTGCCAAGTCCAGTTCGTACCCAGCCGCTTGCCCATTGCCAAGAAAACCAGCAGGTAATTTAGCCATGAAAATCGCTCCAACCAAAATGACCGCGAACAAGACGGAAACGATACGTGTTCCAAAACCAAGTATAACCGCAAGTCCTCCGATTAATTCGATAGCTGCAACGATATATGCCATGAACCCCGGAATACCAAGGCTATCAAAAAAACCCGCCGCGTTACCTATTCCCCCTTGAAACTTTGAAACGCCGTGAATGAAAAAAGTAAGACCTAATATTATTCTTAAAAAAACTTGACCTGCATTATTTTTATTCATGTATGAATTCTCCTTTTGTCAGTTACTTTATGTAAGTAATTATATTTTCATAAGCTTATAATGTCAAGTAAGTTTATTGGAATTTTACACTTAAATAAAAAAACGAATTGCCGAAGCAACTCGTTCATATGGTGTTACTGTTTACATGTATAATAAATAGTTGAATTGATGATGAATCAATCCGCAATCGTTCTCCCGACTTCCTTACATGCTACTCTACTGAACTTCGTTGCATCAACGGCTCATACATAATGGATGAATGCCGTCCACAGACCGTATTGCAACGTTGCGCCAGGGTTCAAGTATTTGGATTAAATTCATGAGTTATCGCTTCAAACTCAGCCACTAAACTCTCATTTAACTGCACTATAACCTCTATTTACATGCATAAATTCCTAAAGTAAATCCTAAAATGCAACTTTTTTCTTGATTATCCCTCATTATTAAACACTTTTAGTTGGTATTGTATTATTTCCTTCTGAGCATTGTTAACCGCATTCGATCACGATAGTAAGCACAATGAGTCCTTTTACCAATTTTCCTATGTTTAAAAGCTCCTGAAAATTCATTTCAGGAGCTTTTAACTTAAATTATTTATTTTTTCAACGCATTGTAATGATTGACAACCTCTTTTGTTATTTCACTGCTTTTGTCCAATCCACTAACTTCCTTAAGAACGGCAGCTACACCCTTTTCTTTGATCATTGCTTGCAGCTTAACTGCTTCTTCATCTTCGTTAAAATCAAACAGCAATGCGGCTGCTATGGCCTTTGCCAAATTCGTGTAGGAAAGTCCGGCTTTCTTCGCTTCTACGGCGGGACGTACGAGACGGTCGTTCGGTCCAAGCTTTCGCATCGGTGAACGGCCCACTCTATTCACTGAGTCATTTAAATAAGAATTTTTAAATCGATTAATGATTTTTTCTATATAGTGCTGATGTTCATCGGCATCCAACCCATATTGCTTTATTAAATAAGCGCCCGTTTCCCCAAGGGTTTTCTTGACTTGCTCTACAATGCCTGCGTCCTCCAATGACTGATCAATCGTCGATTTTTTATTTTTGAGATAACCGAGGTAAGCAATGACGGCATGTCCTGTATTAACGGTAAACAGTTTTCTCTCAATGAATGGAGCGAGTTCTTTTACAATGGTCATCCCTTCAACGGCAGGAATGCTTTCATTCGTTTCAACGACCCATTCATAATAAGGTTCGACCAAAACATCGAGTGATCCCTCGTTATTTTGGATAGGAACGATACGATCGACTGCTGAGTTAAAGAAGTATACTTTATCGGCTAGTTTTTCTTTCGTATCTTGATCCAGTTTTTCTAGAATGTATCCTTCTAACAGGTCCGTTGCCGATATTTGGTTTTCGCAAGCGATCACATATAGCTTTTCATCGGTTTCCTTCACTCTTGAAGCCAATCCTTTTGCAATTAGGGGAGCGATATGGGGCAAAATATTCGGTCCGATTGCCGTGGTAAGGTAGGTTGCTTCGGAAATGGCCTTTATGATTTCCTCTTCCTGCTTTAAGCTATTTAAGCCTGAAACATTTTCTACCGTGACGGATTCTTGTTGATCAGTTGCCAATTTGACTTGATATTGCTTTTTATCATTTAACTGATCGATGATTTGATCAGCAATATCTACAAATGTCACATGATATCCAGACTGTGAAAAGAGTGCTCCTATAAATCCTCTTCCAATGTTTCCTGCACCAAAATGTACTGCTTGTTTCATTACAATCATCCCTTTATCAAGTTAGTATATAAATAGTCCAAAAATACAGTTTCCAATCTTCTGCTGATCATTTCTTCGTCCGAAGATGAAAAAATCATGATCGATTCATTACTTTCAATCAAGCTTGAACTTATTAAGCTGACGATTTCCTGCTGCTTCACACTCAATTCTTCAGGGGCAAGCATCAGCAGCAAGTTCTTCATATGGACGTCTTTCCCGTCCATACCTTTTACGAGACAATCTTCCTCCAAGTGAGTTACCTGGAATATCAATTCTTTTACGTTGTTATGCCTAGTGTGAAATAGACCCATTCCAGTTCCTGGAATGCCTAAACCACCTTTTTTCTCCCGTTCATTCAAGGATCTAATTACATCATCCGCACCCTTTAACAGTTCTTCCTTTTCAGCCATCCTGACCATTTCTTTAATGATTTCTGGATGTCCTTTCAGATGCGGCAGCCGATAAAACCGGAAATTATCCATGATCGACTCGATGCTACGCTGGGCATCTTTCAATTCCTGCAGAACTTCCTTTAACTCGCCATCCTCTTTTTTCGGGTGGAAATCCTTGTTGGCTGAATGACTGCTATAACGCTTATTCTTCGTGAAGTTTTCGATATTCTTCCTTAAATAATTCCTGATGTTCAATATATTCTCTTCACTCAGAAGAGGGGATACTAGGATATAATCCATATCGATATACGGAAGCCGGACGGTAGAAATGATTACATCATAGTTTTTCAGACTGCCCTGCTGCTGGATGTCTTTGATCGTCTTGATTTCTACAGTCTCGATTTCGATGATTTCTTTTTGGATCCGGCTTGCAAGCATCTTCGAGGTACCTATACCTGTCGGGCAAACGATGAGTGCCCTTATTGATATTTCTTCCTCCCGCAGCACCAATGCAGATCCGAAATGAAGGACGATGAAGGCTATTTCATCCTCAGGAAAACCTTTAATTTCTTTGAATCCCTTTTCCAGACTGGTCTTTACTGCCAAAAAGAGAACCGGATACTTTCGTTTGATATCTTCGGTTAAGGGATTGTACAATCCCATGTCCTGTTTAATCCGGAAAAGCGATGGTTCCATATGGGCTAGAAGCCCTTGATACAACGGGAAATCCTTGGTCAAGTCGATTTGCAGTTGTGCCGAAACATCTTTTATCAGGTTTCTTATCAGCTGGCCCAGCAACACACTGTCATATGGAACGGCATCGGCTGCATGAAGCTTGGAACCTTTAAGTATGGCTGCCAGGTAGCTTATATCATCAATGGTAAAAGAGACTTCCAGAATGTTGCTGAGTTCCTTGCCTATTTTATTCATGAGATTATTCTCATCCGAAAGTTCGCTTATTTTCTTGAAGTCCTTCTCCAAAAAAAATTGGCTTTCATTCCTTTGCAGGGTTACATAAATATGTACAATTAACCCTATATACCCGCTATCAGCCAGACGAGAATGGACACTATTAAAGGTAGAGTTCAGCACCCCATCGATAGCCAGAAGATATTCTGGATCGAAATAGTCGAGGATTTTCGCTTCTGGGAACTTTCCCTCTTGCAACAAAAATAAACTTTCAATCAGCTCTTCATTAAAAAAGTGCAAGAAATAGGCTGCCTGGGCTTTCCGTTTATTTTCTTCAGTGCCGGCAAGCTCAATTCCGACTCCCCTTTTCCTGGTAATCACGATATTAAAATTCTTTAACCATTCAGTCAGTTCGTCCAAATAGGTTGTAAGAGTCGTAATGCTTATACCGAGATGCCCCGCAAGAACTTGCGTTTTATATGATTCTTCCTGCAGTAAAGCTAAAAGGAGATGCATCTTTCGTTCTTGTGGCGTTTGATCGATGGGATGATTGCCCATCAGATGCTGTACAAGCCGAAAGATTTGTTCATTCTTCCCATCGATGGATAGCCCTTCATGTGTATTGCGTGTTAAATGCAACTCAAATGATTGCAGGATTTTTTCGATGGACTTCAGATCACGTTGAACCGTCCGGACACTTACATTCAGATGTGTCGCAATGGATATGGCCGTATGTTTTCCCGAAGTTTTAATGATCAATTCTATGATTGATTTTTCCCTTGAAGTAATATACATGCTACCAACTCATTTCAGGTGGAGTAACACGAGAAAATACTGAATAGAAAAGCGTAAAACGCTTTTCTATTCAAGGTGAAGAGTATTTATTTATTTTCTACATTGATAATATTCATCAATTCCCTGGCTGATGTGGCTTTAACCATCTTTTCAATATTCTCCATATCAGAGCAGGTAACTGCAATGCCAGAAAGTATTTCAAGATGCGTCCCATCCTTGCCGGCAATACCGAATATCAGTCGTGCCTTTTGGCCGTCAAAGTCGACACCTTCCGGAATCTGCAGAACGGTGAATCCAGATTTAAGGACATCTTTCTTCGCTTCCTCGGTACCATGTGGAATGGCTACATCATTGCCCATATAGGTTGAAGTCAGTTCATCACGTGCAATCATTGCTTCAATGTAACTTTCATTAACGTAACCTGCATTGAACAAAGCCCTTCCCGCAAAGCGGATTGCTTCTTCCTTATTGGCGAAATGTTGATTAAGGAAGACATTCTCTTCGCGAAGCAATTCATTATCTTCCTGTTCATCTTCTTCGATGCCAGGTTCAATGGAATGTTCACGAACACCTGGAACTTTCTCTTCAGCATCTTCGACAATCTCATGAAGCTCATCTGTACCGTCATCCTGAAGACGTGCAAGCAATGAATCGTACTCAGGGCTTGATAAGAAGTTATCGACGGAAATATGATAAGCATTCGGCACTTTATTCTGTGCCCTCGGAGTTAACTCTTCCTGTGTAATGACGATTTGTGCATCAGCAGGAAGGTTTGAGATCGCTGTATTAGTAACTGCGATATTCAAGCCAGCTTCCTTCACTTTCTTACGAAGCAGGGAAGCTCCCATTGCACTTGATCCCATCCCAGCATCACAAGCAAATATGATTTTGCTGACGTTTGTTGGCAAATTCCCTGGTTCTGATGCGAATACATCCGCAACAGAGCTTTTCTTCCCTTTCATTTCTTGCATTTTTTTCGCGGCATCTTCAATATTCTCATCCGACTGCTTTCCTGTTTTCAAAATGAATGCACCGACGATGAATGAAACAAGGGCCGCTACGATCACACCTGCAAAGTTCGCAATATATGCGCCCGCATTATGCGGAGTTACCGCTGTAATAGCTAGAATGCTTCCTGGTGAAGCCGGAGCGAATAATCCGCCGCCTAAAAGGACCAAAGTGAAAACTCCGCTCATTCCTCCAAGAATGACCGCTAAAAATAACATCGGCTTCATTAGAATGTAAGGGAAATAGATCTCATGGATACCGCCAAAGAAATGAATGATGGCAGCTCCAGGCGCCGATCTCTTTGCAGTGCCCTTTCCAAAAAAGCAATAAGCAAGCAGAACGCCTATACCAGGTCCTGGATTCGATTCAAGTAAAAACAGGATGGAAGCACCGGTTTGTTTAACTTGCTCAACACCGATTGGTGATAGTACACCATGATTAATGGCATTGTTCAAGAACAATACCTTAGCTGGCTCGATCAGGATACTCGTAAGTGGCAGTAAACCTGTACCTACAAGCCAATCAACTCCTGCTACAAGCCATCCAGTAAATACGTTAACAGCTGGCCCGATCGCCAAGAAGGATAGAATGGACAGCAAGCCGCCAAGTATCCCAGCCGAGAAATTATTAACAAGCATTTCAAAGCCGGCTTTTATTTTCCCTTCAATCAGTTGATCGAATTTCTTGATGACATAACCGCCAAACGGTCCCATTATCATCGCACCAAGGAACATCGGGATGTCAGATCCAACGATGACACCCATTGTCGCAATGGCACCCACTACGCCACCTCGGTGGTCATGGACTAACTTACCACCTGTATATCCAATTAAAAGCGGCAGTAAAAACGTAACCATTGGTGTAACCATCTTGGCAAGGCTTTCATTTGGCAAGAAACCAGATGGTATGAATAGGGCAGTGATTAACCCCCAAGCTATGAAAGCTGAAATATTTGGCATGACCATTGAACTTAGAAAGTTACCGAACTTTTGAACTGCAACTTTTATATTAAAGTGAGCCATTTGCTCTCTTCCCTTCATATTAATATAGTTTCCATTAATGTTAATGTACGTGCCAGCCGCATTCAACAAAAGAAAAAGCTAACTTTGTCGTTGAAGAGAAGACAAACATAATGTTTCTCGTTTTTCCATTTTTATTCATTCCATGATGAATGAAAAAGAAAAGAGTCCCGTTCGTAACGTTACGAACGGGACTCTTAAATGAACTTTATTATAGTGGGATGATTCCCAATAGGACGGATACCACTATCATGACAAGCGTCGATCCGCATGCCCATTTCAGGAAAGTGCGCTGCAATGCACCGAAATCTTCCCCTACCATTCCAACCAATAGATAGGTAGATGGAACAAGAGGGCTTAATAGATGGACGGGCAACCCTAATAGTGAAGCTCTACCGATCAAGGCAGGATCAATTCCATATGCAGCTCCCGCTTTAGCAAGTAATGGGAGCACTCCATAATAAAATGCGTCATTAGACATGAAGAACGTGAAAGGTGCTGAGATGATGGCTGTGATGACAGCAAAATGTGCACCCATTTGATCTGGAATGTGCTGAATCAAAGAGTTTGCCATGGCATCGACCATTTCCGTACCAGCAAGGATTCCAGTGAAGACACCTGCAGCAAAAATCATCGAAATGACAGATAAAGCATTGTCCGCATAGTTTGCCACACGCTCTTTTTGATCACTGAGTTTCGGATAATTAACCGTAATGGCAATGGCAAAACCTATCATGAAAAGAACTGCTGAAGGCATAAGTTCCATAATCAGCGCAACCAGCAGTGTAAGAGTCAATGCGTAATTGAATATGATCAATTTAGGACGCTTAAGATAAGCATCTTCCGTTGCAGCCGCGTGCTGTGCCACAGTACGATAATCGACTTCTATGATCCCAATTCTCTTTCTTTCTTTTTTACCCAGGCAATATGCCATGAACAAGACGAATAGGACTCCGCCAATCATCGCAGGAATGACAGGTGTGAAAACATCGGACATATCAAGTTTTAAAGCGGTCATCACCCGTGCTGTCGGGCCTCCCCAAGGAAGTAGATTCATGACTCCAGATGACGAAACAGCAATACCGGCCAATACTAGCGGTCTCATTCCAATCCGTTTATATAGCGGAAGCATGGCTGAAATCGTTATCATATAAGTAGTCGTACCATCTCCATCCAAGGAAATCAGCAAAGCCAGTACTGCCGTGCCGATGGCAATTTTGACTGGATCGCCTTTTACAACCTTAAGGATTGTATTAATGATCGGGTCAAAAACGCCAGCATCTATCAAAATGCCAAAGAAAAGGATCGCAAATAAAATCATGATACCCGTTGGCGCCACATCTTTGATTCCTTCCAAAGCCATTTCGCCCATTTTACCGCCAAACCCACCAATAAGTGCAAAGGCACTTGGTACTGCAATCAAAGCTATCATGGCTGAAAGTCGCCCTGTCATAATTAATATCATAAAAACTACTATCATCAAGTATCCTAATAAAGCGAGCATATGATCACTCCTCAATTTCTAATTTTCTAAATTGTATATGAAATCGCTTTATCTGTAAGCGTTTTCAATTTATTGTGTTTTAAAACTATTTTGTTAATTGTGTTCATTGTGTTCACGGAGACGCTTTCACTCTTATCATTACAGGGGTGGAATGCTGTTATCTAAACGGAACTACACACTGATTATAGCCATTGATGCAGGCAGTTGAATACATCTTCAAAAGGAACATAACGGCAAAACTCCGATTCCATATTTCCACCGTTATTCCCCATGAAAAAACACCTCCAGTTAGGAAGGTGTTTTACTTAAACAAGACTCTTTATGGAATTTTATAATATCTTCGCTCCGGTCTTCCCACTACCCCGTATACGACTTCCGCTTTACATTTCTTTACGGATATCAAGTATTCCAAATAGCGTCTCGCGGTTGTCCTGGAAGCGCCGATTTGTACACTCACTTGCTCTGCAGACAAACCTATATCGCTTGCTTTTAGAACCTCAATCACTTTCGTTAAAGTGATTTCATCGACCCCTTTCGGTAAGACGGGACCACTGTTCTTCGTTTCCGAAGCCGAAGACCCCTTTTTCAAAATAAGATCAACAAAATCCTGATCTATTTCTTGTTTCGATTGCATCAGATGGGCTTTCTTAAGGTACTCTTCGATAACCTGGTTGAAGCGTTTCATTTCCACTGGTTTAATTAAATAATTCTCTACACCGTAGTGAAGCGACTTTTCAAGTTGTTCTTTTTCTGTGGCTGCCGTAATCATGATGATATCCACGTTCGGGAACTTTTGACGGATGTCCGGAAGGAGGTCTGTCCCAAGCTGATCTGGCATATATACATCAAGCAATAGCAAATCAGGGCTTTTTTGCTCCAAGATCCGAAGCGTCTTTTTGGCATTGACTGCTTTTCCGACCACTTCTATTTCATCAAAGTTTTGCAGGAATTTTTCATGGATATCCGCTACACGAAAATCATCCTCTGCGATAACCACTCTTATCTTCAGCATTATTTTCCTCCTCTCGGTTCTTTAGGGAGATACACGGTGAATATCGTGTTTCCAGCCTCGCTTTGAACTTCGATGATGCCACCCAGCTCTTTTACGACCTGATCGGCATTTGAAAGTCCATATCCACTCGGACTTCCATTGTTCTTCGATGTGAAACCCCGATCAAAAACATAGGCGATATCATCCTCATGTATTCCTTTTCCATTGTCACTCACTTCAAATACCATGTCGTTTCCTATATCGGTTGCGAAAAATTTCACGAGCGGCTCATCCGTGCCCGAAACCGCTTCAAGCGCATTATCGATAATATTGCCAAGAATCAATGTAAGCTGTGACAATTTTATATGATCTGGGAGTTTCTCTAAGTAGCTTTGTGCGTCGATTTCAAAGATGATTTTCTTTTCCGATGCTTTGCCTATCTTACCAAGTAACAGGGCTTGTACCTTTGTATCCTTAATCTGTTCGAATACGACACGGTTCAGGGAATGCAATTCAGATGTTTCACTTTGGATCATATCTATTGCTTCATCATATTCCTCTAACTGTATTAAACCTGATAATACATATAGCTTATTGGTAAATTCATGGGTTTGTGCCCTCAAATCCTCTGAATGCATCTTCACCTCGGATAGTGTGTTGACCATTTCTTCAATTTCCGTTCGATCGCGGAATGAAGCGACAACACCGCTTACCCCTTCACTGTCGAAGATTGGTGTGCAATTAACGATAATGGACTTATCTTTCCATGAAATCTCTTTATCCATTTGTGGTTCACCAGACCTTAAAACTTCGAATAAATATTTCGAAGGAAATAGATCATCCACATTCAAATGGCGAACGGACTCTTTTATATCCAGCAATTTTTTCGCTGGTTGATTCATCGATGTAATCAACCCATTTTGGTCAATGGCCAAAATTCCTTCTTTCACCGAATGCAGTACTGCATTTTTTTCTTTATATAAATTAGCAATTTCAAATGGCTCAAGTCCTAATGTATCTTTACGTATGCTCCTTGCCAGCATATAACTGCCAATGATCGATATCATGATGGCGGCTAAAGATACAATCATCTCTTTCGACAGATCCTTGAAAATTTGGGCACGGACGTCGTCCACTAAAAAACCGACTGAGACGATTCCAATGATTTTTCCATCCTTATTGAAAATCGGTGACTTCCCCCGAATGGAAAGACCTAGTGATCCTGCAGCTTCGGAAACATAATATTCGCCGCCAGAAAGCGCCCTGCTATTATCTCCGCCTTCCATCCGCTTCCCTATTTCTGAAGCCAACGGATGGGAATAACGAATGCCCTCTTTATTCCCTACTACAATGAACTCAGCCCCTGTTTCCCTGCGGATCTTTTCGACAATCGGCTGAATGGTGTCAGCAGGATCTTCAGTTTCAAAAGCCTCGATAACTGTAGGCATGAAGCTAATCGTTTTTGAGAGCCCCAAAGCTAAATGGCCTTTATCCTTCGCTATTTGTCTTCCTTCCATATAGGAAAAAGAGGTCGTCAATAAGAGGATCAAAAAAAGGCTCAACGATAAGACTAACCCGAGAATCTTGGTTTCCAGCGATATTTTCCTCATATTCCACAGTCCTCTATATTCATTTTCACATACTTAATTTTATAGGAGCATAATGATTTTACCATTTCTATTAAATATTGAACATTGTAATAATACGGATACCAATTAATCACATAACTTCCTGTTGCAGTCCCGTTTTTACATTTCGCCTAAAATCATTTTCTCCATCCTCTTAGTTCATTGTTCATTAGAACTGTAGTTTATTTATAAAGCATCAGCATAAAGTTGGATTAATATGGTGATATTTAGACATAATTGGAGGTAATAACGAACAGAAAGGATTTAAATCTATTGTCCAGTATCATTACTATATTAGGTTTAATAGGTATTTTTGTCATAATCGTTTTTTTAGCCATTGCAAAAACTATAAAAGATAGTTGATTTATCAAAGCAGGTCCATTACACCCTAAGCTCTATTCTACTAGTCGGCCATCCTATGCGTAGCTCACTTTTTGATTTCATTAAATCATTTTTAATTCTTGTTTTTTATAGAGTAATCCCATTACATGGTTTAAGGGCATGTTTTGAAGAATCTTTTTTCAAAACACGCCCTTTCTATTTGTTCATTTATAAAAGTTTCTTGTATTAATTCGGTAAATTTGTTTTGAGCATTTTTTCAAAAGCAGCTAAAAGATCTGATTTGTCTTGTATCGATGCCAAAAATCGTCCAGAACCTGCCATTCCATCTAAAGCCTGCAACGGACCGCGGGCCGACAAAAATCGGGTAATACCAAAAACTCGCCCCATTATTCAGCCAGATGAACGTATTCCTGAATAAACAAAACGAAATCGCCCCTGGATCTACAGCAAATGTTGAAGCCTGTTGTTGTTGAGGGATAAACGCTGGCGGGGGAGCTGTTGGTGCTTGCGAATATTGCGGTTGTCCCGGTGGGCCAGGAAATCCAGGTATGCCCGGAAATCCAGGTATGCCCGGAAACTGTCGTTCAAGATAAGCTTGATCTTCATAATGATACGTTGGGTACATATACATGGTCATTCACCCCTATATGATTGAATGATATAAGGTATGATATATGGACCTAAGTTGTTTGGGCTGCCAGGAATAATGAATAGTGGCAATATATCTCCGAAAAATGAAATATATCGACGAAACCTTCAGTTATATCTTCGAAAATTAAAATATATCGACGAAGTCCACTGTTATATCAAAGAAGCACTTCAGTATAGCAATCTCCATAAATAGAATGTTGCGTATGCCTCCCAATCGGCCCACGCTTCCGATCGCTTCAGAATTTCCGCTTTTGTAGGTTTCACTTCCGTCTCCATGACCAGCTTCATTGAATTATGCAGCCCGACGTCATCGATTGGAAAGGCTGCTGGATAACGTAAACACCTCATCAGTACATAATTCGCTGTCCACGGACCAATTCCACGTATTTTGGTCAGCATTTTTTCAGCCACTTTCACATCCTTTGCATTCAACAGCTTTTCTTTCGTAAGTTCTCCTTGCACGATAAGTTGAGCCACTCCAATTAAATATTCGCACTTCTTCACGGTCATTCTCATCTTGGTAAAATCTTCTACCGTTAATTCCGCTATCACCTCTGGTGTTGGAAACAGCCAATATTGCTTTCCTTCATATTCTACAAATTCACCAAATCCCTCAACAAGCCTCCTTTTCAAGGTATAGGCGTAAGACAAGTTAATCTACTGTCCAAGAATTCCCCAGGCAATAGCTTCGAATAGATCTGGAATGCCCATGTTCCTTAGACCGAAGAATTGGTTTACTGGCCTTTTCAGTATAGGGTCATTTTCGGCTAGCTCATAAAAAGGCAGCAAATTTGTGTCAAGATCGAACCAGTCGCGAATGTATTGGGATACAGCGTCTTTAATATGTTTTTCCATTGCTTCATTCCTGCCTGGAAGTCGAACGGACAGCTCCGTTTCGTTCTCTGCACTGATTGCCACTATAAGCGTCTCATTTTCTACATCCAAGGCGCGATATATCTTTTGATCTTCAATATCGAACAGACATTCATTGGAGGATCGAGCCAAGTATTTAAGGTTTTCCGAAAAACTAAACTCTTTGGGTGTATGAATTCTCCATTCATTGCTTTCTTCTATTGATAATATCTCTTTCATCTTGCGCGCGCCTCCTTTGTCATGCTCCCTTTATTCTAATCAAGGAATAATTACGTTATCTTGCTCTTTCACTCATTTTTGCAGAAATAAAGGGATTATCGCTTCATCCCGCGTATTCCAATTAACTCCCTAATTTTAACAGATTTTTCATGCCAATCCATATGCAAAATAATTACGTTATCTTGCTTTTATATTATTGAAACGATTGCATATCAACACTTTCTTGTATACTAAAAGGAGAGGTGAATGTAATGATTTCGAAAAAGGCAGACATTCCGAATGATTATTGGAAGGCGATTATAGATTGTGATGCAGCGTATGATGATCATTTTTTATATGGAGTGAAAACAACAGGCATTTTTTGCAGGCCTTCCTGTAAATCCAGGGTGCCGAAAAAGGAAAATGTGAAGATTTTCAAAAATGCCATGATGGCCTTGGATGAGGATTTCCGGCCTTGTAAACGGTGTAAACCCGAAGGATTGATCCTGCCGACAGAGGACTGGATTGAACAAATAACAGAATGGATTGACAAACATTTCAGCGAGCCCCTCTCATTGAACAAATTGGCGGATATTTCACACGGCAGCCCATACCATTTACAAAGAATATTTAAGCGTGTGAAGGGGATATCGCCCACTGAATACATTCAACGCCTTCGTCTTGAAAAAGCAACGAGACTTCTTGAAAGCTCCGAACAGCCTGTAGCAGAAATAGGATTGGCTGTAGGTTTCTCGAGCACACCCTATTTCATAACGTTATTCAAAAAGAAAATGGGCGAGACACCAATGGGATACCGGAAAGATTATATTCAGAACGTAAGGAAGGAGAGCGAACAAGATGAGTGCTAAAGAACAAACCATTGACTGGGCCATTTTACATTATGAGAATTGGCAATTATATATGGCCAAGACAGATAAGGGACTTTGTTACGTAGGTTCACCAGGTCAATCGTATGAGGAACTGAAAGCTTGGATACAAAAACGCTTCCCTATAGCGAGACTTGTTGAAAATGAAGGGGCATTAAAACCGTATCTAAAGGAAGTGCAAGAGTATTTTGAAGGAACCCGGCAAACTTTCTCTTTTGCCAATGATGTAAATGGAACTTCCTTTCAACAGGAAATTTGGGACGCATTGAATCAAATACCCTATGGGGAAACCTGTTCATATTCCGATATTGCAAGAATCATCCAACGGCCTACAGCTGTTCGGGCTGTCGGAACGGCCATTGGCGCCAATCCTGTTCTGATCACGGTACCATGCCATCGGGTAATCGGTAAGAATGGATCCATAACCGGTTACCGCGGAGGAACGGATATGAAGCAATATCTCCTTCAATTGGAAGCACAAAATGGAAGCGATAAATGAATATGATGCATTTACTATCCGGCCAAGACAACTTTACATTACTTCATGACTAAAAAAAGCATCCGATCATTCGGATGCTTGCAAAAAATCACTACTTCTAGAACCAAATGGTCACCGCTTTTTTATATGCATCACTATTAGGGATCGCATGTATCCCTTGGGCCTGTGCTTTGCGAGGATCGAAGTCATATACCATTGGTGTATAACACGAGGTCTGCCCCTTATTCACAACACCATTTCCACCGGAACTTGCACACGTATAGGCCTTACCATCAGTACTGCGGATGATTCTCGCATCCGCATCATGATTATATACGGCCGGACGGGTAACGGTGACTTTCGCCCAGGCTGTTTTACAGGTCGTACTGAATTTCAATTCTACGTATGAAACGGAATCGATCCATTTTTTATCCTTCGTTACAGCCGAGCTTGCACAATTATTATAGGTAGGGCTTTTTCCATCATAAGTATGAGTTTCTGCCAATGCTTGTTCATTCCCAATTACGAAAAAATCGAGAATGAATATCGACATAGTCATCATTATGGATAAACCTATCATTTTAAGCTTATTATTCAAGTCATTCATCCTTTCTTCGAATAACATAGAGAAGGCTTTTCCTTTATCATTAATACCAGCCTGTTTCACCTGCTGTATAAGGCCAAAATGCGACTGCTTTTGCTTTTCGAGGATCTAAATCATATACCATAGGGGTGTAGCATGTCGTTTGACCTTTATTTATTTCACCATTTCCACCAGGAGATGCACAACTGAATTGCTTATTATCAGTATTGCGGACAACCAATGCCGTTGCCTCCCCATCCGATTTAGCTGGCCTGCTTAAAGTGATCTTTGCCCAAGCCGTTTTGCAAGTTGTGCTGAATTTCAACTCCAAATTGGCAGAAGCACCGTTGGCATTAATTTTCACAGACTTCTTCGTCACTGCACTGTTCGCACAATTATTATAGTAAGGACTTTTTCCATCATAAGTGTGGGTTTCTGCCGATGCTTTGCTGGCAAAAGAATCCAGGGAGCCAAATAGAACTAAAAAAGCTACAAAAAATGAAATGCACAAAACCTTTTTTTTCATTGTTTCACTCATCCCCTTAACAAAAATTTGTACACTGTTCATATTACAATTTTGTAATATTCTTACAAGTGATAAATTCCCCAATTCATGAAGATCGGCAGAAACTCCTTTACCTTTCATCCTTTTACAACTCTTACAGTCTGGTATGTCTCGTTTTATCATCAAAATCAACGGACGGACAAAGTCGTTATCCCCATGAGAAATTCAGTATAAGTAAGAGATAAATGAAGGGAATTTACGTCTCACGTGGAGTCAAAACGAGCCAATAGGCCACCTTTGGCTGGAATAAGCACAGGTCGATATACTTAAATGGATGAGTATCAAATAAAGAGAAAAGCCCTAACAAAACTCGTATTGTTTCGTTGGGGCTTCACTTTCACTTAGCACTTGGCGGCTTAGATAAGTTTTCTCTGATCAATCTAATGATGCTTACATAATAGGAACGATCATGCGGCACAAACTCATCTCGCCCTACATAGCGATCGATCATCATTCTTTTGTCTTCTTGTTTTATTTCAAATCCCTGGATATTCACTTTTTCCTTCGCTTCGGTCCAAAGCTCCTCGAAATCATTCAGTACGACTTTAACCAACCCGGAAACCTCTTCTTGCTGCAGGATGAAATCATCGAAGTGATGTGTACTTACATATAGAAAGACGTTTGCTAATTCTTTGTCGATGAAATGCTCTTTTGCTTGTTGGTATTCAATAATCCCCAATGGAACCAACTCGTCAAAGGAAACATCAATGCCTATTTCCTCTTTTATCTCCCTTACTCCGTCATATACCGTTTCATGAGCCAGCAAATGACCGGCAGCCGTAATATCCAATAGGTTCGGATAATCTTTTTTCATTGCACAACGATGTTGAAGATATAGATATTCCACGCCCGCTTCCCTGCTAACGAACCAACAATGAAAAACCTCATGCCAATGTCCCAGTCTATGTACCTCTTCACGCGCAGCCACGCCGATTTGATTGCGATCATCATCGAATACTTTCAACATCTCCGTTTCCATCGTTCGTCCCTCCTTTCCTTCCTAGGCCCGGAAAATTCAGTAGCTCCGTTGCTTCACTCTTTTTCTTTTCTCCAATTTTTCGGGTTTAAATAACCTTTGTATTTTGCAGCCACTTCTTTCCCAACCAATAGCGCACCTACCCAAAACATGACTTCTGCAAATACGATCGCCCCTGTTATGACCCCAGCTTTCACCGCAGTCGAAAAAGGCGTAAAGGGAGCTATTACAGGAATGATCCAAGTCAGGAGGGAAACGATCAAGAAACCCAACCCTATTTTGTAAAACTTCGATTTCGTTACTTGCTTACCTTCTTTATCCAATTAAATAACCTCCAAAATGATCAAATTGCTTTACTTACTCGCCAAACATTCACATACAAGAATACCATCTTGAATATATTCTTTTTTTATACGTTTGAATGCTCATTTCGTTTCAAAATATGAGAAATAAAGAAATGCCAGTTGAGGAAAGCTAGCAAAGATCGGAACAGGCATTTGAAATGTGGCCAGGTTATAATAACTGTGTAGGACATACTATTTATCACACTAGTAAACCAAGAAAGGAAAAGCCCATGTACATTGAATTCATTGCCACGACCATAGAAGATGCCATTTTAATCGAAAAATCGGGTGCAGACCGAATCGAGCTCGTCAGTTCTTTAACCGAGGGAGGATTAACTCCCAGTCACGCCCTGATAGAAGCTATCGTGCGTTCAGTCAACATTCCCGTCAACGTGATGGTAAGACCTCATAGCCAATCATTCTGTTACTCTCAAAGTGATCTGGATATTATGAAAAATGATATCGAGATGATAAGTACCCTTGGAGCAAACGGTGTGGTATTGGGTGCATTAAATGAAAAAAATGAAATCAATCAATCATACCTCGAAGTGCTATTAAAGGCATGTGACGGTTTGGACGTTACATTCCACCGCGCCATCGATGATACGCCCGACCCAGTCCGTTCAGCTCAAATGCTAGCAAAGTATCCGGAAATAACAACGATCTTGACCTCCGGCGGCCATGGGGATTTTCCCAGCCGAATGAAAACCATTTTGCAAATGAAAAACGTCTGCGGGGACATATCGCTATTGGTGGGAAGCGGCTTGAATAAGGATAATATCCTTTCAGTCTCCTCCGAACTAAATACCGGTTACTATCATTTCGGTACGGCTGTTCGAAGAAACAACAGTCTCATTGAAGGAGTTCAATTGGAAAAAGCCAAAGAAATTGTAAACATGCTAAAGATATAAGAACATTCCGCTTAAAATTTCAGGAGGGACCAATTCATTCTTTGGTCCCTTTTTTGATATAGATGGCTTTTCATTTTTGTAAAAAGACCGAGTCCCAAAACCAAAAAATAATAGCTGCAGAAAGGCTTAATACATAGTAATTCTTTGTAGTTAATACATCCATACTGACGTCAAAATTAAGCACCCAACTAAAAATGAATACAGTCAGCAAAGAGAACAAAATATAAAGGCAGAAATAAATTAAACTGAATTTTTTAGGCTGCTTATTGAAGTGGACCTGTACCGGAACGGCAAATAATAAATAAGGGATAACCAAATAAAAAGAAAATATGATAATGCCAGGCAGCCCCCAGGAGGGACCGCCTGTAAAAATAACCATCACCGTTGAAAGCGATAGACAGGAAGAGACTAGACTAAAAAAATAATAAGGAATCACATCGCTTACCTTCGATACCTTTTCACTCAATTTCCAAAGTTCCATTTTACCCTCCACAAATGCATGATTCCCTTTTATACGGATAACGCATTAACACCATTATTCTTCATTTGAATGTACTCCGCAACAAGCTAATGGGAATTTTTACATAACCTTAAGGCTCAAAAGAAAAAGGCTGCCGCAGCAACCTTCCAAATATAGCTTTTTTAGGGTGCCCAGAACATTCACATTAATTTTTGTTAGCATCAGCAAAGTGCCCCATGGCATCGCACATGAATTTGGCTAATCCATCACCATATTGGTCGATATTTTTGGTAAAGCGCTGATCATCAACATACATTTGGCCTAACCCTTTGAAAGCATCCAGTGAGTATGTGCCAAAGTTTTGGTTTAAACAATCATACCATTTTCTAATGGCTGCTTGGGCTTCCTCCGATTCAGGTGAGGCATTTCGGATGGAAGCAAGTTTTGTATAGATTTCCGATACAGCTTTTTGTGCCTCTTTGGACATGCCCGCCACTTTAGCGTTCGACTCATCAACCGCTTTATCCCCCCAAAGCTTGCGAGCTTCTTGTTCATATGGATTCTGACTGAAGTCAAACCCTTCAAATTTTTCTTTATTCGTCATTTGAATTTCCCCTTTCATATGCTTGAGCGATTTATCGACCGTGTTAATTAATTTATCAAGTTGACTGCGTTTCTCCAGTAACATTCTTTGATGCTGCAATAACGCCTCTTGTTTATCGAACGAAGAACTGCTTATGATATGTTTAATTTCCTTTAAAGGCATGTCGAGTTCCCTGAAAAACAAGATTTGCTGCAACATCTCAAGATTATCATTGGAATACAGGCGATAACCGGAATCGCTGGTCTCCTCTGGCGATAATAACCCGATTTCATCATAATAATGCAGTGTCCGCACACTGATGCCAACTAAATCAGCAAGTTCCTTCACTCTCATCGCCACTGCTATCCCCTCCTCTCGATATAAATAACTGTAAGGTATTACGCAACGTGAGAGTCAAATGGAAAATGAAATTTATCCTGTTCCTTTAGCTCCATAAGAAAAGGAAATCCTTCCAAATTAAGAATCGCACCTGTTATATGAAAACTTTTTTATTCTTGCGCCCTGGTTCCGATGACAACAGTAGCGTCAAGTTCCTCGTAATGTTCCATCTGCGTTATTAGGCCGTTTTGAGCAAAAATCTCAAAGGTCTTCAGCGCCTGTCGCTCGCTGGTTTCGACGAGCAGGTGCCCTCCCGGTGCAAGCCATAGTGCAGCCGCAGCCGCAACACGACGCTGGATGTCAAGCCCGTCCGTACCTCCATCGAGTGCCACCCGCGCCTCATATATACGGGCTTCTTGAGGCAACAGCCCAATAACCCCGGTAGGAACGTAGGGAGCATTGGCGACGAGGATGTTGACTTGTCCCTGCAGTGTGGCTGGAAGAGGCTCATAAAGGTCACCCTCGTACACATGACCACCGATGCAAGTGATATTGCGGCGGGCACACCGCACCGCAGCTGGGTCGATGTCGACAGCATACAACTCGAAATCTTCCAAAACTTTTGCGACCGCATAACCCACAGCGCCCGTGCCGCAGCAAAGGTCAACCAAGACATCTCCAGGCATGGCAAGGGTTGCTGCTTGGCGGACTAAAAGCTCAGTGCGTCGGCGGGGCACGAAGACACCCTGATCCACCTCTATCCGGATACCGCAGAACTCCGCCCAGCCGATGGCATGTTCCAGGGGCAAACCGGCTGCGCGTCTTTCCATCATGACAGTAAGTTCGGCTGGCGTCCGTGCCGCGGATATCAACAATCGGGCCTCATCTTCGGCAAAAACACAGCCAGCGGCAGAAAGAGTGGCGACGATGTTGGCATACACAGAATGATTCACAAATGGTTCCAACTCTGTATAGATCGTTAAGTCGTCATCTTTTTTTAAAGTTTCAGTTTCCATTGAATAAGAACTTCCATCAACACCATTTATTTTCCCACAGTTAATAGACGCCTTTCTAAAGTCCATAAGTTTCCCCCCGCTCTCTATGAATCTGTATATTATAAAACTTAAAATCGAACTACCAAATGCTCCGTAGTGCAAAAAAAGATCGTGTAAACCCTTATATGCAAAAAAGGAATTTATTTAATGTAAGCGTATTGGCCTTGGATTCCACTGAAGTGCCATGAGTCGATTGCCTGTGTCATCTACATGTACACTAAAGAATTTTCCATGACCATGAAGGGAGTGGGAGATTACAGTACTGATTGATTAACTTCAACTTTTAAACGGAACAGTTATATACTATATACAACTAATTGTTGTATGATGAGTTTACTATAATAATTGCGCAGGTGAGGTGAAAAACGATGATGCATTCACCACTATTTGAAAATGATGTGCCAGTAGTTATTCTCCCTTAACGGCAGAAAACTACAACTCCGTTAAGGACAGCAATAATTGTCTAAAGAAAACGGAGGGTGCAAAGTGAAAAATACCTTAATAGGTTCATTATATTTATCAATCGCTGCCAGCATTTGGGGCGGGATGTATGTGGTGGTAAAGGTTGTGGTGGACACAGTGCCGCCACTGGAATTGGTTTGGTTACGCTATGTCATTGCAATTGTTCCATTGCTGATCATCGGGATTGTAACAAAACAATCATGGCGTATTGAAAAACGACACTGGCTGTTAATTTTCATGATCGGGCTCATTGGTAATACAACTTCCATTGTAACCCAGGAGATTGGTACGATGCTCTCCACTGCACAAATGGGTGCCATTATCACTTCAACGACACCTGCATTCATGGTCCTTTTTGCACGAATCATTTTAAAAGAAAAGATAACATTACGAAAAGCACTCTCAATCATTCTAGCTTCAATTGGTGTCTGTATTATTGTCGGAAATGCGAATATCAATTCATCCAATCAACTTGGTGCGATAGCGCTGCTTATTGCTGCATTAACATGGTCGCTTATGTCTGTTCTTATTAAACGTGTACCTGGGCAATATTCACAAATTGTCGTAACCACCTATGCCATTCTGGTATCCATTGTCTTACTAACGCCTTTTACAATTAATAGATTAGCTAAACTCGACTTTCAAGCCATGGTGCACCCATCTATTTGGGGCGGGCTTTTATACTTGGGAGTCATATCGACGGCAAGTGCCTTTTTACTATGGAACCGCGGATTGCGGATGCTAAATGCTTCAAGTGGCGGTTTATTTTTCTTTTTCCAGCCTATAGTCGGTACCTTTCTGGGCTGGCTATTGCTAGGAGAACAAATTGGCTTGGCTTTTTGGATGGGTACTCTATTAATCTTTATTGGTGTTATAGTTGTCATTCGAGAAGGATAAGCATCTAGAAAAAGCTGATTGGTGTTATATGCCGATCAGCTTTTTCTATTCCCTTTGCCTTCAATGTAAGCTCTTTATTATCGTTCAATCCGTCAGAAAGTAATTGTACCCATTCTTCCAGTGAAAGTTTATCCGTCATATGCTTATATGCATCGGGGCTTCTAACGAACACATGCGTTCAATAGAACAAAACGAACGATTTATAGGTTCCTACTATAATGGTAGAATGTTAGCTTTTGACCGGCATCCACATTATTTTCCTCATTAGTTGAAATCCGTTCAAAACCGTTTTTCCCCAAAACCTTTTGCGAGGCAATATTGTCGCTTGTCGTTTTCGCATGTATTTGAATCACATTCAATCCCGGCGCTAGTTTAACCAATCGCTTTAAAGCTTCGTTCGCTATCCCCTTTTGCGTAAATGCTTCACCAATTCTATAACCGACATCAGCCGTACCATCGATGGGATCTATATCCACAAGGTTAATCCTGCCAACAATTGTACCTGAGCCATCCTTAATCAAGTAAAAATAGGAGAGTCCAACTTCTTGTTCATTCAATAATTCCTTATGTCTGACTTTAAAGTTTTCAAAGCCATAATAATCGTCTCCCCGGCCTGGGACCGTTTTCTCGAAAAACCTTCTATTATCGCATTCGAATGCAAATAACCCTTTTGCATCTTCATCATTAAGCATTTCAATGGATATTTCCATCGCTGCTTCACCCCTAACAAATATTGTTATATCTTTTAAAATTTGATCCTTCATCATTTGATTCAAGAAACCAAAAGACTTATCCTTCCTGATACTATATATATAATGGAAGATTTGTACAGGGCTTGATCCTTGTGCGTCGAAAGAATCTTATACCTTTTATTATCCTTCTAATCCAGTTCGTGAATATGGATACATACATGAATATCTTCCGATGTCAAAAATATATTATTTTTATCTGGTAAAAAATCAAGGGATGATGTATCATAGGCATCAGATATTTATTAAACTTATTAGCTTAATCGGAATTAGGAGGAATATATATGATTGGTTATGTGTTTTTAAATCTTGCCATAATGCTCATTCTTTTAGGCGTTTTATTTTACATGAATAAAAAACATGTCTCCTTTACAAAAAGGGTCTTTACTGGTCTAGGTTTAGGGATTGTATTCGGACTACTTTTGCAGTATTTCTATGAACCACAGTCAGAAGCGATCGTTAAATCGGTCGATTGGTTTAACATTGTTGGTTCTGGCTATGTCAAGTTCCTGCAAATGATTGTTATGCCGCTTGTCTTCATCTCGATTTTGTCCGCATTTACAAGGTTGAAACTAACTAGCAATATCGGAAAGATCAGTGTCTTGATCATCGGTATCCTGCTTGGAACGACTGCGATTGCAGCGGCTGTTGGGATTACATCCGCATCTGTATTCAATTTGGAGGCCGTTCAAATCGAGCAAGGAGAAGCAGAGTTAAGCCGTGGGGATCAAATATCGGAAACATACGGTACGATTCAGGATAAAACGATGCCTCAGCAGATCCTTGAATTGATTCCTTCAAATCCATTCCAAGATTTAACGGGGGCACGTCCGACTTCGACCATATCCGTTGTGATTTTTGCAGCTTTTCTTGGAATTGCCTATTTAGGGGTCAAAAGGAAGCAGCCTGAACATGCAGAATTTTTTGCGAAGATAGTAGATACATTACACAGCATCATCATGCGCGTAGTAACGTTAATTCTTCGTTTAACGCCATACGGAATCTTGGCGATCATGACGAAGACGGTAGCAACGAGTGATTTGGACGCCATCCTGAAATTGGGGAAATTCGTGGGAGCCTCTTATGTCGCCCTGATTGTCATGTTCCTCATCCATTTGTTATTGCTGACGCTTGCAGGATTGAATCCAATTGTATATATGAGAAAAGCTTTCCCAGTATTATCTTTTGCCTTCACTTCAAGAACAAGTGCAGGTGCTCTGCCATTGAACATCCAAACACAGAAACAACTAGGAGTGTCTGAAGGTATTGCCAACTTTGCTGGATCCTTCGGTCTGTCAATCGGTCAAAACGGCTGTGCCGGCATCTATCCGGCTATGTTAGCGGTCATGATCGCACCAACAGTGGGAATCAACCCACTCACTCCATCCTTTATCGCGATGTTGATTGCCATCGTGGCCATCAGCTCTTTCGGGGTTGCCGGTGTAGGTGGCGGAGCAACATTTGCTGCCATTCTAGTATTATCTGCGATGAACTTGCCAATTGCCTTGGCTGGACTTTTGATTTCCGTCGAGCCATTGATCGATATGGGAAGAACGGCAGTGAATGTCAGCGGAAGCATGACTTCAGGTATTCTTACAAGTAAAATAACGGGAGACCTGGATAAGCAACAATTCAGCGAAGAATCATCTTTGAAAATAGAAGCTGAAATGTAAAAGCAAAAGCATCAAACTTTCTGTTATGGGAAGTTTGATGCTTTTTTTTATGGGATGTCGGTATCAAATTTATGTTAGCAGACACACCCCAAACGGTATATGATCTCCATGCTTCATTTTAAGCACCGATGTAATTCATTTTAAATAAGTACACGCCAGATATTTTCTTGTTTCTTATATCTTCCCTTTATTTCTCCAACATCATCAATTGTAAGCGAATCAATGTTTTCAATGGGTGCTTTCCCTAATATCAGGTGTAATTTATTTATGTTTTTAATTCCATTGCCAACATGGGCAATAACAGGTTGTTGAATAAGAAAATCTTGGTTGTTCATTCTTACATTTATAAAGCTCTTATGTAAAAGTTTATCTTCTAATGGGATGATATTCATCGGGTCAAAGGATTCAGCAGTTATTTCCCCTTCAATATATAGATGAATTCCTGCTTGTTCATTAAACTCTTCAAATGCTTTTATTCTCTTTTTTATGGCAAAATTAACGACTTCCTCTGTTTCAGAACTTATCTCCACATCAGCTATTGAATCTTCCATATAGTCACCGGCATGCTGTTTTAATAGGTCATATAATGTTTCTTCTCTATCAAAAAAACTTTCCATCCAGCCTGGTGAAAGCTCCTCAAGTAACAAACACATAAACAAACCGGAACTATAACAACTACTTCTAATACTAGAAGTAGATTCATATTTGTTTATTAGTTGTTGTGCATACTTTTTTAAAACTGAATGGTAATCAAGCGGGCCTTTTTCGGAGTAAGCACTTAATTCGACATACCACGCAGGTCCCTCAATGGTTTCAATCAATTTTTCATATGTTAGGTACTCTTCAACCTTAGCTGCTCTTTTTTCCCTTAGTGCAATGAAAGCATTAAGGCATTGTTTCTTCTTAATTATGTTATTCTCCAACAACGCATGATAAAGAATTGTTCTTTCCTGATTTCGCAATTCCACATTTTCTTTTGACAACGGATATGTGATTCCCATCATTTCATCAGGAAACCGTTTTTCATCTTTAATATACTGATAACCGTGAAATAATTCGTGAACCACTATTGAATACAAATCTTCATAATCCTCATACGAATCCATATCAACAATTGCAGTGGGATATTCTTCATACAAAATAATTGTGTCGCCAGTAAACTGTACATCCCACTTTAAAGTATGATATGCACAATGTGGATTGTTACTGAATTTGGGATGATTGAATAGATAAACATTTCTCTTATCATATAATGCATAAGCAACAAGTTCAAAACCCGACCAATAATTTTCCAACTTCGTTTTAACCAAGTCTTCAGCAATTCGATTAAGATGATGTGACATTCTTTTCCTCCAGCCATTGTTTCAATTCGACTAAAAAAATAATCCTATATATAATTTAACATAAATATCCAAATTTTTAATATACAAAAAACCACTGTAACTTATCAGCTCATGGGAGCTAATATTCTTACAATGGCTTAACTGTGATTCACTTTTTAATTTGCCTCGCTGGATAATGGTTGGCCTGATAGGCCGATAGCGCTTGGAACATATACTGTATCGAAGCAAATACCCCACAAGCAAGAAGTATTCCTGCAAGTACATCCAATACGGCATGCTGTTTCGTAAATAGGGTGGAAAGGATTATCAGCGTTCCAAATGTGGTGACACTGGCATATTCCCATTTATGCTGTTCTTTCCGTTTATGGGCAACGATCATCAGGATGAATGTAGTCAGTACATGTATACTCGGAAGACAGTTGACAGGCTGATCATGACTATAAACGAATCTCATCAAATGTGCAAAGATATCATTCCCCACCACATCTGGACGCGGGACTGTCGTTTGCCAAAGGCAATACACAAGAAAACAGAGAAGTTTCCCTGATACCAAACTTCCTATAGCAACAAAATAGTGCTTACGATCAACGAAGCAGTAGTAAATCATCAATCCATATATATATGGATACCATAGTAAATAAGGAACGACAAATTCTTTAATAAAGGGAATCTCTCTATCTATTATTGTCGTAACATCGACAGCGTGACCTGAAGATTGATTGATGATCGAGTAAATGGAACTAGTAAGAACCAAAAGGAATAAATAATATAACGGGTGAAAAGATAAAATCGAGTTGTTTTTCATAGATTGCTCCGTCTTTCAATATATTGGGTATTTCCCAATGATTATTATACAACATTTTTCATCGGATGAACTCTTTTTATGATTATATAATGATTCCCAGGAACTATTAAAATGGATATCTCTTACTCTTTCCAATAGCAGAATAAAAGGATCAAATTTCCCATTCTTTTGCATGACAAAAGGATCTGATTTCTCATTCATTTAATGACAAAAGGAAAGCCATGGTATACAATACCATGGCTTGAAACTGAAACTCTACATGAGAACAAGAGGTCTTTTTGCTTGTGCTAGATTTTGTTATGGCGTTTTTTCCATACAAACGTTAAGGAAATGAAGATGTAGATGCAAAGTGTAATGATCGTAACGATTATGGATGTCGTGAAAATGATTCCAATCAGGATCGTTATTAAAGCGATAATTGCAGCCCAGGTCGTATAAGGGAACCATTTGACCGAATAGGCACTTGTTTTTCCAGACTCTTGTTTACGTGACTTCAAATGAGCGACGGCAATAATCAACCAGATGAATAATACGGTATATCCCAGCGACCCCATCAGGAAATCGAAGGTCTTGCTTCCAGCAAATAATGAAATCAGTACACCGCCATATAAAGCGGAAGTACACATGAAGATTGCGAAAACAGGAACTTTCTTCTTGGATAAACGTGAAAATATTTTAGGAACACGACCGTCCACGGCTTGTGTATAAAGAACACGGGATGAACCATATAATCCAGAGTTCATTGATGAGATGATCGCAAGTAAAACAACTGCGTTCATAATATGGTCGGCACCCGGAATCCCTATCATTTGAAAGACCATTACAAACGGGCTTTCTGGCACCCCGTTCACCTCGTTCCAAGGAATTAAGCTAACGATAATGAAAAATGGAATGATATAGAAGGAAATGATCCGTACCAATGTGCTGCGAACAGCTTTTGGAACCACTTTTTCGGGATTTTTCGTTTCAGCTAATGTGACCCCGATAATTTCCGTACCACCATATGAATAGATTACCACCAGCATCGCAGTGATTAATCCTGTTGAGCCATTCGGAAAGAAACCACCGTGGTCAGTCAAGTTAGAAAAACCGACGGCTGTATGATCACCATACGTTACGAGCAGTAACAATAATCCAGCTATGATGAACACGATAATGACGGTTATTTTAACTAATGCAAGCCAGTACTCCGTTTCAGCAAAAACTTTTACCGACAGCAAGTTAATCGCTGTAACCAACACGGAAACCGCTAATGCCAGTATCCAAATTGGATATCCAGGCAGCCAATATTGAAGGAAAATCGCTGCAACGACTGATTCGGCAGCTATATTCAATACCCACATTTTCCAATAAATCCAATCAAGGAAATAGGCTGGATACTTTCCTAAAATAGATTGAACCAAATCCCTGAATGTTCTTGCGCCGCTATTGCGGACCGCCATTTCAGCTAAGCCTTGCATGATGAATAATAGGATGATGCCTCCTATCAAGTACGCAATAATGACGGATGGGCCTGCCATATCAATGGCGGAACTGCTTCCTTTAAATAAACCTGCCCCGATGGCACCACCTAATGCCATCATCGTTATATGCCTTGAAGTCATTGTCCTCTGTAAATTTCGTTTGTCCGTTTCCATATCCTTACCTCCCAAAATTCAAAAAAGGCATATCGTCTCTTCCTTCATAATCAAATGAAGAAAGAGACGATATGCCTTAAGCTTACCGCGGTACCACTCTTATTGGCTCTTTAAAGAACCCTGCTTTAAAACCTTGTAACGAAGGTTAATCGTTAAATACAAAGAGAATAGATCAAATCTAATCTTTTGCTTTACCACTCCCAGGCAAGTTCAAAGTATCATTGGACTGCGTTCCACCACCCCGCAGCTCTCTTTACCGAATAATAGCTTTTACTACTCCTGATCATTGCGTTTCAAAAGTTATTTCTGAATATTTTTAATAATATCCATTACTATACGGACTCGAAGTACTTTTGTCAATAATTTTTTTAGAATAATATTTACCAGAAACAAACCTTAGTGAATTGTGGTGGGCTAGCTATACAAAATCATTAAAATTACTATTCGAAATAAAGGATGATGCATGTCTTATGGGCAACTGCTTTTTCACTAATACAGTTTAAAAAGAGGGCTATTCAAAATGATGGGTCATGAACTTAAAAAGTTATTATGAAATCTTCTAAATGATTATAAAGTTGTCCTTCTCTTTTACAATATCTTCCCTATTTGAAACCCACTCTATTTGTCTATTTTTAGCCATAAAATTTAAAACTATTTTTTCAAATTCTGTCATAAATGTTACAATAACAAGGTTGAAATCAATTCAATCTATAGAACACGTGAGGTATCATACTTTTTATGAAAGCATTACGATTATTAAAGAGTTTTAACTTTTTATATTTTGGACTGCTTGCCATTTTCATTCCCTTTCTCCCAGTCTATCTGGCTGATCAAGGTTTGCGTCCAGCCCAAATCGGATTCATCATCGGTACAGGTGGTTTTGTCACCCTCATCACCCAGCCTTTATGGGGAATGATCAGCGACAAAACAAGGACTATACGAAAAGTCCTGTTGTTACTCATCTTTTTCTCGAGCGTAATCGGTTATTTCCTCTATGATTCAAGCAGTTATCTTCAGCTTATCCTGTTTGCCATGCTGCTATATTTCTTTCTGATGCCGATCGATCCCCTGACGGAAAGCCTCAACTTTACGATTGCAGAGAAATCCGGGATCAGTTACGGTTCCGTCCGGACATATGGTGCATTAGGTTATGCCGTCATATCGCTGATCACCGGCTATGTGATGTCATACTTCGGAGCGAACAGCCTTGCTTTCCTTTTTGCCGGCATAGGTTTGATCAGTTTCATTGTCAGCTGGATGATGCCGGATGCACCCGTTTCAGGGAAACCTGTCACCTTAAGCAGCCTTAAGCATTTTTTCAGCAATAAAGAGACACTTCTCTTCCTGTTATTGGTCTTTATCTGTGCTGTTCCAGCACGGATGAACGATACTTTCCTCGGCGTATATATCCGGGAACTTGGAGGAAGTGCCAAGCTTGTAGGCTTGACCTGGTTTTTAGCGGCGGGAAGTGAAATCGTCGTATTCGCCCTAAGCTTCTGGTGGCTGCGCAAAGGTAAGGAAATCATCATCATTTCGTTTGCAGCAGCCTTTTTCTTTATTCGCTATTTCGTCTCTGCCTGGATTACCGATCCACAGCTATTAGCTTATTTGCAGGTCATGCAGCTATTGACTTTCCCGATTTTCTACTCGGCTGCCATCCAATATCTATACCGGATCGTTCCGGTGGAGTGGCGTGCCACAGGCCAGACCGTACTGGCGCTGCTATTCTTCGGGGTTTCGGGAATCATAGCTTCTTATATTGGCGGTGCCATATATGGGGCTTTCGGGGGCAAGACCCTTTACCTTTTCATCTCCTCCATATCCTTTATAGGAATGGTATTCGCTTTGGTACTTTATCGGATATATGGCAAGAGGCTCGATACTGCCGAGGAAGCGGTATAATCAAAAAAATGTATGCAAAAGAGCATGTTTTGATCAAAACATGCTCTTTTGCATTCCATTAGCGAAATAAAGGGGCAACCGTTAACATTAACACAGAGAAGCAAAGCAGGATTGTCGTTGTCCTGTTTGAGAGTTTTACTTGTCCGTCATTTTTATAGAACCCTGAAAATTGAAGGCGGTTTTTATAGAGGACATAAAGTAATGGAAAAATTGCCATACCAACAACCCATCCGCCTGCGGTATTCTCTATGGTTATACCAAAAATCGCATAGATTGAATTAATGATGAACCCCATTATCATTCCAATAACAAAAATAATAGTGATAATACGAAATAATTCTAAGATAACTCGTAACATCATTTCACCTGCTTTCCCCTTTATCCGTAAAAAAAGGCTGCCGCAGCAACCTTGAAAGAACTTTACAGGATGGCGTAATTCCCTAAATATAACAAATATTCAACTATTAGTAAATAGACGCGTTTTACTCTTCTTCTTGAACGAGCGAATGCTTAAATGCGTAAATCACCGCTTGCGTGCGGTCCTGCACGGCAAGCTTACTTAATATATTGCTGACATGTACTTTGGCTGTTTTCAGGGCTATGTATAGTTCATCCGCAATTTCCTGATTCGTTTTCCCTTGTGTCATCAGCAGCAAAATTTCCATTTCACGGTTTGTCAATTGATCATGAAGCTGGGTAATCTTTGGACGACGCAGCTTTTCCATCATTTTTCCCGTCACTTCAGGTTCAAGTACGCTTTGACCCTGGAAAGTGGAACGGACGGCTCTCGCAATCTCGCTGGCCTTTGATGTTTTCAGCATATAGCTCGTCGCTCCGGCTTCCAATGCCGGGTACACTTTTTCATCATCCAGGAAGCTTGTCACGATGATGATCTTTGCTTCAGGCCATTTTTCGATAATTCGTTTCGTCGCTTCTATGCCGTCCATTTCCGGCATGACCAAATCCATCAAAATGATATCCGGACGCAATTCCATTGCCAGTTCGACAGCCTTCAAGCCATTGTCCGCTTCCCCGATCACTTCGATATCCGACTGTGCCGATAAATAAGCCGATACCCCGATCCTTACCATTTCATGGTCATCGACAAACAATACTTTAATCATCATGATCACCTCCAGCATTTAATAATGGGATTTTCACTTCAAGTTTCGTTCCTTTATTCGGAACGCTTACAAGTTGCATCGTTCCGCCTAATTCAACAGCCCGTTCATGCATGTTTTGCAGACCATATGATCCCGTTTTCGACTCATCAACGTTAAAACCGATGCCGTCATCCGTTATCCGTAAAATGATCAGCCCATCACGAACGATCAATAGCACTTCAAGCGAGTTCGCTTTTGCATGTCTTAGTGTATTGGAAATCGATTCTTGTAAAATCCGAAACAGATGGTCCTCAATCCCCTTATCCAGAGTGACAGGCTCCATCTTCCAATTTATATCCATCGTCACTTTTTGGGCCAATTCCAAAAGGAGCTCCTTCATTCCTTCATGTAACGATTTTCCCTTTAATGCAACAGGTCTCAAGTGAAGCAATAACGCCCTCATCTCAAGCTGGGATTGATGGATCATTTCTTCCACTACCTTGAATTGTTTCATTTCCGTTTTTTCCATATCAGTTTGAGATTCGGTGATGGCCGACATGAACATCGAAGCGGCAAACAATTGCTGGCTCACCGAATCATGCAGTTCCCGCGCCAAACGGTTTCGTTCCTGCGATACGATTTCCTGGATCTGTTTCTCCTGATCAACGGCCTTTTCATTCGCCATTTTTTGCGATAATTTTGTCTGCTCATTGATTTGCTTATGGATCAGTTGCATCCTTTCCATCATTTTTGCCATCTCTTGGACCGGATACGTCTCCTGTTGCGAAGGTAAGCGGCCCTGTTCGAGTAAATACAGCCCTTCATTCACCCTTTCCAGCTGCCGCTTCCAAAACATCCCCGAAACGACTCCATAAATCAGCCCTACCGTCATGACCAGGCTTGGCAGGAATATGATGAAGGGTAATCCCATGACCACTTTCTCCCACAATAAGCTCCAGTCGGATAAAGGAAAAATGAAGAAAACCGCTGCCGGCAAGCCAAGGGAAAGAACGAAAGCAACACCAAGGGCAGTCAATATCTGCCGTGTCAGTATACTCATATCCGCTTCACCTCTAAATCCCCAACTAAGATTGAAGTGATGATATGAACCTTGTGATCCGTTTCATTGAACCCTTCCGTTTGGTAGGAATAAATTTGATTAAAGACCCTGGATTCAGGCTTATTTTCGAAAATTCGCGCTCTGCCTGCCACGACAGAATGATGGACCCTGATTTCGATGCCGTACGGTACAAGCACAGTGATATTGCCAATGATATTCCTGATGGAAATGACAGCGTCACCTTTCGGTAAAATCGTTTTGCTTAAATCGATAACCGTATCACCGACCCCGCCCTGAACATTCACGGAATTCCATTCATATACATGCTCGGCCGTTTGTTGATGACCGAACAACTTATTTTTAAAAAGGTAATCGGTTTTCAATAATCGCTCTTTATTGATCCGTTCTTCGTCAATCTCTTCATTGGTTATAATGGGGTTGATCCAATCAGGATTCTTTTTCGACTGATAATATAAAAGTAATAAATAAACGAGAACAGCCATAAGAAAAAATCTAAAGACGAACATATTCAAGACCGTGATGATAAGGGAAATCGCCCCTATAAAAAATAGGACTTTCCCGATTGACCGTTTTGTGAATTTCCTGCCTAAATAGATACATCCTATTGAAAAAGCGAGGGAAAAAAGGAGACCTCCACCCGTAAATGAAATCTCTAAAAAAAGCAGGACGACTCCGATGAGAAGTATCCATCCCATATAGTCCGTCTTCATCTTGTTCAACATCGGTTCGCCTCCCCTGTATATGATCATGATATTCTTAAAAGGCACAGGAACCCGTGCCTTTTAAGAATACCATGAAATTATCACGTTCTGACAGACTGTTTTCCCCCACCCTTCGCTTCCTGGAGCGTGGGGGATCACAGCAATGCTGTTTACGCTTCTTTCTGTTCCAATTCTTTTTCTAGCTGGACAATTCTGGCATCGATCGTATGGCGATTATAATCGGTATGGACCTGGTGCTCGATGCGATCGATATAATGCTCCATTTCTTCAAACATCGCCACCGGCTTGGCTTCAGAGCGGCCGCTATCCAAAACGCGATTGATCCTATAGTTTGCCCGGGCAATATTCTCCCTGCCCATCAATTCCATTCGCTTTAGATGCATATCCTTGAGCTTATGCTTCATTTCTTCATATTTTTGCTCCAGTTCAGCCAACTGAACCTCTGCACTTTTATGCGCCTCCATCAAACTTGACGCACGATCTTCATAGTGCAAGCTCTCCTTTAAGGCAAATTCCATTAAATCGGTTTCTCCAGACTGCTTAGCAATCTCGGCCTGATGTTTACGTTTTTCAGCTAGATTTTGCGCTTGACTAAATTCACGCGTAAACTCTTCTTTCAGAAGATATTGACGCTCAAGCAGCTTGCCGACCTTTTCGGTCTCCTGCTCACATTGACGCAAATATTGATTTAGCATGCCAATGGGATTTTTTTGCTCCTTTTTATCCAACAAGTCGTGAAAATCAGCTGTAATCGTTTGTTTCATTCTTGAAAATAAATTACCCATTCCAATTCCATCCCCTCTATTAGTTCTTATTCAACTCTTTCCACTCTCTTTCAAAATTTGAGAATGGGTCATTTTCTTTCGATGATGCACTTTCATCATTTTCATTCCATTTTTTATAGACCAGGTAAAGAACATAAGCTGCCACCAATCCCAATATTGCCGGGATATGGGAAATAGAAACGATCAGCACGATAATGGAGACTGATCCCCACGCAATCTTGGCCCCTGTCGATTCGGACTTCATGAACTGTTTGAATCCAAAGTATAGGATCGCCAAGCAAATCGCCAGGCTGATCAATGGACCAACATTCGCCAGTAACAGGAATAATGCGATCAGTCCTACAATAAATAAACCAAATTTCTTCATTGTTTTCGTCCTCCTTTCCTTGTTTATATCTTATCTACTTTTACAAGTTCGTATAATGAGCCTTAGCTATATTTTCTAGTAAGACTTAAGGCGTAGAAGCTATAAGTCCCACGCTAATGAGGGAGTTTTGCTCCTGAGTTTAGTGGGATTACTCGTGAGTTTGGGCGTTTTACTCGTGAATTCTGCGGTTTTACTCGTTAGTTTTGGCGGGTTATAAGAGGCGGGAAGAAGTTTTTTCGATATGGTGAGAAAGTCTAAAAAAATTAAATCTTCCGATTGTATAAAACCGGAAGATTGTTGGACTATCAAATATAGCATCATACATAAATATAATCACAAATACAAACCTTCGACGTAAACTGAGGTAATGGTTTGAGCAATCTCTTCGACAGTACTTTGATGTTCGTTTCTGACAATTTCCCACAGATACATCTCATTTGTGAAAAACCACCCTCTTGCCACAAGCTCATGGTTTAGTTCAGCTCTTGCCAGCCCATTTTGCTGTGCATAGGCAACATCCTTTGAAATTCGCTGAATGAACTTCATGCGGATCGCTTTCCATTTATCTGAAATAACGGTTGATATCCCAATTGCCTGTTCGAAAACTTGCATCATATTGCGTTCAGCTTCTGCCATTTTCAAAAAGGCATTAGCTTGTTTGTTTATGATATGTTTTGCTTCGTCTTTAGATTTTGGAAAGAAAGAGGTCTCGGCAATTTCATAAAATTGCTCCATTACATTTTCCATTAATACAATTAACAGATCTTCTTTCCCTTTAAAATGCACATAGGCCGTTCCGTATCCGATGTTTGCCCTTTTGATCATTTGGGAAATAAGCGCAGCTTGATAACCTTCTTCAAGAAATATTTCCTTTGCAGCTTCCAATAACTTTTGACGTGTCATGATTGAGCGTAAATGCCGTTTATCCCCTACTTTGCCATTCTCCATGCCTATTCCTCCCCTTATCTTCTAGCATAAAGGATTTCCATAAAATAAAAAACATTTGTTGGAAAGATCAATTTAATATTTATAATTTTCTGAATCAACTTATTGACATCGTGTCATATTCTTTGGTACGATTCTCCTAGAATTATTTAGAAAACTAATATAGGAGGATGATTATGGTTTCTGAATACACATTGGATCACGCTAAACAAATGGATGAGAATGATGCGCTTAAAGGTTTTCGAGAAGAGTTTTATTTAAAACCGAATTCCATCTATATGGATGGAAACTCATTGGGGCTTCTTTCAAAAAGGGCTGAACGCACTCTTTTGGAATCTTTGGAAGATTGGAAAGAGCATGGGATTGATGGATGGACACAAGGGAATCACCCCTGGTTTTTCATGGCTGAGAAATTGGGTGCGAAGATGGCCCCATTGGTCGGAGCTTCTCCCGAGGAAGTTATCGTAACCGGCTCCACAACTGTAAATCTGCATCAGCTTGTAGCCACTTTTTATAAGCCTGAAGGAACTCGCACAAAAATTTTAGCAGATGAATTAACCTTTCCGACTGATATCTATGCTCTTCAAAGTCAGCTCCGTACACATGGATACGATCCGGAAGCCGATCTTATCCGCGTCAAAAGCTCGGATGGCAGATTTCTTGAAGAGGATGACATTATCGAAGCAATGACCGATGACATCGCTTTGATCATCTTGCCAACGGTCCTGTATCGCAGCGGTCAAATATTGGATATGAAACGATTAACTGATGAAGCTCATAAAAGAGGGATAGTAATCGGATTTGACGGATGTCATTCTATTGGTGCGATCCCGCATTCATTCAGCGAATGGGATGTGGATTTTGCGTATTGGTGCAATTATAAACATTTAAATGGCGGCCCTGGCGGTGTTGGCGGTTTATATGTAAATCGAAAACATTTTGGAACAATGCCTGGATTGGCTGGATGGTTCGGTTCCAAAAAAGATAAACAATTCGATATGGAACATACCTTAACACCAGCTGAATCAGCAGGCGCATATCAAATTGGCACGCCGCATGTGTTAAGTTGTGCACCTTTGATTGGGTCTTTAGACATTTTTATTGAAGCAGGAATTGAGAATATTCGCGAAAAATCCCTGAGAATCAATCAATATTTAATGGATTTAGTCGAATTCGAATTGGAAGACATGGGATTTTTCATTGGAACTCCTAGAGAAGACATACGCCGCGGAGGTCATGTAAGCCTCGAGCATAAAGAAGCTGCAAGAATATGTAAGGCATTGAAAGAGAACGGTGTCATTCCAGATTTCCGAGCACCTAACATCATTCGTCTCGCTCCGGTTGCACTATATACTTCCTACGCAGAAGTTTGGGAAGTTGTACAAATACTCAAGAAAATCATGTTAGAAAAACAATATGAAAAATTCAAGAATGAGCGTGAAGTGGTCGCATAACATGGAACTCCGCCAAATGGGGCTCATCCCTCAAATGGTTAGTTAATTAGGGCAGTATAAAATTTTCATGAATAAAAAGGGGATGAACTATGGAGAACAAAAATACTCAATTGAACATGAAAGATGAGCCAGATAAAGGGTTAAAACGTGAGCTGGAAACAAATCAGCTTTCCATGATCGCGATGGGGTGTGCCATCGGGACGGGGCTATTCCTTGGCAGCGGGCTTGCCATTCAAGCGGCAGGGCCAAGTGTTTTGCTCAGCTATGCACTCGGTGCTTTCATTGTTTTACTGTTGATGGGCTGCTTAGCCGAAATGACGGTTGCCCATCCTACTTCAGGATCTTTTGGGGCCATTGCTGAAAAGTACATGACTCCGATGGCTGGCTATCTTGTCCGCTATTCTTATTGGATTGCCAATGTTTTGGCTGTTGGGGTTGAAGTAAGTGCAGTCAGTGTATATATGAAGTATTGGTTTCCGACCGTACCGGGAATCGTATGGATTTTGCTGTTTGCAGCTGTCCTGATTTATGTAAATGCTACTAGCGTGAATACTTTCGCCACATTTGAGTATTGGTTCTCCTTTATTAAAATAAGTGCCATTATTGGTTTTATCCTTCTTGGATCCTATGTACTATTCGGTTCATCCGATCAGCCACATATAGGACCTGAGAACTTTGTAAATGAAGGCGGTTTTTTCCCATTTGGTGGATGGGGAATGTGGGTTGCCGTATTTATTTCTTTATTCAGCTTTCTTGGAACCGAAATGATAGCGGTTACATCAGGGGAAGCAAAAGATCCGGATACGGCTGTTCCGAAAGCTTTAAAAGCGACCGTGTTCCGTTTATCCACCTTCTATGTGTTGACGATCGGCATCATGTTGATGATCGTCCCGTGGAAAACGGCTGGAATCGAGGAAAGTCCATTCGTGAAAGTAATGGAAATCTTGAACATTCCTGGTGCATCCGGGATCATGAACTTTATTATTTTAACGGCTGCAGTATCTGCCATGAATGCGCAGCTCTATGCTTCAACACGGATGATGTTTTCATTGGCTCGCGGAAAACATGCACCTAGCTTTTTAGGAAAGTTAAACAAAAGGGGCGTTCCGGCAAAAGCACTTGCTGTCTCTACAACAGGGATTTTCATTGCTGCAGGGGTTCATGCGTTACTTCCTGGCTCCTCCTATGCATTCATGATGGGTATTTCCATGTTCGGTGCCATGTTCACATGGCTCATGATCTTCATTTCCCATTTGTTTTTCAGGGTAAAATGGGAGAAGACCGGCGGACGCAAGTTACCGGTAAGGATGATCGGATTTCCCTATTTAACGATACTAGGAGCCGTTCTTCTATTCAGTTTGATGATTACAACATGGTTTACAGATTTCAAGATCATGCTTCAATTCGGGATACCTTGGTTACTATTTTTAGCTGTCGCTTATTTTGTTTCAAAAAGAAGAAATATGAACCAAAATGTAATGGAGAAATCTCTGGAAAAGAAGATAGAATAGAATCAAGGAATAAATAGTTTTGGCAAATGAAAAGTGAGGGGATTGCGGAATGAAGAATATCGATAACAATGAACAAACAATAACCGGTCTAGAGAAAGAGATTCAAACCGATTTTCAAAAATCGATGTCTTACGGAGATTATCTCCACCTTGATAAGATTTTAACTAGTCAACATAGGTGTTCCGATCATCATGATGAAATGCTATTCATCATTATCCATCAAGCGAGTGAGCTATGGATGAAGCTCATTTTACATGAGTTGACGGCAGCAACTGAGTCTATACGCCAAAACAAGTTGGAACCTTCATTTAAAATGCTATCGCGCGTTTCGAGGATCCAGCAGCAATTGATTCAGTCATGGAACGTCCTTTCAACTTTGACACCTGCTGAATACATGGAGTTCAGGGATAAACTGGGACAATCTTCCGGTTTCCAATCCTATCAGAATCGTTTGATTGAATTTGCATTAGGAAACAAAAATGTCCATACACTATCAGTCTATCAGCACCAAACAGATCTTTACGAGCAAATGCAGCAGGCCCTTCATGAGCCAAGTATTTATGACGCAGCGATCAATGCTCTTGTGGCGCGCGGATTATCTATTGATCAAGAAGCCATCAGCAGGGATTGGTCACAAAGATATGAACCAAATGCCAGTGTAGAAGAGGCGTGGCTGACAGTTTACCGCGATGTTGAGCAATATTGGGACTTATATGAGTTGGGCGAGAAGTTAGTGGATATTGGCCATCAACAGCAATTATGGCGTTTTAATCATATGACCACAGTGGAAAGGATTATTGGTAATAAACAAGGTACTGGGGGATCATCAGGTGTAACGTATTTAAAAAGAGCACTGGATCAACACTTTTTCCCGGAACTTTGGAGTCTTAGAACGAAGCTATAAGATATATAAGTAACAGCCAGAAAAGATGGAGGTAAGGTGCATGGGGACATGGATTGATATTTCACAACGTCTGGATGAAAACGTTGCAGTTTGGCCTGGAGATACACCTTTCTCATACAAAGTCAATTGGAGTAAAGAAGAAAGTGGATCTGTAAATGTAGGTCAAATCAATATGAGTATCCACACAGGTACCCATATTGATGCACCGTTCCATTTCGATGATGATGGAAAAAGAGTGATTGATTTGGATCTCGAATTATATATGGGAAATGCCCGAGTTATCCATTTACCAAACATGACAAGCATCGGAGTCGATGAATTATCCAATATAGATCTACAAGGCGTCACCCGTCTGTTAATTCGGACGGATGCATGGAAGGATCGAAGTGTGTTTCCACAAATCATTCCTCATATCCAACCAGAATTAGCGGCATATCTTTCAGAACACGGCGTTCGTCTTATTGGTCTTGATTTACCATCAGTAGATCCACTGGATAGTAAAGAACTGTCTGCCCATCATGAACTTGCCGGTCAGGGAATTCACATATTGGAAGGACTCGTATTAGACGCTATTGAACCGGGTAATTATGAGTTGGCAGCCCTCCCTCTTCCTTTAGTTGAAGCAGATGGAAGTCCGGTACGTGCTGTGTTGAAAAAGTTACCCTAACATATAACTGTGTTGGTTTTGAATTAATAAAAAAACGAGCCGGATCTTAAAATGATTTGGCTTGTTTTTTTGTTTCATTAAACAACGTATTCATTAGTCAAGCCGATTTTCCCTCTCCACCATTGTACTGAAATAATCATAACTATCTAATTTATCTCCCTAAACCAAGTACATCTATGTTATAATTTTCAGAATTCATCACCAAGAGTGGAGGTCCAAATATGGAAAACTTTTATTTGTTCATCATCATGTGCATTCTTCTCATCATCTTACCTGGTCCAGATACAGCAATAGCCACAAGGAACACCGTTACCGTTGGGACGTCGGGAGGTTTTAAAACGATGTTCGGCACGTGCTGTGCCCTGCTTATTCATACATCAGCCGCCGTGTTCGGACTTTCAGCCATCATTGTGAAATCGGCTTTACTATTTTCCATCTTCAAATATGTCGGTGCCGTTTACTTGGTATATCTAGGCTTCAAGACCTTATGGGGATTAAAAAATAAGCAAGTGGCCGCAGCGGCGGAAACGTCAGTCAAAAGTAAGTACGAAAACCAGTCTTGCTTTAAGCAAGGGTTCCTTACCAACCTGCTGAACCCTAAAGTTGCCGTCTTTTTTTTAACGTTTCTGCCTCAGTTCGTGAATCCAGGAAATGATACGTTTTTACCGTTCCTGATCATGGGCATAACGTATACCGTTTTAACTGCATTATGGTTTGTATTTTATATCTATCTGCTGAACCAAATCAGTGCTTTTATGAAAAAGCCTAGAACCCAAGCGATTTTCGAGGGTATAACCGGGACGGTCTTAATTGGTTTCGGGATAAAGCTAGCTTTGGAAAAAGCTCATAATTAATCATTTGAACTGCACCCTAATTGTTAGACAACATCTAACAATTAGGGTGCAGTTTTTATAGTAGTATATTTGGGTTCTGATACAGGTGTAGGGATTTAAGTACTTGCTGAATTATGTCACAATACAAAAAAACATAATTTTGTGTTTTTATGCTAACGAGCGAATTTCCATGACTTTGACGAAAGTTGGGAGAAGCAAGCTAAATCGAGGACTAGCGAAATTAGCCGCAAGGGATAAGCTCCTTTTGGCTATTTGTCGTGGAAACAAAAAAAGAACCTCAAAAGAGATTCATACGTTCACTTCATCCCCTAAAGGAGTCTTACTGAATTATAATCCAATTTTTCCCAATCCACGTTTTCCTTCCATCTTCAAATCTTACTATGAAATACCGATCATTACCGATACCAACAATTCGCCCAGCTTGATAACGGTTCCATTTGTTCTTTGCCTTTCCTACAAAAACGTGTTTATTAATAAAACCAAAATCCATAATAAATTCCCACCTTATTATACAGGGGGAATTTATTCTATTAAACTACAAGTGGCTCTAAAATATGACAGTCCTGTGTATTGCCAGGTGTTACAATCGTTCCTAATACAAAACCATTGCAGTCTGCGGCCGCGTGGAATGAATAGGCAAACTGTTTTGACTTTCATTTATGATTTGGTGAAAGATATATATACAAAGGTAGGTCGCCCAAGTATCGATTGAAGTCAATGGCTGCCTCCATTTCACGAACCAAATGGTTCGCTCGCACGAGTTGAACTAAAGTAACCATTTCAAGTTGATCTCGCTGAATAAAATCATATTCAGAAAGCATCGTTATCACCTAACTTCTATTTTAATTTAGGAATAAGTTCTATCTAAATGTTAAAACAAAGTTGATTGGGGCGGGTGTTCGAGACTCCTGCTTAGAAAAGCGCGTCTACGGGAGACCCCGCAGGCGCAAGCCGAGGGCGGACCGCCCGCGGAAAGCGAGTGCCTTACGTTCCAATCAACGTTCAAATTGTAAAAGCCATAAAAAAAACTGTAGGCAAATTCGATTTCTATCGTGTTTGTCTACAGTCTGAAAGCTCCTTTAGGGAGCTTTTTAAATCCTTTGTTCATTCAATTTTTTGTTTAGGGTTGTCCAAACATATTGAGGAGTTTATGCATTTATTAATCATGTGGCAATTTTATAAACAAAAAGGATGAATGCTTTGTCAAAGAATAAAAATAAGAAAACCAGTAAGAATAAGAGGCAAAAGTCTAGTAAGAATAACAGTCTGAACGCCAACGGTCAGAGTACTCGGTATAAAACCGATGTTTGTGTTTTCATTTTAGGTAACGCTGCTGGAGTAAGAGAAGAAGATATAAAAACACAATTTGAATACGCCAGTGACATATGGGGAATTGATTTTCGGCCGAATATTTGTGATTTAAGAACTAGAGAAGGAGCACGGAAGTGTGGTTTAGGCGTTAATGCCACTTTAGCAAGGATCTTCGTGCCTTTAAAGGCGGCGCAGCTAGAGAAAGTTTTTAGAGCATTAAGAAAAGGTAATTGTCGCCGTCAAACTGGACTTGCTGTGTTTTACATTCATGCACAAGACCTTCAAGATGGAAAGGCTATTGGTAACGTCAGATGGAATGGTAACGGAACTTTAGGTAATGTTGTCATGACATACAGTACATTCCAACAAGAAAATATGGATATCTTAGCTCATGAATTTGGGCATGCCTTGTTAGTTAATGCACGTCATTTAGATGACAAAAACAACATTATGTATCCCTCAGGAACAGTAATTGTACCGCCAATCTCACAAAGACAACTAAGGGCTATGACTACCTCCAAACAAAGAGCAAAAGCCTATAAAAGCCCTTTTGTTTATAGAATTTAAAAAGAAGCCCTTTAGAAGTGATCCATATGGTTGGAATCCTCACGCGTGATACATGTGCAAGCGATAAAAGACTCCCCTAAGGGAGCTTTTTCATTTTAGTTATAATAAACGGTTCCAGAATTAAGGCTTAGGGATGCACCGTTAGTATTGGCCTTCGCATATTACTTTTTGGTTATGATCGTACTCAGGCAGTGTACTTACTTTTCCTGTCTAACTAGTAGATTTTCATGATCCCGTAAAACGTTTGGATGCTAATTATCTCTGTTGACGTAACACTAAAAAATGAATAATGGCTAAGAACATCTGCAATAAAACCATTCCTCCCCTATTTTTCAGCCCCACAATAACTATGCCGCCGAACTACAACTTTCGGACAAAAAAAGAAGCCTCACATTGTCCGGCTCCTGCTGGAATAATCCGCGTTAACGACCACGTTGCGTAGCTCCTCGCGCTCTTTTTATAATTCATAAGGATGTGTTGGTGGCTGAAAAGGTTTTGTTGGTTTTTCTTCTTTCCCAATAAGTTTTGTTCTATTACTCGATTTTTTGCAGGGACTATCAATGAGCTTATTGAGGACTGTTGCGGAGAAAGGGCAAATTAAAGGGCATGAGCCCAGTTAAAACCAACTCATAACCCAACCGCACCTTAAAGTGTTCATTTTACGAAGCGGCTTTTCATATAGGTTTACACTTCACTCAACATACCCATTCACAAAAAATCCAAGCGTTTCAAGCTCATCTTCCGTTAATTTCCGGTTTAACACTTTAGCCATATCCTGTTCCATTAAAGCTCGATTTCCCCGATGATCGACCACGGCTCTGGCACATTCTTTCATTAGCTTAAGTTCTGCCTCCATTTTCAGTCTCGTGCAAGGCTGATCATGATGGGAAAGAATATAGGTATCGGCATCATAATCCTCAATTTTTTGAACGAGCAGCGAAGCCTGTTCGGCCGTATAATTCCATTTTTCAGCATAAAGATTGGCATAAAGGCAGTCTCCGAGAAATAATGTTTTTTCCTCTGGAACATAAATGATGCAGGAATCCTTTGCATGATCACCGCCAACGTGTTCAATGACACAGGTTACATTCCCTAGATCAATTGTCATCTTTTTTTCAAAGATCATATCTGGCAGAGGCAGGGAAATCTCTCGATTCGTCTCAAGTTCCAATTTGATTGCATCCGCACAAAATGGAATCTCCGTCCCTTCTTTGACCCGTTGATCAAGAGCCTCATCTTCCCATGAAAGCAGCTGCATATCTTTAATGTTCGTATATGTTTTTTCCTGACAAATCACCGGAATCTCGATATTCTCCAGTCCGAATACATGGTCCCAGTGGGAATGGGTAAGAACGAGGAAATTCCCGCTTAGATCATTCCGAAGTAATTCGTCCTGAAAGAGCTGTGCATGCCGGACAGAGTTACCGGCATCGATGATGAGCGTTTTTTTGTTTCCAGTAACGGCGGCAAGAATCGGCCGATCTGTTTCCTGAACTGGCGGCAGGTAGACGATATGTTTCGAAAGGTGCTGTAATGTTTGCATGTTTCTGTTCTCCTTCGGATAGATATGTAGATTAGCTTGCTCAAGTATAGCAAATTATACATTCATTAGATAATCTCTGCAAAAAGGCTAAAAAGACAACAATCCTTGATTGCTGTCCTTTTTATCATTATTCAAATGAACCTGTTGAGATATACTGTGATTTTCGAGAGGGCATTTAAAAAGGTGGCTTTAAAAAAAGACTGCTCCTTTTTCTGATCTTCAGGTGGTTGTATATATCGTTTCTTGTCCGCAACAAGTGTACTATCAGCGATTTTCGACTCGATAGCCCCTATCAATTGCTCCGCAAATGTTTCACTATCAATGACCACCATTGATTCTGTGTTTAAAAAAGCAGATCGTGAATCCAAATTGAAGGAACCAACTGCACTTAATCGTTGATCATATACAACCGATTTACCATGTAATGAATAAAGCTTCGAATATTCATAAAGCCTTGCCCCTGTCTCGACGATATCATCCCTAAGTGCCAAGTAACCGGAAAAAGCGATCACATTCGGGGTTGAAGTCACCGAGTTAGTGAGTATGGTCCAATCAGCCGTTGAATCCATTTTCTTCGGCACGTTCTCCTTCAACATATCGGCAGGAACAATATAGGGACTCTGGATGAATACTGACTTATTGGCTTCCGCTGCAATATCCACTAGAGATCGCCACACAAAAGGGTGTTTATAGAAACGTTCGATTGGATTATGAATGAAGGACACCTTTTTAGTAGCGGTTGTTGACGTGCTCCAATCGACGACTGGATTAACGAAATCGGCTTTCGTTTGCATCGCCTTGCTGTATTGACTTGATAATGCATCTCTTTCACGTTTTCCTTTTTCAGTTTGCCTTTTAGATAGGTCCGAAAAAACATCGCTCGTATACGGATGAGTCCATAATTCATTCAAATAGTCCTTCATATCATTGATTACACTATCTCTCTCCTGTTTAGCATTAAAAATGAGTACATCCCGGTCGTAAACAAAATCCTTTGGCGGTTGGTTTGCTAAATACTTATCGGCGATATTTCTGCCTCCGATGATGCCTAACTTCCCATCTACGGTCATGATTTTGTCATGAAGTCGATTGTGCCAGGTCCAAGGCTTAAAAGGTTTAAAGGTTTCATAATACCTTAATTCAATATTTTCATGCGAGGCCAGTGCATAACGGACACTGCTTAATTCTCCCCTCAGGCCATGGCAAATGCCGTCCAGAAGGATTCGGATCTTGACACCGCGGTCAGCAGCTTCGAGCAGTGCTCCCAGAAGAAGCTCGCTTGTTTCGCCCTTTGAAATAGAGTAGTAGGCAATGTCGATTGAATACTGGGCATCCTGAATCATTTGCATTCGGGCTAGTCCCGACTCATATCCGTCTTCGAGAAGCAGTACGCGATCCACGGTGGAGTCCTTCTCTCCCAAATATGAACGAATATGATTAGTCATCCTATCTTCTTCTTTTTCTTTAGGGAAGTAAAAAAGAACCACTGCCGTCGCCACTACATAAAGGAGATATAATAGAAGAACGATCAGGATTCCTTTCATCGCCATTTTTACAGTCACTGCCACAATCCCCCCTTTAACCGATATTTTAATACTATTCGTAATAAGTAAGGACTCTATTCAATATCCAATAAACCTCCATAAGATTGCCCCTTTGACTAGTTAGCCAGCGGGGCTTATTTCTACAGGAAAACGTCAATCCTGGGGGCAGCTTGGAATATTTATTTTTTCTTTTAAATGTGACAAAGTGGTGAACATGAAAGCAGTTGCATACTATTATATAGAAGGAGGGATTTCATGCTTAAACAACCGAATAGTATAAGTATCTTCAATTATTGTTTTCCATTAGGTGTTTCAGAGGTGTTCTTTTTATCCAGCTTTTATCTGTCCATTCTAGACGTTTCCTTATTTGCTTTAGCTTTACCATTTTCCGCTTTATTTCTAATGTTCTCCTTGTACCTATTCCTTCGAACTCACAAAACCGCAAAGACTTTACCCAATCAAGAAGAACGAAGAAGGGAAATTCATGCTTTCTATCATCAGTCATTCGGGATCTTCACGATCATTTTTTTCGTTTTACTTTTTGCCGCTTTAGCTTATATTCCCTTGTTGGAAAATGGAGGACATTTCTATCTTCTTTATTGTTTCCCGATGGCGTTATTATGTTTGATTCCTTCGATAGTTTCTTATAAAGGAATGAAATTATACAAACTGGAAACTGACAGTTCACTCAACGTTTGATATTACATCTGAAATGAACGGATTTTACCTCCGTTCATTCGAACTTCATATACTTTCTTCCATGTTTTTTAGTTGAATGTATAGGTAAAATGAGGATATAATAATGATAACTAACAAATATAAAAAAAAGACACTGGTTAAACCAGCGTCTTAATGAACAGCAAACTGCATAAAGAGCAGCGGCTTTCTGTGGTAAGTCAGTAGCTACTCAATCATGAAAGTAACCCTTTTCCTACATACATCTGGCCGGATGGTATGGAGGGGGTTACTTTTTTAATGTAACCGCGATTATTGCGACGATTAAAGAGGCGAATGAAATCATTAGCATCAGTCCGTCCATAATAGAAATCACCAGCGACACCCCCTTTCTGAAAAGGAGTGACCGCTGCCCACTATACCAAATTGCTGTCCATTTACTATTATATCTATATTTACATGTTATTTATAGCCAAAAATAGATGTATTTAGTCTTCTTATTATATCCATGCTTTACATAAAAAAAATCCCACATAAAGTGAGAACATTCTTTGCACGTATATCCCTTTATTGTTCCACTACACGGCCATCTTTATAAATGTGGAACCACCCAATCGTTCCTGTGCCACCTTGATCGATCCAATCTTTATTAGCAGCTTTAAAATTGTAATATGATTTTTCTTTGCCATCTTTCAGCAATCTGCCATCACCGCTGAATATGATCTTGTTACCCAGCTTCTTCTTCCCTAACGCAATCGCGTCTTTCTCCGTAAACTGTTTTCTTTCCACCTTATTTTCATCTAAAGCAGCCCATGTCCGCGGTCCGACGATACCATCTGAAGCCAAGTTATGATCCACTTGAAACTCCCTTACCACATTTTGTGTTTGGGTACCGAAAATACCATCAAAGCCTACATTATATTTAACATCTTTAAGGCTTTGCTGTAAATCTCTTACATAACTAGAACGTGAGCCCTTCCTGAGGGTCGGGCGCGTTTCCGCCTTCGTTTCGATTTTCTGGGTTTGACTGCCCTTTGATGCTGCGTGAGTAATTGATGATCCCGTTCCTAGTGGTGCCAATATCAGGGCAACTGTTGGAATAATGACCAATAATTTTTTCTTCAACACATATAACCTCCAATCATATGATCACTCCTGCAGGTTTCTGTCTCTTTCCTTGGAGCCCATTCATTATAACGTATAGAGTTACTTAATTGGTGTTTTATTACTTTAATTATAAAAAATGGTAAAAAATATCCATGGTATGCATTTCAAAAAGTCAGTATTTTGGAAACGCCGTTTATTTAAAAAATTAACCCCTAAAGGGGATTATTTTGATTTATTGATATTCTTGAATACCTACACCGACTGAAGCGACAACTGGTAAAATTTTATCCATATTTACCTTCATCAGAATCACCTTATTCATTATATTTTTGAACTATAATAATTTGTTCAAAACATTCAAGATATTTGTTACCAAAATGATTAGTAATAAAAACATGTTTTAAAGGGAAAATTCTTTCAGGAGGGATATTATACAAGCACTCTTCGAATCGGAATTTTACTTTTATGTAGCTAAAACCCAAACGCGCTTATCAAGTTATTCAATAGTATATCCATTCAAATTGACCTTTCTGATTAAAGATTGATTGAAAAATTATTGAGGTGAATATTCAAGCCATTGTTATATGTGGACGGCATTAGCTTGTATTATTCTGTTAAGGGAAAAGGGATTCCAATTGTTTTTATTCTCCTGTACTAACTAGAGTGAATTTCCAATACCAAATGGAGGAATTATCCAAAGAATTCAAAGTTATCACTTTTGATATTAGAGGTCACGGAAGAAGTCAGTATTCAAGACTACTGTTTGATTCTTTCGATTGCAAAAAAGAATCAACCAATCCATCAAGTACTATGTAGATAATTCCAATCTTTTACTATTGTTCATATCATAAATTTAATGGAGTGAAAAAATTGGGAAGAGATAAAAGTAAAACGATTCATTTATTATTACTATTGCTAGTTACTGCAATTTTGATTTGGTCAGTTATTAAGCCTGAAGGATACTTGATATGGACAATGGAAGTACTTCCTGCCGTTGTTTTTCTGATTTTTGTAATTGCCACATATAATAAATTCCGCCTCACTACATTATCCTATTTCGTTATTGCCGTTCTTTCAATTACCATGTTTATCGGTGCCCATTATACGTACTCAAAAGTGCCTCTATTTAATTGGATAAAAGATCATTACGATCTAAACCGAAACCACTATGATCGTTTTGGACATTTCCTAAAAGGTTTATTTGCGATTGTAATTAGAGAAATATTAATACGTAAAACTTCTCTAACAAAAGGACCCTGGTTATTTGCTGTCACATTAAGTTTTGCGCTTGCCATTGGAGCCTTATATGAAATCATCGAATGGCTAGCTGCCATCATTTCAAAAGGCGGTAAAGCTTCAAAAGAATTTTTAGGAACACAAGGTGATATTTGGGACGCACAATGGGATATGTCGTTAACATTAATCGGCTCTATTCTTGTATTGTTTACCTTGTCCAAACTTCATGACAAGCTGTTACGAAAAGTGACAAATTGAGAAGAAAAAGATGTAATAATGCGTCCGACCTACAAACAAAAACTGTAAAGAGCTTAAAGGAATTACAATCAGGACTCACTTAGCCTTTTCATATCAGTAATATAAGATATTCATTTCTGTAATGAATTTTAACGATGATCATCTTCCCTTCTTATCTAACAAGATATACGAATTACCTGCAAAATCTTTTCATATATATTCTTACATTCCCCTTTAAAGAAAGGCTCTGAAAAACGATAAATTAAAAAATAGTGACCTATATAGATCACTATTTTTTAATTAGTATTTGATTGTTAATATGATGTTCCATATGTTCTAGATAATCTTTTATTAGCCACTCCAATGATTTGAGTTGATTATTTCCTATATCACAAAGATTAGATAATCTATCATTTGGTGTATTCGTTATTATATGTATGATTTGCTTATTTAAAGTACAAAAAAGGTTAACGATCTCATCCATTGGTCGCTCTTGATAATTCTGGACTAATACCCATTGGCCTTGATTATATGATTGTATAACATATGGCTGTCCTTCGTACTGAATCCTGATAAACCTGTCCATATTGTTCAATGCAGAATCGCATAGATGTCCTAAAATCTCTTTTTTTGACCATTTGTGTGGCAATGGTCGATGATTCAATTCCTTTTCTGTCATCCGGTTGAACTCTTCAGGTATAAAACCTATCCAATGATTGATTCCATCTATTACATTTTCCATTGCAGTACTCCCCCTAAGTTTTTGCGTAAGGATTTTTATTCGGCAACCAACCGGAAAATCCCTTCTTTCAACTAATCTGTACGGTTTGTTGAATATGGAAAACAACAGCTTTCAATAACAGACCCAAAAGAAAAAAACCGAAATTCAAAAAGAGGATTTCGGTTCAAATCAAACTATAGACAAACTCGAAGAAAAGCGAGTTTTCAATCTAATAGGGGGTTCATCCCATATAAAACAGTAAAAAATCATGGAGTATAAATTAGTCTTAATCAAGGGGCGGGACCAGCCTACAGTTTTTTCTTGAAAAAATGCCAGTTGATTGGAACGGAGGGTACGAGACTCCTGCGGGAGTACGCGTCCAAGGGAGACCCCACAGGCGCAAAGAGCGCCGAGGAGGCTCCCGGACCGCCCGCGGAAAGCGAGTGCCTGGAGTGGAAATCAACGTTCATAAATTTTACAAACCCTCAAAAAACGTTCCAGTCGTTTTCAGAAATCCGCCCCTTTACAGTAAAAAACATGGAGTATATCCCAGTCTTGTTTAGAAATTCGGGTAATCATTACCTCGATAAAAACGTGAAAGGGATTGAGACCCTCCGAACCACATTTTGTCGACACACTGAACTTAAATCAAAAAATGGATTTCGGTTTTCATTTTTAACCAATCATGATTGTACTTGCTTCTTCTTTTTTATATCAACAATTGCTTTTTGATCAATTTTTGTATAGATCCGTTCCAACTCCATTTTGTCACGCAAGAGAAGTTCACGGTTTTCGTTGAGCAGTACATTATAAGATTTCCTTTTCCTAGACATTTTTCAATCCACCTCTCAAGTGATTGAACTCCTTCTGCAGGACGACAATCGGTAGCTCGTATAGCTGTTTATTATATTTTTTAAATATCCCGAATTTCAGAAGTTCTTGTATAAGTTCCTCTTTTTTTGCTTCTGCCTTTGTACTTAATTGGGTAATCATCAAGAGCCCTCCTTAACAAATATGCAGACTTTTGGTATTTTGGGTTGCCCAGCATCCGATTCCATAAGAAAAATCGCCATTTCTTCCTTTTGCTTCCCCATATAAGCGCCTGATCCGCAAAGACTTCACATTTCCTTATTTCGTCATATGTTGTGCTTTCCTGGTGAGTTTTCCATACTCGATCATAGACATCAAACCCATATTCCTTCATTTTATCGGAAAGAATATGTATAGCAGCACAAGGTTTCGGATGGTTCAAGTCGCCGGCACCAAAGAATGCGACTTTTACTCCATGAAAATCCACTTGGCTAATTTCTTCATAAAATTCGTTTGCTTCATATGGCAAATCCTCATGATTCCATGTATATAAACCAATAAAGGCTAAATCAAAATCCTTCAAGGTATCTACTTCTACTGTATCCAATCTTTCCATATATACTTCACAGCCAACAGCCTTCATTCTATTCTTAATGTTTATCGCCATTTTCTCGGTATTACCGGATAAACTGACGTAGCCAATGAATACCTTCATCTATATCACCCCTCTAATTGAGAATCACTTTCAATATACCTCCACTATAAATGAAAATGATTCTCATTGTCAATTATAAAGCGCCACAATCACGAACAATAAAGTTTCATTCAACAAAAAAAAGCCCGTTTTACTCGGTTAAAAGTAAAAAGGCTCGGATTTTTATAGATTCACAGTTTATACTTCATAGTTTTGATTAATAAAATTTCACGACATCTTCAAAAGATAAGAACGTTTTCTCTCCAGGTTGTTCATTCGGCTCACCAAATGGCATTTGCGCGATTAAACTCCATTTCCCTGGAATATCCCAAGTTTTCTTCACTGCTTCATCAATAATTGGATTATAGTGTTGTAAAGATGCCCCAATGCCCTCTGCTGATAACGTCATCCAAATGGCATACTGCAACATGGCACTTCCTTGATGGGACCAATATGGAAATTGTTCTTTATAGGATGGTGCTTTTTCCTGCATTTTCTCTATTGTTTCTTGGTTTTCAAAGAAAAGAATGGTACCTACTCCATCACGAAAACCTTGTAATCGTTCTACTGTTGCAGCAAAGCTCTCTTCTGGAACGCGAGAGCGAAGGGTTTCTTTTACTATATCCCAAAATTTTTCATGTTCGTCATCCATCATTACCACCACTCGTCCACTTTGCATATTAAATGAAGTTGGTGCATGTAAAGCGGTTTTTAAAACTTCATTCATTCTTTCCCCTCGTAATATTTTCGTTCTTTTTCAACTTACGAATGGAACGGCGATTTATGATTGCATCTTTTATTGTTGTTGTAGTTGCTGTCATTTTGATTCCTCCAAATTATGTTTAATAAAATGATATTCAAACCGGTATTAGCAATTCCCCTTAACCTCACATTGCAAGCCTTCAAATTCATTCTGTTTATTTTTTGCTTCTTCGTTTTCAATGACTTGTGCTAACCTTTCTTTACTAGCTAGTCCTTGAATCACTTCATCACCAATGATAAACGTTGGGACAGCCCTGATGTTTGCTTCTTCGTAAGCATGTTTAAGAGCTTGTTGGTGCACTTCCCGATACTTTCGTGACACTAACGCTTCTCTAAAAGCATCCTCAGGAAGTTCAACTTCACCCGCTAATTTTGTCAATACTTCAATATCTTCAATATTTTGCTCCTCTTGAAAAAATGCCGCAAACACTCTGTTGTGGAACTCACTCCCTTTACCATGCGCCTTTGCAAAATGAACCCCCTCAAAAGCCAAATGTGTATATGGATGTGGAGAAACACGTGGCAAACGCATATCTACCCCGAGCTTTTTTGCTGTAGGAAGGATATATGCATCCCATGAATTCAACTTATCTGGTTCTTTCAATGGATCAATTTTGGAATATGGACTTGGACGCAGTTCAAATGGCATCCATTCTACTTCCACATCTTTTTCCTTTGCGATTTCGTCTAAAGGACCTTTACCTAAAAAACAAAATGGACATATAAAATCAGAATAAGCTTTAATTTTTACAGTCATAATATATTCCCTCACTTTATGTCATTAGCTCTCACTTGTAACCAAATCAGTTACAATGGAGAGTAAAAAAAATATGCTTCTATACAATCTAGATTGCATTTGAACCTCAAATTCACTGTGCTGCTTTGAGATGATATGGGTATGTGAAATCATCTCTGCTGTAATCATTTTAGTTACAGGTTAGATGGAAGTCAACCATTTTTTGAAAAAACTTTAAAAAGTATGCCTGCCAATAAAAAAAAGTTTGTAGAGAAAGCGTTGCTTTCTCTACAAACTTTTTGATTAAGCTCCCTTACATCTCGACGTTCTCGCTTACAGGTGCTCTCTTTTTCTTTCTTTGTTTTTTCGATTTTTTAAAATATAGTAATTCATATATACACGGAATGACGATAAGGGTGAGCAATGTAGAAACTGCCAGCCCTCCGATGACAACGATGGCTAAGCTTTGTGAAACCAGGCTTCCTGTTTCCGCCTTTTTATATAAAAGAGGCAGCATGGCACAAATGGTGGCGACAGCCGTCATAATGATCGGACGAAATCTTGTAGCTGTCGCTTCAATGATCGCATCTCGGATAATCATCTTTTCTTCGTTTTGCTTAACCCGATCGAGAAGCACAATTGCGTTTGTCACCACAATCCCGATTAACATGAGCGCACCCAACAGCGCGGTAATATCCACTGGAATTCGGCTGATGACCAAGCCTAACACGGCTCCGATCGCAGCGAACGGCAATGAAAATAAAATGGCGATCGGTGCTTTCATTGATTTAAATGTTATAACCATGATCAGAAAGACAATGCCTATGGAAATTAACATCGTCAGGAACAAGTCTGTAAAATCATCAGTCTGCTGAGCGCTTGCTCCACCCACATAAATATCCACATCTTTCGGAATATCAAGGCCTTTGTTCTCCTTGTCTCCAAATATCTCAAGATTTACTTTGCTTGCAATATCGGAAAGTTTAGTCGGATCGACTGTTGCCGTTACTTGAAGATACGTGTCTCCGTCTTTATGGAACTGGGTTGTTGCACTCTCTTCGCTCTTTATAGAAGCAACTTTTGACACCGGCACTAAACCGCCATCTGTCATGATGGGAATATTTTTTAAATCATTCGGTTTTTTAGGGTCCAAGACAGGTTCAAGGACAACAGGTGTCTGCTTATCCTCTAACGTAATATTGCCGATAGGGGTTTTATTAAGCATGATGCCTAATTGTTGGCCTATTTGTTCTGTATTGCCTTTAGATGGATCTACCTTGAATGAATAAATGGTTTTCTTTTCGTCTTGGTTCGTTGTAACGTCTTCAATTCCTTTAATATCTTGAATATTTCCTTTGATCTTATTGGCTGTCAGTTCCAAATCTTCAACATTGCTGCCAATCACATCAATCGTAATGTTCGTCTTGGATGCCCCCATCATAAATGAAGAAGCGGTGGTTGTTAGCTTCGCATCAGGATAGCTATCTTTTTGCTTTTCGATTTCCCCCAAGATTTTATCTATGTTTTCCTTGTCCTTCACCAAGATACCGAAAGTCGCCTCTGTAGGTGATGTGACAGCACCATATTGAGCCGCTTCGGCTGAGTTTCCTAGTTGCATGAAAACATTCTCCGTTTCACGCATATCTTGAATGGTTTCCTCAAGTTCTATCGCTTTTTCTTTTACTTCATCAAAGGGCTTATCATTTGGATAAGTTAACGTCACGGAGACATAGTCAGCTGAAGAATTATCAATCGCCCCTTTTGGCATGGCAAAATATGTACCAACGGAACCGACAAACAACAGCAACGCAACAATCAAGACAACCCATTTATGGTTTAGTGACCAGGTAACAAGCTTCGTAAAACGCTTGGCTGGCCGATGTTTTGGCAGCTTCGCTCTTTTCAGCAATCCCGCACTCATTAACGGAACAACGGTTAATGCGACAATTAAAGAAGCCAGCAAAGAATAAGTGACCGTTAAAGCGAAGGGCAGCAGAAATTCTTGAAGCCCTCCGTTCAATAAAGCTACAGGCAAGAAAACGGCTACAGTAGTAAGGGTGGAAGCTGTTATCGCCACTCCTACCTCTTTTGTTGCGTCCAATACCAATTGGATTGACATCTTTTCCTGCTGCAATTTCCGGAAAATATTTTCAATAACGACAATACTATCGTCCACCAAGCGACCGATCGCTACAGCAACCCCGCCTAGCGTCAGGATATTCAGCGTAACTCCCGATAATGACAGCAAAAATAACGTAAAGCCAAGAGATAACGGGATGGATATGATCGTAATGAAAGTAGACCGTACATTTCGTAAAAAGACCATAATCACTATGGTGGCAAATAGTGCACCAAGCAGCACTTCTTTAACCATCGTCTGAACAGAAGTTTCCACCATATCAGCTGTGGACAAATAAATGGTTGAATTCTGTTCACCATACTTTTTGTTAATTTCTTTTGTTACCTTTTCTACTTCTTTACTGATTGTGACAGCATTTGATTGACTGTCCTTGATAATGCTAATATCGATGCTTTCTTTTCCGTTAAAACGGCTGATTAGATTACCATCTTTCGCTTCATCAACTTTTGCTATCTCTCCAAGTTTGACTTTTGAAGTGACCTTCAGCGCTTTTAATTTATCAATACTTGTTAAATCCCCGATGACCTTAATATTACTTGCCTTCCCATCAATCACCTTTTCACCAACGGCGAGAGCTGTATTCTGACCGTTAAGGGCGCTCATGACGTTTTGAATGGAGACTTTCTTTTTAGCCAGTTGTTCATTATCCACTTTGACGGAAAGAACAGATTGGGAAACTCCAAATGTCTGTACATCCGAAACTCCTTTAATATCTTTATATAGAGGCTCTAATTCCTTCTTCGTAAAGTCTATATTTTTTGCTGTTAAACCGTCCTTAAAAGTCACAGCTATAAATGATATCGGAATCATTGAGGTATTAAGCTGTGTAACAGTAGGCTTTGCAATGCTTTGTGGCAACGCTACATTGGCTAAGGCCTCTTGAACATCAAGTTTTGCTTGTTTCATATCCGATCCCGATTCAAAGAATAGATCTACTTTTGAAAATCCATCTCCAGTGGTGGAGTAGATTGAACTCTTTCCTTTTACTCCCGTAACAGCATTTTCAATCGGATCTGTAACCTGCGTTTCCATCGTTTTCGAATCAGTACCCTGCCCCATTGTGACAATCGTAACCTGTGGATTATCCGCGGATGGTAAAAATTCCATCGGCAGTTTAAAATAACTAACAACTCCTATCAATAAAATAAAGATTGTTACCAATGAAACGGCAGCCTTGTTCTTAAATGACCACTTAGTAAAAAATTCCACGTGCACATCACCCCTGATTTTAAATTAAAGAAAATAATTCCATTTTAAATATTACCATATATTACTAACATGAGTGTATAGAAATTATAACTTTTAACCTAGATTTATTGAGCAGTTAACGTATGTAGCTACAGACAAAAGTATGTTTGATGTTAAGTTGCATCATACTAAAGTCTGGAGTGTTTCATCTCCATCCCTTCTAATTCGAAAAGGCTGAACAGTCTGATAGCAAAATTGCCCCTCCTGCAAACATACTGAAAAACCTTACATGGAGAACAATTAACAAAGGTGAAAGAATTTCGATATAAATACAAAGCATTTGGCTTGGCAGAACCATGCCTTTTGCCTTTTGCCTTTTGCCTTTCGCTCCAAATAAAAAAGGCTGCCGCAGCAGCCTCAAGTTTCAAAACTTTGTTACTTGTAACCTTTTAAAAAAAGCATAATGATCGCCAATATGATCAGACCAATAAACAATAAAGGCCCGATTCCTGAACTATACACAAAGTATACAGTGATATTGCGGAAAGCCATCACAACAAGGAATAGGAGTAAAAGGATACTTAAAATAATGATCAGAGCGGTATTTTTATTCCGATACAACGTAACCAGCCCCATTATTAAAACTTTATTTACTCGAAGGAATATCACGAAAACATGCCCCACCACATCATTCCGTTAAGAAACAATATGCCGCCCACATTTTGTACTATTCAGTATATCGTTAAATATTTCCCCTTCACAAAGCGGGATAATAAAAAAGGGTCGCCGCAGCAACCCGATTTCCCCATAAGGTTCATAAGGAAAATGAAACCTACATCTCTTGAAGTTCATTGACCGTTACAAACGTATATCCTTCGTTCGTTAACTCTTGTAAAATCCCTTCAATCGCCTGGAGTTCTTTACCCGTATCATCATACATCGGATGCATCAGGATGATTGACCCAGGTTTTATTTGTTCCTTCACATACTTCACTTTGTCAGATGCGTAAGTGTAATAGCTATCTGGTTCCAGATTCCAGGTAATCGTCTCTCTATCATTTTTGTTTAAATAATAAGGCAAACCTGCAATCTTTTTCCCGTTTGGTGGCCGAACGTCAATTTCACCCTTATATCCCGCGTTTCGAATTAATTTATCCGTTTTCTCGATCTCCGTTTTGATATAGGTGGGCGATTTAAAAACCATTCGCCTATGGGAATACGTATGATTTCCAATCTGATGTCCTGCTTCCGCTATTTTTCCAGCTTCGTTTGGGTACTTTACGATTTCGTTACCGATCAGGAAGAACGTAGCCTTCACATCGTATTTATCCAATAACGGAAGGATCTGATTTACATTCTTCGAAGGACCATCATCAAAAGTCAAAGCGACCACTTTTTCTTTCGTCTCGACTTTATCCGTTAATCCGCCGAATACCTGATATGTCCTCGAATTCATTAATTTATATGTACCCAGTAATAGAAGGAAAACAATCAGGATCACAAATCCAATAAATGTCAGTTTCTTTTTCATGACTAGGACCTATCTTTCTATAAGTTTTTTAATCCAATGACCTATTATAGCAAATCACTGAACGTTTCAACTTTATATTAACACCAAAAAGAAATGAGGTTGCCACAGCAACCCCATTTTAAACTAATCTCTCATAATCTAGGAAGTCTATTTTACAGTTCAACAGGTGATTATCCTTTATTTTGATCTACCGAACGAACCACCTACATTCACTTTACATGTATCAATACAAAACGCTCACACACAAGCAGCATATCTTCTTTAAAGGTGTGGACGATTTTGTCCAGTGCTTCTTTAAAAAATTTTTCATGTGCATCCCACCAGTATGTATATGTTCGATCGCCTTCTCCTTCAGCAATGGCAAACTCTTCACTCACTTCATTCATGGGCAATACTTCGACTTTCACTGTTTGTATGATGGCTAAGGGCTCATCCTCACTGCTCAAAATAATGCTGTAATCACCCACGGATGGTAATGGTTCATTTTCCGTTTCATAAAAAACATACCCAGAGCACGTAGCCGTTTTTTTCCCATCCATCACTAATTGAGCCAAATGATCGGGATCGGCCCCGAATTGCCATGCACTGACTGCCTGGGGTTTTTCTTCGTCTTTCCCCTGCCAAAATTCATTCCAATATAATTCCGCTTTGACATTCATTCTATGATTCTCCCATTCTTATTCTTAAAATTTTCGCCCATTTGTCATTCGTATTTTTCACTTCTATACTCATGTTCCCATTCACTTAAATACATACGATTCGTGATTTTTTTTGGATTCTCCAGTTTACTAATAAACTCCAAACTGTTTCCGTCTGGATCATTGAAGTGAATTTTAGCGTGGGCATATTCCCCGTGCGGCATCACGAAAGGTTCAATTGGTTTAAATCCAAAAGCCTCTCTTGGCGCATAGCCTCTATCTTCAAGCCATGCGACTGAGCACTTTAGATCTTCCAATGATACTTGAAAAGCGATGTGCCGTAGGGAGGGATGATACTCAACCTCCACTTTTTCCGTTTCCCAAAGCCCCAACCAACTTTTGTCCTTTTCAATCCATAGAAAAGCCAGGTTGTCTTCAACCTTATGATCTAACTGCAAACCAAGCCCTTCATAAAATGCTATGGAACGATCCAAATCACGAACCGGTAAATGTGCTTCATATAAACCTCTTATCATGGAATCCCCCCTATTAGTCAAACCTATCCGCATCATTCGATTACCTATTAGAACTACAGGCTTCACCCGGTCTTAACAAAAATATTAACAGTAGATTAAAAGGCCGCCGGATAAAAACGATTGCATTAAAGCTTCATTTTCAGCCCTTCATGAGTCGCCGTGAACCCTAAATGTTCATAAAAACGCAGCGATTCCTCCCGCTTTTTATCAGTCGTCAGCTGAATGATATGGCAGCCCCGCTTCTTTGCACGCTCTATTGCGAATTGAATCATCTTTCTGCCTATACCTTTCCCGCGTTCTGAAGATGCCGTTCGAACCCCTTCAACCGTCGCTCTCCAACCACCTTGATGTGTAAGATAAGGAGTGAAAGTGATCTGTTGCACCCCAATGATTTCCTCACCACGGCATGCAACAATCAATTCATTATTCTGATCTAAATCAATTGCTTCAAATGCCTTTAGATAGCTTTTTGGAAGAGGATTTTCATGGCGCTCCCTATTCCTGCCCAATACATCGTCGGCAAGCATCTGAACTATCTCACTTAAGTCTTTTACTGTCGCATTCCTGAATGTGATCATTCTATCCCTCCTGATATGCACCTCAGTATCATCCTTTTTCGTCATGATGAAATCCAATCTTTCATTAATAACTTCTGCTAATAATCCCGCGGTCCTCTTTTCTGGAGGAAATATAATGACGGTTGTAAAAATTGGGCCAACAAAAAAAGGACCAACTTCCCCTATTAAAAGGAAGTCCGTCCAGTAAATCATTATTAGGTAATTGGCGCAGGATTAAACAATGCCAAATCATTATGCAGACCCCAATGCTCTGCCCAGGTTTTCTTTTTACCACTGGCCACTTCCAAAATAAGGTGAAATATTTCCCACCCAACTTCCTCTATGGTTGCTTCTCCAGTAGCGATGGTTCCAGCATTTATATCAATCAGATCTTTCCATTGCTCGGTCAATGTATTTCTTGTAGAAACTTTAATGACGGAAGCCACTGATAGATTATAGGGTGTCCCTCTTCCAGTCGAAAAAACTTGAAGGTGCATACCGGAAGCAAGTTGTAACGTTCCGCAAACAAAGTCACTAGCTGGTGTTGCTGCAAAAATCAGACCTTTTTCAACAGCTTTTTCACCTGGAGCCAGTACGCCTGATATAGGGCTGCTACCTGATTTGGCAATGGAGCCTAATGATTTTTCCACTACATTGGCCAATCCGCCTTTTTTATTTCCGGGCGACGGATTGGCACTTCGATCAGCATCACCCAAAGCTAGGTAGTTATCATACCAATCCATTTCCTTTATTAAGGCCTTTCCTACTTCTTCATTCACTGCACGAGGCGTCAATAAATGAATCGCATCCCGTACTTCCGTGACTTCAGAAAATAGAACGGTTGCCCCTGCTCTAACTAACAGATCTGTAGCATATCCAACTGCAGGGTTAGCAGTCACACCAGAGAATGCATCACTTCCTCCGCACTGCGTCCCGATGATTAATTCGGAAACCGGAAACGTCTCCCGCTGCCTGCGGTTCAACTTCATTAATCGTTCCTCCGCCATTTCCATGATGGATTGAACCATTCCCGCAAACCCCTGCTGATCCTGAAGTGAAATGATATCTGAATCGTCCCCGCTTGGATTTATTCTCATCGGAGACAGTTTTTCACAACCCAAACCGACTACCAAGGCTTCCCCGCCGAAATTAGGGTGTTTCGCAAGGTTCTGTATAGTGCGGATGGGAATAACCGCTTCCGGTGCATTGATTGCGACTCCGCAGCCATAGTTGTGATTTAAAGCGACAACATCTTCAACATTCGGATACTTCGGGAGAATCTCTTTTTTTATCCGGTTCACGACGAAATCCAAAACGCCTACTACACATTGAACGCTTGTTGTAATGCCTAATATATTCTTAGTTCCAACACTGCCATCTTCATTGCGGAATCCTTGAAATGTATATCCTTCCAATGGGGGCAAAATTTTGGGTATATCATTTGCTACCGGTAATTCCCTTAAATCTGGAGATGCCGGCAATATCACCAATGACTCGTCAATCCAACTGCCCTTACTGATCGATTTTGCCGCATAACCGATAACTTCTCCATAGCGGATGATGGTTTCATTCTCGACAATATCCATTAAAGCAACTTTATGACCTTGTGGTATTCTTTCTTTCAATTCAAGCCCACAAGGGAATACGGTTCCTTGATCCAAGCCCCCGGTATTAACTACGATGGCGACATTGTCCATCCTATGTACCTTAATATAAAGCGGTACCTCCGTTAGTTGCGTTTTCGTATCCACTTTACCAACCCTTTCAATATAATAAGCTAGCAAACTTGTCTGATATAGTTATAAAGGTTGCTTTTTAAATGGCTTCAATTATATTCCTTATGCTTTTAGGGATCTTCATTACAACTTTTAACTTACGTATTTTATTTTCAATAAGTTTGTTCTCTTTTCCTATGTTAATTTTTATCTATTAATACGATTCTTTCAGGTTTATTTACTATGAAAATATAGGATAGAGCTCCTACGAACAATACACTTGCAACAAAGATTAGGGCACCACTAAAAGAATTTGTTTTGGCTAAAATAAATCCAATGACAAGTGGTGTTACAATACCTGCGATATTCCCAATGGTATTAAAAATACCGCCAGTTAATCCAATAAGTTCTTTTGGTGCCATATCACCGACAAGAGACCATGTAAGTCCTGCCAAACCTTTTGCGAAAAAGGCAATGGACATGATTAGGATAAGAAGAAAAATATTTGAAGTAAAGTTAGCTAATACGATTGTGCTGGATAAAAGAAACCCTGTGATAATCGGTGTTTTACGTGCAACAGCGAGCGATTTTCCTTTTTTTAATAATAGGTCAGAAATGAACCCACCAGCGATACCTCCAAAAAATGCTCCTATATATGGTACCGATGCTGCAAACCCTGTTTGAATCAGAGATAAACCCTTCTCCGTTACGAGATAAGTAGGGAACCAAGTTAAGAAAAACCAAACAATTGTATTCAACGCATACTGACCAATATAAATTCCGACCATTTGTCTGTTTGTCAACAATAGACGGATATCAGACCCATTCACTTTTCTTTTTTCTTCTTTATTTGCTAAGCCTCCACCTGAATTAATATAATCGATTTCCGCTTGATTTACACGAGGATGGTTGTATGGTTCACGTACAAATACAAACCATAAAATTGCTACAATGATACCTGCTCCTCCTGCAACAAAGAAAACATCGTGCCAGCCAAACTCTTGTAAAATCCATGCCATGACTGGTGTGAAAAGTGCTAATCCAAAATATTGTGCAGAGTTATAAATCGATACTGCTCGTCCACGTTCATGTTGTGGAAACCACATCGTTGTCAATCTGCTATTTCCAGGAAAAGATGGAGCTTCAGTAATACCAACCAAGAATCTTAAAATGAATAACCCAAGTAAGGTGCTAATAAATCCTTGAAAAAAAGTAAATGTGGACCACAATAATAAAGCAACACCATAAACTTTTCGTGCTCCAAACCGATCTAGTAACCACCCGCCTGGAATGTTAAATGCGGTATAAGCCCAGTTAAAGGCTGAAAAAGCGACTCCCAATTTCACTGCATCGAAAGCAAGGTCTTCTTTCATTACTGGAGCAGCTATACCCAACGCAGAACGGTCAATATAATTTATAACGGTCACGATAAATAACATTGCAAGTATGATAAAACGCACATTGGTTTTTTTAGGGTATTCATTTTCATTGCTGAGGCGTTGAGCACCGCTACTGTTCATCAAGCTTCCTCCTATTTTTGTTTTTTCTAGTAACACGCCGCGCAGCTTAATACCTTTTATTTTTTCTCATTGAGTTTGAATTTAATAAAGTAAGGGCTTACAATTAATGTTTTTTTAGCAACTACCATGAGTAGAATGTAATACTTTCATCTTTATTAGATAGAAATATTAATTCTTTTACTCATGGTAATTACCCATTCTTTTCATTCGAAAAGTTTATCTCACCAAACATGGTTTTTTAGAGTTATATTTCCACTCTTTAATTAGATATTGCATAGATGTTGAATCATCACGGTCATGATAAGGCAGACTACGATATAATTCATTTGCTTTCATAACTTTATCCATATTTATTTCTACACCTAAACCAGGTTTATCAGGCAGTTTAATGACTCCATCTCTAATTTGTAAAGAATCATCACATAATTCTTGGCCATCTTGCCATATATAGTGTGTATCAATTGGTGAAATATTTCCTGGTGCAGCAGCTGCTACCTGTGTAAATGCCGCTAATGTAATATCAAAGTGGTTATTGGAATGTGAACCCCATGTCAAGCCCCAATCATTTAATACATGTGCCATACGGATACTACCATTCAATGTCCAGAAATGAGGGTCAGCTAACACAATATCGACTGCTCTAAGTGCTGCTGCATGATGGAATTGACGCCAATTTGTAGCAATCATATTTGTTGCAACAGGTAGACCAGTTGCAATCTTAAATTCAGCCATTATTTCACGGCTAGAGAATCCCGCTTCAGGACCACAAGGGTCTTCAATATAAGCAAGTATATCTCCTTTACCTTTGCAAAACTTTATGGCTTCTTCCAATGACCATGCACCATTTGGATCAAGATTGATTCTTGAATCAGGGAATGCTTCATGTAAAGCTTGAATCGCTTCCATTTCTTCTTCTCCACGAAGTACTCCACCTTTTAATTTGAAACTCTTAAACCCATAACGATCTTCAGCTGCTTTTGCTTGAGCTACAATTCCTTCAGCTGTTAACGTTTCAATTCGTCTAACACGATCCCAATCATCCTTAAATTGTGTTTCACGTAAATAATGAAGATCGAGTTTTTCCATATCTGCGATATAGAATAAATAGCCTAAGAAAGGTACTTCTGTCCGTTGAATACCTCCATCGCCAAGTAATGCTGCAATTGGTTTATTAACAAATTTACCAAGTAAGTCCATCATGGCGCATTCAACAGCAGCTTCTGCTTGCACAACAAATTTTAAATTGGCTAAATTTAATCCTTGTAATCCTTCACCAGAGTCACCTTTTATACTCAAACCACCCTTACGTATTGCAGTAATACAACCTCTATAATTGGCAATCTCTTGTCCTACCACAAATGGACGATAACTTTCTATCATTCTAGTAATATCATCGCCGCCATGAATCTCACCGATGCCTGTATTCCCCGTTTCATCTTCTAAAATAACAATATTACGAGTAAAATAAGGAGCATGACAGCCACTTAGTGTGAGTAGCGCACTATCATAACCTGCTACTGGAATAACCTTCATATCTGTAATAATTGGCGATCCCTGCGATTTCATCTTATAACTTCCTTTCATAAGTACTCTAATCATTAATACGAAAGCCTTATCTATTGATCGCATTCACGTTATATGGAAATTTATCATTTTACAAACACCGTTTTAATGGATGTAAAAAACTCTTTTGCTGCTTCTCCTTGTTCCCTGGAGTGGGAGCTGGAGTTTTTCATGCCGCCAAATGGCGCCTGCAATTCAACGCCTGCACTCTCAGCGTTAACCCTGATCAATCCCGCTTCCATATCGTTAACAAATGAAAGCAAATGTTTGATATTGGCTGTAAAAATCGAAGCACTAAGGCCGTATTCCACGCTGTTCGCAAGTTGCAGGGCTTCTTCAACTGAATCAGCTTTCAATAAAGCAATCACCGGGCCAAAAATTTCTTCCTGTACAATTGTCATATCTGACGTGCAGTTATCAAAAATCGTAGGCTCTACATAAAAGCCATTTGCCTGAGTGCCTTCTTCAGCACGCTTTCCGCCAATTAGAAGTATAGCGCCTTCTTCCACTCCTTTTTCAATATAGGAAAGAACTGTATTTAATTGATTTTCGCTAGCACATGGTCCCATCCATGTCCCGCTGTCCAATCCATCCCCGATGGAAATGCCTTTCGTTTCTTCCACCAGCAACTGTTTGAACTCTTCATAAACTTCAGCTGCAACAATGACACGGCTTGTCGCGGTACATTTTTGACCCGTCGAGCGAAAAGCACCTGTAATGACTGCTTCTACAGCCAGATTAAGATCCGCATCCGCTGCAACGATTACCGGGTTTTTCCCGCCCATTTCAAGCTGGTATTTCGCTCCACGTGCCAACGCCGCTTGTCCAATCCTTTTTCCAACGCCGTTTGAGCCGGTAAAGGTAATGCCGTTTACATCTTCGTGATCGGCGATGCCCTGCCCAATGACACTGCCCGGCCCCGTGACCATATTGATAACTCCCGCTGGTAAACCGGCTTCTTCAAAACACTCCATAATCTTTGCACAGGTGATGGCCGTCTCGGTGGCTGGCTTCACGACAATCGTATTCCCATATATGAGAGCAGGAGCCATCTTCCAGATTGGGATGGCGATTGGGAAATTCCAAGGTGTAATGACGCCCACTACACCAAGCGGGACGCGCGTCGTGAACATAAGCGCTGAACTGTCGGTAGATGGAATGACATCCCCCACTTTACGCATTCCTTCTCCTGCATAGTATTTCAGGATCGCAATACCGCGTGCCGTTTCCCCTTTTGTTTCAGCAAAGGTCTTTCCCATTTCCCTAGTTGCACATTCTGCGATTTCATCCATCCGCTTTTCAAGAATTTGCGCTACTTTATATAGATACTCCCCGCGCTCTGAACCAGCTAGTTTGCGCCATTTTTCTTTCGCCTTTTTCGCAGCTTCCACAGCAAGGTTCAAGTCATCCTTGGTAGATTTTTGTACATATCCGACAAGTGCCTGTTTATCTGCCGGGTTTAAACTTTTTTCAACTTCATTTGAAATGGAAGCAACCCATTCACCGTTAATATAGTTAAGATATGTTTTTGTTTGAACAGTAGTTATCATATATAATCCCGCCCTTATTAGATTGATTGAATTGTTGTTTCTTTTGGAAAACGATCTAAAGCATGTTCTAATATTTTTTGCATTTCTGCATAATGTTCTTTTTCCACCGGAAGAATTGGTAATCTGACTGTTTGCCCAACCGGCATGCCCATAATCTCCATACCTGCTTTAATGAGAGAAACGGCATACCCTTTTCGCTGACGGCGAATGTTGTTGATTGGCATAATGACCTGTTGGTAAATTTCATTGACCGTTTCTTGATCTCCACTCAAAATGCCATTATAGAATTTTCGTGAGATGTGCGGGATGTAATTGGATATCGCAGATGAGTATGAATCAAAGCCAAGTGGAACGTAGGCTGACATGGTAACTTCCGCAAGTGGCATTCCATTCAGCCAGCCGAAACGTTTTCCGAAGGTTTGTGTAAGGAGTCCATTCAGCTCCATATTGCCTAGACCGTCTTTGACGCCGACCACCTGAGGGACCTCCGCGAGCGCTTCCAAAGTTGAAATTGAAAATGACACATTATCACGCTGATATACTATTGAGTTTAAGTCTGTACTTTCTGAGATGGCTTTGAAATAAGCCGCCAGACCTGCCTGTTCTCCAGTAACGAGATATGGAGGTAATATTAAATAACCATCTGCCCCTCTATCCGCTGATATTCTGGCAAGTTCCAGAGAAGTTTGAATATTGCCTCCTACCCCTGTGTAAACAGGGACTTTTCCAGCCGTGACGGATACGGCTACCTCCACCATCGCTTCATATTCCTCTTTACTTAACGATGGATATTCTGCTGCTGCACATGCCACGAAAATGGCCTCGAGTCCCTCATCTATTAAAAATTGGATATTTTGGGCGAGTGCTTGTTCATCAAGCTTATTACTCGTTGTGAATGGTGCCACGGGAAATCCGAGAATCCCTTTAGGTGCCTTGCGAATCTTATTCATTATTTATTCCCCCTTGTGTATTATTGTTTTATTGTAAGACAAATATACCGTTCGGTCAATTGTATTTTTATTATTTTCTGAAAAATCCAACATCACTTCATAACTCAATAATTTTGCTTCTACTTTATACAAAAAAACGGAAAATGAAGGAGCGGAAATGAAAAACGATTTTAAAAAAATAGTCATTGACAAACAATTTCATTTGTCTTACCATTGGACAAAACTAAATATTAAGAATTTTCACAAAGGGGGAAGCGATTAAGTTTGTAAGCGGTATCAAATAAATAAAATACGTTTAAGGAAGTGAGTATATGAACGCTGAAGAAAAAGTTTTCCAAGCATCTACTAAACTGCCAAATGCCCAGAAAAAAACGCGCACACGATGGTTCATTGTCTTCATGCTCTTTTTGGTTACCGCTCTGAATTATGCAGATCGTGCGACGCTATCAATTGCGGGAACGGATATGTCAGGTCAGCTTGGACTCGATTCAGTCATGATGGGCTATGTTTTCTCCGCTTTCGCTTGGTCTTACGTAGCTGGACAAATTCCAGGAGGATGGCTTTTAGACCGTTTTGGCTCAAAAAGAGTTTACTTTTGGAGTATCACGCTATGGTCTTCCTTTACGCTTTTACAAGGATTGATCGGGTTTCTCGGTTCTGCCGGAACAGCTGTCATGGTATTGTTCGGACTCCGTTTTTTAGTTGGATTGGCAGAAGCTCCTTCCTTCCCGGCCAACAGCCGCATCGTTGCTACCTGGTTCCCAAGCCATGAACGTGGAACCGCGGCTGCCACTTTCAATTCAGCCCAGTATTTTGCAACAGTTCTCTTCGCACCGATTATGGGATATATTACGTATAAATTTGGTTGGGAATATGTCTTCTTCTTTATGGGCGCCTTGGGAATCATCGTTGCTTTCATCTGGATGAAAACGATTTATGGACCAAAGGAACATCCGCGTATCAACAAAGCTGAGCTTGAATATATCGAAGCAGGCGGCGCTTTGATTAATATGGATCAAACTACTACAACTACAAATAAGGAGGAAAAGAAAGGCGTCAACTGGAATCATATTAAGCAGCTTTTATCAAACCGTATGCTGTTAGGTGTTTATCTCGGACAATATTGCATTACAACATTAACGTACTTTTTCCTGACTTGGTTTCCTGTGTACCTTGTACAAGAAAGAGGCATGACCATTCTTGAAGTTGGACTCGTCGCTTCCCTTCCAGCCATTTGTGGATTTTTTGGAGGCATTCTCGGTGGGACATTCTCGGATTTCTTGTTACGGAAGGGATTCTCATTGACTGTCGCTCGAAAAATGCCAATTGTTGTTGGGATGCTTCTATCGATGAGCTTAGTGGCTGCAAACTATGTAGATACGGAATGGGTTGTTATATTCGTTATGGCCCTTGCATTTTTCGGTAAAGGATTCGGGGCACTCGGCTGGGCGGTAGTTGCCGATACCTCACCAAAAGAAATGTCCGGTATCAGTGGGGGGCTTTTCAACACATTCGGTAACATTGCAGGTATCACAACACCGATTATTATCGGATACATCCTTGCCACAACGGGGTCATTTAATGGGGCACTAGTCTTCGTATGTGCTAATGCTCTTGTCGCGGTCTGCAGCTATTTATTCCTTGTTGGTGAAATTAAACGTGTAGAGTTAAAATCATAGATAACTAAATATTCTGTCAGGGGGAAAATTATGAATAATCAATTGCTTAAGGATAATGTGAAAATCGGCACACCGGTCATTTCGGAAATGAATGTCATTCCAGTTGCGGGCCATGACGGCATGCTTCTGAACTTGAGCGGTGCCCATGCTCCTTATTTCACCCGGAACATTGTCATTTTAAAAGACAATGCGGGTAATACAGGTGTAGGTGAAGTTCCTGGAGGCGAAAAAATTCGCCAGACACTCGAAGATGCCAAACAATTGGTTGTCGGCCAGTCCATTGGGACATACAACAACATTCTAAATACCATCCGTAAGCAGTTTGCGGACCGGGATGCAGGAGGGCGCGGCCTTCAGACGTTCGATCTCCGTATAGCCATTCATGCCGTAACAGCATTGGAAGCGGCACTTCTTGATTTAGTCGGACAATACTTAGGTGTACCAGTCGCAGCCCTTCTAGGAGAAGGACAGCAGCGTGATAAGGTAGAAATGCTGGGCTACTTATTTTATTTAGGTGACCGTAAGAAAACAGATCTTGGTTATATAAGCGAACCGGAAGCGGAAGATGACTGGATTCGCCTCCGTCATGAGGAAGCGCTGACACCCGAAGCGATTGTCCGCTTGGCAGAAGCCGCCCACTCTCGCTATGGATTCAATGATTTTAAATTGAAAGGCGGGGTTTTGCGCGGGGAAGAAGAAATCGAAGCGGTGACGGCACTTGCGGAACGCTTCCCTGAAGCCAGGATCACCCTTGACCCAAATGGCGGCTGGCTACTTGAGGATGCGATTAAACTTTGCCGGAACCAGCATCATGTTTTAGCCTATGCGGAAGATCCATGCGGAGCGGAAAATGGCTTTTCCGCCCGGGAGATCATGACGGAATTCAGGCGCGCAACGGGCCTTCCCACCGCTACTAATATGATCGCAACGGATTGGAGGCAAATGGGGCACTCCATTCAACTTCAATCCGTTGATATTCCTCTTGCTGATCCGCATTTTTGGACGATGCAAGGCTCCGTCCGCGTCGCTCAAATGTGCAAGGAATGGGGATTGACATGGGGATCACACTCCAATAATCACTTTGACATTTCACTTGCCATGTTTACACACGTTGCAGCAGCGGCACCAGGAAAAATCACTGCGATCGATACCCACTGGATTTGGCAGGATGGGCAACGTTTGACGAAAGAACCTTTTAAAATTGTCGGTGGAATGGTGGATGTCCCGTCCAAACCCGGACTTGGAATTGAATTGGATATGGAACAAATCGAGAAGGCACATCAGCTTTATAAACAAAAAGGGCTTGGTGCCCGTGATGATTCAATGGCTATGCAATACCTGGTCTCCGGGTGGAAGTTCGACCCAAAATCACCTTGCCTTGTCAGATGATTTTTTTCCAACAATGCGTGCGTCTCTCTCTATAGAGCGACGCATTTTACTTTTTTGGGGGCATAGGCCTTCTCTTCCTCACATGCAAATAAGTGTATTATATTATATAATTAGTCTTACAGTAAAAATACATATCGGATTTCACAGAAAAGGGGTTACATAATGGAAGAATCGTCAAAGAAATTAGGCGTACAATCGGTACATCGCAACACTCTTTCACAACAAGTCGTGGATCAAATTGTGCATCTGCTCGTCAGTGGACAAATGAAAGCAGGCGACAAACTGCCTCCTGAAATGGAACTTATGAAAGAACTTGAAGTTAGCCGACCGGTTTTACGGGAGGCGCTCAGTGCACTTGATACGTTAGGGGTCATTACAAGGAAAACGCGTGAAGGAACCTTTTTTAACGATAAAATCGGTACGCATCCATTCTCTGTTATGCTGGCGCTTGCTACGGATAATTTACCTGCAATCATCGAAGCACGAATGGCATTGGAGTTGGGATTAGTAACAATGGCTGCCGAGAAGATCACAAACGAACAACTAGAGAAACTCCAAGTTACGATTGACACGATTGCCAATAGTGAAGACAACGATTATGGAGAGGCTGATAAAGAATTCCACAAGATCATTGCTTTAAGTGCGAACAATCCTATTATCGAAGGTATGATCGATTCCTTATTAATTACCCATAATAAAATAAATAGCCTGATCCAATTCAGAGAACGGGAATTGACAGTAAAGTATCATAAAGCAATTTATGCGGCACTTGCAGCCCATGATCCACATGAAGCATTCAGCCAAATGTACAAGCACCTTGATTACGTACGTCAGAAAGTCCTTCAATATTCTCACGCCAATTAATATATCGTTTGAGAGGTATCGCAGCAAACTAATGGATCACTCAATGATCCAATTTCATAGGGAAAGTGGATTTTTTCTAGGAACTTATTTTGCTTCCAAGATTTCAGAGTTCAACTTATCTTTTAAATCCAATTGATAGCATAATTCTTTTTGAGAAAAACTGGATAGTAGTTGAACTATCCAGCCCCCACTTATCCACTTTCGATTGAAATGACAATGTCAGGAGCAACCCATTAGCTCCCGGATGAAGTCGACATCTTCCTCTTACAAATTGTCTGGCTAACAAGGAATGTTACCACAGCAATTGACCAACATCCCCATCCAATTGTATGGCATTACCTACCAGGGATCCATTCAAAAAAATGCATCCCTGCTTACTGGCAGGAATGCATGTATTAGTACTTATTTAATCGTTCATTCTACTTATCCAACTCATAATGGATTCCTCTTTTGGCTTCCATCCAAGTAATTCCCTGGCATGCACAGCTCTTACCCGGCTGTTGGAGGCAATGGCAAAACGAGCCCAGTCACCAAGTTCCTCAATGGCCTCATCCATCGGCCAACTTAATGTTCTTCCCCCATAACCAAGTGCCTCACTGATTGCTGCGGCAAGATCGCCATAAGATTCTTCCCCATTTTCTGCATAAAAAACAGATGCAGCCGGTGCTTTTTCCAGAAGCAATTGATACAACCTGGCCAAGTCCTTTATATGGACATTAGACCACCGATTCACTCCCTTTCCAACATGGACACCAGCCTTCAATTCACGGGATTTACGAATAATTTTTGGTAATTGATCACTTTCCGTTGGCAAACCGAGTGAGTCTCCGTAAATCATCGAAGGACATAGTACAACTGCCCTGATTCCTTGTTCGATACCTGCCCTCCTGATTGAAGAATTGATTGAAACACGTTCTTGCCTTATATCCATAGGAACGAATGGAGTATCATCACTATATATTTGCGTGCTTGTATAGTCACCTCGAGCATCATCGCCTACTACACTTGAACCAGAGGTATGCACAAATGTTTTTCCTGTCCCCTTCAATGCATCGATAAAAGTTTCTACTGCTTGACGATTATCAGAATCAGCGGCGTTAATGACAGCATCACTTTTTTCTGCATACATTGTAAGGATATCTTTGTCTTCCAACGTTCCTTTAACAGGGATAATGCCCAGCTTTTTGATATCGTCCAATTTTGACGAGTCCCTGACCAAGCCATAAACCGTATTCCCTTCATCCGCTAGATATTTACCAACTGACCCACCAATGTAACCTGTAACTCCTGTGACGAAAATATTCATAAAATAAACCTCCGTTTTTCATTTATTTATTTATATATCTATAAATTTCGATATATTATTTAAAAAAAGAACCTATTAAAGTTCTTCATTTAACAGGTTACAGAATTCTTTAATGACTTTCTCATTTCTTCTATAGTAAGTCCATTGACCATGTCTTTCAGATTCCAATAAACCAGCCCTTTGTAGCGTTGAAAGATATAGGGATATCGTTGATTGTGATAAGCCGGCCTTTTCTTGGATATCACCGACACAAACACCTCCCTTTTCATTGATATTCTTCGATAAGTGGGCAGTAGGTTTATCGAAATGCTTTTCTGGTTCTTTTAACCACTCTAGAATTTCCAAGCGATTCTCATTGGAAAGTGCTTTTATTATATTTATTTTATCCATGACCCTATGTTAATCGAATTTTATCGATATGTCAATATGCAGGGATATTTCGAAAAAACAGGACCACCTCACCCCTGTGCAGTGGTCTGTTTACATTCGATTTAATAAGCACTCCAACCAGCATCTGCCGTGATGACAGTACCATTGACAAAGCTGGAATCATCCGAAGCCAGGAACAAGGCAATTTTCGCGATTTCCTCAGGTTTTCCATTGCGTGGATTGATGGCCATTCCCAATTGCTGACGAGATGCACCGAATCCATTGATATTCGTCATGCTTGAGCCAATATTTGTTTCAACTCCGCCTGGTGCTATCGCATTACAGCGAATTCCTTTATCTGCATACATGAAGCCGGTGTTTTTTGTGAAGCCAACCACTGCGTGTTTCGAGGCAGTGTATGCTCCGCCTGCACGAGCACCATATAAACCGCCGGCAGAAGCAATATTGAGGATGACTCCTTTTTGTTTTTCTAAAAAGATTGGTAACACCTTTCTTGTCGAACGCATGACGCTTGTCGTGTTAATTGCAAAAATCCGGTCCCATTTAGAATCTTCAATATCTCCGGCAGGTTCCATGCCATCCATGATACCCGCGTTATTCACCAGAATATCAACCGTACCATACGTACTGACTGTCGTATCGATCAAATGTTGAATATCTTGTTCTACCGCAACATTCGTTTTAATCGCAAATGCCATTCCGCCAGTTGCTTTTATCTCTTCTACCGTAGCGTTCGCACCATCGAGATTTAAATCCGACACGACAACTTTAGCCCCTTCTCGAGCATAAAGTATGGCAATTTGTTTTCCCATGCCTGATGCTGCACCTGTAACGACTGCAACCTTGTCCTGTAATTTCATGTAATCTCCCCCATATTCAATCTAGTAAAATCGCCACTTATTGTACAGATGTTCATTAACTAACTTCCTTTATAGTATAATTAGTTTCAATAAGGTTATACAATCAGCAAATGCAGCTCTCGATGTTGAACAATGAACACATATGATTCATTTTGTTTATTATAAGTCCAAAAACGAACAAAGGATGAGAAGAATGTCCAATAATAACACGGGGATCGATAGAAGGGTCAGGAAATCCAAAAAGACTTTAAAAGAGTCCCTCATATCATTAATGCAAACTAAGGATTTTAGGGAGATATCCATTACTGACATTGTAGAACTCGCCGACCTTAATCGCGGTACCTTCTATAAACATTATCAGTACAAAGAAGAACTGCTTGAAGAAATCATGGAGGATGTCATAGCCGATTTGATCATATCTTACCGGGAACCTTATAAAAATGGTGATACCTTTACCATCAATGAACTAACGGCATCAGTCATCAAAATATTTGAACATGTAGCTAACTACAAAAATATTTATACTCTCGTTCTAAAGTCGAATGCATTGCCAAAACTACACGATAGAATTTGTAATGAATTAAAGAAACTGCCTTTAGAGGACCTAGAAGATCATCGGCCAAACCCTAAGATTAATACAGAACTTGCCTCCAGCTACCAAGCCTATGCCATTTTAGGCATGATTATCGAATGGGTCAACACTGGCTTCACATATAGCGCCGACTATATGGCTGAACAATTACTAGAATTCATAACCAATAAGCCGGTTAATGCTGTTTATAAAATAAACCATATATTTAATAATGATGGACAGCAATAAGAGGGCTGCATTGGCAACCCTCGAAAATTCCAAATGAAGAAACTTCTTATTACATTTAATTTATAGGAAAACCGATTAATTCGTCCTTCAGCCCTTTAATTCGTCCCACAAACCATTTAATTCGTCCTTCAACCCTTTTATTCGGCCCACAACCCATTTAATTCGTCCTTCAACCCTTTTATTCGGCCCACAACCCATTTAATTCGTCCTTCAACCCTTTTATTCAGCCCACAACCCATTTAATTCGTCCTTCAACCCTTTTATTCGGCCCACAACCCATTTAATTCGTCCTTCAACCCTTTTATTCGGCCCACAAACCATTTATTCGTCCTTCTTCAACCTAGCGGTGTTGACGGCAGAGAAGTAGTCCATGACAAATGAACGGAATTGCTTGGCTACTGGTGTGAAGTAGCGTTTTTCCGACCAGCCGAGACCGATTGTTCTTTGACATGCTGGTTCGGTTATCCGAATTTTATGGGAAAGTGATCCGGTTTGATGCAGCCATGTCAATTCGGATACAAAGGCTACGCCCAATCCTTTCCTGACAAGGTCGGAGATGACAGCAGGTTCATCGCCTTCGAACGCGATGTGCTGGACAAATCCAGCTTCGAGGCAAAATTGGTCGGTTAGGCTGCGGAATCCAAAGCCTGTGTTCATGCTGATGAATGGTTCATCTTTCACTTCATGGAGTTGGATGCTCTCCCTGCCAGCCAACCGGTGATTGGGTGGCACAATCAGATATATTTCTTCGGTGATCAGCGGTTCCCACTTAATGTCCGGGCCTTCAATCGGAACGGATGAAATACAATAATCGATTTCCGCTTCTATTAGCAGCTGTTTCATGGATGATATGGATTTTAGGAATTGTTGGAAGCGGACATCTGGATATTTGGATAAAAATGTCCCCAATAAATCAGGCAGGACCCTAGGAATGGTAACAGCCAACGTGATGTTCTTTTGGTCTTGATCTGTTAGTTCCACGATTTCCCGTCTTCCTTCATTCAGTTCCGCAAAAGCCCGATCGACCCGGTTCAAGAATATTCTTCCGGCTGCATTGAGCCTGATTTTCCGGTGTTCCCGATCGAATAATGAAACTCCCAAATCCTCTTCAAGACGGGAAATGGTTTTACTGAGGGATGGCTGAGCAATTTGAAGTTGTTCCGCTGCCTTCGTCATATGTTCCAGGCGCGCTACGGTTTGAAAATACTGAAGCTGTAATATTTCCATCTTCCCACTCTTTTCGTATAGATTTAAATCTATTATTACATAACCAATTATGTATTATACAGTATCAAAAAAAGCCATTATGATGAAATAATCTCATTTAGTAAGAAAGGGAAGGCTCAATAATGAAAGGTTTACAACTAGTACTTCAAGATATAAAAGCAATGTGGAAACATAAACATGGGAGAATCGCATTGATTTTCCTTTTGGTTGTTCCATTGATTTACTCAGGTTTCTTCTTGGCAGGATATTGGAACCCTTATGGGAAGTTGGATCAGCTCCCAGTAGCAGTGGTCAATCTCGATAATGGCGCGGAAATGGACGATAAACCAATCGAAGCGGGAGATGACTTCGTTAAACAATTGAAGAAGCAGAAAGAATTGGACTTTCATTTTGTATCGGCAAAGACGGCTGATACAGGTCTTAAAGAAGGCACCTACTATATGGTCGTCACGATCCCGGATGACTTTTCGGAAAATGTCACGACTTTAATGGATAAAAAACCGGAAACGGCTAAACTTTTGTATTCGGTCAATCCAGGTAAGAACTTCGTGGCCTCACAGATCAGCACGACTGCTGTTGAAAAAATGACCACAAAGATCAATGCAAGCATTACGAAAGTCTATTCTGAAGGCATTCTTTCGAAATTCCAGGATGTTTCTAAAGGATTGGCAGATGCTGGGGATGGAGCGGAAGAGCTACATCAAGGAACGGCAGATGCCAAAAGCGGCAGTGAGAAATTGAATGATGGCATTCAGGATTTGAATGATGGAGCACACAAGCTGCAAACAGGAAGCACCAAGCTCATGGATGGTCAAGAGCCCTTAGCTGATGGTGCGGAGGGTTTAACATCAGGTTCACAGAGCTTGTATTCCGGCATGAAGCAGCTAACGGATGGACATCAATCATTGGAAATCGGGATGAACGAAGTAAATCAGGGTGTTAAAAACTGGTCAGCCGGAAATGCAAAATTGGTGCAAGGACAAGAACAGGCGGCCGATACAGCAAACACTCTTAAGAAACAATTGGATGCCTATATCAAAAGTCATCCAGATACAATGCAGGATCAAGACTTCAAGCAAATCCTTGCCCTATCAGAAGGATTGTCCAAAGCAGCCACCTCTTTAAACGCTGGACAAAAGCAGCTGGGCGAAGGTGCGGCTAAAGTGGCAGATGGTCAAGACAGCATTCAAACCGGGATGAAAACCTTTGGTGATAAAATGGCACAAGCTACCTCGGGTGCCAAACGATTAAACGAAGGATCTGTGGATTTCACCGATGGATTCTCTAAATGGACAAATGGTTTTTCCACTTTAAATACAGGAATCGATTCGCTTGCCGGCGGAAGCAGTCGCCTCGCCAGTGGATCGACGGAACTACAAGACGGACTGGCTTCACTGGAAACGGGATCAAACAAGTTATCGTCCAAGCTTAATGAAGCTGCCGATAAAACAGCCAGTCTTCAGTACGACGATTCGACGACTTCGATGTTCTCTGAACCTGTGGAATTGGTCCAATCCAATCTTTCGGAAGTCCCTAACTATGGAACGGGAATCGCTCCTTATTTCCTGTCTCTAGCCTTTTATGTAGGCGGCATTATGGCCTCCAATATCTTGCCGCTTGGCCGCAGACAGAACCTTAAGGTTACCGGAACCGTTCATTTTACGAATAAACTGGGACTGGTCTATGTAATCGGATTGATTCAGGCACTTATTGTGGATGCAGTCGTTCTCCTTGGATTCCATTTACATGTGGCCAGTGTCCCAGTATTCATTCTTTCAAGCATCATCGTTTCCTTTACCTTCATGACGTTCATTCTCATGTTGGTGACCGTATTCGGAGTGGTCGGCAAATTTGCGGCCGTAACCCTTCTCGTGTTCCAATTGGCTACCTGCGGCGGAACATTCCCGGGTGAACTGGGCATGTCAGTATTAACAAAAATCGGTCAATTTTTACCAATGGCCCACTCCTTACAGGAACTTCAAGAAGTCATTTCATTAGGAGGCTGGGAAAACTTACGGACGCAGATATGGATCTTACTTGCCTATCTCGTTTCTGCTGCGATCATCGGCTGGATCACCAGTCATATCCAGCATGCAAAAGTGAATGCAGAGGAAGTTATATCTTGACCCAAAGCGCAGTGCTAAATGGCACTGCGCTTTTCCTTTTTGTATAATGGGAATAAATAGAATTCCGGAGGGGGAATCGGGGATGCATGAACAGCAATATGAACTGAAGTCACTGAATATGGGTAAAACGCAAACCTACCATTTCGGTAAAAAGGTTTATCGATCCGCCATTAAAAAGGAGCCAGTGGATGGCCCCATTTTTTTAAGCAAAGTAGGATTGGTTGGGGATGAACAGGCTTATGAACACCACGGCGGTGAAAATAAAGCATTATGTTTATACCCCTACGACCATTATGATCACTGGAAGCCCTCTTTCCAAAATATGATCGATACAGCTCAATTTGGAGAAAATATTACGGTTCGGGGCCTAACGGAGGACAAAGCCCATATCGGTGATATCTTTTCTCTTGGAGAGGCCATTATTCAAGTTTCCGAACCACGTAATCCTTGTTATAAACTGGCAGCGAAATATGAAGTGCCTAGTTTGATCGTCCAAGTTAGAAATACGGGTTATACGGGATTCCTGCTAAGGGTGTTGAGGGAAGGAATGATTTCTTCCAACGACCGGATGGTATTAATCGAGCCTCACCCACAACAGGTTTCTGTCGCATTAGTGAATGATGTTAAATTCCATGACCGTTTTAATCCTGATAAAGTGAATAAGGTCCTACATGTCAAAGAATTATCTGAAAGCCTTCATCGTGCCATTAAAGAACAGTTCGAATCTGGAAGAAAAAACGGTTGGGGCTGATGGAATGTGAGGTGAATGATTGAGTTCTAGGACGATTTTCCGATTATAGGACAATTTAATGATAAAAATCAATAAACAAGGCCCCTATTCACATAGGGGCCTTGTTTTATGTTTCCTTTAAGCGGTTTGATTTTTTTTCTCAGCAGGCTTTTCTTCAGCCGGCCATGCGCGCTTAATGAATAATGTCAGAATCAGTGCCACTGCAACAATGAAGGTGGATACAAGGAAGGAGAAGTTTATTCCATCGAGCATCGCCTGCATCCCGATTTGGGCCTGCATTTGTTCCATCATCTCAGCAGTGGGCTGGCTTGTTAGTTTGCTCATTGCTTTGGTCATTAAAGTCTCACCGGAAGATGCGGCATGGTTTGACATGACCGTTACAAGCAATGCTGTACCGATTGCACCGGAGATTTGGTTCAGCGTGTTATTCATGGCTGTACCATGCGGGTTCATACGGGCTGGCAGCGAGTTCAATCCATTTGTCATGATCGGCATCATGGCCATGGACAGCCCGAATGCACGAACGGAAAACAGGATCACAATATGTGTATAAGAAGTGTCCATTGATAATTTACTGAAGAAATACGTTGTGACCGCGGTGATAAGCAAACCGATAGAAGCAAGCACGCGAGCACCGAACTTATCGAAGAGCTTTCCGGTGACCGGTGACATGATGGCCATTAATAGTGCACCAGGCAGCATCAGCAATCCTGAATCAAATGGTGAAATGCCACGGACGGTTTGTATATACAGCGGCATCAAGATCATTCCCGAGAACATGGACATATTCAGCACGATTGAAATCGTAGCAGATAAAGCGAACATCGGATGTTTGAAGATCTTGAATTCAAGCATCGGTGTTTCCATTTTAAGCTGGCGTGTAATGAAAAGGATCAGGGAGATGGCACCGACAATCAATGTTCCATAAACCCAAGGACTATCCCACCCCTTGCTGCCTGCCGAACTGAATCCGTAAAGCAGGCCGCCAAAGCCTAAGCTCGATAGAATGACCGATAATATATCGATTTTAATATCGACTTTTTCCTTTTTGTCTTTAAGTTTTAAGAAGCCGAGAATAAGCACTAGTAATGCAAGCGGAGTAATGAAATGGAATAGCATTCTCCAATCATAATGTTCGATGATCCAGCCTGAAAGCGTCGGCCCGATTGCAGGGGCAAACATCATGACTAATCCGAATAATCCCATTGCCGAGCCCCGTTTTTCAACAGGGAATGCAGTTAAAAGTACGTTCATTAATAATGGCATCATAATTGCCGAACCGGCAGCCTGAACCATACGTGCGCTCAATAATAGCGGGAATGCATGCGCTACACCTGCAACGATCGTCCCGATTGAAAATAGGAGCATGGCTGTCAGGAAGAGATTACGTACCGAATATTTTCTTATTAAGAAGGCTGTAGTCGGAATCATGATTCCATTTACGAGCATGTAGCCCGTCGTCAGCCATTGGACTGTGGAAGTCTCTATTCCCAGGTCTATTTGAATTGATGGCAGTGCAATATTTAAAAGGGTCGAGTTCAATATCGATATAAACGCCCCGATCATCAAAATGACCAAAATGACATTTGACCCGTTTTTTTCTTTTGTTTGTGCAGTACTCACTTTTTATCTATTCCTCCATTCAAACTGTTGGTTCATTTAATTGTACGATAGGTATATCCCAATCACATAAAATCAATAATATACCCACAGTTCATTTTTTGCAATAAAAATTTATTGGTTTAAATAAGGGTTTGTGCTGTGATGGAAAATAGAGTACGATTACATTTATACAAGCAGTATAATTGAAAATCAGGTGATATGATGAATAATCGAAGGCAGAATGTTATCGATACGGCTCATAAGCTGTTTATTGATAAAGGCTACCAAGCCACGTCCATCCAGGACATTTTAGAAGGCAGCGGCATTTCCAAAGGTACATTCTATAATTATTTCCCTTCCAAGGGAGAATTATTTATTGCCATTTTCCGTTCCTTCTATAAAAGGATTCTCCACGAACGAGAAAAACTATTGGTTGATCAAGATTCAGCAGATATTGAAATTTTCATCAAGCAGCTCGAACTGCAAATGATGGAGAACAAACAAAGTAAAATGCTTATTCTGATCGAAGAAGTCCGCGTTTCAAACGACGATGAATTAAAACAATTCATCAATGAGGCCCTTTTATTAAGCATACGCTGGATGTATGAACGTTTTCTCGATATTTTCGGGGAAAGCAAAAAACCCTATCTTTTAGATAGCGTCATTATCTTTCATTCGATGATGACCCATATAAATCATTTTAATTATCGTGCTAATGCGGAAGGTTCCTCGGAAGTACAGATTATCCGCTACTGCATGAACAGAATTGTCCATTTAGTCGACGAAGTGGCAGAAAACGGAGAACAGATCCTGAATCCGGAACTAATCGATACGTGGTTTCCAAAATTTAAAAATCATCTTAACCCATGCCATAATGAATTGCTAAACTCCACCTCTGAATTGAAAAAAGCGATTAACAAAGCCTTCCCATGCGGTGAAAATAGAACAAGAGCCATTGAACTTGTCGATTTTATCCAAGACGAGCTGATGCAGTCCGACAATCCGCGGAAATTTTTGATAGAAAGTTTGCTGCTCACGCTAAAGACAAAATATGCCGTGCAGGTCCCTGCATGCATGGAGAACTTTGAAAAAAGCATCAACTCTTGTCTGTACCAATGAAAGTCGGAAGATTTAATGAGGTTGCATAATAAGACAAGCACCTGCTGAAAAATGCAGGTGTTTTTTTCACTTTATTTGCCGCTATAGGTGGATTTGCTGCAAGTATTTTTGCACAGTCGGGTATTGATGATTCACACGAATCCCTCCAATTTGGCCAACGTGTGAATATCCCTGGGTCACAGTGCATTCATTTCGGCAATAGCTTGTTTTCAGCCCTCCTCCCTTTATGGAAAAAAACATCTTGTAAAGAAAGGATAAGTGTTGGTTTTATAAGCATGGCCTAAGGAAAGACTAGCCTTATAAAAGGAGGTCTAGCTATTTGAGTGCGAATAAAAGTACTTTGTCCATTCTTGCGTTAGGCGGAGTGAATGAAATCGGAAAAAACATGTACGTTGTTCAATATTCAAACGATATCGTCATCATTGACTGTGGTTCCAAGTTTCCTGATGAAAGTTTATTAGGAGTAGACTTAATCATTCCTGATATTTCCTTTCTTCAGGAAAATAAGGATAAGATCCGGGCTCTAATTGTGACTCATGGGCATGAAGATCATATTGGCGGTATTCCCTATTTCTTAAAAAAATTGAATGTACCCATTTATGCTACACGTTTAACACTTGGTTTGATTGAATTGAAGTTAAAAGAACATAACCTTTTGGGTGATACGCAATTAATCCAGATCGACTCGGACTCAAAGTTGGAATTTGGGGAGATGGTTATGGACTTTTTCAAAACGAATCATAGTATACCCGATTGCCTTGGAGTCACCATCCATACGCCAGAAGGCACGGTTGTTCACACAGGGGACTTTAAGTTTGACTTGACTCCCATGAATGATCAGTATCCTGATATTCATAAAATGGCCAAAATCGGGAGTGAAGGTGTCTTGGTTTTATTATCTGAAAGCACGAACGCAGAACGTCCCGGCTCCAGTCCCTCGGAACATTTGGTTGGCAGCCATATTGAAGAGGCCTTTATGCAGGCTAAACAGAAAGTCTTTCTTTCAACCTTCGCTTCAAATGTTAATCGTGTACAACAAGCAGTGAACGCTGCTCAGAAGACAAACCGTAAACTAGCCTTAATTGGACGAAGCATGGTGAACGTCGTATCCGTTGCCATTGAACGCGGCTACCTCGAGGTTCCTGATGGGATGCTTATCCAACCACAAGAAGTAGATAATTATGCTCCAGAAAGGGTCGCGGTTTTATGTACAGGAAGTCAAGGCGAGCCATTTGCTGCCCTTTCTCGCCTTTCCAGTTCGAATTATCGGGACATGAGTATATTGCCTGATGATACAGTGATTCTTGCCTCCACTCCAATACCCGGAAATGAACGGGATGTTTCACGTATCATCGACAACCTGTTTCAACTGGGTGCCAAAGTCATTTACGGTTCTGGGACTGTAACGGGCATGCACGTTTCCGGACATGCCTATCAGGAAGAATTAAAGCTCATGCTTACCCTGATGAAACCTAAGTATTTCATACCCATTCACGGTGAGTATCGGATGTTGCACCAGCATCGATTACTAGCTGAATCTGTCGGGGTGGAGAAGGACCATACTTTCATCATCAATAATGGCGATGTCGTGGATATTGAAAACTCCGTTGCCCGTCAAACAAGAAAGGTGGCTGCCGGCAATACCTTTGTTGACGGTGTGGGCGTTGGTGATGTTGGAGAAATCGTACTGCGGGACCGGAAGCAGCTTTCCGAAGATGGAATGCTCGTAATCGTCATAACACTAAGCAAGACGGAAAGAAAAATAGTATCAGGACCCGATACCATTTCCCGTGGATTTGTATATGTTCAAAATTCCGAAGACCTCCTTAAACATGTAAATCGTCTTGTCACGAAAACGGTCAACGACTTACAAAGTGAAAAAATATACCGGTGGAACATCATCAAACAAACCATAAAGAAGGAACTGGGGCAATATCTCTTTAACCAAACTAAGAAAAAGCCAATGATCCTACCGATCATTATTGAAATTTAGCATCACAAAGCTCAAAAAAATGGAACTCAAGGCTGTTCAGTCGAGTTCCATTTTTAATCAAGGTTCGATTTACTTGCTCTTGCAGCCATGGCCTTGTTCTTATTCCAAACCTTGAACATCATGAAAAGAGCGGCTAGTCCTATGATAACGACGAATATGAGGCTTATGAAGAATCCAGGACGGATCTCTTTTTCAAGCAAAGTTCCACTGACCGCAGCAACAATTAAAAGAAGCCCGAAAACTGCCGTAATCTTACTCCAAATCTTACCTTCCAAAATTTTAAATGAAGAAAGAATGATGAAGGCCCAGTTATACAGCAGTAATATACCAGCTGATGTTGTAATGTATTCATAAATCTTGCCTGGCAGGAGCAAGGCAGTGATGATTGATCCTAAAAGGCCTATGGCGCCAAGCCCCAGTGAAGGTAATGGAAGGTCCTTGAATTTTTTGATCTTTTGCATGAATAATGCGGGTGCATTCCCATCATTGGATAGAGTTACCAATAAATTTGTCACACCAAATAATGAAGCGGTCATTGTCGAGAAACCGGCAATGATGATTGCACCGTTAAAAACATGCGGAAAAAATGTCAGGTGATAACTATCCAATGCCGTAACAAAAGGGCTTTCTTTTTCACTGAATGCGCCTAACGATACCATGGTGACGGCTAACCCCAATGAAACGACATAGATGATTGTCAAAACCAAGAGCATGATGGTCCCTGCCTTTGGCGCATCTTCCTTCTTTTTCAGTTGCATCGCCATCAACCCAATCACTTCAATGCCGCCAAACGCATAAAAAGCATAAATAAGCGATGTCCAAAACCCTTTTAGTCCTTTAGGAAATAACTCACTGTACGTATTCGGAAATGACGGGGGCTTGTCTCCATCTAGTCCAAACCAACCGACAACTGCACAGATAGCGATAATGATAAACATGACGATCGCAGCTGTCTTAATGACCGCAAGGATGTTTTCCACTCTGTCGAACCCTTTTGTTCCAAGCAATACCACAACTATTGAAACAACAGCAAACCCGGTTGCAAACAACCATAGCGGAACTTTCGGCAACCAAAATTGGGATAATAGCGAAAGGGCAGTCAGCTGACTTCCCATGATCAATATATTGGAGGACCAATAATTCCAGCCACAGCTAAAGCCTGCCCATCTTCCAAATGCTTTATTGGCATAATAACAAAAAGAACCCTCTTGAGGATCCGCAGCCGTCATCTTAGCAAGTAAATTATAAACGATGTATGTACCCAGTGCAGCCAATACAAATGAAAAGACAATAGATGGACCCGTTGTTTTAATGCCTATTGTCGATCCTAGAAAATACCCTGTCCCGATCGTACAGCCTACACCAACCAATGATAGCTGCCACCATTTCATATCGCCATTTTGTTCGCCGGAGGTACTGGAATCTGTCCCAATCTTACCTATTGATGAACTGCAATTGGCATCTTTCATTACGCTCCCCCTTTCCATCATTCATAGTGTTGATAAAGCCATATTGAATTATGCAAGGAAGAAGTTTTCCAATCTTTATTATGATACGAGGCCTCGATCCCTACAGTGATAATCCATGCATGATCGAAATGAGCAATAGACTTTTTTCATTTAAAAACCTTCGTAACCCATTCGTCAATGCGGCTACAAAGAAGTCCCAACAAGTAAGGCCAAGAAAGTTCATCCCGCTATAAGTGAAAAGTTGGGATTCGCCCTAACTTGAAGCTGTCTTGGCCAAAATGGATCCATATAATAAGATGGTTAACGGACTTGTTGCTGAACCCTGCCCCAACGATACAGCCATGCCAAAAACCATTTTCGGGAATGCAAGGGTAAGCCCAATAAAAAATAGATTTCACTCCCATCGAGCTAGGAAACAACTTGTACATTCTATGTGACAACCTACGCCCTATAACTGTGATGGTGAGCGTTACATACAAAAAAAGCCGTGGAGTTGCAGTTCAAAACCGGCTTTTTGCTTTCTTGTTACCATTAATTAGTGGCTTCCTTTTTGTCTGTACTAATGGATTTCATAACAATCAAAACGATGCAAATGCCAATGATTCCAGAAATGATATAACTCATATTAAGATGATTTTTCATGACAAGGGACATGACCGGAGGGCCAGCCGCAACTCCGATGAACCTTGAGGACATATAGAAGGAAGTTATCGTCCCCCTTAGTTCCTTTTCAATGTTTTGGGTGATGATGGCATCAAGTGTCGGCAGTAACGCACCAATCGCTATTCCAACAAGACTTGTTACGATTAACAGAAGAAATACGTTCTCTTTTGTATATCCGACAAAAACCAGACTGATTGACAGGATAACTAAACTGATCATGATGATCTTTTTCATGATCGGTAATTCGCCTTTGATTTTTTTCCCTGCAACATATGAAGATACACAAAGAAAAAACAGCGGGATCGCTATCACAAAACCCTTCTTTACTCCATGCAAATCATGTATTTTTTCCAGATTTTCCGACAAAAAGAAAAGGACCCCGAACAATACCAACATGACAAATACACCAATCAGGAAAACAGTATATAGCCACTTCCCTTCCTGCTTGAATATTTGTTTCGTATCCTGCCAGAATTCTTTAAATTTCTTTGGTTCTTCCTTCTCTTTTGGTACCTTAATAAAGAAGAAGACCAATACAATTGATATTAAACTGAAGAATGAGATCGAGAAGAAAGGTAAAAACCAGATAAATGCGGCAAAAAGCGAACCCAATATTGGGCTCAGTACTTTCCCGAATGTATTCGAAGTTTCGATTATACCCAAACACGCACTGGTTTTTTCATCATCATCTTTGTAAAGGTCTCCCACCAATGGCAAAATGATGGGCGAGGCACCAGCAGCACCAATCCCCTGCAATACTCTCCCAATGATGATCCAAGTAAACGGATCATCCAATTTCCACGATGCATAGCCCGCAACCAATCCACCAATCAGGGCAAGGACCAAACTTGGCAGGATCACCATTTTCCTTCCGAATCGATCTGATAAATAACCAGCTATGGGGATTAAAAAAATTGAAGCTACGGAATAACTTGTAATGACCATGCTTGATTGAAATGAAGTTATCCCCACCTTTTCCTCGAATATGGGTAATACCGGGATAAGCATTGAATTTCCAAGCGTCATAACCAATGGGATTGATGCCATGCTAATCAAGCACCATATGCTGACATTTTTTTTCTCATGACCTTCCATACCTACACTCCTCATCCATTATAAACACCACTTTCAACATACAAAGGCAAAAAAAAATGAATACTTATTCAACTTCCATTGATTTTTAGATGTCTTTATTTAATATGTTGTAGGGCTAAAGGATTTATTCAATCGTTTCATATGAAAATGAATGGCTATTTTTCCATACCAAAAAAAGTGGTACAAGTACATTTGTTTGAATACATTCAAATAAGTAAATGTATCAAATGACGAGGTGATGATTTGGGTGTTTTTTTCAGCTATGTATTATTAGGCTTATCGCTAGCAGCTCCTATCGGTCCCATTAATGCTGCTCAATTGGACAAAGGAATCAAGAAAGGTTTTTGGCATGCCTGGATTTTTGGCTGGGGTGCCATTTTAGCGGATGCCGTCTATATTGCCCTCGTCTATTATGGGGTCGTTCACTTTTTGGATAACTCCTTCATAAAGACATTTTTGTGGCTTTTTGGCTTTTTCATCTTGACCTATACTGGCATTGAAAGCCTTCTTAGCGCGGGTAAGATAGAAGTTCAGGCACGGAAAGCGAAGGATTCCCACATTTCTTCATTTTTATCAGGATTCATCATGTCCCTCTCAAATCCCTTATCCATCATGTTTTGGCTGGGGATTTATGGATCCATTCTTGCAAACACCGTAACAAAATATGATTTTCATCATATACTTTTATACAGTTCAGCCATCCTTCTCGGCCTCTTAGCATGGGATACCACAATGGCCATCACAGCCAGTACCTTCAGACGGTTTTTATCGGAGCCCATTCTTATTGGCATTTCAGTCATTTCAGGAATATCACTTATAGGCGTTGGCATTTACTTTGCCATACAAGCAGCCAAGGTTTTATTTACATAAAGATCGACCTAATCGGAAAAGAGAAAAGGGCCCCACTAGAGGCCTTTTTTAATCTTTATCAGGATTATGAACTAACAATCTTCCTTCAAACCCAATCTAGCCTTTATAAAAATTCTAAACTTAGCATTTACTCGTGAATTTCGCATTATAGGCCGCCTATTTTATTGTCCATCTTTGTCCATGTCGGACACTTATCCCCCTTTGTTCATAGTCTGAAAGGGTAAACACAAAGGGAGGATTTCTTTAATGTATAATAATTACGGTTATTACTCTTATAATGATCCATATTATAATGATCCATATTATAATGTTCCATATTATTACGATAATTCTTATGCCAGATTGCCTTATTATGATGACAGGCTACCAATACAAACACTCGTTCCAGTAGCAACAATTAAGAGCCATTTAAACGCAGGCAGACAAGGTCATTGTTTCAAAGGTTTTTGGGGTAACTCCGAGCACACCTTTATTTTAATGGGGCTCAATGATGCTACAGGTATGGTACAGATACTCGAAGGCGGCATCCCAAATGAGGTTCATCATACAGATATAGTTGGATTACAATATCTAGGCTTAACCTGCCCTGTCGGTGGCGGCGGTCAAGGCGGCGGCCAAGGTGGCGGTCAAGGTGGCGGTCAAGGCGGCGGTCAAGGCGGCGGTCAAGGTGGCGGCCAAGGTGGCGGTCAAGGCGGCGGTCAAGGTGGCGGTCAAGGTGGCGGTCAAGGTGGCGGTCAAGGTGGCGGTCAAGGTGGCGGTCAAGGTGGCCCGGGCGGTAACTGTTTCCAGCAGTTCATTCAGGGTGTTGGCTGGGTATGGATTTGTAGATAGAAAAAAAAGACAGCCAATTTAATCGGCTGTCTTTTTCCTAATCCAAAGGACCTTTACTCGTAAGTTCCGGATTAAGCTGCTATCTTGTTAGATGCTGCGTTCTTTTATTTGCTGGACTATTTTCTTGATGAACGTTTCTATTGCGACATTTTCAACTTCTTGTTCCCCGTATTTCCGGACATTCACTTCATTTTCTTTCTCTTCTTTATCTCCAAGGACCAGCATATATGGGATTTTCCCCATCTGTGCTTCCCTGACTTTATACCCCAGCTTTTCATTCCGATCATCAATTTTCACTCTTATGCCTCGATCCTTCAGTTCTTTTTGAACCTTTAAACAATAATTCAAGTGAACTTGTGAGACAGGGATGATCTGTACTTGCACCGGGGCAAGCCATATTGGAAAAGCACCGGCAAAATGTTCTATCAGGATTCCAAAAAAACGATCGATCGATCCAAAAATCGCACGATGTATGACGACCGGACGAGCTCTTTCATTATTTTGATCGATGTAAGTCAGATCAAATTTATCTGGCATTTGAAAATCAAGTTGGATTGTTGCACATTGATGGCTTCGTTTTAATGCATCTTTAATATGAAAATCAATTTTCGGTCCATAAAATGCCCCGTCCCTTTCATTTACTTGATAATGCATCCCGATGCTTTCCAAAACATTTTTCAAGGCTGTTTCAGAAGCTTCCCAAAGGGAATCATCGCCCATTGAATCCTCTGGACGAGTCGAGAGCTCCACGGAATACTCGAATCCAAAAGTGCGATACACCTTATCAATCAGCTGAAACACTTGTTTAATTTCACTTTCGATTTGATCTTGCCGAACAAAAATGTGAGCATCATCCTGACAAAAAGTACGGACCCGCAGCATCCCGTTCAATGCACCGCTATATTCATGACGGTGGACTTGACCGAATTCGGCCATCCGGATGGGTAAATCCCTGTAAGAGTAAAGATTGTTTTTGAATATAAGCATATGACCCGGACAGTTCATTGGCTTCATCGCGAATTTTGTTTGATCCACCTCAGAAAAGTACATATTCTCATGGTAATGATCCCAGTGACCCGATTGTTCCCATAACCGCTGGTTCATCATGAAAGGAGTCCGAACTTCGTCGTAATCGGCTTCGGTCTGAAGCTCCCGCGAGAACTTCTCCAATTCATTTCTAACGATTTGTCCCTTCGGTAAATAGAATGGCATTCCAGGAGCTTCCTCCGAAAACATGAATAACTCCAACTGCTTCCCTAATTTACGGTGATCGCGTTTGGCCGCTTCTTCCAGGGATTTAAAATGATCCTGTAAATCCTTTTTCTTTCGGAATGCCACGCCGTAAACCCTTTGAAGAACTTCATTTTGATTGTCTCCCCGCCAATAGGCACCAGATACACGAGTCAATTTGAACGATTTTACAAATGATGTGGACGGAAGGTGCGGCCCTCTGCAAAGGTCGATGAATTCCCCCTGTTGATAGAGCGATAGTTTTTCACCCTTGGGGATGTTCTTTGCTATATCCAACTTGAATGACTCCCCTCTTCTTTCAAATAGTTTTACAGCTTCTTCATAAGATACTTCAATCCTTTTTATTTCCAAATTTTCATTTATGATTTGTTCCATTTCTTTTTCAATAACTAGTAGGTCTTCCGAGCTCAAAGGATGATCTAACTTAAAATCATAGTAAAAACCATCTTCCACAACTGGCCCTATCCCTAATTCCACATTTCGGTACAATCTTTTCACTGCCTGTGCCAAAACATGCGCCGATGTATGTTGTAAAACTTGTAATCCTTCATCCGAATCCAGAGTCAAGATCGACAGTTCGGCATCCTTATTAAGCTTGTGACTTAGATCAACCAGCTGCTTATCCATTTTTCCTGCTACTGCCTTTTTCCTTAAACTTGAGCTGATGGCCCCTGCCACACCTTCCACTGTTATCCCTTTCACATATTCCTTTTGCTGCCCATCCGGGAATTGAACTTTAATCATTTTTTCACCCATCATTTATACACCCCTTATTAGTAATAAAAAAACGCACCCATCCCTATATAAGGGACGAGTGCGTTTATACCCGTGGTACCACCCAATTTCCCATGAGCAAAAAACACTCATGGCTCTGGAGCTTGTAACGCAGCTTAGACGATATCAGTTACTCTTGTTCACTGATATAGCTCAAAGGCGGTAAATCAGTTTCCTAAGCCAGGAAGTTCGCAGCTGCCCTTCCCTCTCTGCAGACCGTAAAAATGATTCATGTCCTTATCATGGCAATATTTTTATATATAAAAAAACGCACCCATCCCTAAGTAAGGGACGAGTGCGTTATACCCGTGATTCCACCCAATTTCCCATGTGCAAAAAACACTCATGGCTCTGGAGCTTGTAACGCAGCTTAGACGATATCAGTTACTCTTGTTCACTGATATGGCTCAAAGGCGGTAAATCAGTTTCCTAAGCCAGGAAGTTCGCAGCTGCCCTTCCCTCTCTGTAGACCGTAAAAATGATTCATGTCCTTATCATGGCAATATTTTTATATATAAAAAAACGCACCCATCCCTAAGTAAGGGACGAGTGCGTTATACCCGTGATTCCACCCAATTTCCCATGTGCAAAAAACACTCATGGCTCTGGAGCTTGTAACGCAGCTTAGACGATATCAGTTACTCTTGTTCACTGATATAGCTCAAAGGCGGTAAATCAGTTTCCTAAGCCAGGAAGTTCTCAGCTGCCCTTCCCTCTCTGCAGACCGTAAAAATGATTCATGTCCTTTTCAATGCTTCTAAAATGTAGATGGACTTTTATATTGTTATATATATTACAATATATTCCCATAAGTGACAACCTCAAATTTTTTAATTTCATTACAAACACCAAATTGGTATAATTAGTAAAAAAGGAGTCTCTATGAAAAGTTTAAGCAATTGGTCTATCGTATTTGCCATGATTGGCACACTATCATTTTGCTGTTCACTTGCATTACCAAAAGCCTTCGAGCTGCTTATGATCTCAGGATTCGGTGCGTTACTTATTGGCATGTTTTGCAGTTTCGGGGCCATTTATAAAAATGAAAAAGGAAAGTCGAAATTTTTGTCCGTGGCTGCATTCTTCCTTTTAAGTTTCATTCTGGTTTGGAATGAACCCTTTCAAATTATCAGGTTATTAACCTGGATGAAAAATTAAAAAACCCGTCCGCGATGACGGTTATTTTTTTTTGATCAATTATTTGTTTCCGCTCGCTTTGAATTCTTCACACGAAGCCAAAGGGTTAGTCCAGTGGCCCACAGGATTAGCGCGCACCCAAAGCCGAGCAAGGATAATTGTGCAATGATTCGGTGATCCCCAAACATGATCGTCCTTGGAACGACCAACAAGGTGATAAGTGCCAATAAACAGAGCAGTACTCCAGTTACATAGTATAGCTTGATTTTAAAAAGTGACGCCAAAGGCAAAAAATGAATCCCTACAATAATGGCGATGACACCCGGTATTAGATCGGTCTGATCGATCATGTTACAGATGGCAATGGCAGCCACAATCAGCAATGCTTCGGCAAGGAAGACCATGTTAAACCAGAATCCGATACGCTTCAAATGCCTAGCCCCTTTTTCTGAAACTTGAACAGGCATTTTTCGTGATGCATGTATGAATGAAATGCCGCCAATTACCATGATGATTCCAGTGATAATGGCAACGAGCTCCACGTAAGGAAACCCCCAGCCTTGCAAACCCATTACACCGATACCTGCCCACATCGTACCGAAGAATGCCATGAAAATGACTCCAATTCCAGAACCGCGAACAGCCTCTTTCGTATGCATCATCATTTTCCTTTCATCCTAAGTCATATCGTACATAGACTAATAATATTGCATCTCTTCATTAATTATTCATGTCCTGAAAAGTAGATATAACTGGTTTTTCGCCGATATATTCCTACTTTCGCAGATATAACTGGTTTTTCGCCGATATAACTGGATTTTCGCCGATATATTCTTACTTTCGCAGATATAACTGGATTTTCATAAAAAAACCTGAGTCCAATAGGGGATCTCAGGTTTTTTGTCCATTCATATCAAGCTACATCTGATTTATCAAATTGACAATCTTTCAATGAGATTAATTTGGTCTTATGATACACCTTGTATCCTAGCCATATCGCCAGGAATATCGGTAACCCGATATAGGAGACAGCGACGCCATACCAGTCGATGCTGCCCTTAATGAATGCTTCATAATTCTGCCCTGCAATGACACCCATGCAAAGGACGAATGAAAGAATCGGACCGAATGGAAACCATTTTGCTTTATATTTCAATTCGTTCAAGTCACCGCCCTGTGCGACATAGGCCCGTCTAAAGCGATAATGGCTTATGGCAATTCCAATCCAGGCGATAAAGCCGGTTAGCCCTGATGCGTTCAATAGCCATGTAAATACATGGTCCCCAAAAATGGAGGTCAAGAAGGCTAGCCCGCCAATTAATGCCGTGAGAATCAAAGCATTCATCGGGATCCCCCTGCGGTTGACTTTTGCCAGGAATTTGGGAGCTTGTTTATCTTTCGCCATCGACCATAACATCCGCGTTGATGCATAAAGCCCCGAGTTCCCTGCGGATAGTAAGGAAGTCAACACCACCGCATTCATGACGGATGCCGCGAATGCAAACCCCGCGCGCTCAAAAACGAGTGTGAAAGGGCTTACAGAAATGTTTTCCACATCCCCGTTCAGCAAACTTGGACTTGTATATGGAATCAAGAGGCCGAGTATCAGGATGGCCCCGATGTAAAACAAGAGGATGCGCCAAAATACTTGGCGGATCGCATTCGGAACATTTTTTTCTGGATTCTCACTTTCTCCGGCAGCAATTCCAACCAGTTCCGTGCCTTGAAAAGAAAATCCCGCTATTAAAAAGATACTGATGATCGATAAAAATCCTCCCTTGAATGGTGCCTCCCCCATTGTGAAGTTTTCAAATCCAATCACCTTTCCGCCAAACACCCCTAAGATCGTCAATAATCCAATAATGATAAAGAAAATGATGGCTACGACTTTTATTAAAGCAAACCAATATTCTGATTCACCATAGCTTCTAATGGATAGAGCATTGAGGATGAAGACGATTCCAAGAAATAATGCGCTCCATATAAGGCTGGGCACATCCGGGAACCAGAATTTCATGATGATGGCAGCTGCAGCTATTTCCACTGCGAGGGTGACTGCCCAGTTAAACCAATAATTCCAGCCAAGTGCAAATCCGAATGCGGGATCTACAAAGCGTGTGGCGTAGGTAGAAAATGATCCCGATACAGGCATGTACGTCGCCATTTCCCCTAAGCTCGTCATAAGAAAATAAACCATGATTCCAATGCAGGCATATGCAGCTAGGGCACCACCGGGTCCAGCACTTTGGATGGTTGCCCCGCTTGCCAGAAATAATCCAGTACCGATTGAACCCCCAATGGCAATCATGGTCATATGCCTAGCTTTCAGTTTCCTTTTAACTGTCGGTTCTTGATTATTAATGAGATTCATGTCCATATGGTTCCTACCTCATTTTCTTTTAAAGTTAAAAGTTCAGGAAATAGTAAAAGATATTTGTCTTGCCAGAGCAGAGGTCAATAGAGATGAATAGTCTTCCACAATCGCATTGCGGAAGACTATATTTCAACTAAGGAATATCATTACCGGACATAAAGATTAACCGACATCATTCGGTATCGTCAGTCTTTTATTAGCTGGATAAGGCTCGTCCTGTTCAGGTTCCATTCCACACCATTGAATTAAAGTCAGGGCAATGATCTCTGCTGTCGAGAACACATTGTCCAGTAAGATGTATTCATTTGGATAGTGGGCAACCTCGGTTACTCCAGGCCCGAAAACGATGGCAGGCGTTTCACCGACATGTGTCAGCAATCCTCCATCCGTTCCCCACGGGGAGGCTTCAATGACCGGGTCTCGCCCTTCCACTTGCCGGTATTGATTGATGAGCGCATTCATCAATTCATGCTCTGCATCAATTGCCCCTGGAACCCAGCGTGCCCCAAACCATTCCAATTCGGGCGGATGTTCCTTGAACCATTCGTCCCTTTCTTTCAGCTGCAATAACCAGTCCGCCATTTCATTCTTCGCCTGCTCCATCGTCTCCTCCGGTGCAACGCCCATCCTCCCTTCGATCTTTACAAGGTCGGGAACGGATGATGGCCAATTACCACCTTCAATGACACCTAGATTGATTGGGATCGGAATAGGCGTGTTCTGATAAAGCGGATCACTGATTCGTGCATTTCGCTTTTCTTCCAAAGCTCGAATGTGATTGATCACGGTCATGCTTTTTTCAATCGCACTAACGCCTTCATACCTAGTTCCGCCATGCGCTGACCGCCCTTTAACATGGATTCGAAACCACATCGAACCCTGCTGTTTCGGGAAAATCCTCATATTCGTCGGTTCAGGGATAAGCGCAGCATCGGCTTTATATCCCCTAAGGACGGCTGCTAATGTTCCTGCCCCGCCGCTTTCTTCTTCAATCACACTTTGAAAAATGACATCTCCTTTTAAACGGATGCCATTTTCCTTCAATGCCTGCATGGCAAGGATCAGGGATACATTGCCCCCTTTCATATCAGTTACGCCGCGTCCAAACATTTTCCCATTCTTTATCGTCCCACTATATGGATCGTCATCCCACTGATTCCGATCTCCATCCGGAACCACATCGATGTGTCCGTTCAAGATAATGGAACGGCCGCCTCCAGTTCCTTTCATGATTCCCACCACATTGGGACTGTTGGAAAAGTCATTACGTGGAGAATAGAAATAGTCATGCTTTTTCAGCTCGCCCCCATCAGGTTCCCAGCTATCAATCTGCAAATCCATTTCCTTCAGTTTTTCGGCGACGATGGCTTGCGCCCCTGCTTCATTTCCTTGCGTACTCGGCGCTTGTACCATTCTTTGTAACAGGTCTGTTCCTTCTTCCCGATGATCCTTGATCCATTGGTTAATCCGTTTTTTTATATCCGGCACATTAATCCTCCTTAATTACACATATTCTCATAGATTACCGAAATTCCCATTCCACCTGCCATACACAACGTTACCATTCCGTACTTAACTTGTGAACGCAACATTTCATGCATCAGTGTGACTGTCAATTTTGCACCTGTTGCTCCTACAGGGTGACCAAGTGCAATTGCCCCTCCATTGACATTGACAATATCCTGATTCAAATCTAACTCCTTGATCACTGCAAGTGCTTGGGCAGCAAAAGCTTCATTAAGTTCAATCAGTCCGATATCCTTTAACGATAGACCTGCTTTTGCCAATGCCTTTCGAGTCGCTGGTACGGGTCCAATCCCCATAACTCCAGGTTCAACTCCTGCACTGGCGAAAGCCTTTATTTTCAAGAGCGGTTTCAATCCCTTTTCTTCCGCTTGCTGCTTGGACATTATTAGTACAGCTGCAGCTCCATCATTCATAGGACAGGCATTTCCTGCCGTAATGGTTCCTTCATTTTTGAATACTGCTGGAAGACTAGCTAGTTGATCTAGATGAATGTCCTCGCGTACCCCTTCGTCATGGTTGAAGATTTGAAGTCCTTTTCGACCCTTGATTTTAAGCGAAATAATTTCTCTATCAAAGCGACCCTCTACTCTAGCTTTCCAGGCCTTCTTGTGGCTATGATATGCAAATTGATCCTGTTCTTCACGACGGATACCGTATTTTTCAGCCAAGCGCTCGGCAGTTATTCCCATATGCTCATTTCCCAAGGAACATATTAATCCATCTGCCAGCAGAGCATCCTCCATCGTTATGTTTCCAAATTTACCGCCCCATCTATTTTTCACGATATAAGGCACATTGCTCATGCTCTCCACTCCGCCGGCAATGATTACGTCTTCTTGACCAGCAGCGATAGTTAAAGCGGCGTTGGTAATGGCCTTTAAACCTGATCCACATGCTTTGATTACAACGTGCCCTGGGACATTGTGTGGGAAACATGCCATCTGCAACGAAATTCGGGCCGAGTTAAGTCCGCCTCCGTGGACATAGCCATGTCCGAAAATCACTTCATTGACCTTTTCTTTACCTAACCCGGAATTCTCCATTAAACCTTCCAATACTTGACGGCCCAATTCGGTAGCTTTAACATTCCGTAGTGATTTGCCAAAGGATCCAACTGCAGTTCGCGCTCCAGCAACGATGACAACCTCATTCATGCTTTTTTCCTCCTCTTACCTATTCAATGGTGTTGACAGCAGCATGGATTTTCAACGTTGCCTCCGTATTCCTTAGCACATCATCCACTGTATATGGCGCCATGACTTCTTTCAGCACCAATCCTTCTTCGGTAACTTCCATGACAGCCATATCCGTAATGATTAAATCCACACTCTGCCTTGCCGTCAATGGAAGCGTGCATGTCTTCAATATCTTCGATTCACCCTGATTATTCATATGATTCATCAAGACGATTACCTTTTTGGCTTTCTGGGCAAGTTCCATCGCTCCGCCCATCCCCGGAACCCGCTTACCTGGGACGATCCAATTCGCAAGATCTCCCTTTTCACTAACCTCCAAGGCACCAAGTATCGTAATGTCGATATATCCTTTCCGGATCATCCCAAATGCAGTTGCACTGTCAAAGTATGAAGCACCCATTACAGTGGTGATCGGGAAACCTCCTGCGTTACAGAGAGCAGGATCTTCTTTCCCCGGATCTGGACTTGGGCCTGTACCGAGAACTCCATTTTCCGCATGGAACAGCACCTGGATATCTTGAGGTATATGGTCGGCCACCAAGGTAGGGATGCCGATGCCTAAATTGACGATCAATCCATCATGGATTTCCTTGGCAGCGCGTTTCGCGATGCGATTTCGTACATCTACTGCCATGCCCATTTCCAATTCACCCCTTTTGTCGGAATCACCATATCTACATAAATGCCTGGTGTGGCAATACATTCCGGATCCAATTCTCCTGCAGGAACGATTTCTTCCACTTCCGCAATCGTGAAGGCCCCAGCCATCGCCACCAGCGGATTGAAGTTACATGCAGTCTTGTCATACACTAAATTCCCCAGCGAATCTGCCTTTTTGGCATAAACGATGCTGACTTCCGAGGTCAAAGCGGTTTCTACCAAAAATTCTTTTCCGTCGATTACCATTTTTTCCTTGCCGTCTTCGGCTATCGTACCAATCCCGACATCGACAAAAATCCCGCCCAAGCCTACACCGCCGGCACGAATCCGTTCAGCTAATGTACCTTGCGGTGAAAATTCCACCTGCAGCTTTCCTTCAGTCATGAGCCTGCCGGCATTAGGATTGGATCCGATATGTGAGGCGATGACTTTCTTTGCCCTTTCAGCAGTGACAAGCCGACCAATGCCGATATCAGGGAATCCAGTGTCATTGCCAATCAAGGTCAGTTCCTTAACGCCCTTGGCAAGGATACCCTGTACGAGCGTGGGAGGAGTTCCCACGCCGCCAAATCCACCATACATGAGCGTGCATCCATCGGAAATATGCTCCAATGCTTCTTCCATGGTCACAATTTTGTTTTTCTTCGTAATGGCCTGCTTCATACCGTTCCTCCTAAATAGCCTGCATGTCCTCAATCAAACCTTCCGCGTGCAATTCATGCTGCAACTCTTCAAGGGAAGCTTCCAGTATCTTGACGAGGCAATCAATTTCTTCATTCGTAATGACCAATGGCGGAGATAAGATAACCGCATCACCAGCGATTCCTTCAATCGCACCTGCAGCAGGATAGATCAACAGCCCCTTCGCAAAAGCCTTATTGACAAGCCTTGTAGTCAGGCCGATTTGCAAATCGAACGGCTTTTTCGTTAGCCGATTGGAGACAAACTCAAGTCCGAGGAGAAGTCCTTTCCCTCTTACATCACCAATGATATCGAATTTTCCAGCCAACCCTTGCAGCTTCTTAAACAGATATTGACCTCTCTCTACCGCAGCCTGAACCAGTTCATTTCCCTCAATGTAGGAAAGCACTTCCAATGAAACGGCAGCAGATAGAGGGTTTGCACTATATGTGTGTCCAGCCATGATTGATTTCGAGCCTTTTATAATGGGCTCCATGACACGGTCAGTAACCATTGTGGCTGCCATCGGCGTATAGCCGGCGCTCATTCCTTTACCCAATGCGATGATATCCGGGGTGACTCCCCAATGTTCCATCGCGAACATTTTTCCTGTCCGTCCGATTCCCGTCATGACCTCATCGGCGATAAAGAGAATCTCATAGTTTTCGCAGATTTCCTTAATCCTTTGATAGTAGCCATCCCGCGGTGTTACAGCACCAGCGGATGCCCCGATAATAGGTTCTGCGATGAAGGCTGCGATATTCTCGGAGCCGACCCTTTGAATGGCTGTCTCCAGTTCATTTGCACACTGAAGCTTGCATCCGGAAGTATCATTATTATAAGGACAGCGATAGCAGTAGGGAGCAGATATGCTAGGAAAATCCTCCAATAGCGGAACAAAACGCTTTCTTCTTGGCACATGACCGGACATCGATAAAGCGCCCATCGTAATCCCGTGATAACTCGTCCATCTGGAGATGATACGATTTTTTCGCTCATATCCTTTTTCTTGCCAATGTTGAATCGCGATCTTCATCGCCGTTTCGGTCGCTTCCGATCCGCTATTCACGAAAAATGACCAATTCAAATCCCCGGGAGCCAACTCACTTAGCTTTTTGGCCAATGCCTCTGCGGCCTCACTCGTAAAATGAGATCGATAGGCAAAGGAAACTTTGCGGGCCTGCTCCGTCATTGCCTCGACAACCTCTGATACACCATGGCCAATACTCGCTGTGACTGCTCCTGATGACCCGTCTATATACTGCTTTCCATCTATATCATAAAGATAAATTCCATTCCCATGAGAGATAGTGGGATAGTCATGATCTAAAGTAGGCTTAATCAAATAATTGCGTGTCATGTCATCTCTCCTTTTTAACGTTCTTACCCACTGTGCATTATTCTATTAATCAATTAATTTCTAAAACTGAGTTTACCAACTAAAAGGTTCATCCTGAATCAGAATCGATTCTGTAGGGCAGCCTTCCATAGCATCTTGCATGTCATCATGCAGGATCTCAGGAACTTCGGCAATCCCCTGATTATCGTCCAGGATGACGAAAGCGATCCCTTGATCGTCATAGTCATAAATTTCAGGACCGGTTGAACCGCATGCCCCGCACGCAATACAGGTTTCCTTATCTACCCATGTGTATTTAGCCATAGAAAAAAACCTCCTACTTGAAAGATAAATCTTTACCCCAAATATTCATGTCCTCATACTTATCCCAAATATTGCAATTCTTCGTTAATCTGCCTCCATATTCATAACCAAGCTGGTGAAAAACGGCGTTCATGCCCATTGACAAAGATCGTGCCAATGAATACGAACAATAAATATTTTTCCTGATCAGCTCTTGTTCCAATGCGGAGATGAGCACTTTCATGAAACCGTGCTTACGATGATTGGGAAGTGTTGCACAGTCTGTTAATTCAGCGTTATGATACATTTCATTCACTTCCGCGGATGCAGCACTCACGATGGTTCCTTCATATTCAATAACACTGAAAATCGTACCTTCTACCATCACTTTTTTGATATATCGCTCATCATTCATCGGTGTAGGATAGGTTTCAAAAATAGTACTATATAAAATCGCCAGCTCTTGTGCATCCTCATCCGTGGCAAACCGTAGTATATAATTCTCAGGTATTTGCTGATTTTCCATTAGTCTAGGAACGCCACTTACATCTTGGATGATTTTATCTTCCTTCACCCAAAAGTCGCTTGTTCGCCTTTCATCCGTTAAATAGAAGGCCATGCAATAGGCATCATTCCCTTTGAAATATCTGCTCATTATTCCTTCCAGCATGAATCCTTGAGCCAATGCAGCAGATAAATCTTCCTGTCGAGCTTTTAGTATCACCTTTGTATAGCTCTGCTCATGTGCGATGGCAAGCGCATGAGTCACAGCTTTTTTTAAATTCCCCCGATAATCATCCAAACGTAAACGCTGATTAGCATGATCATGATACAGTTCCATCGTATAACAATCCCCAGACTCCATTTGGGTGAAAAAAGGCAGCTTTTGAACAGGCATTATGTCCCCCCCTTATTTAATGAATTCGGGAGAAGAGATGCATCACATCTGCTTCTCCCGGCATTCTATTTCCAATTGAATATTTGCTTAACAGGCGCCTGAAGAAGCTGATCATACGTAAACTCATCAGGATATTCACTCACATCATATATGGATAAGGCTTCATCCACCTTTTGATTCATCGAATCAGACACATAGATTCCACATTCCGGACAGTTCACTGCTGGAACTTGAAGGACTTTTATTGAGCGTTTCCCATCAGGCATGATCCAGTAGCAATCCTTCATTTCGCTTTCTTCAACGTTAGGCGCATTACACCACAAGCAATCCATCTTTATTCCTCCTTGCCTTCAGTTTTCACCGAGCCACTTGCGACCATGGCGTTCTTTTTTTCTTGGGCTACCCTTAATTTTTCCTTCATTTCATCCCGTTTATCACGGCGATCCTTCAAAGAAGCATGTTCATCAGTGCTTTCATACGCTTTTCTCTTGTCAAGACGACGAAGGCCCTCTGGCACTAAGTTGAATTTCTCGTCCGTCATGAGAGCGGAGATTCCGACGGCTTCTTTCCTGTCCTCAGTACCATACACTTCATCAAAGTAAGCATCTGCACTGCCGGCAACATAATTCTTCGGCTCCGGATAACTAGTGATGACACCTTCAAAGTTCCGTAAAACGACTTTATCCGGACTTTGCGAAAGAAGGTAATTTGGAGTCAAGGCAATCTTCCCGCCTCCGCCAGGAGCATCCACCACAAAGGTTGGCACCGCATACCCTGATGTATGGCCGCGCAGCGCTTCAATGATTTCCAATCCTTTTGAAACCGGGGCCCGGAAATGGCCGATTCCTTCAGATAAATCACATTGATAAATGTAATAAGGTCTTACCCTTGCCTTAACACAGTCATGCATAAGCTTTTTCATGATATGGACACTATCGTTGATACCAGCCAGGATGACAGCCTGATTACCAAGTGGGACGCCGGCCATCGACAACATATCACATGCTTTTTTCGCTTCATCCGTCAATTCAAGTGAATGATTGAAATGCGTATTTAACCAAATTGGATGGTATTTTTTCAGAATATTACATAAATTTTCCGTAATCCGCTGCGGGAAAACGACTGGTGCACGTGTGCCGATCCGAATGATTTCCACATGCGGAATGGCACGTAAGTTACTCAATACGTATTCGAGAATCTTATCATTAATCAACAGGCCGTCTCCTCCAGAGATCAGCACGTCCCTCACTTCCGGAGTATTCCGGATATATTCAATCGCCCCGTCCAGCTGCTTCTTTGGAACGCCCATGCCAACCTGACCTGAGAAACGGCGACGCGTACAATAGCGGCAGTACATGGAGCATTGGTTCGTTACAAGGAAAAGCACGCGATCCGGATAACGATGCGTCAAGCCTGGAACAGGTGAATCCTCATCCTCATGCAGCGGATCTTCCAAATCATATCTGGTCTTATTCATTTCTGCCGAAAGCGGTACCGACTGTAAACGAATCGGACAGCGAGGATCATCGGGATTCATCAAAGATGCATAGTATGGCGTAATGTTCAATGGAATCGTTTGGGTCGAAATACGGACCCCTTCCTCTTCATCCGGTGTCAAGTTGACGACTTTTTTCAGATCATCCAATGTTTTAATCGTATTGGTCAACTGCCAAATCCAATCATTCCACTGCTCTTCCGTTACATCCTTCCACAGTTCGATCTCATTATAATGTCTGCGTCCACCAAGGTATTCTTTATGTTTTACATCCATTCCCATCAAATTCATTAATAATTCCCCCCCAATATTCTTAAGAACCTATATACATCTACTCGCAAGAATGATGCCAACATCCTCAACTAGGGAAAACAAAGGAAAAAGAGATTTTTACTAAATAAAAACGCAAGAAATTTTTCGTTATGCCTAATATTTTGCAGCCAGATTCTTTGCGCCAGGCTAATCGTTAAAAAAAAGAGGGTCTCTATACATGAGAGCCCTCTTCAAGTACCTCCTTATTTAGTTGATGATGGCGTTTTCCATTCATTTTGATTCCTTTGATCCCGCCGCATAAACTTTTTCAATACCGTACTTGTTTAACTTATATTGTAATCCCTGTCTTTTAATATTGAGGGCCTCAGCTGTTTTGCTGATATTCCCGTTATATTTCTCAAACATATTGATGATCATTTCCCTTTCCATCTCTTCAAGAACGACCGGTAAATCAATCTTATTCTTTAATGAAGGTTGGGGGCTCTGCGCACTTGAGGCAGAATATTTTCCTGAAGGGAAGAGATAAGCAGGAAGATGATGTTCATCAATCATATCCTCCCCCGCATCCATTACGTTAAAGGCCAACTCGATGGCATGTCCCAGTTCACGAATGTTTCCGGGCCAAGAATATTGAAGAAGCCGTTGCATCGCCTTTTGGCTGATCCCGCGTACTTCTGAAAAGAATGACTTGTTAAATTTTCGAATAAAGTGATCGGCGATTTCCGGTATATCCGTTTTACGCTCCAAGAGAGAGGGCATTTGAATCGTCACGACATTCAAACGAAAAAATAAATCCGAGCGAATGATACCACGCTCTAACGCCTCGTCTGGAGAGATGTTCATCGCAGCAATGATTTTCACATTAATTTTTTGCTCCTTCGATCCCCCAACACGGCGTACCTCACCTTCTTGCAGCACTCGCAGCAATTTTGCCTGCAGGCCAAGGTCAAGGCTATTCAATTCATCAAGAAACAATGTACCGCCATTTGCCTGTTCAAAAATCCCCTGCCGGTCCATCGCTCCGGTAAAAGCCCCTTTTGTCGTGCCAAACAGCAGTCCCTCCATCAATTCCTTTGGAACAGCCGCACAATTTTGCGCAATGAATGGTTGATTTCGCTGAGCACTTACATTATGTATACTTTGAGCGACCAGTTCTTTTCCTGTCCCCGTCGGTCCATAAATCATCACCGGTGAATGTGTACGGGCTGCTTTTTTCGCTAATGAAACCGCTTGCTGAAAAGCCGGGCTGCTACCGATTAAATCACTAAAATGATAGGTCGCCGTCCCTTCAAAGAACTTATTTTTCTTATGGGTCTCAACCAGCTGGGAACGCAAATCAACAATTTGATCATACATGTTCATGACCTTGGTAATATCCTTTGCAATTTCCACTGCCCCAATAATTTTACCGTCCTCGTATAACGGATACGTACTATTGATGGAAGTTATTTTTTTCTCTTTTAAATTGACATACGTTTGAATGGACTCAATCGTTTCGATGCCTTTATCCAAGGCTACATGCAGCGTACTGGATTCATCAGTCAATGAAGGATAAAGCAAAAAGATATTCTCACCCAACACCTGCTCACGATCAAGCCCGTCAATATGTGCCATCATTTCATTGTAGAATACGGTATCCCCATCTTTATTCACGATATGGACACCCACATTGATCACATTCAATATCCATTCAAATTGAGTGGAAAACTGATTTACTGAAGATTTCATTTCTTCATCTCCGTTCTCTGCCATTTGATAGAATCACCTGTAAATTATAGCATTTAATGGGAACTATTCATCTCTTTATCTTGAATAATTTCAAAACCAAAATTTCCCCAAAAATAAAGGTAAAACCACTATCTTCAAAGAAAGTTTAAATAGAAAAAATGAAACGAAAGGGGTGATTGGGATTTCAAAACGAACGAAAGAAACCAGTATTGAAATTAAAACTTGGAAAGATAAGGACCTTGATTTACTTTTTCAACTAAATATCCCAGAAATGATGGAGCATCTCGGTGGTCCAGAAAGTAAAGAACAAATTCTGAAACGCCATCAACGATATCTTCAGCTTGAGGATAAGGGATGTATGTATAGCATCATCCTGTTTCCAGAGGCAGTAGCAATTGGTTCCGTTGGCTACTGGCAAACCGTACGGAATGATGAAAATGTGTACGAAGTCGGCTGGAGTGTCCTCCCTTCCTATCAGGGAAAAGGAATCGCATCCATTGCCGTGAAGGCTCTCATAGCCAAAATCAAAGCCGAACGAAAATACAAATATATTCACGCATTCCCGTCCCTCACTAATCCTGCTTCCAATGCAATTTGCCGCAAGCTGGAATTCACACTCCTCTCTGAATGTGAATTCGAATACCCTCCAGGAAGCTTTATGCGATGCAATGATTGGCGCTTGGAAATTGTTTAGGTCGAATTAATTGTAGTGTGGGACGAATTAATCGGGGTGAAGGACGAATTATTTCATTTTAGGACGGAATATTCCGTGGTAGGTCGAATTATGGCGGTTTTAGGTGAATTATTTCCCGGGAAAGTCTAAATATTTTGGGCGTAGGTCGAATTATTGCCGCGTGGGCCGAATTATTCCCGGCGTAGGTCGAATTATCTCGATTTAGGACGAATTACTCGGGGTGAGGTCGGCTAAGATGCCTATCCGCGAACATTCACGTTTCACATCAGATGTTATGGTTCTCATTTTCTAGCAAACAATTCATTCCATGTTTGTTTACCTGCCTTTTTATCTGCAGAAATCCTTCTTGCTCTTTGGAAGTTAAATACTGCCGCCTCAGTATTTTTTCCGAATTTTGCGTCATGGGGTCCAGGGTTAAATCCTTCCATATATAGTGCTGCTTGCAGGATCCATGTAATATTGCAGGTGGCGCCTTTTTTTACAGGGACGATCGCCGCCTTCGTTTTGGGTCCCCATTTTCCATCAACAGCAAGCTTTTTATTGAATTGCTTATTCAGTTCCGTTTGCAAACTTTTTATAAGGGCCGATCGAGTTTTAGGACCATTAACCCCATCCACAGCAAGTGCCGCTTTATACCGCCTATTTAACGCTTTTTGAATAAAAATTATATGGCCATCTCCTTTGCTGGTCTTTGATAGTTCAGTTTCTTCGAGGTTAAAGGTAAGTTGAGGGTCTTTCCCTGCCTGTAACTGTGTATGGGATAACCCGGCCGTCATCTCCAAGTGAGGATAATCCTTGAATGAAGTCCAATCCCCTCCCCAGTTAAATCCTAACTCTTTGCCTATAACAGCCACACGCTGCCACTTTGCATTCCTTGTCCATATTGCGTTCTTCCCATCATCACTCACAAGGAAAAAATCAATAGCGAGTCCAAAATTATGATAAGATTGGCCTGGCTTTGCGTTTGTCACTTTAGGTTTGGCAAGATTAGTATAATCTTTTCCATTGTAACTATAAACTCGTCCTTGACCATAAAGCACAGCTTGTTCTTCAAAAGAGCGATGACCCGCACTAATCTGTACATAAATCCCTTCATTATAAGCACGTTCTACCATTTCTAATGCTGATGCCTTCACCACTTGATTCATCCCTTTGCCCATCTTTTTCACTGATCGATCCAATAATGTTCGTAATGCCACTGTCACTCTAATCCCTCCTTTTAAGTTCCCTTTCAGACCTTATATAAGCTTTTTTATCGGAAAAGTAGCATGTTAGGGGAAAAGTTTTCACATATTGTTGATATTTGAACAAATAAAAGAGACCACTTGTTGTGGTCTTAGACTGTAGATAAACTCGATAATAATTAAGTTTGTCTACAGTTTTTTTAGGTTTTTAACATTTGACCGTTGCGTTCCACTCCAGGCACTCGCATAGAAAATGAATAGTTGAATATCAGTATAATGTGGAAAATTTTGGTGGTACAAGGTATGTCCCCATGTTACAGTAATAAGCATAGGGATATTTCCCATTTTAAATATAAAAGGAGGCCTCGTCATGATTATTAAGTGGGTTAGACTACGATAATTAAAGGGGCAGGCCCATCATGCTCCGGAAAAAATTTATTGATCTGAACATTAGATAAGATTTAATACGGAGGTAAATAACATGAGTGAACAGATACTGAAAATAAATAAAGTGGATATATGTACAGAAAGTTTTGGAGACTCTAAGGACCCTGCTGTGCTTTTGATCATGGGAGCGATGTCTTCATTAGACTGGTGGGATGAGGAATTCTGTCTTCGCCTCGCTAATCAGGGGAGGTTTGTCATTCGGTATGATCATCGGGATCTGGGGCGATCGACCGTTTATAAGCCCGGAACTTCCAACTATACAATAACGGACATGGCTGACGATGCCGCGGGTGTCCTTGACGCTTATTCCATAGAACAGGCTCATATCGTTGGAATGTCCCTAGGCGGTTTGATTGGCCAGATACTTGCCTTGAGATATCCGGAACGCGTATTTACGCTTACGCTAATTGCATCAAGTGTGTTCGGGACTGTGATGGAAAAACTGCCTCCGATGGACCAGGGCATACTGGATTACCATGCGAAAAGTGCTTCCATAGATTGGTCAAATCGGGAGGCGGTCATTCCCTATCTTGCGGATGGATGGAAAACTTTAGCCGGTTCCAAACATTATGAGCAGGAAAGAATATATAAACTGGCAAAAAGAGAGTCGGACCGTGCCAAACAGCTACCGAGCAGGTTTAATCATACCATGCTACAAGGAGGAGACGTATATTACGATAGAATGGATGAGATCAGCGTACCTGTCCTCATTATTCATGGTACAGAAGATCCAGCCCTGCCATACGAGCACGGTCTTGCTCTTGCGAAAGCCATCCCTCATGCTGAATTAGTTACTCTTGATGGATCAGGGCATGAGATTCATAGTGAAGACTGGGACGAAATTATAGATTCAGTTATTAACCTTAGTTCGCAATAAAAGGATCAGTCGAAAAATTTAGCCATTATGTAAGACGGTTGCAATTCGGAAGATGAATAACCCTAATTAAAGCCCCCTTTCTCAGAGTTACAAACGAGAAAGGGGGCTTCCTTTACTTCATTGGTTAATTCAAATGCGTGGTACTGTTTAAAAATCTAATAAGTTTATATGGATGTTCGGTATACTCAAGAAGATGTATACCTGTATTACTAGAATTGAACCACACATCATTAATTTCGCGTGGAAATTGAAGAAAACTTTCAATTAGTTTTGTAATCATCCCCCCATGGGATACAACAGCAATTCTTTTATAGTTTGCACTGTTTTCTTTAATATAGGAAAGTACATTTTGAGCTCGTAATGTAAAATCAAATTTACTCTCCACATCTTGCATCTCTCGCAACTCATCTAAGCATGTTACCGGACATTTGATAGTATTCGATAAAGTTTCGGCAGTTTTACTAGCCCGAAGCAAGGTACTTGACCATATGAATTCTGGTGGAAACTCTTCTAATACACGTCGGCACATTTTTTCTACTTGTTCAACTCCCTTACTAGTTAGTGGTAAATCTGTGGTTCCTTCGTAATTTTCTTCTAGAAAATCGTCTTCTGACTCACCATGTCGAATTAATAGTATCTGCAAGATAGCACCTCAATTTTGTTTATTTATCCAAATTAGTAATTCTATTCAACTTAAATAAAACCTTTAAAAGAATAAAAACTGAGGTATTTGTTACCAATTAAAATCCTGTATTAAATATTGCTTTTAACTTCATTGCATAAGAAACGCAGAAGATATTAATACTATTTGAGATATAAAGGAATTTTACAGATTTTATCTGCTATCTGAGACAAGTATAGGGTGATGAAAATGTGGAAAACGATTGTTTCCTACCTTCCAGAATGGCAGGTTTTTATACAAGCTTTTATTGCGTTTTTTATTCCGTTTCTAATCAGCAAATTGTTTATTTTGCTTCGTACCTCAAAGGATGAGTGAAGATAATGAAAGAGTGGATATCAAAGATTGGTAAAAAAGGAAAAATTACTAATAATGACAAACTAGAAGTATCTACCTCCCAAGATACAACGGGTCAGGGTACAGATAACCCCATTTTAAATCTTGAAATGGTCAAGCAAGAAATTGGCCATAATTGGGATGTACATTTTCGGGAATTTAATTTAGGGCATACAGGTATAAGGTCCACTATCATTTTTGTGGACGGGCTATCGGATAAAGACCTTATTGATAAGCATATTATGCCAACATTGATGGTTGATTTTTCAACAGCATATAAACAGGACCTTCCTAACTTCAAAGAAGGCATTTCAAAAGATTTTATAAAAAATGAAGTGTTATCCATTAGTGAAGTGGAAGAAGTCCGTTCCATTAAAGAGTTAGCATCAAAAGTACTAACAGGCTCTACCGCTCTTATAATGGATGGATCATTGGATGCGCTAATCCTTGGAACTACAAAACTTAAAACAAGGGCAATTGAAGAGCCGGTATCAGAGGCATTAGTCAGAGGCCCACGGGTCGGTTTCACTGAATCATTGAGTGATAATACATCCTTTTTAAGGGGTAGTGGTGAAATTGAGAATTTATCATTAGTAAAATTCCAAGTAGGGAAGCGTTCAAAAAAAGACTTGGTTGTCGCTTACATAAAAGATATTGTTGATCCCGAATTAGTTCAAGAGGTAGAAAACCGAATTAAGAAAATCGATATGGATAGTGTGCCTGAATCAGGTTATGTAGAGCAACTCATTGAAGATAATTACCTAAGTCCTTTTCCACAGGTACAGAATACAGAACGTCCTGACCGGGTGATCGCTGCTTTGATGGAAGGACGAGTGGCCATCTTATTGGACGGGACTCCATTTGCTTTGATCGCTCCAGTTACCTTAAGCATGATGTTGCAATCACCGGAAGACTATTATGAAAGATGGATACCTGGCACATTCATACGAATCCTTCGTTACCTCGCAGCTAGCCTGGCTCTTTTTACCCCGTCTTTGTATATAGCTTTTATCTCATTTCATTCAGGGATGATTCCGACCAAACTGGCCATTTCCATTATAGGAACCAGGTCCGGGGTCCCGTTTCCGGCACTTATCGAAGCATTATTCATGGAAATATCCATCGAAATTTTGAGGGAAGCAGGACTGCGCTTACCTAAGCCAATCGGTCCGGCAATGGGAATTGTCGGCGGTTTAATCATTGGGGAAGCTGCTGTACAGGCCGGGATCGTTAGCCCTGTTTTGGTCATTGTAGTAGCGTTAACCGCTATTTCATCATTTTCCATTCCGCAATATAGTGCTGGGTTTACTTTACGGATTCTTCGTTTTCCTGCAATGCTATGTGCTGCCACATTTGGATTATACGGGGTCATTCTCTTTTTTCTTTTCATGACCAGCCATTTAGTGAAATTAAAAAGCTTTGGTGTACCTTTTTTGAGTCCAGCCGTTCCTTATCGCTTAAGTGAATGGAAAGACCTGATGGTTCGCATGCCGCTTATGATGATGAAACGCCGTCCAAAGATGATGCATACAAAAAACCCTGTACGTAAAGGATAACCTATCGATGAAAGGGTGATAAAAGAATGATTCTCAGTCCGAAAGACAAAATTACAACTCCTCAAGCAGCTGTCATTGTCATCAACTTTATACTCGGAACAGGATTACTCACCCTCCCCAGATCATCTACGGAGAAGGTACATACACCAGATGTATGGATAAGCGTTATTTTAGGTGGGGTTATTGCCATAATCGCGGGGGTGATCATGGTTAAATTAAGCCAACAGTTTCCAGAAAAGACCTTTTATCAATACATCAATGATATTGTAGGAAAATGGGTGGGGAGGTTGCTCAGTTTCGTTGTAATATGTTATTTTCTTACAACTTCCGGATTTCAACTCCGGGCAATGGCGGAAGTAATAAAGTATTTACTTCTGGAAGGTACCCCTACATGGGCAATTATTATGATTTTCATGTGGGTAAGTCTTTATCTCATCATCGGTGGCATTAACCCGATCGCCCGTCTTTTTGAAATTATATTACCTTTGACAGTTATCCTTTTTTTAGTAGTCACCTTTATGAGTATTAAAATATTTGAGATCGATAATCTGCGTCCGGTATTAGGAGAAGGAATCATCCCTGTACTAAAAGGTGTAAAAACAACGGCTCTAGCTTTTTCAGGGCCTGAAGTCATGTTACTGCTTCTTCCGTTTATGAATCAGCCAAAAAAAGCAGCAAAAGCCCTGATTGTCGGAGTTTCCATTCCATTGATTTTTTACGTGATAACGGTCGTAATGGTTATCGGGGCACTATCTGTTGATGGAGTGGTCATGAGAACATGGCCGACACTTGATCTTATACGAAGTTTTGAAATCTCCGGCTTGATCTTTGAACGATTTGAATCTTTATTGCTCGTGGTTTGGATTATGCAAATATTCGCCACATTTACCATAACCTACTTTGCAGCTGCTTTAGGGCTAGCTCAACTTTCTAAAAAGAGCATTCACCCATTCATGTTCGGCTTGCTTCCGATTCTATACATCATTGCCATGATTCCGAGAAATATCAATGACCTATTTAAACAAGGAGATTTCGTCGGCAATATGGCCTTGTTTTTATTTGGTTTACTCCCGCTTCTCCTGCTTATCATCTCAAGAATAAAGGGAGGAAAATATGAAACGAACACATAGCAAGATACGGCCCCTCTTCATTTCCCTCTCCGTTTTTTTGTTCTTATCCCTTACAGGATGTTGGAGCAGTCATGAAATTGAAGAGCAAAGTCTAGGTATAGGTTTGGCATTTGATAAAGGCAAGCAGTCCTCCATTGAGAATAAGTTAAACGAACAAGGGGAGAGTTATTCAAAAAGAAACCTGATTACTGCAACTTATCAATTTATTACTCCACAGGTAGCGAGTTCAACAACGAAACAAGCAGGACCACAACAAAAAGCTTATGTTAACGTTTCCGAAACTGGAGATTCCCTCCATCAAATGGTTCGTGAATTATCATTGAGAAGTCAACAACCCGTAACCGCTCACCACATGAAAGTGGTTGTTATCGGTGAAAGTCTTGCAAAATCGTATAGGTTGGAACAATTACTTGATCAAAATTTCCGAGAAAGTGAGGTTAGACCAAGCTGTCTTGTTCTCATCAGTAAAGGTAGAGCAAGCAAGACACTTGAAACAAAGAAAGCAGGAGAAATTCCAGCGTTCCGTCTGGCTGGCATTGTAGAAAATGCCTATCGAACAACGAGGATTTTGCCTCCCATGTCACATATTAAAGTAGAAAGCAAGATCAAATCAGGATCTAGTTTTCTGTTGCAAAATGTACTATCAGTGAATGGGCAAGTCAAATTTGCCGGAGCTGCCGTGATCGATGGAAAGACACACAAAATGACTGGTACTTTGAATGAGGAAGAACTGGAGGGCGTAACATGGATAACAGGTAAAGGGAAAGGCGGTGTAGTGAAAAGCTTTTATAAAGAAACCGGTCAGCTGATTGTGTATGAGATAGAGACCATGAAAAGCAGAATTATACCTCGAGTTAAAGGAAACAACATCTCTTTTGATGTAAACATTGAATCAGTGGGAAGGCTTTCAGAAAATTGGGTGCTTTCGGGAAATACTTTTAAAAATGAATTTCTCAAAAAAGCAGAAAAATCATCTGAAAAAGAAGTGAAACGCTTGGTGAGGAATGTATTAGAAAAAATGCAAAAAGAATACAAAGTCGACGTTGCTGGCTTCGGAAATCGATTGCGAATTGAGAATCCTAAAGTATGGAAGAAGGTCAAAAAGGATTGGGACCAAACCTTTAGTGAAACTCCGATCAACTACAATGTAAAATTAACCATTAATGATTATGGAACATCAGGAGGATCAAAGAAGTGAGACATCAAGCTTAATTACGATTGGACCTTCTAAAAATGAAAAGATCAAAAAAAGACCTAAATGATCTATTCAAAATGGTAGTAGCAATCTATTTAAATTCTGTAAAAAAGTGTATATTCGTTCCACAGGAATCCTGGCCCTTCTATACCCAATCTCCAAGCCATTACTTGCGAGACACGTTTTCGCCTTACCAAAACGGGTAGTGTATGATAGAAGCATGAGTATGATAAACGTCTCTCTATAGGAGGAATGTTCATGAATCCGGTCATTTTATTCGATGGTGAATGTAACTTTTGTGATTCGAGTGTCCAGTTCATTATAAAGCGCGATCCGAAAGGGCTTTTTCATTTCGCTTCGCTTCAAAGTGAGGCGGGTCAAGAGTTGCTGAAGAAGTACGATGCTCCTGCAGATATCGATAGTATGGTGCTAATCGAAAAGGATAAGGCCCACTATAAATCGTCTGCAGCCTTGAGGATTTGCCGCCGTTTACAAGGGGCATGGAAATTGTTTTACGGCTTCATCATCGTTCCAAGCTTCATCCGAAACAGCGTTTATGACTTCATTGCCAAGAACCGCTACAAATGGTTCGGCAAGAAAGAAGAAAGCTGTATGCTGCCATCGCCAAGTGTTCGAAAGCGCTTTTTATAACGCAAAAAAGGTAATCCAGCTGAATTACCTTTTTTAATGTACGACTAATAAAACCGAGGGATTGGTAATCTCCCTCGGTCATTTATCGTGTCACTCAATTTTTCCTTCTATATTAACGGCGGCTCTTTTCCCCGCCTTTGCGTCCTGCTTCTTCTCGGCTCATTTTTCCATCATTGGGCCCGTCAGAGCTGCCGCCATCACGTTGATTGGCACGTGCCTCTCCGCCTTTTTGCCCGATTTCCTGATAGAATTCTTTATCATGATTGTCGGATGTTGCTTCCCCGCCCTTTTGGCCAATCTCCTGATAGAATTCCTTATCATGATTGTCGGATGTTGCCTCTCCGCCCTTTTGGCCAATCTCCTGATAAAATTCCTTATCATGATTGTCGGATGTTGCTTCTCCGCCTTTTTGCCCGATTTCTTGATAAAATTCCTTATCATGATTGTCGGATGTTGCTTCTCCGCCTTTTTGGCCAATTTCCTGATAGAATTCCTTATCATGGTTTTTGGCTGTTGTTTCTCCACCTTTACGGCCTGCTTCTTCACGATTCATTTTACCATTGTCGTTAGTCATTAAAATTCCTCCTTAGTATTTGGATTTTTCATGAACTAGCTACATGTGTCATGTACCCGTTTGGACGGATATAAAACTAGAATCTACTAAATACGTCAGGTCGCTCTCACTATCTTTTCCCGCCTCCTGAGTCCTGCTTCTTCCCCGCTCATTTTTCCATTGTCGTTAGTCATTAAAATTCCTCCTTAGTATTTGGATTTTTCATGAACTAGCTACAGTTGTATGTATACCCGATAGCTTTCATATAAAACTAGAATCTATTAAACTTTCACTGATTTTCCCATCCAAATAGGAAGCATCATGAATGATATCACTCATGATGCTCCCCATTTATCCTTTACCCTGACTTTGGAATCCCTTCTCGCAAGCGATCAGGCAGCTCAACAAGGGTTTCGTTCAATGTATCCAGTTTCGTTTCAATCCGATGAAGCAAATAGAGGGTTACAATGATGGGAAACCCGATATCACTGACAAATGGCAAGATTTGATCCATTTTTCTTCTTCACCTCTCCTCCATGGTGTCCTAAAAAGATGACACCCGGTACGTTAGCTAAGTTCCACATCCTCGACATTCCGCTCGACGAGGCGTGCCGCTTTCAAACCGACGTATCCTCCAGAAGATGAAACGAAGATATTCCCCGCAATTATTCGTTCCATTGCCAGTTTTACTGTATTTACATGAACCGGCTCCTTCGGATTATCAATAGATATCGTCGCAGACTTCCCTTCTTCCGTATCGAAAATCATTTCCAATACTTTAGCCATTCCACTCACCTCCCTTACAATCTGTTTCACTAGCCGTTTAGCCAATCAACGAGTACGTATCTACCCGCGTCACTTCACCCATTGGGTAATTTTGTACGCTTGCAATGGCAACAGCTGTCGAAAACAACTGATCCGCCGTCGCCTCGATTCTGATGTTCGAGAAAGCTCTACGCTTGAAGACGATGACCCCTTTTTCATTTAACCCCGTTTCAAAATCAATCCGTAACGTACTTGATACAGGAATTTGGTTTGCCATGTCGCTCACCCCCTTTCACACTCTATATAAACTTTCACGAGATGAAAGTAGCATGTTCTTAAAATTTCTTCAGGGAAACGAATAAAAAGCCGCCCATCATATGGGCAGCTCGTGATCCGTATTCTTAATATCCATATTTTTTACTTTTTTTCAGGAAATCCTTTAAAATAATATCCACATTTTAATTCTCTACTGGCCATTATCTATTGTCTTCTTCTCTCACTAAAAAATCTTTCTCCATTATTAGCGGTTTTTCTACAAAATTAATTTTTCTCATTATTTGTTGTATTACTCTCGGAAAAAAGTAAGCTCCAAAGAAAGCACAGATAAAAGCCTGTGACCAAGTTTTTAACCATGTAGATAAGAATATATGATCATACCCCCTATTTATTGAGACTAATATAAATGAAATAAAAAAGGACATACTAAAAGCCATTAAAAATGCATAGATGATATTTCTGTATTTAACGTTAATATTCATTATTTTCTACTTCAACTCCCAAGGTTTCTAGTTTTACCTTTTCTTTAGTTCTGTTCCAACTATATTTTATTTCTTCTATTTACATTAGTAAAACGAATTTTTATAATATATCTATTAGAATTACTAATACAAAGGGGTTAGTGAGGGTGAATTCGTATTATGCTTTTATCAAAACCATAGAAACAGGCAGTTTCACAAAAGCTGCTGAAGAACTTGGCTATACTCAGTCCGCCATTAGCCAAATGGTGCATTCATTAGAGGAAGAACTTTCTACCACTCTTATTTTACGTTCTCGAAAGGGTATTACACTGACACCAGATGGCGAGGAATTTTTGCCATATATCAGGAAAATTTGTAATTCACATAGGGAACTGACTGAAAAACATAAAGAGATGGAAGGACTGCAAAGTGGCCTTATTCGAATTGGTACCTTTTCCAGTGTTACATGTCATTGGATACCGGGATTGATCAAAGATTTTAAAGAACTTTACCCAACTGTTCATTTCGAATTACTTCAAGGAAACTATACGGAAATCTCAAACTGGATTAAAGAAGGAAGCGTAGACTTTGGCTTTGTGAATTCAAATATTTCGGATCTTACTACGATACCCTTGCAAGAAGATGAAATGCTGGCTGTATTGCCAGAAGATCATCCTTTAGCATCATCCACAAAAGTCTCATTGAAAGAATTGCTAAAAGATCCTTATATTCTGTTGGATGAGGGAGTTATAAATGAACCATTAATCATTTTTAATCAGTACAATTTTGAACCAGATACACAATATCGAGTATTTGATCCCTATGCGATTATGTCCATGATTGAACAAGAGCTTGGCATTTCGATTTTACCGAAACTTCTCTTAAATAAATGTCCCTATAATATTGTAATGAAAGCTATCTCTCCTTCCATTATTCGAACCATTACATTGGCGTACAAGGATAAAAGGGTATTGCCAATAGCAAGTAGGTACTTTATTGACTTTATTATTGAAAGGTATAAAAAAGTATATGAAGCTTAATAAAAATTATTTAGCAAATCCTGCGCCTTATCCCGTCCCAGTTACTTGTTTCATAAATTAAATCCTGATATTTTTTCTAATTATAATAACGTTTTTGCTTTTGATTTTATTTTCCCTTTAGATTAGTTTTTTATAACTGACATATTTTGTTGAAGATAAATTGCATTTGGCTTTATATGGCACGTCATGTCCGCCTTTTCTGGGAAATAATAATCACGAAAGGAAGTGGATGTTGATGTCATTAGAATGGTTTGACAGAGTAAGCGGGGAATTGCAGGATCATCTTCAATCAATTTGTGAGAAATATGACCGCAATGGCAGCATGATCGTGGAGCGCGGGTCTAAGCATCCACGCATCGAATTTTATACAGAGCTGGATGACAATGAGAGGGCTTATTTTTCCTCGCTGTTTTTTGATCCGTATAATGAAGAATTTTATATGGAATCGTTCGAGCCGGATTTAGGGCAGGTTAGCAAGGTGATTCTTTCGGATATTGAAGATATCGTCGATGCTGTCCATGAGAGCTTCCATAACTATCTGGAAGAGGATGATACCGATTATGAATATGATATGGATATGGATGATGAAAATGATGATGATTTGTATGATCCAGACGGCGAAGAATCCGATATATACGAAATCGATGTAGATTGGGAAACACCTGAAGTGACCGCGTATATCCAGGATAATGAAGTCGAGGTCACCTATCAATTCGGTATCGTGCAGGAAACAGGTGATGGTGTGTTGAAACGGATCAATCGGATTCGGACAGCGGATGATGACCTGATAAAGGATGAAACGAATTTCATTTTCAGCAAAGAAGAAGCAAGCACGATCATCGCCATGATAGCCAGTCATATGGATTCACTTAGTGAAATGGAATAAAAAAACCAATAAAACCTTGTCCATGATCATCATGGACAAGGTTTTATTATATAAGAATCAGTTCATATACCTCAGATAATTGCGCAACCCGTTCCGTATCACTGGCTTCTTTTGCATGCTTAATTTCCTGAGGAAGAATATGGTTAAGGAGACTGGCTTCCTTACCGGAAAGCTTATTGACGAGTTCTTCTTCAGAATGAAAGTGTCCGCTTTTGATTTTATTATAAATTTCCTGCGCTTCAGGATATTGGTCCGTATAGTTAGATAATATCTCACGTAAGTAACCAATCGTACGATCCATCAAAACCATCCCTCTCGACTGTTAGATTTTTGCTTACATGCTCCATCTATACCTTCCCCCATTTTTTGATGTAAAATTCCTGAAAAAAAAGATATCCAAGTCAATGGATACCCCTAATCAGTCTTCCTCCCAAAATAAATCATCCAATGTACGCGATAATGCTTTACAAATACCTACACACAAACTTAATGAGGGGTTATACTTTCCGGATTCAATCAATCCTATCGTTTGCCTGGAAACGCCGACAATCTTGGCCAGTTCATCTTGTGACAAGTCCTTTTCTACTCTCGCAAGCTTCAGTTTTATATTTTTCAAGGGATTCGCACCTACAATTTCTTATTATCTTCGCTATTTTTCATACCGATTTTCTTCGCTAGCAAGTATATACCACCAAAAAACAGAAGTAAAATCGGCAAATAGATCATAACGGAAACAAACGATACCAATACAAAATACCATACGCCCTGGGAACTGCTATCCGCATAGGATACAGCACTATTCACCCCCATGAATATAGCGATGATGAGTGCTAACGCAACCGTACCAAAAATCGTTTTCCTGCTCATCGGTGTTTTGCTGGTGCGGTCATGCATTTCCACTTCATCCCAGAATACACCTAAGAAAATGGAACGAGCTAAGTAATACAGCCCTCCTGCAACAATGATCACGCATTCCAAATATAACTCCCCGCTGCCTGCACCATATTTATATAGTTTGAAAAGTGCACTCACCAGGCAAATGGCCAAGATGACGTGATACATTTCTTTATAAATTTTATTTCTTACATTCTCAATCCGCTCATCCGTGATCTTTTTCTTTCTTTTAAATATATTCATCATTGATCGACCTCCATTTAATTCCATTACTCCCCTCTATTATATGATTTATTTAACTTTTCGCAACATATATATTACATTTCATAAATTATATATTGCAATACGTAAAAAAAGGTATCCACACATCAAGCATGGATACCTCGCTAGCCTTATTTAGGGTTTTTCTCGTAAGTTTTGGGGATTTACTCGTGAATACATCATTTTATATAATACCAAACCAAGTATAGAGGGCAATGATGACAAAGACAGCCAATGATTTAATAACCGTGATCATGAAGATGCTGCCATACGATTGTCTATGCGTTAATCCCGTGACGGCAAGCAAGGTAATGACAGCTCCGTTATGCGGAAGTGTATCCATCCCGCCTGACGCCATGGCAACTACTCGGTGCATTACTTCAGGTGAGATATTTGCCGCAGCGATTGCCTGATTGTATTTATCGGCCATAGCGCTTAAGGCTATTCCCATTCCCCCGGATGCCGATCCCGTTATTCCTGCGAGTGCACTGGTCGAGACAGCACCATTGACAAGCGGATTCGAAAATACACCGGATATTCCATCACTGATTTTTGCAAATCCAGGAAGGGCAGCGATGACACCCCCGAAGCCGTATTCGGATCCTGTGTTCATGACGGCAAGCAGTGAACCGCCAATACTGTTGTTCAGTCCTTCTTTCATGTTTTTCGTAACGCGTTTCCAATCATAAGCAAGAGCCGTGACGATGCCGACGACCAAGGCAATTTCAACCGCCCAGATTGCAGCAGTGGCCGTTACGTCAACAGAATAGGCTTCCAACCCGATCGCAGAAAAATCAAATCCATTCGGGTACCATTTCGGTATCGCTTTGGTCAAATAATTATTCATGAAGGCAACTAACCCCAGCGGAACAAAAGCTAAAATCTGCCGTAATACCGTTTGGTTTGAATGTAAATCAGGTGTTGGCTCCTCTTTTTCCTGTTCTGGTGCAGATATATTTTCCCCTGGGAGCCCATAATATCCTTCTCCCGCTTTTTTGGCCCGCCTCTTACGGCTTTCTAAATAGAGCAAACCAACCGATAAGACAAAAATGGCACCTATGATGCCGAGGATCGGTGCGGCATAAATATCCGTACCGAAGAACGTTGTAGGAATGACATTTTGAATTTGCGGCGTTCCCGGCAAAGCATCCATGGTGAACGTGAATGCTCCAAGCGCGATGGTAGCCGGCATAAGCCTTTTAGGAATGTCGGCTTGCTTGAACAATTGAACCGCAAAAGGATAAATGGCGAAAACCGCTACGAATAAACTAACGCCGCTATAGGTTAAAATCGCACCTAAAAGGACAATCGTCAGCATGGCTTGTTTGGCACCGATCAAGCGAACGATTGTCTTTGCAATCGATTCGGCGATTCCAGACATTTCGATGATTTTCCCGAAAATGGCGCCTAATAAAAAGACGGGAAAATAATTTTTTATGAAAATGACCATCTTTTCCATGAAAACCCCGGAATAGAACGGTAAAATATTACCAGGGTCAATGAAGAAAACCGGTAAAAGTGCAAAAATAGGTGCAAACAAAATAACAGAATAACCGCGGTATGCGGCAAACATCAATAACCCAAGAGATAGCAATATAATCAGTAAGTCCATGAAGATCCCCCTAAAACATTTAATCCAAGTTTGAAAAATTTCCCCAACCTAGCCAAAAATGCACTAAAAGTGAACCCCTCTGTCAAATGAAAATTTGTCAGAATGGTTCACCCTTATTGTTTCTTATCATTTATTTCTTTTACAATTTATTGAGCTGTGTATCCACCGTCAATGACAACGGCTTGACCTGTTACACTTTTCGCTTTATCGCTTGCCAAGAACAAGGCATAATCAGCAATTTCACTTACATCCAATAAACGTTTTTGAGGTACTAATGGAAGAAGGACTTCTGCTAATACATCCTCAATTGGTACATTACGTGTTTTCGCCAAGTCTGCCATTTGTCCGCGAACAAGTGGCGTATCCACATATCCAGGGCATAAAGCATTGACCGTAATACCGTGCTCTGCACCTTCTAAAGCAGCAACTTTCGTTAAACCGATGACTCCGTGTTTTGCGCTGTTGTAAGCCGCTTTACCTGCGAATCCGATAACTCCGTTAATGGAAGAGACGTTAATGATGCGGCCGAAACCTTGTTCCTTCATGATTGGGAACACGGCTTTAGTTAGCATGAACGGCGCTGTCAACATGATTTTTATCATCAATTCGTATTTAGCCGTTGGGAAATCTTCGATTGGTGAGACATGCTGCAAACCGGCATTGTTAATCACGATGTCGATCGAACCATACGTTTCTTTAGCTTCCTTCACCATATTTACGATATCTTCTTCTTTAGTTACATCGGCTTTGATTCCAATTGAATCGAAACCAAGTTCTTTCAATGATTCCGCAGCTTCTTTCACCGATTCTTCATTAATGTCTGAAAGAACGACTTTGGCTCCACTTTCAGCGAAATGCTTACCAATTTCAAATCCAATACCACGAGCAGAACCTGTAATAATAACAACTTTATTTTCAACCATTATGAATTCCTCCTAGAGTATATTTATTAAACGATACCAATGGCACCCATAATAATGCCGACGATCATAGCAATGGTCGGGATGATGAACGCTACCACGAAAACATCTTTATATGTTTCTTTATGAGTCAATCCTGTAACCGCCAACAGTGTTAATAGAGCACCATTATTAGGGAAAATGGATGCACCTGAGGCAACTGCCGCCATTCTGTGGAATACATCCGGGCTGATTCCCGTCGATTGTGACAAGCTGTAAAAAGTATCGCCAAGAGCATTAAGCGCAATCCCCATACCGCCTGATGCAGAGCCAGTGATGATCGCCATGATTTGTACGGCAAGAGATTCAGCAACGAGCGGATTGCTCGAAATATTAAGCAGCCAAGAAGTGATGTTATCAAATGCAGGTATAACGGCAATGACAGCTCCAAATCCAACAGCGGCACTTGTATTCAGGATGGCCATCACTGACCCTTTCGCTCCCTCATTAACAGAGAAAATGAACTTTTTGTAATCCTTGATATTGATGATCATAATGCTCAGAACCCCTAATAATAAAGCATAAATAGGTTCTAATTTAACAACGTTAAGCAATAGCACAACAATAAGAAGTGGAACTAAAGATAATAACCAATTCGGTACTTTTTCACCTTGCTCAGAACCGGTAACCGAATCAGCCGATTCAATGAATCCTTCTCCTTTAGCAGAAAGAGATTTTTCTCTATAGGATAACCAGAAATAACCTCCAACTGCCATTATCAGTGAAGTGACGATCCCGATGATCATGCCTGAAGTAGGTGTCGTATGGAAATACTCCATCGGTATCAGGTTTTGGATTTGCGGTGTACCTGGAATAGCCGTCATCGTGAAAGTGAATGCCCCAAGCGCAAAAGTGGGAACAAGCAGCCTTCTCGTAACGTTTGCTTCTTTAAATAACGCCAAAGCGATCGGATAAACGGCAAACACGACGACAAATAAACTAACTCCGCCATATGTCAATAAAGCGGAAGCAATCAGTACCCCAAGAATCGCCCTCTTTTTACCAATGATCTGCGTTACCTTCTTGGCAACGGATTTCGCTGCACCCGTTTCTTCCATTAACTTTCCAAAAATCGCTCCCAATAAGAAGATTGGGAACCACTTCTGAACGAATCCGACCAATCCGGTCATATACGTACCGGTATACGTATCAAATACATCCAATCCGCTCATCAATGCTACAACTCCAGCCACCAGCGGGGCCACCCAAATAATGGACCATCCCAAATATGCTAAAGCCATCAGCAGCACTAAGCCTACAATTATACTTAACACTCGAAATCACCTCTTTCCCAGGTGATGTAAATCGTTTTGCTTTCCATCATGCTTCCCCCTTGATTGTGTATATCCCTTTAGCTGTAAACTTCAAAATCCCTGTCTTACAGCATCAACCCTATAAAGAAATGAAAGCAAGAATACCCTTTTTTGCTATCTCAAAATAACTTAATAAACATACCTTGTTCGCATTCCGAGAAAGTTGAATAAGCAGCTTGATTTGTTGGAAATATATTCATTAAGGAAAATATCATATACAGCTCATATAGGAAGCCTTTTCCCCTTATACTTCTACAAAAAAGAATATTTTATTAATATAGGGTTATATATACTTGCTTTTTTATCCTCATATAGTTTACATCCACTTAATTTATAAGTAAAATGAATAAAAAGAATATACTTTATGCTTATATCGAATAAATAGGAGACAGTTATGGAATTACGAGATTTAAAATCATTTATGGAAGTAGCGTTACATAAAAGCTTTACGAATGCTGCTGCAAAATCTTATTTAACACAGCCTTCCTTAAGTAAAGCCGTCAAAAAACTCGAAGAAGAACTGCGTGTGGAGTTATTCGATCGCTCGACGAGACACTTGCGCCTGACGGATGCCGGACAAATCGTCTACCAGCAAAGCCAAAAAGCATTCGCCGCTTTATCCGAATTGAACGTACTCTTGGATGATCTCAGGGACATAAACGCAGGTGTTGTGAAAATTGGCATCCCTCCGCTGATCGGTACCCTGTTTTTCCCGAAAATTGCCCGCAATTTTCAGAAACGTTATCCGAAAGTTTCCCTCGAGTTGGTTGAATTGGGCGCCAAGCTGATCGGCAAGCTTGTCGAAGAAGGCCAAATAGATCTAGGCATCGTCGTATTGCCAGCCAGTGAAGCAAACTTTAATATCTACCCCTTCATTGAAGATGAATTCATTTTATTCCTTCACGAAGATCACAAACTTGCCCACAAACCAGCCGTCTCCTTGACTGAATTGAAAGACGAGAAGTTCATCCTTTTTTCAGAAGACTTCACTTTACATGATTACATTATCCAGGCATGTGAAAAAGAGGGATTCACCCCAGACATCTCATACCAAAGCTCACAATGGGATTTAATCATCGAGCTCGTCTCATCCAAACTAGGCATCACCCTCTTGCCCAGATCGATATACCATAAACAAACGAACGAAAATGTGAAAATCATCCCGTTAAACAACTCGAACCTTCACTGGAAACTCGGGATCATCACTAAAAAAGACGCCTACCATTCCTACGCCTTGAAAGAATTATTGAAGATGCTGAATGAGGGAGTTAGCTTGTAAATTTAGCTATCCTTAAAGAATTACCTATCGATTTTCTGACATTTAGGTCAAAGGTTCCAAATTACATTGGGTCTCCATTTAAGTTCCCATTTTAAACTCATAACAAAAAAACGCTGCTACTTCCTACGTTAATAATGGAAGAACAGCGTTTTATCATTTTTAGATAAAAGAATGATGGTTACATAAATTACTTGAAATTCCACCCCTAATGAACAGGGTTTTATTACATTTAGGACAATAAAAAACGACCCTTTCAGATCAAAAAGTTTTTGATCATTTCAATGTTCCTTATGCCGCAAACTTTCCCAGTAGTATGGAAGAAATTCATTTTCACCTTGGATTACTCCTATTATTATGCTTATCCATTACTCTTCATTAAGGTGATAGCAAAGTTGAACAACGCCAGAGGAAAAGCTTTTTGTATGAACCAGTTTTAGATTCAATCTCTCCTTTATGTCAATGAACAAAGGTTTTCCTTCCCCTAAAATAACAGGGTGAACAGATAACCTAAATTCATCAACCAACCCCAATCTTATAAAAGATGTAATAAGACTTGCCCCGCCATAAAGCCAGATATCTTTACCAGGCTTTTTCTTTAATTTATTTACTTCTTCAACAATATTATCATTTATGATTGTTCCTTTATTATCCGTCTCTTTTTTTGTTTTAGAAAATACAAATTTTTCTTTACCATGAACTAATTCCCAAATTTCTTTTTCTGTATCAGATACCTCATTTTCTGGAGTATATTGTCCCCATAAATCATAGCTTTTTCTCCCATAAAAAATAGTATCAATTTGATTTAAGAAATCAATGAACCCCATTTCAGAGTCCATAATGCACCAGTCAACTTCTCCTTTAGGCCCTTCAATAAATCCATCTAAAGTAACTGCTAAATCTAAAATTATTCTTCTTGGTCTTTCGGTAATGGCCATACTTTCATCTCCTTTTGTCTTATAGAAATTTCACTTAATCATAAGGTTTCGACCACTCAACGAGACACTTGCCCCTGACCGATGCCGGACAAAATCGTGTACCAGCAAAGCCAAAAGCCTTCGCGCATTACCCGAATTGAACGTACTATTGGATGACCTCAGGGACATTACAAAAGGCGAAGTGAAAACCTATTGTTCCCGCAAATCCCCATGAATCTCACTGCTTTTCAACATTTCATCCGAAGTTACTTCAGTTACGTTAGTTTTATCTTACAGCTTCCAACATAGTATTAAAAGATTGAATCAAAAACTAAGGAGACTCGCGATGAAAGCAATGGTATGCACCAAATACGGTTCACCCGATGTACTGGAACTCAAAGAGGTAGCAAAACCAACTCCCAAGGATAACGAAGTTCTGGTGAAGGTACATGCTGCAACAGTGGCTTCAGGGGACATAAGAGTCCGGAGTTTCAATAGTCCTTTCTTGTTGTGGCTGCCGATGCGAATCTTCCTGGGTCTTAGGAAACCGCGAAAATCGATACTGGGAGTGGAATTGGCCGGGGAGATAGAGGAAACGGGCAGGAATGTGAAAAAATTCAAAAAGGGCGACCAGATTTTTGCCATGACTGGCATGAATTTTGGGGCTCATGCCGAATACACATGCTTACCTGAAGACGGGGCAATCGCGATGAAGCCTGATCATGTCACCTATGAGGAAGCCGCCGCCATTTCTTTTGGGGGAACGACAGCCCTGCATTTTTTCAGAAAAGGAAATATCCAGGAAGGACAAAAGGTCCTCATCTACGGTGCATCAGGTTCGGTAGGGACTTCAGCCGTACAGCTTGCCAAATACTTTGGAACAGAAGTTACCGGTGTATGCAGTGCCGCTAATTTTGAATTGGTACAATCACTCGGAGCACAAAAGGCCATTGATTATACGATAGAGGATTTCACAGAAAGACAAGAGCGATATGATATCATCTTTGATGCAGTCGGTAAAAGCTCGAAAGCCACTTGCAAAAAAGCACTAACACCGAACGGGCGATATGTGTCAGTTGAAGGACAAGGAATAGCAAAGATACTTACGGAAGATTTACTATTCCTAAAGGAGCTTATCGAAACTGGAAAAATAAAATCGGTCATTGATAAACGCTACCCGCTGGCGCAAATTCCCGAGGCTCATCGTTATGTAGAACAAGGACATAAAAAGGGAAATGTAGTCATAACTTTGGTTCATGATAAACCCTGAAGCTATCACTAACTGCTTGAACGTGGAAATACCCCTTAGACAATCGGGTCTTAGGGGTATGACCTTACGTGATTCGGATGTCACTATGCAGGAAGATCTTGAAACTTTTACCAGTCACAAACGTATATGGATGGTAGCTAGTAATTTCTGGAGGACTTAATGAATATAGATGCAATCGTACGATTATTTTTAATGATAGGGATTCCGGCCTTCATGATGTGGCGGGCCTATAAAAAGATGTCAGAAGAAGAACAAAATGATGTGAAGACCGATTTTACGAGTAAGCGTTTTATCTCTACAATTGGTTCAGTGGCACTCAGTCTACTATTCTTTTTGCTTGAACCAATTTTTGAAATGACTTGGCTGAAAACAATTGGCGTTGTACTTCTTTCTATTGGAATAATGGTGAGCATTGTTTTGACATGGTTAGATGCTCCATCAAAGCGGAAGGCCGTGCTAAAAATCATCACTTTATTAATCGCTTTTTCTATCATATTATGGGCGAATTATTAAATAGGTGCAGCCCATTTCACTTATTCTTCTATCCTATTATCATTTTCTTCTATTAATTAATGAATGCAAATGTCCTCATTTTTCCATTATCAAGAAAGAGGGATATCTTCGAAGTGAACAGCAGATCGCTGAAAAGATCCGTAATACCGTAATTGGATTGTTCTAAACGATTAAGCCAATAATTAAGCAGATAAATCCATCAGTTTCAGACTGTAGACAAATTCGAAAAAAGCGGGTTTGCCTATAGTTTTTTTTATTTAAAAAATGTTCCAGTTGGTTGGAACGGGAGGTACGAGACTCCTGCCGGAAAAGCGTGTCCAAGGGAGACCCCGCAGGCGAGCGCCGAGGAGGCTCCCAGACCGACCACGGAAAGCGAATGCCCTACGATCCAATCAACGATTTTAACGCACTACATCTTCTTAAATACGAACATTAAATCATTTTTATATTTTAATGTTCACTTTTTCTATTGATTATCTATCGTTTATTTGTTATATTAGCAAAGTAATAATCGTATATATCATTACTCGTATATGCTCGGAAATATGGTCTGAGCGTTTCTACCTGGTTCCCAGTGAAAGAACTAGACTACGAGTTAAAGTATTCGTCTGGCCGGCTTTTTTGAGCAGCTGATGATTTACTTTGACTTTGTAGGTCTAGAAGGCAGAAATCATTCTGCCGTTCTGGACCTTTTTCTTTAGACCAACCTACGAGTGTATCAAAACGATCTGATAATTTATTTGAAGGAGAGTTTATATGAGAAAAAACAGGTTAAAAAAGTACTCGTTATTAGGAATCATTACTTTACTTTTCGTGTCGATGATTGCAGCTTGCAGTTCTGCTCCCAAAAATGAAACGGCAGAAAAAAAGGCTCAAAGGCCTATTATCGTTCAAGGTCCCATGCCAATCGAAGCTGAAAATTTCGCGAAAAAGTTAAAAAATGTTAAAGAGGAAAAATCAGGAGATTTTGTATTTTACATTGGAACTTTAGACAATTATCCTGTAATCGTTGCAAAAACAGGTAAAGGGATGGAAAACACAGCTGCCGCTACAGCATTGGCTATAGAAAGATATAACCCTATTGCCATCATCAATCAAGGCACATCAGGCGGTCATGATCCAAGTTTAAACGTTTTTGATATTGTTTTAGGAAAAAGAACGGTAAACCTAGGTTCATTAAAAACGGCAGATAAAACGGAAAACCAAGGAATTGATCCAACTGTATGGAAACCGATGGACCTAATGGCTTCTGAAGGAAGTGCAGGAGAGGATCCTAATGCTGAAAAACCACGCTACTACGAGGGAGATAAGGATTTACTCGCAGCTGCTCATGCCGTTAAAGATACCTACACAAAAGGTAAGGTTGTCGATGGTACTATCGGTTCTGCAGACGTTTGGAATAATGAAGTGGATCGGATTAAGTGGTTCCATACGAAATATGGTACATCTGTAGAAGAAATGGAAGGAGCCTCGGCAGCACAAATCGCCAAAGCTTACGATGTGCCCTTCTTAGGAATACGAGTGCTATCCAATAATAAAGTGAATGGCGGTAAATATAACCCTAATACAGCAGCATCCAATCAAGAATACGTTTATGAAGTAGTCAAACAATATATTTCTACGATGCCAAGCAAATAAGATCGGGCTCGAAGGAAAGTCTTTTTGATCATTGCAAACTATCCCTATAATTAAATAAAAGAAGAGCACATATTAGATACAATAATATGTGCTCTTCTTTTATTCGCGGAGGGCTGTGCTCATATTTACCGGACTATTTTTTGGGTTATATTGATTCTTCCTCCTTGCAAAATAATAAGCTGAGGCTATTCAATGTGTAAAGTCTGGCGGTAAAAATGAATAAATCACTGTAGTTATTTTCTACGTATTCCTCAATGATGCTCATTCCTTTTCTAAATCTATCAACCAATAAATGCGTATAGTTTTCATCCCAGGTAAACCGATTGATTCTTTTAAGTTCATCTGCCCATACTTGAAACTTAAACTCCTCAACAAGTAGTTTTAATTGATACAATTTATCTGTATGTAAACAAAAGATGTTGTTTTTATTTTTATGATGTTCATCAACAAATTTTATAAAACCATGTATATTTTTAGCCAGCATATTCGCGATTTGCATCTCGAAGTTCATTTCTCCATCTCCTCAATGTCTAAAATCTAATACTTTTCTATGAAGAGTGTATGTTTTGAGATGATATTTTAACACCAACCATACAATTAATTCTGTATTCTCCAAAAAAAATTTTCTCCCGATTAATATCAATATCTGATAAACGCTTATACCAAATATAAACATAAATTCACTAGAGCAATCAGTTTATTACACTGTTTGCTCTAGTAAAGATTTTAAGTTCATCTAATGTTATACTACCCACTATAATCTGAAGGAAGCTCGAACAGGAAGATAAGACTGCAGCCATGATTCTACATACAATAATTCCCCCAAGCCAAGGGACACTATTCATAGCTGCCACACAAACGAAACAAAAAGTTAAGTGTTTATACTATTAAGTAGCATTCCCCGGTAAATTACTTTGTATCTCGAGACCAATTTTTTAAGGGATCTTGTGAACTAGGTTCTATATAGGTTCCATCATACTTTTTTTCTTTTCCGGTTATTTTATTTTTCTCAATAATTGTATATTCACCTTTATCGCGCTTTTCTGTAATAAAATAATTTCGATATTTATATCCTTTTTCTGGGCCAGTCAATATCATTTCTTGTTTATATTTTACTGGCTTATTGAAGCTACCTTTTAATTCAGCCTCGATTCTCTTTGGAATTTCTCCGTCTTTTAGATCAACTCCACTATAATAATCTACTTTTTTAGTCACTTCCTTGCCAAAGGGAACCTTAGCATAATTCGTAGTATTCTCTACATTTTCTGTATAACTTTTAGTTACACTATAGGAATAAATCATATTCGATGCTAAACCAGGAGAAGAATAATTCACTATTGCAGCAACAATAACAATACATACCACCAATACAAAAAAAATATTTTTTTTATTCATATTTCCGTCACTACTTTCATTATTTTATATAATATCTTATGTAGTATCTTCGCTTATTTATGAATAACGATGGGAAAAAAACTTTACTAAATGTAAAGTTTTTCACATTATTTTCAATTATCGCAAACCATTATATATGATTAATATTTTATTTTGCATCCCTAGACCAATTTACAATTGGATCTTGATTACTAGGTTCTCTATATGTTCCTTTAAAATACTTTTTCTTGCCCGTAGCTCTAGTAGTTCTAGTTACTGTATAATTACCTCTATCATAGTATTTTGTTGAATAGTAGAATCTTGTTGTATATCCTTTTGGAGGACCTGAAAATTCTCGAGTTCTAGTATAAGTATACGACACTGTATTGCTTAAACTTGCATCTAAAGACGCTGCTGCACCCTTAGTTAACGACCCTGTCGCAGTTGCGCTATTGGAAATAGTTACTGAGTCCGACAAAGTTTCTTTTAATCCTCTTGGAACTGATATAATTGATTTAGCGGCACCATTTGTTCTGTCAGAAAATTTCTTTGCTGTAGAATATTTATAGATTACTCCTTGTGCGGAGTAATCTGATTCATCATCCTCGATAGTAATCCCCATTATGCTAAACGTTGAAATTCCACTTGCTGACGATACCTTAACTGATTTACTTTGAATAGGACTTAGAGCATTTTCTAAACTTTTTGTAGAATATGTTTCAGATGTGTCTTTAGTTGTGTCCGTTATTACATCATAAATTGTTATGTTATCACTGCCATCTGCTTGACTTACAATATCTTCAATAAGTGTATCAGAAATGTCCATTCCATTTGCATTCGATTCAAAATTCACTTTAACAATCTCTCCCGTTTTTGAGTCTTCAACTTTGGCAGTTTTCTCATTTTTACTGATAACTTCATTGTTCACACTTTCTGACTCTTCAGCGTAAGCTGTAAAGCCTGTTAGGCTACTAAATAAAGCTGTGGTACATAACACTGAATAAAACTTATTTTTGAACTTCATTACAATTCTCCCTTTATATCCATTTTTTCTAATATAATACAAATGGAATTGTAACTCTGTTTATTATATTTGTATAGGGTTTTCATTCGACAAAAAAAGACACTCATCTAATTCACACAGAACAAAACTGTTGTAATTCTAATACATATTTTCCTATCAGCCCTTTCCTATGTATCTTGAACTGTAGATTTTGTTATACTTAAATATTTTGCAATTTGTGAGTATAAATCATTGGGCAAGATCAAGTTGTTATCCAAATTTATTTACACAACAAAAAGAAGAAATTCAGATAATTTGGATTCCATCATTCTCTCTTGATTGCGTTCCCAATACATAACTATTTGAAAAATTAAAAAGGCTTGATCCCGCGGTGAAACAGATAGGGGATTGTCTTGGACCCCACACATTAGAGGAAGCAACACATAAAGGAATGTTAAAATTTATAAAGAGACATTCTTATGGCGAATGTCTCTCTTATTATATAGGTCAGGGACGACCGACTCATTTGATTTAATCTTCATGTCTAACTCTGTATCAAAAAGTTTGAATCCCAATACTTTAATAGATCAATCTTATTTTTTTGCTACTCTTCGCGTTACATCGAATCCAGAACCAAAGAGATGAGCAGGCCGGCTGCGGTAAATATGCCCGTGATCGGTCCTCCGTCTTCGTATGCTTCAGGCATCATCGTTGACGCGATCATGGCGATAATGCCACCGCCTGCAAAGGCTGCCATAGCTGCCATCACATATTCCGGGGCATGATCGAGAAAGAGATAGCCCGACATCGAGGATAATGCGGAGATGAGCAGGACGGAAAACCACAGCAGCATGATTTTCTTCTTGGAATAGTTACTATTGAGCAGACCCGTTGTACTTGAAAGTCCCTCCGGAATATTACTGATGAAGATGGCAATGACCAATAACCAGCTTACCGTACCTCCGCTTATTAAGCTTGCGCCAATCATGATCGACTCTGGTATGGCATCCATCACCGTCCCAATAAAAATGGCCATGCCCGCTTCTTTCGATGAACTATTATTAGACCGTTTCCTTTTATCCGCACCCTTTTTGGAAACAAGAAAATCCAAGCAAGTAAACACGCCGGCTCCTGCTATAAATCCAATTGCCGTCGCCCAGATTCCTCCATCATTCACAGAATCGGCAAGCAGCTCATATGCAGCCGCACCAATCAATACCCCCGTTCCAAATGCCATGATGTAGCCAATGATGTTTTTCTTTATCGGAATGAAGATGGCCGCAAGTGCACCAAGCAAGACAGCAGAACCCGAAACACCTCCCCAAAAGACCGCATTCCACATGGTATTCCCTCATTTCCTTTTTTATAGGATAGTACCCGAGTTGATGTTGCGGTAAACAGGGGGTAGGTCCATCAAAATTGCCACAAAAAAAAGCAGGTATATTCCCTGCTGTAATCGAGGAGTTTATCAATCATTCATGGACTGGATCATCGCTAGCTTATATGACTGATATATGTGGTTTTCCTTCCTCTTTTTCACTAACTTTTTCAATTTTATCAACAAACATTTGAAAGACCTTTCTCTTTTCTTCCAGCTCCTTTATCGATCCCTTCAATTCGTTCAGTTTTTGTTCAAAAGGTTTATGATAGAGCTCGCGAATACTCCGAATAATTTCATCATTAATGGTCGATTGGACAACCTGCTTGGTGATATTGAATTTATAGGAATAAACCTGCAGTTCACGTTTAACTTCATCATATTCTTTTTCTATCCCATTTAATACATCACTAATTTCTTCATGCCATTCAACTAAAGCCTTCTTCACATGTTCCTCCACCTTTTTTCCCCCTCTTTATATGTAAAAATCCGTCTCCATAAAAATGTATTTTACCAAACATTCATTTCGGTTTCTTTTCTGCTTAGTTACTTAATAAATAAGTTTTATTAAAAACAGATAACAGCCTCCCCAAACAAAGGTTTTAGCACAAAAACCGTAGCAGCTGAAGAAAGATATGGAAGTGATGAACAGGATATCCTTGGGAGAAAGCATAAAAGAATGAGGGATGCCATGTATAACACCGAAGCGAAATAAATGTAAATCAATACGTCAAATCGGATCAAGAAACTGGGTACACAAAAATGCTCACAGTCATTTCGAAGATTTTCTTAACCTCGGTGCTTAGGCTGTCGAGACCCCCTCGACAGCCTGACACTCATTAAATAGATGAGTGTTTTTATGCACAAATTGTTTAATTTAATTTTCCGAAATAGCGTTGGAAGCACCGTTTAGGGAGCAAGTGACCAGAAATTACATGGATGAGAGCACTGCTTTTTGAATCTTTTTTCTCGTGGCATGCAACCGTTGACATTCAGACTTCCTTTGTACCGAAATCGATGTATATATTTATCACTATAACGAAGTAAGGATTGAAGTTTCAGGAAGTCTTCAAATGGGAGATTATTCTAGGAGTAATGCAGCCGATTATTATATAATTTGTAGTATATTATCGGAGTTCCAAATAATGGATGGTGGTTACAAACTCTTTTCTATTCGATAAATGGAAAACGCTTTCAATTTCATGGAAAAATTCCTTGCCGGAATAGCTCACCAACTGCATGTGAACGATTCGTAGCTCCCAGCTTTTTAATGGCTGATTTAACATATTGTTTCACAGTAAATTCACTAATATCCATGGAATAAGCCATTTCCTTTGTACTTTCCCCCCACGCAATTTTCCGCATAACCTCTAACTCTCTCTTACTTAATAATGATGAATTTTTTACTCCGTTAAAGTTCTCAATAAATTTGCCAATGAGTTTACCGTAAAGAGTAAAAGATGATAGTACTTCATCATTAAATGTTGCCCCCTTTATAAATTCTGTAGAGCAAATGTACCCAATTACGCTCGAACCATAGCAAATGGGGACAACAACCATTGAATTAACGCTTGAAGAAATGATATACCTGCTGCTCATTTGCTTTAAATATTCTATCCCTGAACAGTATTTTGCCTTTTTTTCTCGAATGGCTGAGTAAACGATGGACAAAGACCGAATATCATCCCGTATTTCTCTAATATGTACTAACCCAGTTGAAGAGAGTAATATAATTCCCTCTGCCAGATATCCTAAAGGTGAATATCTAAATAAATAAGCATCTTGGACCGGAAATAGTTCCAAATAGACTTCAAGAATTTTATATAATTGTTCTTCATGACTTGAAATACCAGAAAGCTTTTGAACATTTTCATGAATGGTATAGTCTGAGGCCACTTATTCATCTCCTTTTGAGGGATAACACACATGCAAAATTAGGAATATTCAAATTATACAGAAAATTATAAAATTTAGGTAGACATTTTAAGAATTTGTTTTCTTACAATGTAATTATTATTCTATTTTAGGAAGGAAGATGTCTTTTGGCAAATTTAGATCCACAAGCAAAGTTGTATTTAGAAATATTTAGTCAAATGCCGGCTATTCATACAATGGAGCCACAAGCAGTGAGAGAATTATTTTCACTAGCTCCCCCGGTCGAGATAGAGCTTGCAGCGATCGAAAAAGTTGAGAACCGGCTGATTTCTGTAGGCCAGGATGCTGAAATTAATGTCAGAATTTACACACCTGAAGGTCAAGGTCCTTTTCCTCTCTTTGTTTATTATCATGGTGGCGGCTGGGTTATAGGTGATCTTGAAACATCGGATGCAAGCTGCCGAATGCTTGCTAATCGAACAGGAAGAATCGTAGTTTCTGTGGATTATAGGCTAGCACCAGAATATAAATTTCCAGTGCCGGTGGAAGACTCCTATGCGGCTTTAAAATGGGTTAGTGAAAATGCCACTGCAATTAATGGAAACGCTTCCAATTTAGTTGTGGGCGGTGATAGTGCAGGAGGAAATCTTTCCGCCGTAGTCTCCCTCCTATCTAAAGACCGAAACGGCCCTGCCATAACGGGACAGATTCTTATTTACCCGGTAACTGCCTTGAGTTATGACACTAAATCTTATTTTGAATTTCAGAATGGATTTGGTCTTGATAGAGACCTAATGATTTGGTTTGGTAATAACTATCTTAATAATGACGAGGAAACAAGCAATAAATATGTAGCTCCATTATTAGCAGATGATGTAAGTAAACTCCCTCCAGCTTTAGTGATTACTGCAGAGAATGATGTCCTTCGGGATGAGGGAATGGCCTATGCCGAACGGTTGAAAGAAGCAGGAGTAAAGGTTGAAACAATTTGCGAGCAAGGACTAATCCATGGATATTTTACCAATATGGCGGTTTTTCCTGAGCGTATAAAAGGATCAATTTCTAGAATCGCACAGTTTTTAAGGGAAATCAATCAAGAGGTTACCAGTAAGTTTTGAAATTAAAGGGTTTATGTATCGAATTTTTTAGAATAAGGTACTCTATGAACTCTGAATGGAGGATGAACGATAATGGAATCTACTCAGCAGAATCATGTCGCTAATTTTGATGCAATTGTAGTCGGGGCTGGTTTTTCAGGTCTATATATGCTTTATCGCTTACGTGAGGCCGGCTTTTCCACTCGTGTTTTCGAGGTAGGTGAAGGTGTAGGAGGTACATGGTATTGGAATCGGTATCCTGGTGCAAGGTGCGACTCAGAAAGCATCTATTATAACTACACTTTTTCTGAAGAGCTATATAAGGAATGGACGTGGACTTCAAGATATCCTGAACAGCCCGAAATACTTCGATACCTAAACTTTGTGGCAGATAAGTTCGCCCTACGTCCGGACATTCAATTCAATACACGGATCCAATCTGCTCATTATGATGAATCGATTAATAGATGGCAGATTCACTTAAATGATGGAACCAGCGTGTCGGCTAAATACTTCATCACGGGAGTAGGCTGCCTCTCATCAGCCAATCTTCCAAATTTTAAGGGATTAGAGAACTTCAGGGGAGAATGGTATCATACTGGTCAATGGCCGCGAGACAAAAAGGTAGATTTCAAGGATAAAAGAGTTGGCATAATTGGTACTGGCTCGAGTGGTGTTCAAGCTATCCCTGTTCTTGCCCAAGAGTCAGGTCATCTTACTGTCTTTCAACGGACTCCACAGTATAGCGCCCCAGCGAGAAACCATCCTTATGATCCGGAATATATTCGGCAAACGAAAGAAAACTTCAGGGAGATTAAGAAACAAATGCGGAAATCTTCTGGAGGACAACCGGTAATCCCCCCTGAAAAGTCTGCGCTAGAAGTTTCACCTGAAGAACGGCAACGAGTATACCAAGAGGCTTGGGAAAAAGGTGGATTAGGGCTATTCAGTGCCTATATCGACATAACAATTAACGAAGCTGCCAACGAGACTGTTGCTGAATTCATCCGCACCAAAATAGGAGAGATTGTCCAAAATCCCGATATGGCGGAAAAACTTATGCCAACGTACTATTACGGTACGAAACGGCCGATCATTGACACCAGCTACTATGAAACTTATAACCGTGAGAATGTCAGCTTAGTAGATGTGAGGAAAGCGCCAATTGTAGAAATCACGGACAAGGGTCTGCGAACCACAGAGGCAGAGTATGAACTGGACACGATCGTTTTTGCTACCGGTTATGACGGAATGACTGGCCCATTAATGAAAATCGATATCCGAGGCAAGAAAGGGGTATCATTGAAAGAAAAATGGGATGGAGGGGCACAAACAAGGACATACCTCGGAATCGCCAACGCTGGTTTCCCAAACATGTTTATGATTACTGGCCCCGAAAGTCCTTCCGTACTCAGCAACATGCCTGTATCAATTGAGCAGCATGTGGAGTGGATTGCAGATTGTATCGAGTATCTTTGTAAGAATGATATAGATACAATTGAGGCAAAGGTAGAGGCAGAAGAAGCCTGGAGTTTGCATTGCAGGGAGGTCGCTGAAGCAACACTTTTTACCAAGACAGAATCCTGGTACACAGGTGCAAATATCCAAGGTAAGCCACGAGGTTTCCAGATTTATCTTGGAGGTGTAGGAACATACCGCGAAAAATGCGATGAAATTGCTGCAAAGGGATACGAAGGATTTTCTTTGTTGTCCACTGCGTTACGTTAAAAAAACACCAAATTGAAGATGTTTTAAAAACTCACCTGTAAAAAATCAGTATTCCATTATGGCAGAATGATTCACTATTCTTACGGGGGATTTTTTTATACAAACACTGAATTGAATGGAAAATTTCCTACAACGGTTTCACAAGTAGAAGAATACTATACTAGATCCCTTTTGTATGATTAATCATCCAGTAATGTCATAAATATAAAATTCCAATTAATGAGAAAAAGTCGAGGGGAATCATGCCTCGGCTTTTATTTGTATCTATATTGATTTTTTTCAGGTTAGGTTGTTCAATAAGGTTAAGCAAATACATATATCCCTTAAATGTTTCTAATAATCCTAAACGCTGCGTTAGTTTAGGACGACACAGTTGAAAATAAATCATGAATACAACATACAAGCACATTTTGTGCATAAACAGGTAGTCCGGGAAGTTACTAATTTCACGGACTTTTATTTTTGGTAATGTTCATTTGCTTAACATGAATGATTTCCAACATGACTACTGCCACTGCTCACATCTTTCGAGACCGTGAAGAAGAACAGGCACATCATTATTATGTTCTCGGATAGGTTTTGCAAATTCTTTTATAATGCTTCCCATCTCTTAAGGAGACGACTTTATCCTTGTATGATAGGTTCACTTCTACCCCAGCGCCGTGATCATTAACAGGTCTTTTCTTACACCTTCCTACAAAAAAATTGCTCCCTTTTCTTCCAAGTAGACAATTCCACTTTTCTGCTTAGTTACTTAATAAATAAGTTTTATTAAAAACAGATAACAGTCTCCCCAGCCTGTAGCTAGCTGATCAATAACCGCTTTTTATAAACTACATACAATGTAACGTGACAACTATAACCTATGGAGGTGTTTAAGCTGATTCATACAGTTAAATCAGGTGAAACACTGACTCAGATTTCTAGGGACTATCGTACACCACTATCATCCATCATTCATGCCAACCCGTCCATAAATCCAAATGTCATTTATCCTGGTCAACCCATTTTGATCCCTGGTTTTCCCCCTCCTGATACCATTCCATACAGAATTGATGTGTCAGTTAACAATCGTAAGCTAAGGCTGCTAAAAGATGGCGTACTGCAAAAACAATATCCGATCGCCGTTGGAAGAATGCTGTTCGGTACACCAGTAGGACAATTCATCATCATTAATAAAGATCCCAACCCTGGTGGTCCATTTGGTACAATGTGGATGAGTTTATCCAAAGAACACTATGGCATTCATGGAACAAACGATCCAAGCTCAATTGGTAGAGCTGTATCAAAAGGCTGTATTCGCATGCATAATCGGGATGTGGAGGAATTATCAAGGATTGTTCCAATCGGTACATTGGTTACGATTCACCCTTAGTGTGCAGGGGCTTTCCCCGCATTATAAATAAGCCGACGAGATTGTCTCATCGGCTTATTTTGGCATGAACTTAAAAATTACAATTGAACCAATTTTTTCGCAAGAATTTTATACTGAAGATCTGCTACATGGTTTATGAACGCTTGGTCATGGGATACAAATACTATCGTCCCTTCATATGCCGCTATAAATCGTTCCAATGCTTCAATGGCATGAATATCTAAAAAATTGGTCGGTTCATCTAATAACAGAATGTTGTATTCCCCTAAGAACAACTGACAAAGTTGGAGGCGAATCGCTTCTCCGCCACTTAATGACTGAACACTTTTCAGTATATCCGTACCGACAAACTGCATTAAATGCAGGACGCTTCTTAAAAATCCTTCATCATATTCCGATCGGTTTCCCAAGAATTGCAGAACCGTTTCATCCCTTCCAAATCTATAGCTCATTTGACGGAAGTAACCAATTTTTGCTTTTGGAGAAAGCGCTAATCCCCCACCATCATTCGCAATATGGTGAAGCAAAGTACTTTTACCGCTCCCATTGCTGCCTGTAATGGCAATTTTTTTACCGAGTGGCAGCTGGAAACTCACTTCATCCAATAATACTTTGTCCTTAACTTGTAGAGTCAATCGGTCTGCCATAATCGGGAACTTATTATGCAATTCCAATTGCTTTGACTGGCGAAATATGATTTGCCTTTCCTCTTGTACCGCTTCCACTTCTTGAAGTTTTTCCGCTCGATGCTCAATTGCCTTCGCTGCACGTTGTGCGGCTTTTTGGCTGGTGCCTTTTGATTTCGTCATAAACGTTTTATTCGGTTTTGCATTCGCCTCTTTTTTTGACAATCTTCCAGCTTGAGCGATTTTTTCAGCCTTTTTCATTTTTTCCTGCGCTGCTTTTTCAAGCCGACTCTTTTCTTTTATGAATTGTTCATGAGCTTGCCTCTGTTGTTCACGTTTTAACTGCTTCTGTGCCATATACTCGCTGTAATTTCCGGAATATACATGTACCTTGCCTTCGTGCACTTCCCAAATCGTTGTGACAAGTTCATCCAATACAGCCCTGTCATGACTAATTATTACAAGCGCACCATAGTAATAGCGTAATTCATCAAGTAAAAACGAAATGCCATCTTGGTCCAAGTTGGTTGTCGGCTCATCGATAAGTAACGCTTCAAAATAGTGCGTGAACAATTGGGCAAGCTTCAACCTCGTTTGCTCACCACCGCTAAGCGATTCTGAATTTCGAGGAACGGCTAATTTCCCCAGTAACGCTGGATCAGTTTCTGCAACAGCAGGGGCTTCAATTTGCTCAAAATAGCCATGATCAACGTAACTCTTTACTTTTCCACTTGTCTGTTGCATTTCTCCAGCAAGTAACTTTAATAACGTACTTTTCCCTGTACCATTTTTCCCGACGATGCCGATGCGGTCAAATTGATGTACAACTAATCGTTCAATCTTCAATACATCTTTATCTAAATATGTCACTTCGACATTTTCTAATTCAAAGCATATTTGTTCCATATTCGCTACCTCCGAAATTTGTGATTTCGTATCGATAGCTTGGATCGATACGAGCTTCTATTTCAAGCTCGCATCAAAAGAATAATAAGAAATGCAATTTTCTCCCCTCCTACTTCGTCTTCATAATCATCACTGAATTAAAAACAATTACACCAGCTACCGTAACCTAATTGGTTTGAAGCAACGATAGATATGTATTAAAACCCGAAGTTAAAACTAATAATTAGAAGATAGTTGAATATATCTATGATGAATAGAATAAGAGATAAAATGTTTCATTTGGTTTTTAATCTTGAGATAAGTGATCAAAGTCAGCTTCTTGAAAATTAGGAAGCTGTTCTTTGATATCTAATCTTATCAACATTTCCTGTACATATTTTCGAATAGCCATCATGTCAAAAGGAAAATCAAAAACAAACTCCTCTTCTACTTTTAATGTATGTAGATGATAAGAGCAATGATACTTCATCCCCAAAAGATCTTCACTAAAGCTTAGTACGTCTTGATAAGATAGGTCAGATAATTCGAAATTCGTTATAAGATATACATCTATAAACTTATCTTTTACATTCTTGAGATTTTTATTTTTATCATGTATTAGTAAATATGCATTTTGTTCTTCATCGGACAATACCACTTGAAAAAATTCGAAATTTTTCAGTCTCATTAATCTTTTAAATCTGGCATTATCGCTCTAATTTTTATCATTCCTTTTCATATATACAGCTTTCCACTGATTTAAATTAAATTAGACTATGTTTTAACCATTTCCTATTTCCGCTTGTAAACATGAACGTGCCAATGTCCAGCTTTTTTGTATTGTGTTTTATCAAATCCATGTAATCAATATGAGCTTCCAAACTCGTATCAATGGAAAAGTAACATCATCAAGTTAAATCCCTCCAAAATAAAAAGTACACAGAAGGCTCTGTGTACTAAAATAATCGGCATAGATATTCGGTAGAACGACAAAACTTCTACAACATATCCATCCTATACACACAGCAAATAACCCCTTATGCAAAGCGGTTTTTTCCATAATATGTGTGTATATTAGTATAGTTGTAAAAATGCCACGTTTATCGCTCCTTTCAATTCTTGTCCCTATTCTAACCAGGATATTTCCAATAGTCAATTTTTTGTTTTGTATAATGGATGATTCCATGAATTTCTCGTCACCACATGGTAAATCTTGAAAACTACTAGGAGTGTGTGTCACAATCAAAAAGAAATACGCAGATTTACTTGTGACGCTAAGACAGACCTGGGCAACCCGCTGAAATGAAAGGGTGAACCATTTCTTCTCTGCAGATGACGGACTCGCACACCATGTATTCAATTACAAATAAGGAGGGCATAATTCATGAGGACTATGAAACTTGGAAACAGCACATTAGAGGTGCCGGTTGTTTCAGTCGGCTGCATGCGAATCAATTCGCTGGACAAAGCCGAGGCTGGGCAATTTGTCCAAACGGCACTGGAAGAGGGTGCGAACTTCTTCGACCATGCTGATATTTATGGCAGTGGCGAATGTGAGGAAATATTCGCGGACGCCATCGGGATGAACGCGGACATTCGTGAAAAGATCATCCTGCAATCCAAGTGCGGCATACGCAAGGGGATGTTTGACTTCTCCAAAGAGCATATCCTCGAATCGGTGGACGCAAGCTTGAAGCGGATGAAGACGGATTATCTGGATATTCTGCTTCTCCACCGTCCGGACACGTTAGTAGAGCCGGAAGAAGTAGCCGAGGCCTTCGATATTCTTGAAAGCTCAGGAAAAGTGCGCCACTTCGGCGTTTCCAACCAAAATCCGATGCAGATCCAGTTGCTAAAAAAATCGGTGAAGCAGACAATTGTGGCAAACCAACTACAATTAAGTATCACCAACGCCAACATGATCTCAAATGGATTTAACGTGAATATGGACAATGACCACGCTGTGAACCGGGACGGCAGTGTGCTGGATTTTTGCAGACTGAACGATATCACCATTCAGCCTTGGTCACCTTTCCAATACGGATTCTTTGAAGGCGTATTCCTCGGAAACGACAAGTTCCCTGAATTGAACCAAAAGATAAATGAAATCGCCGACAAATATGAAGTCAGCAACACGACAATTGTCATCGCATGGCTCTTACGCCATCCCGCACATATGCAGCCGGTCATCGGTACAATGAATGAAGACCGCCTCAAGAATTGCTGTAAGGCAAGCGATATTCATCTTACACGCGAAGAATGGTATGGCATCTATCGTGAGGCAGGCAATGTGCTGCCGTAAACACGCCGATCAACCTTTTTCTGTGTAAAGAAATCAGAATGATAATTAAGAACCCTCCAAAAAACATCGTTTTTTAGAGGGTTCTATTTTGTTCAAATTTCTAAGCGGTGGAAATCAACACCCATACTAAATGTGTAAAAAGTTATTTGGAGTCAGTTTATTTTTTCTGCTGTCAATTAAAGCAATACAGTGAGCCAATCGCTCTACCCCTAATTTAATTTGACTCTCGTTCACTTGTGAGATGCTTATTCGAACAAGATTTTCCTTTTTATATTCTGGTAAAAACATTCTAGAGGCATCATCAACATAGATATGCTGCTCGTTTAGCATTTGGACGACCTGTTTGGCTGTCACATTCTCGGGCAAATTGATGGATAGATAGAATCCTGAACTCGGTTTAGAAAAAGAAGTATTAGCCGGAAGCAATTCATCACATGCTTCCTGAAGGATTTGCATTTTAGTATGATAAACCTCTTTTACTTTTTTGAGATGGCTATTAAACATACCACTTTTTAAATAGATTTCTAACGCACCTTGTGAAAGTGCTGAACTATTGAAATCCGAACTGAATTTATATCGTAAAAAATTGTTAATCATTAATGCAGGAAGAACAACAGCCCCAATCCTTAACCCTGGGAGAAAAACCTTCGAAAAGCTTTTTATATAAATCACTCTCCCAGAAGGATCAAAAGAAAATAAAGGATCGGATTTTGGATTTGGATCAAGGTCTCCTAAAATATCATCCTCCACTATATATACATCGTATTTTTCTGCTAGCTCAACGATTTTTTTCTTTTCGCTATTCGTGTAACAATGTCCAAGTGGATTGTGAAATCTCGGGATGATATAGAAAAATTTTATATCATTATTTCGAAAAATGTATTCCAGACGATCAAGATCAATCCCATCCATCGATAATTCAATTCCAAAAGCAGTAGCTTGATGCATATTGATGGACTCAATGAATCCGAAATAAGTAGGCTGTTCAATTAGAATATTGTTTTTACCATTTGGAAATGGCATAGAAACTAATAAATGAAGGGCTTGCTGCGAGCCAGATACAACGACTAATCTTTCAGGTTGAGTGAACACCTGTAAATCTTGCAAATACTTCACTACCTGTACTCGTAGTGAGTACAGCCCTTGTTGGTCAGAGTAGGTAAAAAGCTCTTCTTTATATTGGTCAATTGCTTGATTCATACAATGTTGAAATTCCACATAAGGCATAACGTTTTTATCTGGACCTGCAGATAAGAAATCAATCACCTCATTTTCTTCCGTGGCTTTTTGAAATTCATTCACAACATAGTAGCCGCTTTTAGGAACGGAATAAATTAAATGCTCTTTTTCAAGTTCCTCGTATGCTTTAATGACCGTATTCTTACTGCATGAAAAATATTCAGATAACTGACGAACAGAAGGGAGTTTACTGCCTGCAATGAGCGAACCACCCGATAGTCGAAGCTTAATTTCTTCCATTATCTTAATATATTTTGAGTTCATCCATTATTCCTCCTTAAACTGTACCAGGTCAGATGAGTAAAAAACGGGTTTATTTTCATTGTATGTACTCATAGTATGGTAATTATAGCAAAACTGTTTTTTATGATAAATAAACAATGGTACAGATGTGATACGAAATATAAAGATTGGGGTTGGGTAAGATGCAGGGAGTAACAAGGGAGAAATTAGGATTATTGTTGGGATTAGTAGGCGTCATTTGTTTTAGCTTAACGCTCCCCGCTACAAGTATTGCTGTAGAGTATTTTGGGACTACGGTCGTCGGTTTAGGAAGAACAGTTGTTGCTGCTATTTTAGTAGCTGTAGTATTGATCGTTCGAAAGGAAAAACTGCCTTCTCCAGGCCAATTCAAAAGTCTCCTTATTGTTGCTGTTGGTGCAGTTTTAGGATTTCCTCTCCTCACTTCCTGGGCAATGGAATCCTTGCCTGTTTCTCATGGAGCTGTGGAAGTCGCCCTGTTACCGTTAGCAACAGCTGGATTTGCTATGTTTAGAGCAGGTGAAATCCCTTCAATCAAATTCTGGGTTTCAAGTATAATCGGCTCTTTAGCTGTCATTATGTATGCACTTCATCTTGGATTCGGTCAATTGCAATTTGCCGATTTAGCTTTACTAACAGCAGTGATCATACTGGGACTTAGTTACGCAGAAGGGGGGAAATTAGCGAAAGAATTAGGCAGCTGGCAAGTGATTGCTTGGGCAATAATGATCGGTGCTCCATTTTTCATTATTCCAGTTGGGCTAAACCTTACTACTGAAATGCTCCATGCCCCTATCCAAGCTTGGGTTAGTTTAATGTATCTCGCAGTGGTTAGTCAATTTCTAGCATATGTTGCTTGGTATAGCGGAATGGCCATGGGTGGAATATCAAGAGTTAGTCAGATTCAATACTTACAACCATTTTTAATGATTCTATTTGCAACCGTATTTCTTGATGAATCCATCACATTTTTCACTCTTGTAACAGCAGTGATTGTTGTCTTTTCTGTTATTTTAGGCAAAAATGCTCACGTAACAAAAAAAGTAGCTGTATCAGAGAAAATCTAATGCAAGACCACCTGAGAAAATAAATATCAACAAACTAGAAGGGAAAATAAAGTACAGACGAGCAACGGATGTCATTTTTAATGAAAACAAAACCTAAAAAAATAGTGGATAATCTATGTGTTAAACATAGAATCCACTATAACTAATTTATTTGTCCCCAATCAATTCATATGGATCGGCGAATAATAAAACACCAGTGTAACCATGATGATCATGACGCCGCTGATCATTAAATAGGTTGGGTATCTGCGAGTGATGTTCATTTCTTTTTGCTCGTCTATTTCTATTGGAGTTTGAAGGATATTTGCCTGAAACTCCCTTTCTTCCTTGGTGATCACTCCATATTTAGAGCCAATGATGAGTGCGCTTATACTTAAAATTAATCCGATGATCACAGGGTTGAAGTAAACAGGAAGGCTAATCCCGAACATGCCTAGGCTTTCTCCGAGAATCACTCCAAAGAAACCGAAAACGATACTCCAAAAAGCCCCATCTTTCGTTATCTTCTTTGAAAATACACTTGAAATGGCGATTGGTCCCCATGATGCGGCGAATAATGTAGCCGCAAAATAACCGATCCACATGACAGCTGGCGGCTGGAACAACCCAATCAATAAAATGATCAAGCTAATGACAACCATGGAAATGCGGCTGGCACGCAAGAGATGGTGATCTGCATATTTCTTATTTCTTGATTGTTCCATAATATCCCGTGTTATACTGCTCCCGATTATCTGAAGGAAGCTTGAACAGGAAGATAATGCCGCGGCCATGATGCCGCTAATAATGATGACCCCAAGCCATGTAGGGACAATATTCATCGCTGCCCAAATGAATACCTTTTCCGTCGGGGCGATATCCGCTTTAATCGTGGTGATCGTCGATATGCTGATATGGAGAAACAAGTAGACGGTCAAAATCGATATGGTTGCCCAAACGCCAGCACGGATGGCTACGTGTTCATTTTTAGCCATTAAATACCGGCTGCTTTGCCATGGGCTTACTGCAATGACAATTCCCCAGACTAATCCCATGATGACTGCCCAGGCCAATGCCTCCCAAGGAGTTCCCATCGTTGCGCCAGATCCGGTAATGCCATGCCAGCTTAATAGATCAGGTCGTTCAGCCAGGTTTGCGGCTTTGGTGATGGCCTCAGGAAATCCACCTGCGGATTTAATAATATAAGGAAAACTAAGATACGTTGCGATGGAGAACAAAAAGAACATCACGGTATCATTCACCATGACTCCCTTCGCTCCTGAAAGAATGGTAAAGGATGAATAGACTACCCACATGATCACCAAGGCCATTGGATAGGAAACACCGGAAACCTCGGCCAATAAAACGGCTGCACCTTGAGTGACGGCAACTAAGTATGCAGAGATTCCGAGAATCGTCGTGATCGCAGCAGCCAATCGCACTTTCTTGGACTGAAAGCGATTACCAAAATATTCAGGGACCGTTAATGACCTGCTTCTCCTTAAATATCTCCCAAACAGGAAAACGCCGAATATATAGCCGCTTGCATTAAAAATAACGAGGATAAGCAGCAAGATCGGGTACCCTTCATAGGAAAATCCCGCTTCTCCCATAAAGGATACGGTACTCAAGAAAGAAGCAACAAGCGTACCGGTTATCATCAATGTATTTCCACTTCGTCCAGATACATAATATTCCTCTGAGTTTTTCACTTTCCTGAATAAAAAGATGCCGATTGCGACATAAACACAAAAAGATACAATGATTCCTATGAGGAAAGCCATCTACATCCCCACCTTTTCAATCGGATCCTTTTCTTTTATTGCTTCTTGATTCCTTTTCATTTTTATCAGAAAAACCTTCGTGATCCACCCCATGACAATTAATGAACCCCCATAACTTAAAGAGAAAATTAACTCACCCATTTCTTGACCCCCTTATCAAAATTGAAATAATCAATAGTTAAATATGCAATATCCATACCAACTTTTCGAATTTTCAGATTTCAACAAGGGGCATCGTTATTTATTCTCATCATATACAAATTGGTATTTGCCAAGTTTGCGCATGATCGTCGTTTGGCTAACCTCCAGGGCTTTGGCCATTTTTCGGGTAGATTTATATGTAGAAAGGGCCTGGGACAATAATTGCTTTTCCGTTTCCTCTAACGCTTTTTTCAAGGGGATGATTCCCGTTAAATTGACTAGTGCCGTATCTTTGTACGTTAAATCGGAAGGCAGATCTTCTATGGTTACGATGGGCTTTCTAGCCGTCACGACAATTTGCTCAATTACATTTTCCAATTCCCGGACATTACCCGGGTATTGCTGCAGCTGCAAAATCAACTTGGAATGATCATCGATACGGATTGATTGTCCGTATTTTTCATTGAATTTCTTCAGGAAATAATCGGTTAATAATAAGATATCTTCCTTTCGCTCACGCAGCTGTGGAATTTCCAATGGAACGACATGCAATCGATAATATAGATCCTCGCGAAACTGATTATTCTTGATCATTTGCTTCAAGTCTTTATTCGTAGCGGAGATGATCCGAATATTCACCTTTTTCTCCTTGGTTCCCCCCACCTTCATGAATGTTCGATCCTGGACCAGATGCAGGATTTTCACCTGAATGTCGAGCGGCATTTCCCCGATTTCATCAAGAAACAACGTGCCTCCATCAGCACTCTCAACAAGTCCTTGTTTCCCGTGCTTATTAGCTCCCGTGAAGGCCCCGCTTTCGTAGCCAAACAGCTCGGACTCAATTAATGCGGATGGAATCGCGCCGCAATTCACTTGAATGAACTTTTTATCCTTTCTATTACTGAGATCATGAATGATCCTTGCCAATACCCCTTTTCCGACTCCAGTTTCTCCATGGATGAAGATCGATGAATCCATTGGAGCCACTTTTTCAGCTAATTCCAGAACATGTATCATCCTATCTGAATTTGTAATGAAGTTATTGAACGACACGGTTTTTTTACTCTGTGAATATTCATTTTGTGCTAGTTGACTCCTAAGATTCACTTGGTTCAATTTACTCTTCATCTCAACTAGCTCGGTGATATCCCTGGAATTCGAAACAATTCTATATAATTTCCCCTCCTCATCAAAGATCGGCTTGGCTGTGCTGAATACAGTCAACCCATGCGGATAGGTTTGTTCCGCTGAATGGATCGCTTTCGTTTTCATCGTTTCTAATGTAACCGAATTGACGATCAGTCCCTTTTCAACTAACTCTTTAATGTTCTTATTAATAAAGGCCTCCGGCGGCAGCCCTGTAAGCTTCTTACACGCTTCACTCACGAATAACGTGTCCCCATTTGCATCCGTTACAAATATTTCATCATAGCTGGAATGCAGGATCTGTGTGAGCTCCTTTACTTTCTTTCTTGTCACCTCCAGCTCTTCATGCAGTGATTCATTTAAACTTATTAAGCTCTTAATCTTCTTTTTAAGCAATATTTCCCTTACTTCATAGTTCGGATAGCATCTATATTGGTTATCGCCATGTTGAATCACAAAGTCATAGGTGCTCATATCCTCTTCATTGAGCTTATCGACATCATCCACAACGACAAAAGATGAATTAAGATAAGCCGTGATTTCCTGATTTTGACCCTCCCTATCCAATCTCTTCAAAAAGAAACCTTCCTCTAATATGCCGAGGATGTCCAAGTGATTTTTCATGATAATAAAAGGCGAGGAATTAATTTTCAGTAAGGATTTTACATCCAAAATAGAAATATCGGAAAATACAATTAGTGATTCTTTTTTTACTTCCGTATCCACACAATCACCCCATATTTTGATTTCGAACCGATTTTGTTACACTTTTTCGTACACAAAAAAATAAGTGCCCCTTTCATAAGCAACGAAAGTCCATATACCAACCATTTTCGAACCTGAACCTATAATGAATCACCACTTTTCAAAAAAGGTTCAGTTATCTATATATAAAATACTCGATTCATGAGCTATACCCTCTTTACAAATATAAAAAATGTTTATTCAGCCACATTCCCCAAACGGCATGATTATTGCATATTGAACCTATATGGAGAAAAGGTAGTGGGCGATTCGATCCCTCTATACTCTCATTCTATCTAAAATTAAGGAGTGGTCACGACTATGGCTCAATTCAAAAATCTGTTTACCCAATTAACGATCGGTTCTACTGAATTAAAAAACCGGATCTTAAGTACAGCACATCAAACAAATCATGTCACGGACGGAATCCCCACTTCGGATATGGTCGCCTATCATGAAGCCCGCGCTAAAGGGGGCGTCGGATTGATCATTCTTGAAGCGGCATCCGTCCATCCATCCGGCATGCTTACATCCAAAACGATTGCCGGATATGACCAGAGAATTGTCGATGCCTACAAAGAACTTTCCGAAACGCTCCATACATATGGAACGAAGGTTTTCTCGCAGCTATTTCATGGAGGACGAGAAGTCGTATCGAGCGACTATCGAAATGCAGCATGGGCGCCATCGGCCGTTCCCAGCTTGCGCTTCGGCGTGATGCCAAAACCAATGAGCTTAGAGGATATTGAAGGAGTGATAGAAGGGTTCGCCCATTCAGCACAGCTGGCAAAGGATGGCGGACTGGACGGAGTTGAAATTTGCTGTTCACATGGATATCTTCCTGCCCAGTTTTGGTCAGTGCATACAAATAAGCGCACCGATCTCTATGGCGGGTCATTTGAAAATCGGATGCGATTCATCGTGGGAATTTTAGAAAAAGTATGGGAAAGAGTCGGGGAAGACTTCACCGTCGGCATTCGCATGAGTTCAGATGAATTGACGATGGACGGGACAACGATGAAGGATTCCGTGCAAATCGTCGAATATCTCGCGGAGAAAGTCCGATTGGATTTCATCAACGTCACGGCCGGAGATTCAAGTACCTTCGAGGGGTCAACACATATCGTTCCGCCATCACCGATAAAGCACGCATACCTATCTCCACATGGATTCAAAATCAGGATGGCAGGAGCCGTACCGGTCTTTGTCGGCAATCGAATTGTCGACCCGGTTGAAGCTGAGCAGATCGTATCAACCGGAAAGGCCGATGTCGTAGGAATGACAAGGGCCTTAATCGTCGATCCTGACATGCCCAACAAAGCAAAAAGTGGCGACCTGCAAGCAATCGATGCATGCATAGGCTGTTTACAAGCCTGTATCGGCCACTATCATAAAGGACTGCCAATCGGCTGTGTCCAAAACCCGACAACAGGTAAAGAAGCATGGATTTTACCAGAATTAAAGAAAACGAGAAACAAACAAAATGTCCTGGTCATCGGCGCCGGCCCCGGCGGATTACAAGCAGCCATAACAGCGGACTCACTCGGTCATTCCGTTACACTGATCGATCAAAGCAAATCAATCGGCGGCCTGCTCCGCACCATGCGCAAAGCACCCATGCGGCATGAACTCGCAGAATCGATGCTCGATAACTACTCCCGCAAACTAATGAGAAGCAACATAAATGTACAATTAGGCAAAACGGCCACCACCCAAGAAATATCCGAATCGAAACCGGACGCCATCATCTGTGCCACAGGCTCACGGCCCTATACACCAGCCATCGAAGGAATCGATGACCCACGGATCATCATGAGTGATGACCTCTTCAGCTCAACTAAAAAAGTTGGCGACAACGTACTGGTATTCGACTTTGGCGGCGACTGGCCCGGCATGGAAGCAGCCATCTACCTAGCCGAAAAAGGTCACCAAGTCACACTCATATCATCACGACTGCACATCGGCGAAACCGTCCACCAATATCTCAGGAATGAATACCTAAAAAAACTATACAACCTAAACGTCAAACTCCTACCCCATTACGACATCGGGGCAATCAAAGAAAATCATGTCATTATCCGGAACCTATTCACCCAACAAAAACAAGAACTAACCAATTGGGACTCCATCGTCCTCTCCCTTGGACGCATACCCAACACAGAACTATTCGAAGAAATGAAAGGCCATGCGCCCATCGTGAAACAGATTGGGGATTGCCTTGGTCCGCGGACGATAGAGGAAGCTACGCATGAGGGGATGATGAGTGTTATAAGTTTATAAGGGAAAGAGACATTCCTTGGGGGATGTCTCTTTTTTTATAGTTTTCAACTGCCCTAAACCTCTAACCAAATATTATCCATTTGCTCCATCGTTTGATTTAAATATCAAGACATCCACCATTAATAGATCCAGTTTGTATTTAAAATACGATTTTCAAAAAAAACACATTTAGTTATTAATCCCTTTCATATAAAATTTAGAGGTGTAAGGCTGATATATTATCACTTTTAACCTCATCTATGTTTTCTATGATAGATGCATAGAAGGGTTTCTTAGAAAAGCGTTGATAATCACCAATTACATAAAACTCTTTTTTAGCTCTTGTAACCGCTACATTTAGTAAATTAGGCTTTGAACATGACCAATTAGCCGCTCCATCACTATTTTCATCTGTACCAGTTACCAAATAAACAATGTCAGCTTCTTTCCCTTGAAATGTGTGAACAGTACCTACAGATTTTTCCAACCAATCCTTTATTTCTTCATTAGAAATTTGCATATTTTTCAGCCTCTGTTTTAGGACCTGTTTAATACCATCTTTCACTGCAGTAAAAGGTGAGATTATATATACATCAGGAGGAGCGGAGGCCTTTTCCCATAACTCAACAATATGATCTGCTACTAAATCTCCCTGCTCTGTTACGAACTGACGATTTACAGCCAATCCTTTACAATCAAACCAAGCACTCTTCCCTCGACTCTTTTGAGCTAATACCATTTTGTTATCATAGGCTATTTCATTCGCAATGGTAAACATAGGATCTAAGCATCTTCTGTGAACCCATAATGGTGTTCCAATCCATTGGTCATAATTATTGATCATTCCGTACGGATTTGCTAGATCTGCTAATGTTTGAACAGAGGCACCCGTACCAATATATTTATCATCTACATTGGAGTACTTTCTGATATCCCCTAAAATTGTTTCATCGATTGTTACAACTGGTTCAATTTGAATTGGGTCACCTACTACTATTACTCTCTTTGACCTCCATATAGCACCTGCTGATTGCTGGGGACTTGCTTGTCCCGCCTCATCTATAAACAAGTAATCTATACATTCATCTTCTACACCTTTATACATAGAGCTTAAACTTGCAAAAGTTGTACTGACCAACGGTGTAATTAAATGAACTGACTTCCAAATATTCTTTAGATATAATCTATGATCCGTATCATTAAGATTCAATTGTTTACGATTATTTAATAATCGCAAAGTAGATTTGATTGCTTCAAAATTAAAAGCTAGCATTAATTTATGGAGTTTCATGGCCTTTAAAAACAGTAATCCCCTTGTGGAATTTAGTTCGTCCGTAAGCCAAATTGTATTTAATTGGCGACGTTCGTATGACTGCTTCGAATTTGACCAGTAGCCTTCCTCAGGTAAGGCTAGTCCTTGATTTTTATAATAATCTAACTGTTCTGCGAAAGAAGCTAGTATTTCTTTTACTCCTTCTACCTTCGCTTTAGTCTCCTCTAGTTGTTTTCTTTTTAGGTAAAGCTTTTTTTCTTCTCCTTTTAAGAATGAAATAATAACATTTAATTCCTTTTCCAACTCAATTTTTTTTATATTTTTTTTGAATAGGATTCTTTGCAAAAGGGATTGCTTAGGTAAGGTTTTAATTTGTTGTTCCGTCAATCGCTTTTGCTGTTCTAAATGTCTCTTCTCATCCTCTATATTCATTTGATCTTGCTCAAGTATAGGTAGCTGATTCTCTAACTCTTTTAATAGCATATCTGAAGCTTGTATGCTCTTATAATCATCGGAAAATTTTTGAAGATTCTCTTTTTTTTGTCTTACTAATTCAAAAATATTCTGAAAATCCTTTACAGCATCTTCCCAATCTTTTAATTTTACTTGCTTACTATCATGTTCTAATTGTTGAAGAAAAGCTTCTCCATTGTTATTACCACGATATAGCTTCCAACCAAATTTAGATATATTATCAGATTTTCCAAGAGCTCCAGAAAAAAGTCCCCAGGTATCACTATTGTCACCTAAAAGATCTTTTGCTGCTGATGGGTACATAGATAAATCTTTCGCCTCTTTAGCATACAATTCATCGTAATCTTTGAATTTACTTTTTCCAGCAGGACGAATAATTTCATCCTTTTTAGGAAGGTCCTTTGAGATATTTTCAACAGCCCCATTATTGCTAGAAGCAACAACCATAGAATACTTACTTAGTGTTGAATCTAATAAATAGATAGGATAGTGATAACCTTTTAGATTAATTGTTTTCACTTTCTTAAAACAATCAGTGGGATTATTAAATTGCACCATTCCTTTTCCTCTTTCGACTACAATGTTAGCAAAAATATCTTTTAATAACGTAGTCTTCCCTGTTCCTGGAGGTCCATTGACAGAACTAATTTTCTGGTCATTCTTTAAGATTTGATTTACAGCTACTTGCTGCATTAATGACAATCTATGATCTACTGGTGACGGCCAGCGACCATCTGGCATGTTTTTAGGCTGTAAGATTTCTTCAATATATTCTTTATTTTCATTAATATCTATTCGTTCTTCAATCCCTTTTCCTTCAATAAACTGACCAAGTGTTTCGTTCTCTCCTTTCTTTAGTATTTGTTCTAAGTCTTCTTGGTAGAAGCTGTTAAATTTCTTAGATCTGGGTTCTTGGTCTGCTTTAGTAACTTCCATCCCCAAATAGTTTAGTTGATCATTATCTAATCGATGAAAATACTGCTGGTAAACTTGCTGAATCTTTATTAAAGACTCTTTTGTTACTCCATTAATAAAGATGGTCTGTGCCTGTTCCTCAAACAGTTGCAATTGGCTCCGGAAAGGGGTGATGAGATCCTCATAATTTACTCTTGAATTTTCCGTCATTATTTTCATTACATACATAAGGAAAGGAACAAATAAAGAATCTTTTACATATTGCCCCTTGCTGTCTACTGAAAAAGAAAAACTAAATAAAGTTTTATGCTCCTTATTAATAATCTCTTCCTTATTTTTAAAAATTTCTCGTATAAAGCGGACAAGTTTATGATAATCAAAACAAGCTAGATAATACTGGTATTGAATTTGATATTTATCTTTACGTTTTAATTGATCCTTCTCCCAAGGCCGTTCATAAAGCTTTATCAAACGTGTTTTAGCCCTATTTTGATTATCTTTAAAATAATCTTCTTTTATTACCTCACCTTTACCAGAAACTTCGCTTGGGGCTAATGATTCTACTAAGAGCCATGACTCAAGCACTGACTTTATTCTGTTTATTTCCATCTTTTCACTCCCATTGTTATTAACTTTTCATTTACCTCAATGCTGACCGCGAAAGATTAGTTGAGCCAAAAAACAAGCAATCTTGCTCTGCTTTTGAAACAGATAAGCTAAGGATGAAAGGACCTCCCGTTACTTCCGGACATCAGTTCTTGAATCAATCTCCAAAAACATCTGCAATGAAATCTGGCTGGGTCACATATAAATAATCACCTGTACACGACTTAATTTCAGCTCCGCGTTCAACAACTGCTTTTAATGCTTCACTTCAAAGTTTATTTTACAATTATAACAAAACATCCTATTTTTACCCAAATTCTTCTTTTATAACAAACCTCACTTAATCATGATATTATTTAATCATAGCAAACCTATAGGAGGATAACATGAAAAAGCAAGTTAAAGTAGTTGCAGCCATTATTGAAAATGACAAAGATGAAATACTATGTGCGTTACGCTCTCCAGATATGAGCATTCCGAACATGTGGGAATTCCCAGGTGGAAAAGTAGAAAAGGGTGAAGATATTTTTACTGCTTTAAAAAGAGAGATTGATGAAGAGTTACAATGCAAGGTTGAAACAGAGACATCAGTCTTTAATGATACTACGCATGAATATGAAACCTTTATTATTAATTTATTGTCTATAAAATGCAGAATCATTGAAGGTACACCCACAGCCAATGAACATTCTAAACTGATATGGTTAAGGCGTGAGAATCTAAGCTCACTAAAATGGGCTCCTGCTGACATTCCAGCTGTGGAGCAATTGATCAATGAAAAAAATAGTCTTCTCAAATGAGAAGACTATACTCTTTTAGTGAACTCAGTATATAAACTAGCCGGAACTTCATTCTCTAATTCCATTGTAACAGTAATTGGCTTTTCCCCTTCATATTCCACGGTGTTACCCTTCCCGATATAAATATACGGTTCTGTCTTTCCGTCTATTTCTTTATACTTTCTAATAAATAAATGTAAATGTATCCCTCTATCCTGATTGAAAACAATATTCTTTCCTCTCTCAGAACTTGGGGCAGTACTATTTGGAGTCTGCCATTGAAAAATGCGTTCGTTTATAAATTCATCGTGGTAATTAATGCTCTCTTTAATATCTTCTTCCTTGTGCAAATCAATAAATAAGAAGTAGTCATTTCCATTTGAAAGTAGACCAGAACCCCTAAAGGCACTGTGGCTTTTGCGATAATTTGATAGTAATGCAGCATCACCCATTTGATATTGCTCATAAAGCTTCAAATGTGGCACACCATAGTAGCCTTCTTTAAATTCCTTTTCATATCTAAAGATTCCATAAATAATAAGATCTTCTATATACGTTCTATATTCATCATTCTGTAGAACCTTTTGATAAGAAGATGTCTTGGTTAAATGATCATTTTCAAGAGCAAATAACTTTAAGTTCCTCTTTTTCTGACCAGGATCATAATAATCCTGATTTAGACACTGAAAGGCATGCAATACGCTATCTTCATCTACCTCTTTAACCAACTTTAATATCTCATGTTTTGCGGTTGCTAAAGAAATATCCTCATGATCCAAGAGATATTTAGCAATAGCAAATTCATACACTCGCTTTAAAGGTAGCTTACTCGATAATTCCCTTAATACTCCCTCAAAAGCCTCGTCTAGTAATAGCCTTTTCAAGTAATCCTCTTTTTCTACTTTTGCTACAAATTGCAAATATGTTTTTTCGCGATTAATAAACTTAATCGGATCTGGAGCTCCATCAAATTTCATATAATCCATTAATAATAAAGGAATTTTACCTTGATTCATTTTCTTAAATTCAAAGTACTCTTCCTTCAAATACTTCAAAGAATTAAAGTTTTCCTTATCAATCTGCGCCAATATCCGTTCTTCAGAGATTTTATCCATTTGAATATGTGTACAACCTGGAATATTTGCAAATCCAGTCGCAATAGCAACCTTCAAGCTCTCTTTATCATAATATCGACTACCATTCAAAGCGATAGCAATTAAGAACGTTTTACTATGATTCCCGATAAAATCAAGGACTGTTAGGAAACTCTTATCTTTATGTTTACGGAGTCCTCGTCCTAGCTGTTGAATAAAAACGATCGGAGAATTAGTAGGTCTTAACATTAAAACTGTATTTACAGAAGGAATATCAACACCCTCATTAAAAATATCAACGGTGAAAATAAATTCTAAATCATCATGGTCATCCTCTAACTTATTTATATAATGTGATCTCAGCTCAACTGAGTCATTTCCAGATAAACAGATACTTTGAATACCCCTACTATTAAATTCCTGTGCCATATATTGTGCATGTTCAACGGTTACGCAAAAACCAAGGCCTTTTCCTTTTTCACCGTCATGACCATAGAAATTCATATTCTTAATAATAAAGTCGACTCTCTCGTTAACCTTTAATCTCTTCGTTATCTCCGCTACATCGTCAATATCTACATCACTTAAATCAATTCCCTCAATGTCGGTAATACCAAAATAATGAAAGGGAATAACCAGTTCATCCTCTAAAGCCTCATGTAAACGAACCTCCAAAGCAACATTATTATCAAATAGGTCAAAGACATTTTGTTGATCGCTTCTCTCTGGAGTAGCTGTCATCCCTAATGTGAATTGTGGGTCGAAATATTCTAGCACTGCTTGATAACTAGGGCTTGTCGCATGGTGGGCCTCGTCAAAAATAATATAATCAAATTCGTCTCGTTTAAATTCCTCGTAACATTTAGATATCGTTTGAATGGTAGAAAAAATATAATCAGCATTTTTTTGCTTTTGATTCCCAGTCAGTAATCCAAATGTCAGTTTTTCATTAGGAAGGAGCTTTTCAAAGGTCTCTTTTGCTTTTTTTAATATTTCTTCTCTATGTACAATGAACAGTAATCTTTTAGGCTTGAATCCCTTTACGTCAAAAGCAGACATATACGTTTTACCTGTCCCTGTTGCTGCTATAACTAAAGCCTTCTTTTCCCCAAACGATCTAATTCTTTCAAGGTTTTCAACCGCACGTTTTTGCATGTTATTAGGAATGATATATTCAGAGCTTTCATAAATAAATTGATGCGTATTCGTATAGCCCTTTAATTTACTCAAAAACTCTTCATACTTACTAATAAAATTGTCATCCGCTACGACACTACTATTCCATAAGCCATCATATTCCTTTAAAACATCTTTCAGAAATTGAGCATCCTCTTTAGCAATAATCTCAACGTTCCACTCAATATTACTCTTAAGGGCACTTTGAGTAATATTAGAAGAACCAATAATTACCTTATAACTATCCTTAAATTCAAAAATATACGCTTTCGTATGAAAACCAATCGCCTTATCTGTCTCAAAAATCTTCAAATGAATATTACTAAACTCATTTATTTTCTTTAAAGCCTTCGCTTCAGTAAAATTCAGATAAGTAGAAGTAATAATCTTCCCCTTTACGCCCCTTTTTTCCGCGTTTTTGAAAGTATCCAACAACAGCTGAAGACCACTATAATTAATAAAGGCCACGCTGAAATAAAACTTTTCACATTCATTTATTGAAGAAATTAATTCATTTAATAAATTACCCTTGTCCGAATTGACAATTAGCTTTTTCTCGATGCTCATGATTTGCTCCTGACTGTGGTTATATAAGAGAATGTTTCAGCTATCTAAAGATACATTGAATAATTTATCGAACATTAGTGCTTAGATAATGATAGCATAGAATTTCATAAATATAGCTTACAAGGAAAGTTGCAATTAATTCTAAATAATGTTTAATAGGTGTTCAGTTTTCTCAGGAATAATTTCCTTTGCTCACCATCATTTATGATACGGTTCAACATATCACATCCGAAAGAATTACCTTCTCTGCTCTATAAATAATTATCAGCAATTTTAAGTACTAATATAAACGTTTTGACTCTACCATCATCCTGTATAATTAAACCCATTATCCATATTTCGTTATAATATATAGTATGAAAAGAAAATGGGAGGTACATTTATGAAAGCCACCGAGACAAACTTTTTACAATTTCTAAAAGGGCCAAAGCAATTTGTTATTCCGATTTATCAACGTACATATAGTTGGACAAAAAAACAATGTGCTCAGTTATGGGACGATATTGAACGAATCTCTGATGAAGTGAATCTATCAGCACATTTCTTAGGTTCAATTGTTTATGTTGAGAAAGGTTTATATCATGTAACTTCTGTGCCCCAACTTTTAGTAATAGATGGTCAGCAAAGATTAACAACCTTAAGTTTAATATTATCTGCGTTTTCTGAAGTAATTGAAGAACAGATTAAAACCTGCGAATCAATTACATCAAAGAAAGTTCGTAATTACTTCCTTTTTAACGCTGAAGAAGAAGATGACACCCAGTATAAACTATTGTTAACCCAAAAAGATCGTCAAACTTATATTGATTTACTTGAAAGAAATGCATTCGAGGATGATTATTCAAAAAGAATTGTAGAGAATCAGAAGTACTTCAAGGATAAGATAATGAAAAGTCAATTAACTTTGGATGAAATTTATCAAGCTCTTAATAAACTTATTGTTGTGGATATAGCTTTAGATCGTGATAAAGATAACCCCCAATTAATCTTTGAGAGTCTCAATTCTACAGGGCTTGATTTATCACAAGCTGATTTAATTCGCAACTATTTCCTGATGGGGTTACAGCCAAAAGATCAGGAATACCTATATAACAAATATTGGTATAAGCTTGAAATAAAGTTCGACAAACTACCTGATTCAAGCTATTTTGATCGCTTTATTAGGGATTATATTACGCTTAAAACAGGAGTAATCCCCAAAATTGGTTTTGTATACGAGGCATTTAAATCCTATGTAACTGAACACGCTCACCTATCAACTGAAGAAATAATTATCGATGTTTACTCATATGGGCAATATTATGTAAATCTTAATTTGCGTGATAAAGATCCTGTACTTGAAAATGTATTTCGTGATATACGTGGACTTAGAGTAGATACCGCAAATCCATTCTTAATGCAAGTTTACAATGACTATGTACAAAACATTATTAATAAAGACGAACTAATTACTGTTTTTAGATTAGTTGAAAGTTACGTTTTCAGACGCGCAATTTGCAGTATACCAACAAATTCGTTAAATAATACTTTCGCAGCTTTGTCAAAAGAGATTGATAAAACTGACTACTTAAATAGCTTAAAAGCTGCATTTATATTTAAGACATCCTATCGACGCTTTCCATCTGATGAGGAATTTCGTCGGGACCTATTAATTAAAGATCTATACAACTTCAGAAATCGGAATTATCTGTTACGAAAGCTGGAAAATCATAATAGAAAAGAAATTGTCAATGTTGAAAATTATACTATTGAACATATAATGCCACAAAACAAAAACCTTTCAGTTGAATGGCAAACAGCCTTAGGATCAGAGTGGGAAGCAATCCAACTTTCTTACCTTCATACTTTAGGCAATTTAACTTTAACTGGATATAATTCTGAATTAAGCGATCGAAGTTTTTCTGAAAAATTATCTCTTGTAGGTGGCTTCAAAGATAGCCCATTATGGTTAAATCGTAGTGTTTCCAAATTTACAACATGGAAAAAAGAATCGATTGAAGAAAGAGCAAATATCTTAGCCGAACGAGCAATTACTGTCTGGCAGTCTCCGACTCTTTCAGAAGATGTTTTAAAACGATTTAAGAAAAACGAAAATGAGTCAAAATCAAAAACAGATTATTCAATTGAACATCATGCCAATGCATTTAGTTCTGAAACCCATAAGTTATATGACTTATTAAAAACTCGCATCTTAAACATAGATAGTTCCGTACATGAGGAAGTAAAGAAATTTTATATCGCCTTTAAGTATGGGAATAGAAATTTCGTAGATTTATTACCAGCAAAACAAACTATAAAGATTTGGCTAAATTGTAAATTCGGTGAATTACATGATCCTGATCATCTTGGAAGAGATGTCACAGATATTGGCCACCGTGGAAATGGAGACATCGAAATTAGTTTAAAATCAGAGACAGATTTAGAACCTATTATGGACCTTATTCAGCAGTCATTTATATTAAACTCTGATTCAGAATGAATAAGGAATATATAAGCAAACTAAATTTGTAATCCTTACTCTAGTTTAAGTAGTTACTCTATTTATTAGTAAGAGACCCTTCTTCCGGAAGGGTCTTTAAATAGTAAAGAATAATTATCTTTACCAGCGATTAAGTCTTTATCACGATCGCTTTTTTTGGCATCAGCCAAATCATTTGTTCCTAATGAGACACATTCTCTTTATCCCTATTCCTTTTCATCCACCTTCTGCTTTAAATATTCAGCAATTTCCGTTTGTCCTCTTTCAATGGCAAATGCATAAGCATCCATATCTTTCATGTTGTCACCAGAGTATTTTATAGATATATCTATATTATAATTAACTAGCAATTTAACAATTTCAAAATGACCACCATATATTGCAGCAAACAGAGGATTCCTATCTGGTTCACTAGTATCAATCTCAACATTCTGGTTAATGAGATATTCGACAATATCTAAATGCCTTTGGTAGCTGCTCTTTCATGGGCATTTGTAGAAAAAGTTCCACCCTGTGCATTAGTATCTATCCCGGCATTAATAAGATATTCTATTATTTCTAAATGCCCATGAGCTGCTGCGATATGTAACCATGTACCAAAGGGAGTTACCCATGTTAACATTTCTGGTTCTTTCTCAAGTAAATCTCTTACCGTATCCAACTTGCTACTTTTGATGGCACATCTAATGTCTTTCGCAATTTGAGTTTTATCCATTTAGTTTCTCCTTTAGGTCTTCTATTGTTTCAATAATGTCATCAAGATCTGAATCTGACTTTGTTTCTTTCTTTCTTTCTTTCTTTCGGCCTTTAGGGAATAAAGATAGGTAGCCCCACACAAAAGAAAAACCTTGAAAGGCTTTTAACCAATCAAGGTTTTCTATTATATAATTCTATTTTGATTTAACAGCTTCTTTTATTTGTTCAATTACTTGATAGAGCCACTGAAGTGGTTCTAAACCAAGAGCGGGAAAGTACACACCATCTGCACAAGATTGAATGTATTCATTCTTTTCGATATCTGAATACTCACTTCCAATAAAATCTGTTAAAAAGACAATAGAAGATTCCAGATACTCTTTACTTTCCTCTGATAATAATTCTTCTAATGCCTCTTCTGGAGATTCAATATCCTGATGAAAAGTTCCAGCCAAGAACTGAAAAACTGGTTCTTCTAATTTGTTAGAAGATAACATAACATCACAACCTTTAGTATTAATTTGGATAACCTGTTTGAGAGGATATGGGATTACATAAAGGCATATTATTTTGGGTAGCCCTGTACTTTATCTAAATCTATAAAACTTAATTCATAGATTCTTTGTATCTTTCTAGAATTTTGTTTCTCCATATTAGCATAAGTTCTTTAAATTGTTCAGTTTCCATTTCGTTCTTATTTGGCTTATCGAAGATATAAAAGTGGTGAAGAACCGTTGTATCTTTTTTTATCAACACACTGGTAGCATTCACTTCTATTTCAAATTCATCGTATTCACCTTCCATTACTTTGTGAACAATATCAATATACTCATCCACTTCTGTTTAAAATACAATATCTTCAATGAAGTCTGAGAAAAGGTTAATTTCTTGTGAAAGGATGATTTTTAGATATCCTAATGGGTTTCTTTTAAATTCATATGAATATTTCATACGCTTTTATCCCCTTTTAGCTCATTTATATATAATGGATATGCCTTTTCTATTGATTCATCTTTATCTAAATACATTTCTACTTTAATACAAAGCATAAAATCATTATGCCATGATGGTACAACCTGTATGAACTTTGAGTTTCAGTCAAGCATCATTTATGTCATCCAAATATCTCATAAAAACAAAAAGCACCTGTTGCCTAAAAGGCAATCAAGTGCTTTAAAGTTTCACTCGCTTATGTTGCATTTCTAACACAAACCATTAACATATGATTTTTACAATAATGTTATTAAGACCAATTCATAGCATTAATCTTTTCAAATTAAACTTCGTCAGACAAAGCATCATTGTAATCCTGTAATTCTTCCATGATTTCTTTTAATCGGTCAATATTATTATTAAATTCGTCGTATGAAATTTCTAGATAATCGAAAATCCCTTCTCCATATTCATCACTGTCAAACATTTTTACTTCTGCACCTAACTTCATCAAATTATCAACTAATCCTTTTAAATTCTCCATATCATCAATATCATTAGCATCTGTTTCGGCAAAATAATCTTTGTTTTCAATTTTATTTTTTATGTCTGTAATTCTTAAATCAGTGTACTTTCTTAAGGGTACTACACATTTACTAAATGAACCATTAGTGCTTATTTTAATTGCCATCTTACTCATCTATTATTCTCCTTTATATTAAAATTCTAATTTGCCACTGCTTTAATAGTTTCCCCAGGATTTGTGACAAACCCCAAACTCCCGTCACAAAGTCTTTCCCTATACTAGCTGTTTTGTTCCTTTTTTCATTGTAAGATATGAGTGTACGATAAATCTAAATCAATAAAAAAATGGATAGTCCCTTTGATTTTCGTAAGGCTCTATCCACTTCTTCTTATATAAAGACATTTCTTACTTTCCAAGCATGATAATTAACTATTACACTAGCTTTTACCAATCTTCTTCATCTTCATCCCAGTTTTCTTTTGCCTCTTCAAGGCTTTCGATCAAATAATCTAGGAAATTATCAGCTACCTTTCGACCATAGCCTTCTTGATTATCCCACATAATAACTGGGCATTCACCATTCTTCATTTTATTAGTATCGAGGCAATAGGCAAATTCATCAACGTTTTCTATAACAACTATCCCATCAATTAATTTATAATATCTCTGATAATCATTAGTGGCATCTACTACTGCTGGACCATTTAAACCATAACCAATTATTTCTACACCAAAAATACCACCATAACCATAGTTTCTTAAAAACCATTTGTAGCTATCCGGAAGTGGGACTTGTAGTTTAATTTCAGTTTCTTTAACTTTTTCATCGCTTACTCCACCTGTAAAATAAGCATCTTGACGATTTTCCATAATAAATTCTTGTAACTCAGAATACTTCAACTTATTCACCTTCTAGTCTTGAATTTCGTATTGCTTACCTCTCCACTTCCAATACTTTCTATGGAATGCTTTATATTGACTTTCAAGCTCAGGAATATTTCTAAAACTTTCTCCATTATTTTTCAATCCATGTATTACTTTACTATATTGTTTATGTAGACTCTCTGGTATCTCTAACATAGTGCCAGGTTCTTCTTGAATTAAATGATGTAAATTAATTTTAGTTCCATCATTTGCATAAGGAGCACGACCACTCTTCATTCTTTGCAAATTGGTTTCATTTGTTATCGGATCTAATTTATTTATATCTAAATCCTTGATCTGATACACTCTTCTGTCTATATCTTTTATCTTACCTTTTGCTTTAACTTTCCCTTGTACTTCAACAGCATTATATTTTTCATTATTCAACCAAGGTAGGGATATATTTTTCCCTGTAAATGGTTTTCTTGTTGGATCTGAGACTTTTTGAGCCTTAGATATTAACTGTTCTTTTAACCCCGCACCATTAACCACATTATAAGGTACTCCACCTGCCAACGACAGTTGGTTTTTTGGATTGTATGGCAATAGGTTAGGGATAGAGGCCAGTTCTTTTGCCTTCGTAACGCCTTTAACTGCAGCCGCTTTTGTAGTTGCTACACCAGTCTTCGCTACAGCACCTGCGCCTTTTGTCCCCACTACTGATGTGACGACTGTTCCGAGGGCATAAGTTACCCAATGAGACCGCGAGTAGGCATCGCCATTTACCATATCTCTTTCATATGAATCCGAGATGGACTTGGATATATATTTATAGGTTTTTATCGGGTGCATGATCGAATTTGCTACACCTTCAACTGTTTCCCCGGGATCTGTGACAAAATCCCATACTCCTGTCACAAAGTCTTTACCTACATCATACAGGCCTACGCCGATTCCTTTTGCAATGTCTGCTGTTTGCTTGGATGCTTCTAGCTGCATGACATATTGCTGCTGGGTGGGTCCTAAGTTTTCATATCCGATCTTTTTGGCGATTTTGAGGAACTCATTCGGATCTGTGACATGATCGAGTTGTGCCTTCAATTCTTTGATCCGGCGATTCTCTGCTTCCTCTTCCTTAACCTTCAGATATTGCGCGGTCTCTTTTTTCCTAACTTCTAGGTTTTTATAGGCTTCACTATTTTTATAAGCTGTTGCATTAAAATAGAGCGGGGATACTACTCCTCCCCTTGTACTGGATACTTTCAATTGCTCCATGAGTGCCGTCACTGCCGCTTGGTCCGCTTCGGATTTAGCATATTCAGCCGTCCACTTATGATCGATCTCGTTTACTTTGTCTATCGTTTGGTTCCGTTTCCTTTCAGCTTTCTCCATATTCTCAAAGAACACATCATCGGAAAAGGGTTCTAACTGAATGATATCATCAATTCCAGCCAATATTTTTTTCAGATCATTTTTTTGGGCTGTGACCATTTCCTTGGAATTTCGACTGGCGTTATCCAGCTCTTCCTCTAAAAAAGGGACCGTAACCACGGTTTCACTCAGGTTAGCTTCGATTGTATCTCCTTGAATTCCACTTAAAAAGGCAACATGCCGATTAATCAGACGCAGCCAAGAATCCACAACATCGATCTGTGCTTTGTAAAACCCTTTAATGGCCTCTGCCCCTTGACCCTGCAGCTCATCATCCAAATGAACGATACTCTCAAATCCTTTTTTTAATTCAGTGAGCTGTTCTTTCAGATCCTTATATTGTCCGACACGCGTTTGCATGGCAGAAACTAGTGTTTGAGATTCGTAAATCATCGACATAATGGAAAGTCCTTTCAACTTCTTTTCTTATTCATTTATATGTAATATTTTTATTCACTGTAAAATTATGGACTAAATATATTTTAGAAGAGTTTCTATATTTATTCAAGAAATGAAGGCTCTTTTTACTAAACGGATTAATAATGAAGTAAATAGTTTTCAAAGAGAATAGGCTAATAGAATATTTCTTTAAGCTTTGTAATATTGAACAAAAGTGGGCTGTCCAGGAGCCAAAAAATTGGCAAGCTGGACAGTATTTTAAACTAATACGTAAATAAGGGCTATTCCTGTTGAAGGAATAGCCCTTTCTTTGTATTGAAAATTAAAATGCCGGTATGGCCGTTTCACTATATTTCTCTTCTAAAAATTTGCGTACCTCTGGGCTTGTCATAGCCTTTGCCAACTTTTGGACTGGCTCAGAATCCACGTTATCCTTGCGTGCCACTAATGTAATCGCAAAGTCATTTTCAACACCTTCTGTGAGAAGAGCGTCATTTTTTGGTGTCAATCCAAGCGGTGCAGCGTAAGCAGGTGTTATCACGATCGCATCTGCTTCATCATACGTTCTCGCTAGCATTAATAAATCGACTTCTTTAAACTTATAGTTTTTAGGGTTCTCAGTAATATCAGACATTGTATAGTATGGACCCTTTTTTTCCTTTAAAGTAATAACTTTATGCTGTGCCAGCAATGCCAATGAACGATCGATATTCGACACATCATTTGCAATGGCAATAACGGCACCCTCTGGCAATTTATCCATTGAATCGTATTCTTTGGAATACACGCCATAATTGGCAAAATAAATGGGTTTCACTGGTACAAGCTCGGCATTTTTGTTTCGATTGAATTCCTCCATATATGGAACGTGTTGGAAGAAGTTCACATCCACTTCTTCTGCCGCTAGTGCGGTGTTAGGCTGCACATTATCACCTAATACAACCATTTCCAGGTTAATGCCCTCCTCTGCCAGCTTTGGTTTAACAAGCTCAAGAATTTCCGTCATTGGGGGAATGAGTGAGGCCACTTTCAATGTTACCTCTTCCTTCTCCTGATTCTGCGCATTTTCTTTCTCTTTTACTTCATTCGCCTTTCCACATCCTACTAAAAGTAGCATAATTGCTGTCATGAGAAAGAGTATTTTTTTCATGATGTTTCCCTCCATTATTTATCTTTTATCAATCATTCTGGCTACAGCTGTTCCAATAAATTGGATAAGCTGTACTAGAATAATCATAATGATAATCATATAAATCATTAGCTCTGTTTTAAACTGCTGATAGCCATACCTGATGGCAAAATCGCCGATACCGCCGCCTCCGACCACTCCCATGATCGTTGAATAGGAAATAAAGCTGATAATCGATGTTGTTAGTCCGAGGACAAGCCCTGAACGAGCCTCCACGTAAAGAAATTTAAATATGACATCCTTAACGGAAGCCCCCATGGAAATGGCTGCCTCGATTACACCCTTTGGCACATCCAATAAAGATTGCTCGACCAATCGCGAATAATGGGCAATGGCAATGATTGCTAATGGGACGCAAGCAGATGCTGTACCAATGGCTGTGCCGATTATGAGCCTTGTAAACGGGATTAAAAAAACAACCAATAACAAAAATGGGAATGAACGGATGATATTGACAAGTAAATTTAATATCGAGAAAGCCCACGGATTTTCAAGCAAATGACCCTTCCTACAAAGAAATAGCAAGGTCCCGACAGGCAATCCAATCAAAATCGCAGCTAAAATGGACACACCAACCATGGTAATGGTTTCTCCAATTGACTGCCAAATTTCTGCCTCATATTGAACTAAAATCTCAGGCATGACCTAGCCCACCATTCTCTGCTAATTGTTCGATAAAGTATTCTGGACGATTATCCCTTTTTTGAATCCCGGTTGGTTCGATTAAGACAGTGTTATAAATCTCTCCATCTGCCATGATCGTAACACGATTGCATATACTTTTAATGACATCCAGCTCATGACTAACAATGACAATCGTCACACCGAAGCGTTTGTTTATGTTCTCTAGCACGTCTAATATTTCAGCCGTTGTATTTGGATCAAGGGAAGAGGTCGGTTCATCACATAACAACACTTGCGGGTTATTCGCCAATGCCCTTGCAATGGCAACACGCTGCTTTTGTCCCCCACTTAATTGTGCAGGATATCTCTCCATCTCACCCTCCAATCCGACAAATTGAAGACACTCTACAACACGGTTCCGACGTTCTTTCTTTGGGTAATTTGCCAGCTCTAAAGAGGCTGCCACATTGTCATAAACCGTTTTATTTGCCACAAGATTAAAATGCTGAAAAATCATGCCAATCGACTTCCGTGCCCCTCGGAGTGCTTTATTGTTCAATGTTGTCAGTCTTTGGCCGTTTACCTCCACTTCGCCCGCATCTGGTACCTCTAACAAATTCATTAGCCGCAGCAACGTTGATTTCCCTGCTCCACTTGCTCCGATTATTCCATGAATTTCACCTTTAGGTATTGTTAAAGTAACAGACTTAATGGCCTGAAACTGTGAAAATTTTTTACTCACTTGATGCAGGTTAATCATAAAATCCCACTTTCTATTTGTTGAAAGATAAGCATACCGCTCCTCATTATCGTTTCATCAAAGAAACACAGCTGATAAATCATTTTATCAACTAATGAGGACCTAATGCAAAGACACAAATTAACAGTTAGAAAGGATAGATGAACAGTGAGGAATCCCTGTTTACATCTATCCTTTTGTACGACATATGACCTCATTTACAACAACAACCAACTATTTCGTTAACTGGATACTTTCATTCCAGAACACCGTGACGTTATTTCGACGACACCACCAAAAACCGGACAATTTGATCTGAGAAGTTAAACCAGTAATGGGCTTTTCTAGCATCGAACATGAACGACTGCTGTTCATGGAGTTCTGTTCTCTCCCCCTCTATTTCCACGGTTAACTTCCCTTCGATAATGAATAAGAATTCATGTCCGCTATGGGAAAAAGCGCTTCCCTTATTTTCCCCTGGCTTTAAGGTGACTAGAATAGGCGAAAAAACTGCATCACGTATGCCGCTGGATAAATTCTGATAATGAAATTGTTCATGTTTATAATCTGAATTTTCTTCGGAGCGGTCTTCAGAAAAAAAGAAACTTGGGTTGACATCTAATGTATCAGCGATTTTTTTTAATGACTCTAAAGTGACGCTTGATTTACCCCGTTCTACTTGTGATAAAAAGCTGATCGAAACGCCTGTTTGTTCAGCAAGGCTCTTTAATGTTAGTTTTCGCTCTTTCCTCAATGATTTCATTTTATTTCCGATTGAATCAAAAGGCATAGGGATGCCCCCTTTTTTACATAGTATCTAGCTTCATTATACATGACAAATTTTGATGAATGTTCCGTCATTAATAACTTATGAAAAATTATTGACAGAAAATTTTTAATTATTTAAAATAAAGAAAATAACAAATTGAAGTGACACTTCAATTTTAAAGAGGTGACTCAAGATGGAGAAGAAACAAATGCGACGAATTTTAATCGCAAGTTTAGTCGGAAGTTCGATTGAGTGGTTTGACTATTTTTTATATGGGACCGTTTCAGCTCTCGTGTTTAACCAGCTATTCTTCGTGAATGAGGATCCGACAATAGGGCTGTTGCTTTCCTATGCATCCTTTGCGTTAGCATTCTTCATCCGCCCCTTTGGCGGAGTGATTTTCAGCCATATTGGCGATCGTATCGGGAGAAAGAAAACACTTGTTTTAACACTTAGTTTAATGGGTGTCGCTACCTTTGGGATGGGGCTTCTTCCTACGTATCAAGCCGTTGGGATTTGGGCGCCGATTTTATTAATCACCTTACGCTTAGTACAAGGTCTGGGAATTGGCGGTGAATGGGGAGGCGCGCTTTTATTGGCCGTTGAATATGCTCCCGCTGAGAAACGGGGCTTGTTCGGAGCTATTCCTCAGATGGGTGTTACGATAGGAATGCTGCTTGGAACCATTGCCTTATCTATTATGACACTGCTCCCTGAAAGCGCATTCATGACTTGGGGTTGGCGTTTACCATTCATTTTTAGTGCTCTGCTTGTATTTTTTGGCCTATGGATTCGTAAAGGAATTGATGAAACACCGTCTTTCAAAAAAGTAAAGGAATCCGGAGAAGTTCCAAAGCTGCCGATTGTAGAAACTCTTAAGAATTATTGGCGTGAAGTCCTTATCGCCGTGGGAGCCAAAGTGGTAGAAACAGCTCCATTTTATATTTTTAGCACGTTTGTCGTATCATATGCTACTGCAAATCTCGGTTTCTCCCGGACAGCTACATTAACTGCAGTCATGATTGCGACCATTATAACGACGATTTTAATACCTATCATGGGGAATTTATCCGATACAATTGGCCGCAAAAAGCTGTTTATAGGCGGAACGATTGGGATGGCACTGTTTGCATTCCCATACTTCTGGTTGCTGCAGCAAAAATCGGTACTGCTATTAATCGTTGCAACAGTGATAGGTTTAGGGGTTATTTGGGCCCCCATCACAGCTGTTCTTGGAACGATGTTCTCGGAAATTTTCGATGCAAAGATCCGTTATACCGGCATCACGCTTGGATATCAAATCGGAGCAGCTCTGGCAGGAGGAACAGCGCCGCTAGTTGCAACGGCTCTACTTAATAGATTTAATAACTCCTATGTTCCTGTCGCCATTTATATTATTTTTGCATCTGTCCTGTCACTAGCAGCGATTTGGGCAGTTAAGGATCGCAGTAATCAGAAATTAGACGAAACCCATAATAATAGAGCCATGTAATCCATGGTTCTTTTACTTCAAGGAGGACAATTGAATGTTGGTTATAAGCGAGAAGGTAATTCAACAATCCTATGGAATGAAAGACGCAATAGCGGATGTAAAGGCCGTATTGCATGCACATGGTGCTCGAAAAATAGACAACCCTCATCGCACGGTTCTTGCTTTCCCTCAACACGAGGCATCGGCACTTTACATGCCAAGCGCTGATTTATCTGAAGAAGTTGCAGCGGTCAAAGTCGTTACCATTTTCCCGAAGAATCCTTCAAGGGGGATGGCAACAACACAAGGGGTCATCATGCTGTCAGATGCAGAAAATGGCGAACATTTAGCATTGTTGAATGCCTCCTATTTAACACGTCTCAGAACGGGGGCATTGAGCGGCATCGCCACAGACTTTCTTGCTCGTAAAGACGCCCGGGTTCTCACGATTATTGGAACAGGAGCTATGGGATTTGAACAAGCAATCGGTGTGTTAGCCGTAAGGGACATTGAACGTATTTTATTAGTCAATCGCACACGAGAAAAAGCGGAGAAATTCGGTGAAAAGCTGCGGGCATTCGGAGTAACCGTTCCTTTTGAGGTTTACGAAGATGTTTCAGCAGCAGTTCGTCAAGCAGATATTATTTGCTGTGCAACCCGCTCGAACGAGCCTGTATTTAATGGGCAGGATGTAAAGCCGGGCACACACATTAACGGGGTCGGGTCTTATTTGCCGGATATGAAAGAAGTGGATAATACTACGGTTTCACGCGCTGCTAAAATTATCGTCGACGATTTGGCGGGCGTGAAGGATGAAGCAGGAGAACTCATTTCTGCAGCCAATCAGGGAAATTGGTCGTTTAATGATATTCACGGCGAGCTCTATGAACTTGTAACGCTGACAAAAACAGGCAGGGATAATGAAGAGGAAATTACCTTCTTTAAATCAGTCGGTGCTGCTTACTTTGACCTCGCTGTAGCAAAAGGCGTTTACTGCCAATCAAAAGAACGGAACATCGGGATGGAGATTGAGGTATAACAGGAGCCCCTACATTTTGCTATCGCTGAATGTAATAACAACCCGATTTGTTTGACTTAGCTTGCAGTAACATTTCATCTTTTAAAAAAGAGACCCTTCTTTCGGAAGGGTCTTTGAATAATCCTTATCTTTCACAAGCGATCAAGTCTTTATCACCGTCGCTTATTTTATTGGCATCATATAGTGCAAAAAGCTTTGATTTATCCACCTGAATTATTCGCCTTTTTTTCCAAGAGCCACCGCCAAAGTAAGGGATATATAAGGATAAGTTAATAAATTAAGCTCTAAAAAACCCATACTTCCAAAAAGAAACATGTCTGGAGCGTGTCCGTCTGAATAATATCCTTTACCGGTCATATACAATCCAACAAGGAGATACGTTATTATAGATATTCCGAACAAAAAATAACCTATGTTATTAAACTTAATCTTTGTAAAACTATATACTAAAGCACCTAAATATAATATTCCAAGCAGCAGCAATAAAATCGGTATGTAAAATGGCTCATAAAAATAGTCACTCATACTTTTAATTAGCATCTTAACCCCCCTTCTAAAAATAGCTTATTCTGGATTACAGATATTAATATAAGCACCCGCCAATGTTTTATCTGGTGGCCACGGTTCTAAATTCCATGAACTTTTATAAAAAGTAAGTGAATTAGCTGCATGACATCATCAGCATTCAATTTTAAACATACTCAGTAAACACATAAACTACCTATCACCATCGCCAGTTTTTTCATTTTATTGCTCATCATCAAATTCAGATTCTGAACGGTCTCTATCAGTAGGTATTTCATTTTCATATGCATTTTCATACTCAGAAACTACCTCTGTGGCTTCCTCGTTCAAAGAAACTTTACCTTTTTCCATTTTTTCACTAGTCACATCTTGCTTAATACCTTCAACGTATTCATTCGAATTTGGACCAGATACTAATAAAGAACCATCATCTTGTGCATACGCTAAAAACACATATGATTTTCCTTCTTCCGGTAATGTATCATCTTCATACAAAATAACAGAAGAGCCATCTTCATTTATCCCTCCTGCCTTTTGAATAGGTATGGAAGTATCTGTAACTAGATCACCCTTTATATTTTGCAGGACAGTAACTTGGTAATTTGTATACGGTGTTGAAACCTCTTTAGCACCGTCACTAGTTTCAATTGTTACAGGATCTTTGTATAGAGTGTCAACATCTTCATCGACTCGGCCTATAAAAACGTAATCTGCATCACCTACAGTTTCATTTGGATCATCCACATCTACAGCAAAAGTACCAACCATTTGAATTACCTTTAGATTTTTTTTATCCTCCGAATTTACATCTTTCTTGGAAATAGAACAATCTGAAACTATCAAAGAAAGACTAACTATAAATAATAGTGAAGCAAGTAACCGAACTTTTTTCTCACCCATTTTTTCACCTCTCTTTCTTCCTGTTAGTATTTCTTATAAGCAGCGGTATAAGACGCTTTATCATAATGCTATACTAACCAAATATCCCAAAATTGAATTCAGGATTTTCATATATGGAATATTTAATAATATTAATTAAACCAAATACTCATGTGATATCAGATGCATTGAAGAAAAAACCTATGATTACTATTTTTTATATAATCAATTTAGCCACGATCAATTACCTTTAAGATTGGTAAAAGTTATTAATTCAAAATCACTCATTTTTTATTGATTTTTGAACGAATAAGTATAGATATGGCACAAGAACCATAGAGAAATAAAGCTATGAAAAGTATAGGTGCTAATATTGATGATATTTGTTCTTTTGGGACAGCCCAAAGTAATAGAACTGAAAAGGTTATTGTTCCACTTAATCCCATGAATATCGCATAAAATAATAATCCAAAATTTAAAGCCTTCTTAAAACTCTCTTTATTTCTAGACATCAAAATCAAAATTCACCACCTAATTTTTATTTTGTTTTAACCACTGTTTTTCCGAGTTCGTCAAATGCTCCTAGAGATGACTGTGCAGCAAGAACCGCCATCCCCTTATTTCAATGTTCACCCGAATAATCAATCCAACCAATCATTAAAGAAATCATTGTATGTGTCCCTTTTATGTATAGATGCCCCTATATCAAGGAATTAACTATATTTTAGAATATTACTATAATTGTTAATATTATTATCCAAGGACGATAGTATATGTCGACAGGAGGTTATGGAGATTAGGGGGTATTTTCCACCGGCTTCTATGACGCTTTTGGAAAGGCCGTCAAATACGGATATGTGGTTTACGTTACCGGGGATTTAGAAGTTGTAATAGCTAGTGATGAAGATATCGAGAAGGCAAAGCAATTTATTTATATGATTATGACGCAAGTTAACGGGCAAGCATTACGCAAGCCCGTTTATTTTTATGAGGTACCGCTTTAACAGACTGTTAGCATTACATATCCCACCTGTAACACCGGTTTCTTCACCTGTAATGGCTGCTGAACCTTCTGAAGCTAAGAATACTGATGTTGAACCATTTTTTGATGATTCAAGTGAACGTTCGATCCATAGTTGTTTAACCTGAGAACATTTTGTTAACTGAGATTCCCAACGTACGTTTTTAAGACTGTTTTTACTTTCATTTTTCAATGTACTTTCAACTCATTTAAGCATACACAAAAGCCTTTTTAATAAGGACTTAAAGCAATTTCGATTTCAATAGATTTCATTTAAGCGCATCAAAAGGTATTCAAAAATCATAATATACTGGCGGGCAATATGAATAAAAATAGGCTCCCTTTGGATTTTTCACTTCATTAGAAAATCCTCATCAATGTTAAATCCGATAAAAGAGTTATATCTTTTAACTTTGAAACGATCATTCTTACTGATTCTGTACTTGAAAGTCTACCCAATCACCAATTCCAGTTAAAATTGTTTCCCATTCTTCATTATCTGCTAAATGGATATGTATAGGAGTTTTCGGATCTTCTGTATATTCGGAAATCCATACACCGCGTTTAGATGGGAGGAAGAAAAGAATATTTTCTAAAAACATTTCATCTTCTAAAGAAACGATACTGAAATTTGAAATGTTAAATAATTTCCAATCAAACGCACGTAAATCTTCTATAAATAGATAGAAACTATCTTCTTCTTTTTGCGTAAACATTGAGTTATTACGAACTTTCTCAATTTTTTTCGGATTGCTAAGCCAATCAAATGCTTTATCAGTTAAGGAGAAGGTTTGCTTACCACCATATTGCTCAAATAAAATACCATAATATTCTCTTATTATATTTTTTATTTGAGCATTCGGGATAACTGCAAATTCATGAATAATATCCCGATCAATTAAATGGAACAACCAATTATCACCTTCGTAATGATGTAACATTAATACGGATTTTTGAGGTGCATTTGAGCAACGAATCATACGTCTTGACTCCACGTACTTCTTAATAAACTGAGTTGTTTCCTCTGTTAAAGGAGTTTCGTCCTTATATTCTTTTTCTTGATCCCACATTTGTTTCATAATGAGCTGATGAACAGTTGCTTCCATGATTCCAATCCATTCTTTTTCGGATTTACTCCCGACGGATGCCTCAGCAATACCCTTTGCGATGTTATGATGTCCAGCGACACTGACCATCAACGCGAGTTCTTCAGTTGTGCAGGTTAGTAAGTGGTTCATTTTTTTTCAAATCCTTACATTTTATATTTAATAAAATTAATTAAAAATTAGATCCAATGGTACAGTAATGAGATTGTAGATAATTATGGAAACAATACCAATTAAAATCAATGCAATTAACATATAAAGTTTTCTAGTGAACCAATTATATTTACTAAACCTATTATTAAAATAAAAACCTGTACCAAGAATAAGCCTCATTATGAAATTTGGAACCTTATCAAATACAGATTTTGGATTATCAAAAGTTCCTAACTTGTAGAAATCGACCATTGCCCATTCTGCTATAAGAAAAAGCATTATTGAAACCCATTGAAGAGCTAAAAATGCACCTAATGACAGTTTAAAAACTTCTAAAATCACCGCAATCATTTCTTTTACCCCTTTAATAACAAAAAATCAATAATATTATATTAATTATACCAACTACTAATAGATTTTTTTAATTTACCTCCTGCTTCTGTAATAGCTGATCCAATTTTCCTTGTAGTTTTATCAACTTCTTTTCCAACTTTTCCACCGAAGTCTTTGGCTATGTCTCCAACTTTAGAACTTGCAATTCCCCCAGCAAGAGCACCAACGGAACCACCTACAATTATACCTACAGGGCCTCCGACACTTCCGATTGTTGCGCCTATTTTAGCACCAGCAGCTATAGTTAACATATCAGCCGCAAAACCGCCAGTAAACCTTCCTATCTTTTCAGCAGTTGATTTATTCTTATTTTCAGTTGTAAAGAGCTCCCCAAAATTTGCTACTACTGATATACCTGTACCTACCCCAGGTATTCTCATACCAACCTTTGCAAGACCACTTTTTGTAATTGTCTTACCTATTACTTCCTTTGTACCTGTTGACATCCTTGCTTGATTTCCCTTCATAAATTCCATTCCAGATACTCGATCAAAATTCTTCGGGAATCCAGCCAAATGTTTATAAAGATGTGCAGGACTTTGATAAGATTTTATAGAACTCTGTAAAGTTCTCATCACTGGGTTAGTAAGAATAGGTGATCTTGCAAAATTAAGTAACCACTTTACGAGCTTATCACTATGTTTCCCTTTACTTGTCCAAGAAGGGTCTGTTTTTACTGTGAATTCATATTTACCCTTTATTTTTTGCCAAAGTGATGGTGTTTTCCCAAAATAATGAACTTGTAGTTTTCTAGTTGAAGCTGCTTGATACCCAGCTAAAATAGTATCTCCCTTACTCATTTGCTGATTAATAGGGTCAAAGGGAGAGGTAAACACATTTCACGACAAATAAAAAGAATCCATCTTGAAAAAATTGATCAAGTTGGATTCTTATCGAGCAGATTTTCAATAAACTTATATCATTAACTACTTACTTCTGCTTCAGCTACCTTTTTGACTCGGTCTAAAAATTCAACGACCACTTTATCGGTGGCAAATAATAAAAGTAATTTCAAAAACCACTTTAATGGGCGACTGGTGACTGTATATGTAAAGGAAGTTCTATTATCATTGATTTTATTTAGTTCGTATAAAGCTGTAATATCAAACATTTTTGCAAGTATGAAGCCTACTTTAAGCTTTTTCTCATTTGTCTCATTCAAATATTCCAATGTTTCTATATCATACTCTTCTGTTCGTTTTCCTTCTCTATATTTTTGGCGATATACGCTTCCAACCACTTCTTCCGTTATTTTAACCGGCTTTTGTTCAACTACTTGAGGCATGATTTTTTGCATATTTTCTACAGAACCATCAAGAAATTTCCAAACGTGTTCAATTGGAGCGTTTATTTCTATTTCTCTTGTCCATTTTTTCAATGTAAATCACCTCTACCTATATTATATTTCCTTTATTATGTAAAACCAACTTTTCAACTGATAAATCGGTAAATAATTCGAGTTGCATTTTTTTACCCAAAGGAGGTTTTAAACAACACTTTTTTTGAATTTAAATGCCTTTTTGTAAAAAAATTACTTTATTAAGACTCTCTTTTTTAGTGTTATTCTTGTATAATAAACCAAACGGTTACTTTTTCAGGAGAATCCTATGAATTTTATTTATATTAATCAAAACATATTAGATAATCTCTTTTATATCTTGGTAAGTATTTTGATTTATTACATTTTATTAGATCATGGCAAAAGGTTAAGTCAATATGGCAAGACCCTTATCACTGCATGCATGAGCATTCCTATTATATTATGTATGAAGTTTCCTATTTATATCGATGAATATTGTGTCCATGATCTCCGGCAAATCCCTTTTATAATAGGAACCCTTTATGGTGGCTGGCCTGTAGGGGCTGCCCTGTTAGTCATCATATTAACTTTTAGGTTTGCTTTTTATGGTTTCAATATACTTACGTTAATTGTATATATCGTTATCTTTATTATATCGGCTCTATTTTCTTCCAAATTCAAAAATCTTAATAGAAAAAATAAGCTAAATAGCTCCATACTATTAATTTTGTTTCTAGGAATACTAACCAGCTTTATTTCACTCGCTATGTCTGATTATTTTCGAATAACGGAGGCGTATGTATTTTACTTTATTATCCTCCCACCTTTCATTATTGCTTTAGCTGTATATATCATGGAAATTTTAAAAGATGCCATTTTAATCCGGACACAAATGATAAGGCTTGAAAAAATGGAGGTAGTCAGTCAGCTTGCAGCAAGCATTTCACATGAAGTTAGAAATCCTTTAACGGTTGTGAAAGGATTTGTTCAACTGCTAAAGACTCCTGATCTAACTCAGGAAGTAAAAGAACAATATATAGAGCATGTTGTTAGGGAGCTTAATAGTGCAGAATCCATTATTAGTGAATACTTAGCATTTGCAAAACCTGCACTTGAGAAAGTGGATCCTATTTCAATTAACCGTGAAATAGGATATGTAATTGAAATGATAAAACCATTGGCTAGCATGAATTTAGTTACTATATCTGAACAGTTGGCTCCAGGGATTACCCGGGGGAATATTCAACATTTCAAGCAATGCTTCCTAAATCTCATTAAAAATGGTATAGAGGCAATGCCAAACGGCGGGGAACTTAGTATTGTTTCCTATGTAAATAATTTCGACATCATTATCGAAATAAGTGACAATGGAGTGGGAATGAACAAAGAACAAATAAATCGTTTTGGCGAGCCTTATTACAGTTCCAAAGAAAAAGGGACTGGGTTGGGATCAATGGTAGCTGTTAAGACCATCCAAACGATGAATGGTACACTTCATATAAATAGCCTTTTGAATAAGGGAACAACGATTTCAATAACACTTCCCGTTTATCCAGAAGATTATTCTGCAAAATAATAAAAAAGTCCGCCATTTACGGCGGACTTTTAGTTTGTAGACAAAAAGGGTTTTATTTAAATTTAAAACCAAAGTTGATTGGAACGGAAGGTGCGAGACTCCTGCGGGAAAAGCGTGTCCAAGGGAGACCCCGCAGGCGCAAAGGCGCCGAGGAGGCTCCCGGACCGCCCGCGGAAAGCGAGTGCCTGTAGTGGAAATCAACGGTCAAATTGTACAAACCTTTATAAAGCTGTAGACAAACTTGATTTTCAATAGAGTGCTGTTAAATTTATTTTTTCTGGTCAAGGCATTGATAAACCGCCATCATGTCTCGTTTGTTCAATTCACGAATCCGGGCGAAAATCGGAATATCGGCAACGGCTTCGGTACGTTCTCCTTCTGTTACAGCATCACTTACTTTCCCTGTCAGCCAGGTCTGTACGTCGATGCCCTCGACGATTTCTTTACGCCCTTCATCATCGATTCCACTGGCATGACAACTCACACAAGGGATGGTTAATTTATATACACCGTCATGGATGTTATCTTCTGAAATGACTTTCTTGCCATTACAGAATGGGCATTTATGACTTGCTTTAATTTTATTGATTTGGGTAACGATTTTTTTGTAGCCAAATGCTTCATAGACATAGGTTAGTTTTTTGTATTTGCCATTGGTGAAATATTTATCAATAATGGTTTCTCTTGTTTCGTTAATATTGGCAAAGTCACAGATGGTGATCTGATTTTTGCTGCTGATTGCTTCGATATTGCCATTAATGCTGCCCCAGAATGGTTGGGTATTTTGTAAAACCACTTCATAGCCGACAAAGCTTGCCAGTTCCAGTTCAAGCATTTTCAACGCCGCTTTTGTTTCCCGCGGAAGGAATGAGACATCATCAGTAAGTGCGATATTGCCGCCCACAATCGCTTTTAGTTTTTCCAGTTCCGGCAGCTTCCCTACAATTTTGATGACTTGATCAATCGGCTGTTGGATGATCTCACGAATATCCGTATCACCAAATGTCAGTTTTTTATGATGGTTCAGGACCGTTCCTTGACAGACAGGACAGGCGATCATCTCTTTTGTTTCTTTCATCTGCTCTTTAATGATTGATTTCGATACGAAGATATAACGCCCAATGATGAAATTGAATCCTTCCCAAATTCGCGACGCCTTGCCCGCTTTATCGTAAAAGGACTTTTCCCAATACCCATATAAGAAGGTGTGCTTTTCGGCATCTGTCATCTCATTATAGCTTTTACTAATGTCGTGACCGAGTTCATTCTTGATCTCATCAAACAGGAATTGCAGCTTTGAATGTTGATAATATTTTAAAACTTCCATCACGTCTGGATGTAATAAGCCATCCCAGAATGGTACGTTTTTATCTTGAATGACTACATCAATGTCAAATTTTTCAATGACCCGACGCCCCGAACAGCTCGGACAATGATTTTCTGCAGAATAGAAATCGAAGCTTCTTGTATCCTTATTGGTCGGATGTGCAGCCACTATATGGTTGATCATTCCGCCCAATTCATAAAGAAACGTATATTGACTGTATAAGTGCCGTTCAAGGTCGATGGCGATTACAGGTGCAATCGTGTCTGACTCGTACTCCCCATAAATCACACGAGCGATTGGTGATAAGCTTTTTAAAATGCCGCCCTTGTAGACGTTCTCTGCCTTTTTGAAATAGTCCAGGTGGTTTTCCTGTAAATAATTGATGCCATTTTTTGACCGCAGTGTGGAAGAGATATGCAATGGCTCCACTTGATCGTCACTGTTTTTGTTACGACAATAATCATCATGACTGACAACGTCAAGATGCTGGACAGGCGTTAGCTGTCTTTTACCAAAATCAACGATATAATCCGAGCTTTCCAGCATATAGGCATTATGTTCAATCATGATGATGGAGACCGATTCATCCTCTAGAATGACTCTGACACTATCAATGAATTGGTTTAAAATATTTTGCGATAACCCTTTTGAAGGCTCGTCAAAAATGAACAGCGTATGCGGGTTCCTAGTCTTCGCAAACAGCTCGGAAACTAAGTGGACACATTGAAATTCACCCGTCGATAGTGTTTGTGTTTTTCTTTCTAACGTCAAATAACCAAGCCCAAGTTTGATCAATAAGCTCAAGCGTTTATGAGCGATGTCTTCAGATGGCAATTCTTCGATGATATCTTCGATTGAACGCTGAAAAATATCATCAATTTCATCACTGTACTTGGTTAGTTTCTTTTTAATATCAAGAAACGTCGCAACGGTTGAACGACTGGTAATCGATTTGTTTCGGTCCTGCCCGACCATGACCAGCTTATCCTTTGGATACCGCTTCTGAAAATCTTTAGAGATACATTCATTGACTAGTGTAGATTTACCACAACCTGACTCACCCGTAAAGGTAACGAGTCTATTCTTGGGAATGCGGATTTCTTCCATTTGAATATTACGGCAGTAAAGATCCTGAAATTGATAGTATTCAGTAGGCATTGCTTCATTTCGTTCCCAGCTGATTGGTTTGGGACGTGGTGATTCCTCAACAATTTTCCCGCCATATTTCCCGCTGCCAGGTCCAAAGAACAATTGTTCATTTGTGCTATCTAACACCGTGTCTGAGTGATCAATGAGCCAAATTTGATTCTTATATCCTAATTGCTTAATCTGTTCCAAAATTTTCAAAAGTGTTTGATGATCAAGACCGACGGAGATCTCATCAATGATGATCACGGTATTTTCACTTGTTGCCATGAATTCGGCCAAATAAAGCCGGGTTAATTCTCCCCCTGACACTGTCCCCATAATACGATTCAAGCCTAAATACCCAATATTCATATTGATTATATTTTGGAGAATATGCTGTTTAGCTTCACTAATATGTAAGGTCTCTGAGAGTGAAAGGATCGTTTCGATGCTTAAGTTGTTGATATCGGAAATAGTATGCGGGCGATCTAATAATTCAATGGTATATTGCTCGACTTCTGAATTGTAGCGCTTCCCCTCACACTTTGAACATTCGACATTTTTCGTCGTACCGCGTCCTTTACAAGTGGGGCACCAGCCTAAGGCATTATTAAAAGAAAAAACTTCCGGAGAAAGATTGAATTTTTCTGCAAGACAAACACGAATCTCTTTAAACACACCAGTATGTGTGCCAATGGTCGAACGAGGATTGGCTGAAATGGATGATTTGCCGAGAAAAAGGACCAGCGGCATTTCCTCCATCTTGATGGCACTGAAGTTGGTTTCCATAATATTAGGAAATAAATACTGATATTCAGACTTGGGCAATAAGGAAACGAGACGCTTCTTGGATTCTTCCCCAATGGTTTGACAAAAAGTCGTTTTTCCGGAACCGGATAACCCAGCAATTCCTAATGATTGATCGTCTGGTAGTGATGAATCTAAATGGTTTATATTGTTCGCTATTAATCGATTTATTTTCATATGTAACTCCTCTCCATTTTGTTAAGCTCAGTCTTTCATATTAGCACAGCGACAAATGTATTTGGTATTTTTTTAACGGTAGCCCCATCCTTCTATTCTTTCACATTCCAAGGCTCCAAAAACGTATGATTCATCGACAAAAATCGTGGACTTAGGATAGGGTTTTTTCCCATAATCAATAAGATGATTAGAGCCTTCTTGTAGATTATTAAAGCCCCTCTCGATTAAGAGAAGGGCTTTCTTTACTAAGTACGTTTATTTTGTATTGGACTTTTTCGCCTTGTTTTCAAGCTCGCTTTTGGGCTCAGTCGAGAATTCGACGTCTTTTCCATGTCCCTGCGGGTTAACACTTGGTGCAATTTGGCCTCTTCCTGCTGACTTTTTACTCACTTCCTTCACCTCCAAGATTATTATGTCCGAACAGTTGTAAATTAAAATGGATGTCGTTTCTTTCTGTGAAGGTCTCCCTGCAATCAAGAACTTATAAAGATTACCCCAATAAAAAACCTGCATAGAACTAAAGTCTATACAGGCTTCAAAAAGCTGTTTTCCATATTTGAGGCCCTCTTTGTCAATCTATGGTCAGAAGTAAACGATCCGTTGCATCGTTTAAGAAAGGACTGGGTTCGCCAACCGTATAAATCTGTAAGTCATGCATTGCCCGGGTACATGCGGTGTAGAACAATCTTCGCAAGCTCTCATCACCGTATGTTTGCACAGATGCATCATAAATGATGACAGCATCAAATTCGATGCCCTTGGCCAAATAAGCCGGAATAACAACAACACCCTGTTCATATTCATTTGTGCCTTTCTGTACGAGTTTAAATTTACCGTGGACACTAAGGGCGTCGTATGCAGCGGCACTTTCGGCAGCAGATTTACATATGATTGCGATGGTATTATACGCACGACTTTGAAACTCTTTGACTTTAGACACGATTTTGTGGTGCAATTCATCACGGCTAGACACTTGAGTCAGTACAGGCTTCTCACCTTCACGGTCGAATGCCTTAATTCGATGGCCTTCAGGAATTAGTTCACGTGTAAATTCTATAATCTGCTTTGTGGATCTGTAGCTTTGATCCAAGGTTATACTCTCGGTTTCACCTATTCCGTATAAACTGGTAAGAGTCTGGAAATCCACCCGTTCGCTGGCATGAGCAAATATTGCCTGGTTAAAGTCACCGAGCACGGTCATCCTTGCAGATGGAAATAACCTTTTCAAAAACTCGAATTGAAATGGAGAGTAATCTTGTGCTTCGTCTACAAGCACGTATTTGATAGAAGAATTCGTCTGAAATCCTTGAATTAGCTCCTTCAGCAGCAAAAATGGAGTCGCGTCTTCGTAATACAGTTTACCTTCGTCCAGCATTTTTTGCGTTGATACGCATATTTCCCTTTCAGCAAGTGTTTTCCCCTCATTCCACAGTTCGATCCGTATTTGTTCGTCAAAAAGTTGCTTGTATATTCCTTTAATATTGATAAAATGAAGTGCTTTTATCCGTTTGCGTAACGTCTTCAATTTCTTACGAACAATCATACGCGCGAGCATTTTATTCTCTTTCTCATAATCGTCAAAGGAATCTTCATTAAGGCCGCGTTTTTTCTCTAAGTAGGTGTATACCTTTTGATAGTCTTCTTTACTAAGATACTCGATTTCTTCCTCGACCCAAGGTTTTTTCAATTCAAGCTTTTCCGTTTCATCAAGTAAATCACATAACCACTCTTTCAACTTTTCAATCCTATTGTGAAATCTTAGTGTGGTGTCTGTGTTATAAAATCTTTCTGAGATTTGTTTGGCGGAGACGAGCGTTTCCCCTCTGAACTTCAACCCTTTAAAGAGCATTCCAGAAAGTTCTAGTGATTGTCTGTATGTTTTGATTATCTCAAAGAAGCGAATGGATGCCTTAAATCGGATACTCGCTGTCCTAGTGCTATAGGAAGGATCATCCGCTGCAGTCAACAAAAATTCTAATTGCTCATAAGGATCCTCAACTTGAAACGAGTCAGTCAGACGATGATCCAGGTATTCCTGGAATGTTACCTGCTGCATGTTCTCTTCGCCAAGTTCGGGTAACACATTTGATACGTAGTTATTAAACATTGAGTTAGGAGAGAATAGAATGATTTGATCGGCTTTTAGCCTATCTCGATTCTTGTAGAGCAAGTAAGCGATCCGTTGGAGGGCAGCTGATGTCTTGCCACTGCCAGCGGCACCTTGAACAATGAGCAGTCGTCCGCGATCGTTCCGGATGATTCTATTTTGCTCCCGTTGAATGGTGGCCACAATACTGTGCATATGCTTATCCGTCCCCTTACCAAGCACCTGCTGCAGTATCTCATCTCCAATGGTGAGACTCGTATCGAACATTGATTCGATAACGCCTCCCTTGATGATATATTGCCACTTTTTCTCCAGCATCCCCCGAATTACGCCTCCAGGAGTAGAGTATTCTATGGGACCGGGAGGATAGTCATAATAAACACTCGAAATCGGAGCCCTCCAATCGTAGACAATGAAGTTTTCTCCTGTTGTATCAGTAAGAGTGGAGGTCCCAATATAAATATGTTCCGTAAGGGAAGACCCTTCTTCAGTAATATCAATCCGGCCGAAATAAGGTACCTCCTGCATGCGGTGCAGTGTTGACAACCTCTTGTAGGAATATCTATGTGCGCCTTCGCTTTGTGACAAGTCTTGAGCTTGCTGCCTTAAGCCAATGATGGTCTCGAGGTAATCATCGAAAGTATCTATATTAACCTTGAGGTCATCCCAAAAGTGTTTACGGATATTAACAACTTCTTTTCTGCGCTGTGAAGTTTCTCCTTCTATTTTGCTGATTTGATTCGCAATTGTTTCTATCACCTCATCCAAACGTTCTTGCTCCTGCCGAATTTCATTATTCATATCAGACACTCCTTCAAAAAATAAAAATTGGGGTTGACTAGAGGTGAGTTTTACCTTATACTTATATTAAGGGGCAAACTGTTTTTATATATTTATAAATGTGTTTCTATACTAATTTATCACAATTTCTGAATGATATCAATGTATATTTCACAACAGTTGCCATAATAAATCGTCGTTTTAAACTTTAATTTAACATGTACAGTAACCAGTTAAGCCCGTAGCTTGACTGGTTATTTTTATGACTAATTACATATTTGAAAGCTTCGTTGCTTCGCCGGTCACTGATTTCATGGTAGCGGCGACACCAACGGCGACTCGTAGTATCCCATGACATAACGGCAGATCTTATTCCACCCATACCGATAATTCCTAATACTTTATAAAACGTGTGCTTCTTTGAAATCCTTAAATAAAGGCTTGCCAGATGGATTTATAGTGCTCTTGGATAGAGTAATTGAAGAGAGACAAAGGATTATTGGACCTTTTCATATGGGTACACGATAATAAAGGTAATTAAAAAATAATTAAGTTGTTTAAAATATAAAAAAGTTCTTTAATAGTAGAGTGCCATCACTAAAAATACGGGGGCGGCTTTTACCGAATCGTTTCCGTTCATGATTTGGCATATTGAAATTGTAGGAGGAATTTATAATGAAACAATATAAAACATGTCAGAGTTGTGGAATGCCGCTTTCTAAAGATGAATTAGGTGGAGGAACTGAAAAAGATGGTAGTAAAAGCACTAAATATTGTAGTCATTGTTATATAAATGGTGAATTCACTCAAGATATTACTGCGATAGAAATGCAAAAATTTGTTCAAAATCATATGATGGAAAATATGAAGATGCCTAAATTTATTGCTAAGCTCTTTACTAGAGGAATCCCAAAGTTAGAGCGATGGAATTAATCAACCATTAGAAAACGAATGAACTTTTTTCATTCAAAAGTGATTGGGACGGGTGTGCGAAAATAGCACGTCCAAGGGAGACCCCCGCGAAAAGCGAGTGCCTGGAGTGGAAATCAATTTACCCGAGTTTGTCTACAGTCTGAAGCCCTCCTTTATAGAGAGGGCTTGTTTGTTTTGCAGGGTGAGTAAAATACTTAATAATCCGTTATTAAAAAATGGATAGCCCAACATAAGGCTATCCAGCGTCATTCATTCTACTATTCTTTCATGCCTTCTAACAAATCACTTTACCCTTACGCCAGTTTTGATCAAGGTAGGTGGAATTTCTCCCTGTAATCCGGCGACAAGGTTGGTTGCGGCCAGCATCGCCATTTTCAAGCGGGTTTCAGATGTTGCGGAACCGATATGAGGCAAGGTAACGACATTCTTCATGGAAAGCAATGGATTGTCTTCGTTGACGGGCTCTTGTACGAAGACATCCAGTCCTGCCGCGTATATTTCCCCGGTTGCCAGCGCATGGACCAAGGCATCTTCATCAACTGTTTTCCCTCTTGAGCAATTGATGAAAATGGCGCTCTCTTTCATGAGCTTGAATTCTTTTTCCCCCATCATATTTTCAGTTTGGGGAGTAAGAGGTGTCATTAAGCAGACAAAGTCAGACTGCTTTAACAGATCTTCCATTGAACAGTATGTTGCCCCATACTTTTGCTCTGCTTCCTCATTTCTAGATCTGTTGTGATATAAGATGTTCATATCGAATCCAAAACGAGCCCTTTTTGTAACGGCAGATCCTATTCCACCCATACCGATAATTCCTAATACTTTATGATGGACGTCCACCCCAAACCATTTTTCTCCGATCGTAGATGTCCATTGCCCTGACTTAACCAATTGATCCAACTCAGGCATTCTTCTCGCTGTAGATAATATCAAGCCCATAATCGTATCTGCGACTGTCTCATTTAATACCTCAGGAGTGTTCGTAGCCATAATTCCTCGATTTGACAACTCTGTTACATCAAAATTGTCGTAACCAACTGAGGCATTACAGACGATTTTTAATTGCGGTGCCTGATCGAGTAAACTTTTATCCACTTTTAATCCTGAACCTAATATACCTTGTGCGCTCTTCAGCTCTTGAAGAAATTCAGAGTAATTTAGTGAGTCAAGACCTTCAAAATATACGACATCACAAGTCCTTTGAATATATTCCAACACTTCTGGCTCCACTTTCTTATAGACGATTACTTTCGGTTTCATCATTGATACCTCACTTCCAATAAAGTAGGACCCCCTCGGGATCAAATCGCGACAGAAGCCATTTGTTGTTTAATAACCTCTACCTATAATCTACCATTATTTCAGACAAAGGTAATAGCTAATTGAACTGCGGACCAAACCGCTAATATTGAAGCTAAAGTAAGAACAATATTTTCGAACCAATTATTTTTATATGCTCCCATCAAGCTTTTTTTATTTGATAGCACTAGCATTCCAATTGCGATGATTGGAAAACCGATTATGTTTAATGCACTTACGCCAATCGTCAATGTAATGAAACCAGGCATGCCGGGAATTGACCAAATAAGCGGCGTAACTAATACAAAAATCATAATCCATTTATACATTGGATCTTTTTCATATTTACCATTGTACTTTTCGCGCCGATCCTTACTTATTACGTAAAAGGCATCTACAATCAATCTTGGAAAACCAGTTGACTTCCCTACTATACTTGCGAATAATACGCCAAATACACCAAGATAAAAAATGTACCAGCCAAGTTGTCCTAACGACATTTGCAATGCCATTGCCAAGTCATCAATCGTTTCCACATGAATTCCATTCGGTTTTAAAATTTCTGCACCAACAACCCAAATGGCCAAATTTATAACAATGCAAACACCGATGGCAAACAGTAAATCATTTCTTTGAACTTTTACGTGACTCGGTTTCGTCCAACCCTTTTCCCTCATGAAATATGGATGAACAAAGTTCGATATAGATCCTGCCACTGCTCCGATAATTGAAATCGCCACCAATAATGCTCCATGGACGCCAGTATCACTTGGAATGCTAAAACCAACTGTCCCTTTAATAATTTCTCCCACATCCGGAGTTGCTTGAATGGCCAGGTACAAGAAGACAATTGTCAATACTGCCAAAAGCAATTTCATTACACTTTCAATTCTGGTATAAATATTTCTGCCTATAAGCATAAATACTAATGCCACAACTACCATTGAAGCTATGAATGACTGATTAACATGAAATAGGGTCGATAATACCTCTCCCGCTCCCTTAATCATATACGCATTAAAAAGATGACCCATGATTAATGCATAACCAAACATGAAGTAACCGAAAAATGGGTGGATACGTCCATATCCTTCAAGGATAGTTAGCCCCTCTGAGTTGCAAAGCTGGAACCGGGCAATAATATTAACGATAAGAAAACGAAGTATTAATGACAGAGCTAAAATCCACATTAAACTATATCCATAATCTGCACCGGCAACAGAAGAAGTCACCAGATCCCCGGCTCCAAGCCACGTTAACACGGCAAGAATTCCTGGACCATAGGCAGTTTTAAACTTTGTGATGAAATTTGGTTTCTTACTTTCGACCTCAGAAACAATCACAGTAGATTCAGCAAGATTTGATTGATTTTTCAAGTTATTCACTCCATTCCAAAGTGTATGTATTCGCTTTCATTTCTCGAGCAAAATACTTTGATAGCTCTAGACTACCGATATTGAAATTTATTAAGAAACTTTCTGACAATAGAATTCCTGTATCCACATAAAGTTTGTGCTGCAGTATGTTGTCATGCTTCATGTTGAAGTGAATCGGCTCTTAAAAAAGCTCTCCTCCCATTTGATTGAATCTTTCGAATATTTACATTGAAATTGTAAGACAAATTAAAATGTAAGTCAATAATATTTTTTATACGTATTTTTAATATCCTTTCGTAAAAAAACCTTTTTACCCTTCGTACTTGATGACAATTCAAGAGAATTGGAGTTTGTGCGGATTAGAAAAGACAGGATTCGTTACTATATGGATAAGGGATTAGTACAGCGTGCGAATAGATTAATGCCATCGGCGGATAATATAAGCGAAGGAGTGAAATACATGCCACAAGATAATAACAATGATCCATTTAATAATGCCGGAAACCTTGATAGAGACTCCACTAATAATAATGATGACAACGATACAATCGACAGACCTGTAATGATTGATGATAGTTTGAACCCCGGATTTCAAAGAGAAGAACGCCCTGGGCCTAATGGTAATATCCTAACAATAGAGGGAGTTGCAAATATTAAAGAACGTTTTCCTTCGGACCATGAGAGACTTATGAGCAGAATCAATCTTGGTGATGGACTTATAAATCGAGAAAATACACATACTGGACGGTTTGAAAGATAAAAAAGATGTCTGTCTTATTGAATTAAATTGGGTTAGTGGAAGATAAACCGCGAGAAAAAAGCTAAAGACCTGTATAGCAACTAGAACATGGATCGATTTCATTAAAACTAAACTAGAAGGCAGCAAAAACGATCAATGATATGTTGGAAATACAAAAGACCGCCAATTCGGCGGTCTTCCTCTTATTGATTTAATTATTCCTTCCCTTTCACCCTGTAATGGACCTCCATCCATCCTAAACTGCCTGAGTGCTTACCATTTTGTAAAGCAGCAATCTTAATAAAAAGAGACCTCTTTTTAAAGGTCTCTTAGAATTTCCTTATTTTTCACAAGCGATCAAGTCTTTGTCACGATCGCTTTTTTTATTGGCATCATATAGCGCCTTTGAAACGTGAGGTTTGTATTTCGTTTTTCCTCCTTTATTTTTAACGGAAGATGTACGAGCTACGCCTCCTTTATAGTCTTTATTCAATGCTGTACAGTTTTTATACGTCTTCACCTTTGTTTTGGCACCGGCAACATCATTCGCGCCAAACGAGAGACCCAAAACTAGTCCAAAAGATAGTAAAATAGCAAATATTCGTTTCAAAATATGTACTCCCTTTCCTAAAAATTAACTTTTTACTAATCATAATATATCATTCCACTTTTTACAATAACTATATTTCCATATTTAGAGTTTTCTTAAATAAAACCTGCTCTCACTTGATCTACGCCTAAGAAAAGACCACCAATTCGGCGGTCTTCCTCTCTCTGTTTTTAATCTCCCCTTCCTTTCACCCTGTAATGAACCTCACCAGGTTCTTTGCAAAAAGTGATTCCGCTTCCCGGTTCGTAATAAAAGGTTTTTTTGCCTAAAGAGCGTTCATGGAAGGTGGTGTGCAGATAGGATGCTTGGTCCCTTTTGAAGGCGAGCTGATTTTTGCTTAAGGACACAGGAAGGCAATGTCCATAGTTTGTGTGGACCAGGGTTTCTTTTTCGTTCATTTCCTCAAGGTCACTGATGTGGATGTAGGAAAACCAGACCCCTCCGCTTTTTCGGAATGAACGTGAGGAGAACCAGACCATTCCAAGCTGGGCGTTTAGGCAAACTGGCAGCCTGTATTTTCCGCCAAGCACCGATTTGGCCCCTGCAAGCCCGCCATCAAGATCCAATCCAAAATAATTTAGCGTATGATTGAGGATTTCTTGGCGCGGTTGTGCAACAAGAAATGTGTTTTCTCCTTCCACCACCATCGTCATCTCTACACCATTTGAATCGTAACGCTCCATCATTGCCACGGTTTCCATATTCATTAAATAGTTTTTTCGTATGATCATTCCATTCACTCCCCCATTTTCTATTTAATTAATAGGACTGAACATACAGTCAGGTATACGCCCGCTTCCAGCCCTTAGGTGACTTTCTCCCTATGGATTTTTCTATTTTTCGTTCACATTTTTCTCACCTCCTATAAGTGCAAAGCCATCTTACTAGCCTATTGTTTTTTGTCATTGGTTACATGAAATAATAGTCGACTCCCTTTATCGGTCGAAGATATGTGAAAATGAGGCCTCATCTTATTTCCAGGAACAGCTGTTTTTTAAGTGGATTGATTGCTTTTCGGAGGGGGAATTCATGATGTTAGTGGAGTTGATAAGCCGTTTAAGAATTGGGCTTACAAGATTAATATTTTCTCATGAAGTGGGTGATACTCTTCCCTGAATTTGTAACTTTCTTGTCTTAATATGCATCTCACTTCACCTATGCGACTATTATCCTATTTTCCGCATTTTTTGTAAAACCTCCCCCTTTTTAACTAAATGACTAGCATAATTGACTTACTCTTTAAGAACCGTCTTCATTAAGCGATAGTGATTGATTTCCTATGAAACTGTTAGTCAGTTTCCACATATAGTTGTTAATTTGTGTCCATTTTTAGAAATAATAAGCAAAACCAATATGAAAAGTGAGTAGAAATGACATTTCGGTGAACGCAAAAAAGCCTATTTTTGATAGACTTTTTTATTGGTTTCTATTATCTTTTTTCGGTTCTATGAATCTCATTCCATCTTCCTGATATATGTCTAAGAAATATGGCTTAGGTGGCATCAAAAATAAACCAGATAACCCGCTGCGGATCCTCTGGTTAATTGATAAAGAGTATGATAGTCTACCAGTTAATATGTGGTTTCGTAGGGTGTGGATCATTTTCTAGCAGGTATTGCTGTAAGGCTGGAAGGTCATCTGTGTTTACAAGATCTACTCCTGCTTTTAGCATCTCATCCCATACAGCTTCACGGTTTGGTAGCGCCTCGTCTGGAGTTGCCCAGAATCGAACCATCTGACCGTTGGCATGAGCCGTTTTGACAATGTGATCCAGCTTTTCTTGTTCAGCTTGAGGCATCTTACCTTCACCATTCCATGAAAAATACTTTGTCCAGTTGTCGCTGATTACAGGCATGAATTCATTAGGTGCATCTGATTCCAGATCACTCATTCGGCCATCAAATGTGGCATAACGCACCTTCTGGTTTTCCATTAGCTCACGCGGACGGTTTCCAGAAATAATGACAGTCACAGCACCTTGGTTTACCTTTGACTTTGAGAATTTTGTAACCATTTTCTTGTATTCTTCCAGTTGTTTATCAATTTCTTCATATGTAGCTTTGTCCTCGGATTTAATATCGATCCAAAGTAAGAAATCCTGGTGACGATTTTTGTAAACAGAGCCTTTGTTTTGCTTCACTTTTTCTTTTAATGGATCCAAATAAAGGGACTTAAGTGTCCGCTCTGGTTTAACATTGATTTCATCATGGGCTACCAGTAATTCACCGTCTTTTAGCCAGACGTCCGCTTCTACACTTGTGAACCCATGATCCAGTGCATCATAGAGAGGACGTGCATGCTCATAATCATTGTGTGCGTGCGCTTTTACAAGTGGCACTATCACTTTCGGTTCCTTCTTAACCTGTTCAGCGGAAGCATTTGTTGCTGAAAAGGGCATAACAACAGCAACAGCTAAAGACATCGTTAGCCACCATTTATTCATTTTCAGTTTCCTCCTCTTTATCAATTCACTTCTATCGTAGCTTTTTCTTTTAATAAAACAATGGTATTTACAGAACCTTAACGGAATCTGAAAAATTGTTTACAACAAAAACAAACAAAAATAGGATGGCTGTCTATCCTTTTTTGTTGAGGAAGAGTAAAAGTTACTCTCAATTTATATATGTTTTTTAAAACCAGCTCTTTTTTTCAGAAAAATAAAAATATATTGACGAGATGGAAAATGATAGTTTACTATCTATATATAAATAAATTTACGAACGGCATTCGATAATGTCGAACGGAGGAAGATAATCGTGACTGAACGTCTTATCCAATCAGTTGAAAGAACTGCTGATATCCTTGAATTGTTTTTGGCCTCTGGTCCAGAATTAAGTATCAAAGATATTAGTCAACAACTTAATTTATCCAAAAGTACGGTTCACGGGCTGATCAAAACCTTAGTGCACAGAGGGTATCTTCAACAAAATCCAGATGATTTAAAGTATAAGTTGGGAATGAAGCTTTTTGAACTTGGTAATTACATTGGCGAACATCTTGATATTGGAAAAATTGCTCAACCAATCATTAAGAGTTTAGTAGAGGAACTGAAGGAAACGGTTCACCTGGTAGTACGTCAGCGGGATGAACTCATCTACGTTGAAAAGGTAGAAGGACCGAGTGCTCTCAGAATCTATTCACATATTGGGAAGAGAGCTCCGATTCATTGCACAGGTGTAGGTAAAGCTATTCTTGCCTACCAGGATGAAAAAGAGATTGACAGAATTTTATCTTCGTCTGATTTGGAACCGTTTACAGAACATACGATGACTGACACAAAGGAAATTAAGAACCATTTAGGATTAATACGGGAGAAAGGCTATTCGATTGATGATGAAGAGATCGAGCTAGGGCTTAAATGTGTCGCGGCTCCCATTTTTGATAACAAAGGAACTGTCATCGCTTCAATCAGTTGTGCATCACCTAAAATGAGGCTTAGCCAAGATAGGCTTCCAGAAGTAATCGCAGGAATAAAAAATGCTGCCTCTGAGATTTCAAAATGTCTGGGTTATAAAGATAATTCGCAATGATATGAACATAGTATGATGAATGTTTTCATAATTAGGAGGGATTTATTTTGTCAAAAGTAAAAGTTGCTGTACTTGGCTCAGGAAATATTGGTACTGATCTTATGATAAAACTGGGACGCTCTGAAGTGTTAGAGTTGACTACTGTTATAGGGATCGATCCAAAATCTGATGGATTACATCGCGCGAGAGAATTAGGTTATGTGGCCATTGATACTGGCATAGATGGGTTTTTGGAAAGACCAGAATTGGCAGACATTATCTTCGATGCAACATCTGCAAAAGCCCATATCCATAATGCGAGAGTATTAAAGGAAGCAGGAAAAAAAGTAATTGATATGACACCTGCTGCTGTAGGAACATTAGTGGTTCCAGCCGTAAACCTCGGATCAAATATAGAGGCAGATAATATCAATTTGATTACATGCGGAGGTCAGGCGACAATCCCAATGGTCCATGCCGTAAACCGAATTAGTCCAGTAGAATATGCTGAAATTGTTGCCACGATCTCCAGTCGAAGTGCAGGACCTGGAACTCGGGCGAATATCGATGAATTTACTGAAACCACTTCACGTGCAATTGCTGAGGTTGGCGGTGCTAAAAAAGGAAAAGCCATTATGATCTTAAACCCTGCTGAACCTCCAATTCTCATGCGTGATACTGTTTATACTCTTGTAGAAGAAGGGACATTGGACGAGGAAACTATCAAGCAATCAATTGATGAAATGGCTAAAGTTGTTCAATCTTATGTTCCTGGTTATCGACTCCGCAGTGAACCTATTTTCGAGGGGAATAAAGTGACCATCTTCCTTGAAGTTGAGGGTGCTGGGGATTACCTGCCAAAGTATTCAGGAAATCTTGATATTATGACAGCGGCGGGCGTTAGGGTGGCAGAAGAGTTTGCAAAAAACCAATTAATGAAAGCACCAGTTTGAGCTGTGGAAAGGGGCCTATAACACAATGACGAATAAAAGAGATATCTATATCACTGAGGTAGCATTGCGGGATGGAAGTCATGCGATCGCTCATCAATATACTGTAGATCAAGTACTTAAAGTTGCAAAATCTTTGAATGATGCAAACGTTCCTTATATCGAAGTATCTCACGGCGATGGTTTAGCTGGATCATCCTTACAATTTGGTCTATCACGAACGAATGAAATGGAATTAATCGAAGCGGCAGTTTCTGTAGCTGATAAATCTAAAATTGCTGTTCTACAAATCCCAGGCATTGGTACTGTAAAAGAGTTAAAGGAAGCTGCAAGATTGGGAGCAAAAATGGCTCGTATCGCTACACATGTTACAGAGGCAGATGTGGCTCTTCAACATATTGCTGCGGCAAAGGAACTAGGAATGGAAACAGTTGGATTTTTGATGATGTCTCATATGGCCCCAGTTGAAAAGTTAGCTGAACAGGCAAAGTTAATGGAAAGCTATGGAGCTGATACTGTATATGTGGTCGATTCAGCCGGAGCACTACTTCCAAACCAAGTTCGTGAACGAATTCATGTCCTAAAACAGATTGTAGACATAAATATCGGTTTCCACGGTCATAACAATTTGTCCCTAGCTATGGCAAACTCGTTAGTGGCTATTGAAGAAGGAGCTACTCGTATTGATGGCAGTGTTCGGTGCTTAGGTGCTGGTGCAGGAAATACGCAAACGGAGGTACTTGTTGCCGTTCTTGAACGGATGGGAATTCAAACAGGAGTCGATTTATACAAAATGATGGATTTAGCAGAAGACATTATTGCACCGATTCTGCAAACTCCGCAAGAAATTACAAGAGACAGCCTAACACTTGGTTACGCTGGTGTATACTCAAGCTTTGCTCTTCATGCAAAACGCGCAGCAGAAAAATTCAATATTGATTCTCGTGATATTTTAATTGAATTAGGTAAGCGTAAAGTGGTCGGTGGCCAAGAGGATATGATCGTGGATGTGGCTGCAGAAATTGCAAAAGAAAAGCATGGCGTTGTTTCGCGTTAAGATCGTACTATTCTTAGTGCATTAATTAATATAGAAGACATAATTGATGCTAGCTCACGCCTATTGATTACGAACTTAATCTGGAAAAAGATTTCTCTTATCTTAAAAAAGTGAATCTTCCTTCATTATATCCATGGATACCTATTTAGGTATCTTGGAAAATCATTTTTGTAAGCGCTTTGCTATCTGAATTTAAGCCATATTCTGAAACGGGGGTTTTTTATGGAACTAATTATTATTCTTCTATCGCTTGGATTACTAATGTTTGTAGCCTATCGCGGGTTTTCGGTGATTCTTTTTGCTCCACTTTGTGCGTTATTGGCCGTCCTTTTAACCGACCCAGGTCATGTACTTCCATTCTACTCCAATGTTTTTATGGCGAAGATGGTAGATTATATTAAATTGTACTTTCCTATCTTCCTATTAGGTGCCATCTTTGGGAAAGTAGTTGAAATGTCAGGATTAGCAAAGTCAATTGCCGAAACAATCATTAAAGTAGTTGGTCCTAAACGATCCATGTTAGCCATTGTATTGCTTTGTGCGATCTTGACTTACAGTGGCGTCAGTTTAGTTGTGGTAGCCTTTGCTGTATATCCATTTGCGGCTAATTTATTCCGTGAATCCAATATTCCGAAACGGCTTATTCCTGGTACCATTGCTTTAGGAGCGTTTACATTTACAATGGATGCTTTACCTGGTTCTCCGCAGGTTCAAAACGTTATTCCCACTACCTTTTTTAAAACAGATATTTACGCTGCACCAACACTAGGTTTCATAGCGGCTTGTATCGTTTTTATTCTTGGTATGTGTTATTTAGATTCTCGTCGTCGTAAAGCAGAAAAAATGAAGGAAGGATATTATGGTTTTGCAGGAGATGCAAAAACAGAAATGGCCGCTGCGGCTGAAGCAGAGAAATTGCCAGTCGTCTCATTAGAGGCTGAGTTTTCCGTTGCCCGTCAAATTATTGCTTTTATTCCGATTACTCTCGTTGGTGTCATGAACAAGGTATTTACTATCTATATTCCAAAATGGTATCCTAATGGATTTGATTTTACTGCTGTTGGGATGGATGGATACGCAAAAATTGAAACATCTCAAGTTGTGGGAATATGGTCAGTTGAAATGGCATTAGTGATGGGGATACTCGCTACGATCGCTTTTAACTACAAAGGAGTCTTGACCGGTGCAAAAGCAGGACTGTCTGTTAGTATCGGCGGCGCTTTATTAGCATCGATGAACTCTGCTTCTGAGTTTGGATTTGGTGCTGTCATCGCATCTCTTCCAGGGTTTGCTTTAGTTCGAGATGGTCTTTCTCAAGCCTTTACCCATCCCTTGATAAATGGGGCTGTGACAACGAATATTTTAGCTGGGATTTCCGGTTCCGCAACAGCTGGGATGTCGATTACATTAGGAATTATGGCAGACAAGTATATTGAACTCGCCAATCAGTTTGGTATTCCACTGGAGGTTATGCACCGTGTCATCGCATTAGCTTCCGGGGGGATGGATACTTTACCTCATAACGGAGCTGTTATTACTTTACTAGCGGTAACAGGATTGACACACCGCCAATCTTATCGAGATATTTTTGCTATAACAATCATAAAAACCATCACAGCATTCCTTGTAATTGGGGTCTATATGCTAACTGGAATCGTTTAACAATAGTATAGGTAGTGCTGCAAGTAGACAACGTCTCATATTCAGACAAGTCTACTTGTTTTTTTAGTAGGGTTGATGGATTACAAAAATTTCTTATTAATTTGCTTCAAAAAGGTATGTGTCAATTATTAATAGAAAAAATGAACCAGTGCATCTCGATCAAAAAGGGACACGCACTGGTTTATTTTACAGCTGCCTATTTGATGTGATTAAGGTTCTTACTTTATTATTATTCTGCCATTTTTATTTCAATGGCCAAGTTACGTAAATAATCCAATAAGGGCCGTACTTCATGTGGAGCTGTCGTGTCGGTAAATAAGAAGGACTGTTCCTTCTTTTCATCTGCTATATCCAGCTTGTATGAAAAAGAGTCCGCTCCGTGCGCTTTAGCTCCAGCCATTTTACTTGGTTCAGCATGAGAAAGATTAGCTACCTTCACCAAATTTTGTAATTCCTCATACTTTTCCTTCGGTAATTCGTCTGTGTTTATCACAACATTCAAATCGAGGTTGGCCATTCCCCCTATGCAGCTAAATTGGATATGCATGTTAGATGAAGCCTCCTATTCATAAAAGATAACTACTCAGGCAGTCCAACCGCTTTAAACGCATTTTCAATTGTTTTTATAGCAGTTTCAGGAACTTCTCCACTATCGACGAGTTTTTGTGCGGACTTGCTGACAATTTGGACGAATTGATTGAAATTTGCCGTGGCAAATAAATTCTGCATCGCATTGAACCAAATCAACGCTGCTTTGTCGGTTCCGATCTCCATCGATACAAGATAAAACGCCTTGTTTGGTATGCCGCTATTGATATGGACACCATGATTATCTCGATCCCCTTTATAGAAGTTTCTCATATGATCAGGCTGTATATCTTTCCCCATCAATTTATTGTCAAATGCCGTACCAGGTGCCTTCATGGAACGGAGAGCTTGTCCTTTTAGTGTTGGTCCCATTATATCAGCACCGATTAGCCAATCGGCATCTCCTGCTGTTTGCTTTAAATGAAATTGTTTGATCGCGATTCCAAACACATCTGAAAGATGCTCATTCAAAGCCCCAGACTGACCGTCATATTCCAATCCGCTTGTGAACTGCGTTACACCATGCGTAAGTTCGTGCCCAATGACATCGAGTGAATTGGCAAAATTGCTGAAAATAACCCCATCGCCGTCACCAAATACCATTTCATCTCCGTCCCAATAGGCATTTGTGAATTTATCGCCATAATGGACGTTCAGGATGAGATCAAGGCCTTGGTTATCAATGGAATTACGGTGCAGGACATCCTTGAAATAGTCACGCACAACCCCACTATAATCATATGCAGTGTTGACCACAGGGTCTGCACTTGATCGATCCCCTTCTTTTCTAACCTCATTCTGGCGAAGTTTGGTTTTTCCCTTGCAATCATAAACATGGCGGGCAGATTCACCATGACGTCCTGGTCCTGCATCAGTTAAAGCGACAACACCGTCAATATCAAATTCTTTCAAAATTCTGCGCCTGCGCATTTGACTGCTTTTCGCTAAACTGATCCGTGCTGCTTCTATTTCATTTTGTGCCAAATTCTCTAAGATATAGTTAGGGACAATGAAACACTGGCACATCTTTTTTGAACAATCTTTTTTGTGCATATTTGCCACTCCTTCATGATTTTTTTAAAACCATTGGTGTGCTTCGTTATTCAAGGGTGCAGCTCCTCTTAACGGCGTCCAGTCTTCAACGTAATTCATGGCAATTGGCAAATTATCTGTTCCGCAACATTTTATATCGCTGCTCTCCATATATCTTTCAGTTCTATAGTATACTTTCGCCGCACTTACCTCATTTCCCTTCATTCCATTCCAGTCCATCCCGCTTACCCCTCTTTTGTTGGTACTACAAATATAGGGATGAGGATTTGTCATGTAAAACTTCACCTTTGTGTATGGGTTTATTCTGCTCGTGCTGCATATACTGAAATATTCATTAAAACAAGGGAGCTAAAACATATCTCATCCTTTTATCCTCAGAACCTATTCTTTAAGGGAGGGCATAGCATTGGTAACTGCACAAGGTACTAGTTCAGTTAGTTTTCCATTCCCATCAGTATGGGGCATCCATGCTTCTATAGCTGGCAGATCGATTATTTTTGGCACACTTGTCATTCAATCTATTACAAATAACAGTGTAATTGGTACGGTTAATTTTCGCGGTTCACCTATTCCGATTAATGGATTTTGGAATGAAAACACCAAACAAATCACATTTGATTCACCTTTTGCCTCTTTCTCTGGAAACTTAACGATATTTGATGATCCCCAGATTAGAATCCGGCATTTTATTTTGCAGGGACGCATACTTATGAAGCCTCCCTCACTACAAGCAGGTGAGTATGGAACGTGGATTGCCACGACAGATATAAGTCTAAATGAATATCCTATTAGTGGTAATTCCTATACCCAGCAATTGCCTCCTGTTGGAGCTTTTTTAACATCAACTATCCTTCATCAACAGCGGAATCAAAATTTTTGAGGGTGTTCGCTTGCGTAAGCTGTAGAGCAGATCGCCTTCTATTAACTAATAAAAGTCCCAAGTAGTTTACTTCACTTGGGACTTCTTTTAGTATCGTCACTGATTTTGTTTGTTCTATGCTATGTAGAGTGCTCATCTGAAGTCTAAATTACATTTACACACTCGTTAAATCGCCTTCACTAAAGTTCGTTTTTTTCTTTTACGTGTATGGCTCATTATTAATTTTTCAATATAATAAATGATAATGATAAATACAGACATGATGCCAAAATACGTAACGATAACGCCTAAAGCGTTCGAACTCTCGAAGTGACCCTTTTCCCCTCTGAATCCACCTTCTGAAAGGTTTGCTTTTTCAAATGAGCCATCACCCTCTTCCAAGCCGCCTTCCGGAAGGTTTTGTCTTTCTCCCCCTTCGAAGCCTCCAGCTTGAAAGTTCGGTTTTTCTCCCCCTTTAAAGCCGCCTTCTGGCATTTGTGAAGAAGAAAGATTAAACACGCTCACAACTCCTTGCACCTGCCTGATGAAATGTGTTGAGTACATTTGATAGCCTCCAAACACTAATAAGGCAACTGTTGCCACTCTTGCTAAAATCCCTATGCTTGGTTTCGGAGTTTTGAAGCTAATTATATTTTTAAAAACATTTATTACCCATTTCCAATGTAATCCAACATGAGCTGCAACTAAAATAAGTGCTAAAAACGAAATCGATATATGAGAAATTTTAAACCATTGTTCATTTCCAACGTTGATATTCGGGAATACAACTCTTGAAATAAAAATACCACTGATCATAATAAAGGTCATTGTCATTAACAACATTACATTTAAAAAGTAACCAAATTTTGTTGCAAGAGGCAGCCTACGGTCAAATATTTTAATAGTAACTTTTTTTACCCATTGCCAATTGAGCAACACATGGGTGAAAAAAAATACGGCAATAGCTAACCCGGCAATTTCGTGAAACGTTAATCCCCCTAATACTTGTTTATTAAAAAATAATACGAACGTAACGGCCATTAGAATATCTAATCCAAGCTTAACATACATCATCTTTTTCATATTTTTTGTCCTCCTATGTTGTTTCTCCAAGCTATCTTATGTGTTAGGGGGCTACCCGTGGTGAAACTTATTATGAAGAGAATTTCTTAACTTTTTATTAAGGGGTACCTAAAGCCATGGTGAAATGATTTTTAAGTTGAATAATTAATGGGAGGATTTTTATCTTGGAAGACAGTAACTACTAACAACCGGCGCGATTCTTTAAACAGGCTCCTGAACTGGCAAGTGCGTTCGTTCCAAAGGAAGCAGGAATGAATGCCATTTTGTTCAAAAAGTTTAACAAAATTAAAAAGCCTCAACTCCTTAAAGGAATTGAGGCTTGTACTAATGATGATCATTTGAGCAAGAAAAAATTAAATAATGCGAGTTGTGACGATGCCTGCGATTTGTTTAATTTTTTCTTCCAAACCAGGGATGATATCGCCGTTTACTTCTCCGTCAATGTCGATGATCGTATACGCATAACCCCCACGGCTTCTGTTAACCATGTCAGCGATGTTCAAATTAAAGCCGGATACAGCCAGTGTGATTTGTCCAACCATGTTCGGAACGTTTTCGTGGAACGTTGCCACACGACGGTTTCCTGTATAAGGAAGGGAAGTGTTTGGGAAATTCACAGAGTTCTTGATGTTCCCTGTTTCTAAAAAGTTCTTCAACTGACGAGCAGCCATGATGGCACAGTTTTCCTCTGACTCTAGCGTAGAGGCACCAAGATGCGGAATTGGAACGACATTTTTCATTTTCAACACATTTTCATTCGGGAAGTCTGTAATGAACTTTCCTACTTTTCCGCTTTCAAGTGCAGCTGCCATATCATTTTCATTCACTAGCTCGCCGCGTGAGAAATTCAAAATATGAACGCCTGGCTTCATGATGCTGAATGTTTCTTCGTTAAACATTCCTTTTGTGTCGTCCGTTAATGGCACATGTACTGTAATATAATCAGATTCTGCAAACAATTGTTCAATCGTCATGGCGCGCTGTACATTGCGGGACAAGTTCCAAGCTGTATCAACAGAGATGAACGGGTCAAACCCAATGACGTCCATATCCAAATCCAGGGCATCATTCGCTACAAGTGCACCAATCGCACCTAAACCGATTACGCCAAGAGTTTTCCCCTTGATTTCTTTACCAACGAATTGTTTCTTTCCTGCTTCAACAAGTTTTGGAATTTGTTCTCCTTCGCCTTCCAGCGTCTTTGTCCAGGCCACACCAGCAAAAAGGTTACGAGATGAAGCCATCAATGACGTCAGTACCATTTCTTTTACGGCGTTTGCGTTAGCACCAGGTGTATTGAAAACAACAATTCCTTGATCGGTGCATTTGTCGACCGGAATATTATTGACTCCCGCGCCTGCCCTTGCGATTGCTTTTAAATCAGTGCCGAATTCCATTGCATGCATATTAAAGCTGCGAAGAACGATCGCATCAGGGTTTTCACTGTCATTGTCGACCGTAAAATCGCCTTTGTTGAATACATTTAGCCCGCTTTCGGCAATATTATTTAACGCCTTGATCGTTTTCACTTTTTCTAAAGTTATTGTGCTCATTTTGTTTGCTCCTCTTTGATCATGATAGTTTTTAGATTTCAAAATATTAACAAGATTTTAAACCCATGAAAATCTGCATTCCTTTAAAACTTCACTATCTTCTGTAAATACACAGAAAGAGGCAAGGGATAAAATCCCTTACCTCTGCCCAGGCGAACGGCTACGACACTATGTGTTCCCTCACGGTTATCCGTGTTTCGCCAGTTGCACATAGTCTTTTCATTTATTTTATTTTATCAAATTATTCAGCAATCTTCAATATTAATTTAAAGGTTTATCTCTTTTTTTAATTTCTTTCACTAAGGCAAAGCTGGACTAATAAAAGAAAATCATTAAAGAATACAATGATAGGAGATAAATAGAATCCTATAAAAAGAACCCAGCAAGGTAATGACTGGGTTCCAATAATCAATTCATTTTAGTGATGGCGATTGACTGTATGATCTATTAGCGCCCGTCAGTTTGCAGCGGCCTGACCACAATATAATCCAATTCATAAAATCCTTGATCTTTCATGAACGTGATCGTATTGGTGCCTTTTTTCAGGGGAACCTCCATTTTTGTGGCCATGAAACGTCCCCAGTTACGCGTATTTTGATATTTCAACGAGCTTGCTTCGCCATTGACAATCATTTTGCCTGTTGCAGGATCGAGACCATTTGCAAACCAAATATCAACGTTGTAATTTCCCGCTTTAGGAACATTGACTTGATTGAACTTCACATAGCTATCGGCAAAATCGATTCCGCCAACATAGCTTCCTCCGGATGCGTTGGGTTCGTTCGTTCTCACTGATGCACGGAAAAGGTCTGCTTGTTCCGCTTCATATTTGGCTGCACCTGTGTCTGCCAATTTCTCTGTCACTTCAGGGAAATAAGTGATACGCAGGTTCTGCGCTCCATAAGGAACCATCGTTATGTTTTCAGTCGGCTCCTTGGAGAGAATCGGACCAGCAGGCGGCTCTGCGCTTTCTACATTATTGGCTGCCTTGCCCCATGTTGGAATTTTTTTCGCTTTGGCTACCAGCTTAACTGGTGTCGTCGCTTGCTTGAACGGATTCTCCGGCATTGGTCCGGTAATCACATCGATGGATTTTTCCGGATGCTCCCTGTCAATGAGCAAACCATAATTCCATGGATTATCCGCTTTCACCGTATACTCATTGAATCCCAGAGCAGATGCATCGAAGCCTGGCAATTCAGCAATTGGCTTATCCTTAACCTGCCAATTCTCTTTCATTTGCAGGGAGTACACAAGCGGACCGCGTTCAATTCCAATGGAATTATTGATCCATGTTGTCGTTTTAAGCTTCATCGGTACTTGAAGAACAACTTTATCGCCGCTCTTCCACTTTCTGTTGATGCTTACATACTCTCCTGCTTTCACAGCTTTCACACTCTCTCCATTCACCGTTACGGTTGGTTTGACCGACCACGCCGGGATACGCAGTTTAAGCGGGAACTGCACCTTTTTAGACGACGTTATATTAAATTTGATTTGATCCTCAAATGGATAATTTGTGGTCTCCTTAATCGTAACATTTGCCTTTTTCAGTCTTACGGATACCTGGCTTGGCCCGTAGGCAATGACTCCGATGCCTCCATCGGCAGATGCTGCCCACATATTCTTCACGAAATATGGCCAGCCCATATGCATATTGAAGCGGCAGCACGGATAACCGGAAGTCGGCGAAGGCATCATCCCGTTGGAATAGTTTTGTTTAAAGCCATGATCTGCATGGTTGCTCTCCACTTGATTAGGTAAGGAATAATATTGATGGTTCTTGATTTCCTTATCCATAGCCCCAGGAAGAGAATTAAACGTGATTTTTTCTAAATCATCGCCAATCTTCGGATCGCCAAGAATCATCGCAGATTCCTCATTACTTTGCATTCGCTCTGTGATGGCACAAAGTTCAACCCCCTGCGTGGAAGAGGTTCCAGCGAGCATTTCAGTACCGGAAGTCATGCCGGTGATCTGATTATGATTCGATAAATTTTTCACTCCCGCCCCGAAAGCTTCACGATCGCTTTTGGCATGTGAACGTTGGTAGTAAACGGCAGGCATTTTAATCGCTTCATTCACATTGACGGAATGGATTGGTTGGAAATCACTGCCAAAGTCTTGGAACTTATTTTTGTTAAATATGTCAGCAATCGGATAGCCCTGCCCTGCCAGCAAATCTGTCAGTTCCAGCAAGGAAGCATCGGCTGTCCGGTTGTACAGCCATAGGACTGTATCGATATTATCTCCAACACGTATTTTTCCCCAATCCTTTAAAGGCTGGGCCGGCAAATTTGCGGCTTGATACTTAAAATAGTTGGTCATGAAGGGGAGAACGCGTTCGTCACCAGACGCTTCGTAATAATCTTTCATCGCATAAAGAGCTACCATGCGAGGCCACCAATCGTCGTTTGTTTCCGGACCGAAGGAACCGTCCTTTCGTTGACTCGCCAATATGGCGTTCATCCATTTTTGAGAAGTGGCTATGAGTTCCTCATCATTCAACGTATAAGCAAGAGGAATTAAGCCTTTTAAATAATAAACAGGCCGTTCCCAATCAGAATCTGACGCTGTGCCTCCTAGCCATGCTGCATTTGTTCCCAATTCGCTATATAGATCCTCAGCATGACCGGTAGCCCCGTCACGCTGAAGCTCGAGTTGCTTTTGAAGCCAGCCTTTGGCCTCCACCGACCCTAGAGGCAGCGGTGTAAATGGTGTCTCGATGAGTGGTTTTTTGTTGGCAATCGGTTCTTTGAAGGTTTTGTCCTGTATCACATATGCGCTTGCAATGAAGTTATCAAATGATGCTTGGGATTGGTTGGTTTGCAGACCAACCCCACCTTTACCTTTCTGTGATCGATTTTTATCACGATATTGAATGACTGGAGTGACCGTATCATTTACGTAAACCCTAATATCATTTTTGTTCGTTACGACTTTCAGATGGTAAAGCTTATTCGGATCGATCCTATCAAACACTTTCGATGTTTTCAGTACCTGCCGCTTGTTGTTTTTCATTTGATTAAGCGTTACGTGTCCATCAACGCTGATTCCAGCATAATAACCGCGCACACCATCTTCTCCCTTGGAAACCTTATTCAATCCGAATAACAGGCCGGCGTCTCCATTTCCTGTGTCACCAGGTAATTTAATATTAACTTCCAAAGTCATGTCATCGAACTGGCTATCCTTAGCAAGAATTTTATGGCTCTCACCCTTATTGACCCTTAAAGATCCTGATGATAATTCCCAGCTTCCATTAATGATGTTCCATGAGTCGATTGCCTGCTCTGGAGCAATGTCGAACGTATCCAAGAATAAGCTGCTGCCATCCATGGTGCTTGCTGTGAAGTTATCATAAGATGGCTGCGAATTGTAACTTCTAATTCCGATGCTGCCTTTTGCATACGTGCTGTCGGTTTGTTCAAGGACCAAATCACCATTCACATAGATTTGGATTTTGCTGCCGACAGCAGTCACCTTCAAATGATAGGATGTGTTTGGCTTAATGATAACCGCAGCCCGTTTCAATTCGGTATAATTGTTGTTCATGCGTCCCAAAAACACGGACCCGGTTCCATTAGCCGATACTCCAGCGTAGTAGCCCTTGACATTGTCAGCACCAGGCACAGCCCCGTTAACCCGGAACAATACCCCTGCATCACCGTTCTGGTCTGCGAGGCTGATATCGGTCTCCAAAGTAAAGTCCGAAACGGTGGTGTCTTTGGCGATAGCCTTATACCCTGCACCCTTGCTTACAGTCAACTTACCTGAATCGAATGACCATGGACCTTCAATCACATTCCATTTATCATTGATTATCGTTTTATCGAAATGATCCGAGAAATAATCGGAGATTTCATGATGCTTGGCCGCTTGAGCAGAAAACGGGAAAACACACGATATAAATAAAGTCAGAACAAGAAGCTGCACAATCATTAATTTGCACTTCAACGAATCCACCTCACTATATGTTTTATAATATTAAACTCTATCACTCTGATAGGGTAAGCATAGCCCCCTTCTCTTTAATTTAATTCCCATGTTCGATCACCTCCTTTGTTAAGGTTAGAACATTCACCTCTTTGCCAGACGACCAATCTTCTCATCTAGCTCAAGCGGATCCACTAAGTGGAACGTATCGACGATGTAGCCGTCTTTATCGATTAAGAACATAGTAGGAAGCGAATGTAGTTCATAAAGATCGGCCGCGTGCTTATGCTCATCTAGCAAAATCGAGTATTTAAGTTCGTTTTTCGTAACGAAAGCCTTAATATTTTCGGGCTGTTCCTCCGTTGTCACATTAATTCCATAGAAATCGATTTGATCCTTATACTGCTCGTGGAGCTTTCTCAGCTCCAGAGCTTCGACCGAGCAAGCATCACACCAGCTCGCCCAAAAATTCAAGACGATCGGTTTTGCGCTTTTTCCGCCAATGGAAACATAGTTGGAACCATCCAGTGATTTCAGTGTAAACGGAGGTGCTTTAACACCGGTTGATTTCCCTATTTCTCTGGAATCCTTCTTTTTGATGATTTTTTCTAAATCTTCCGCATCTAAAGCTTTGACCTCACCTGTATCTGCCTTGTCGGCTGCCATATTATTTACGGCCTGGAAGGCTGCAAAGATTACGACGAGTAATAGAGCGATATATAGCCATAAGTTTTTCTTCATAAAAAACCTTCCTTTTCCCCCGCGGAATGGCAGCGCTATCATTTTATAACCGAGCGCATACATCTATCATAAATGGTTACATTCAGCATGTATTTACAATAAACATAGAATTTTTGCGATTTTCGGCAAAAGAATATTTACGCTTATGTAGCGACAGCGTCAAGGAAATGTGGTGCTTTAGAAAGAGTGAAAGCTACATTAAACAACCCCTCACTGATTTAGTAAGGGGATTGGTGTTATGAAAATATCTATTTCAGAATGCCTCCGTTTCACAGGTTCCTAGCTTAATAATTTATTGGAATGAAGCGAGAGCCCTATCCGTATCTTATTTCCAAAGAAATAACCTCCCGGAAGAACTTCATCTGTATGTACGAAGATGCAGCTCGGTGGACATACGGAATGAACAGACATTGCCAGGTGGTTTCCAAGTTATTGTATCCATCCTAAACAGTTTGCGCTTTCTCTCGGCAGAGGCAATACCTGTCACTAAAATCGGGATTGTTTCTCCTCCTTAAGCTTTTCTGTTGCTCCATCACCTATTTCACAAATATAGAACGTTGGCACAAGGCCCGTTTTCGCCGTATATTTTTCTGCTACTCTTTCTTTAAATGTATCGACCTCATCATCTTTTACAAGGCTGACAGTACATCCGCCGAACCCTGCCCCTGTCATGCACGTACCGATGCAGCCTTCCACTTTTGAAGCTTCGTCAAAAAGTGTGTCAAGCTCCGCACCTGTTACTTCATATAAATCACGCAGTGACTCATGTTTTTGTATCATCAATGCACCAAACTCATTTAAATCATTTCTTTCAAGTACCCTCATGGCAGCTAATACTCGTTCGTTCTCCATAATGACATGCTCTACCCGACGACCAATAACAGGATCTTTTATTACGTGGCGGACCTTTTCCCATACCTCAAAGCTGACATCTCCTAAAGACTTCACATGTGGAATGACTGTTTTGATCATTTCCAATCCCTGTTCGCATTCTCTGCGGCGAACGTTATATTTCGAATCAGCAAGTCCACGCTGTTTATTGGTATTGGTGATTACAAGCTTATATCCGTCGATTTTAACTGGCATATAATCGTATTCGAGTGTGTCACATTTTAAAGCCATTGCTTGGCCTTCTTTCCCCATACCCACTGCAAATTGATCCATGATTCCACAGTTTACGCCGACAAAATGGTTTTCAGCGCGCTGTGCCAGTTTTACTAACTCGATCATCGGAATATCAATGCCTGCTAATTTGCTTAAAGCAAGTCCAGTGACGAGCTCAATGGATGCAGATGATGACAGGCCGGCTCCGTTAGGGATGTTGCCATGATAAAGAATATCGGCACCGTGATAGTGTTTGGAATTTTCCGGGCCCGCTAACTGAATCAATTCACGCAAAACACCCTTTGGATAATTCGCCCAATCATCCTCTTTTTTATAAATCATCTCTGAAACGTCGCTTTCCACTTTCGTATCAAAGTTCGTTGAACGGAAACGGTATATGCCATCTTCTCGGGTACTTGCGGCCGCCCATGTTCCGAACGTCAACGCGGCTGGAAGTACGTAGCCACCGTTATAATCGGTATGCTCCCCAATAAAATTAACACGGCCGGGAGCAAAAAAAATCCGAATACCTTCATCGTATCCAAACGCTTCAGCAAATTTCCCCTTTAATTCTGCAGCATCCATTTTTCAAACCACCCTTCTTTAAATCCTGATTAAAGAATCTCCAAAAAATCCAGAAAGGCACGCTTGCCCTCTTCCGTTTGTTTAAATACCCCAGCATGCTCAAGCACCCTTTGAAACTTTTCACCAACCTCGACCTCTAAAATCCTCATGACGTTATCAGTCGTGATCGTTTCATATTTTTGTAAAATTTCTTTGTACCAATCCCAGTGCTTTAAGAGTGACTCTTCCCACTCACTTCGTTCGACTGGTGCGATTAAATACTCTCCTAATCGTTTCAACTCGAATGCCAAACGGCCAGGTAAAACGGCCAGGCCCATTACTTCAATCAAACCGATATTTTCTCTTTTAATATGATGGAGCTCGCGATGCGGGTGGAAAATTCCATCCGGATGTTCTTCGGATGTCCTGTTATTTCTTAGAACGATATCCATTTCGTATAAATCTCCGCGTCTTCTCGCAATGGGTGTTACGGTGTTGTGAGGCGTATCACCGGTATAAGCAATAATGCCAACGGTAGAGTCGCTATATACTTGCCATTTCCGCCAAATATGCTCCGTTACATTGGCCACGTCCTCTTGGTTGCCACAGACCCGCACTACCGACATCGGCCACTTGACGATACCAATCGTTACGGATGGATAGCTTGCAAGCTGTAGCGTTTCTTCAATTTCAGCTCTTTCAACAGCAAACGTATAACCCCCGCCCTGGAAATGGTCATGCGATAAAATCGATCCGCCCACAATTGGCAAGTCCGCATTTGACCCGATAAAGTAATGCGGAAACTTCCTCGTAAAGTCCAACAGGCGGTCAAACGTCGCTCGCGAAATCTGCATGGGCATGTGTTGTTTTCTTAACACAATACAGTGCTCGTTATAATAAACATATGGGGAGTATTGTATATACCAATCTTCATCCTTCAACGTAATCGGAATGATCCTGTGCGTAGCTCGCGCTGGATTGCGAAGTGTTCCTTGATACCCTTCATTTTCAATACATAATAAACATGTTGGATACGTTGATTCCCGGGCATCCTTTATTAAAGCTATTTCTTTAAGATCCTTTTCCGGTTTAGCTAGGTTTATTGTCATATCAATCTCTCCGTATGGCGTCACTGCCTTCCACTGCTTATTTCTTTCAATCCGGTCGGCACGGATATAATTCGATGCAACCGACATATCATAAAAGCGTTCAGTCGCTTTTTTCGGACTTTCTTCGTAATTTTGATAAAAGCCACGAATCATTTCAGATGGTCGTGCCATCATACAATTCATGATTTCCGTATCAAAAATATCACGCATTATGGTCGTATTAGAGTTAAGCTTTCCATGCTCGTAAGCCCAATCCATGATTTTTTCTAAAATAACCGCAACAGAAGGAATGGGTTCCATTGAGGTGCTTTCTTCCCATTCACTTAATCCCAGCACGGAGAGAATCCGGTTGCGCACATATATTTCATCATCTTTTTTAAACAAGTCCTTTTTTTTCCCGTATTCAAGTAATCTTTGAATTTCTTGATAGATAGTCATTGTCCACACCCCTGCTTTCCATGACAGTACAGACCTTTGTTAATCTTTTTCGCTATATTTCAACCTCGAACTTCAAAATATGAGGCTAATAGTTTCTTGAAAAATCGATATATCAATAAACTTCAAATGTATATTTAGTAGTGGATTGATACGTTTCATCTGCTTGTAAGATAGTAGATGGAAAATGTGGATGATGGATAGAGTCCGGTAATCCTTGAGTCTCAAGACAAATACCTAAATATTTTTGCGCATGTACTCCCCTGATACTAAAATCTCCTATAAGTTGATTACTGGAATATACGACTACTGATGGTTGATCTGTTTCAATGCTCACTTTGCGTCCACTTTCATGATCAAATAAACTGATGTTTGTTTCTGCTTCATGATCAAGAAGGAAGGGATGATCATAGCCTTGGCCCACTAGCAGGTTTTGCGGATTCTTTGAATTCACTCCATCTCGTATTTTTCTTCCTTCTCTAAAATCAAACGATGAGTGATCAACATTGATAAATTCGCCTGTTGGTAATAGTTCATGATCCAATTCTAAAAACCTGCTGCTCTTTACATTCAATGTATGGTCTAAAATATCCCTTTTGGCATTTCCGCTTAAGTTAAAATACGTGTGATTCGTCAAATCCAAAAGGGTTTTTTGATCTCCATTACCTTCATAAGTAATTTGAAACTCATTTCTATCATTTAATGTATACGTGACTTTCACATGAAGATTGCCTGGATATCCTTCTTCTTCATCAGGGCTCATATAGGAGAACTCAACACCGACTTCACTTTTCCCCTCAATCATTTCCGCTTTCCATATTTTATGACTAAACCCTTCCATTCCCCCGTGCAAATGGTTCTTGTTTTCATTTTTCGCTAACCTATATACATTTTCATCTAGTTCAAACTGTGCCCCTTTTATTCTTCCAGCCACACGACCGACAATCGCGCCAAAATAAGGGGAATGCTGAATATACTCTTCTAAAGTATCGAATCCTAATACGATGCTTTCACGTTTCCCACCGTTATCGTTCATAATGATATTTGAGATGATACATCCATAATTCATGCAAGTGATCTCAATCTCCTTATTGGTCATCGTGTATGCGTGTATTTCTTGATCGTTTATTTCTCCAAATTTTCGCGAAGTAATTCTCATGCAATTAAACCCCTTCCGTTCCTAACAAACCACTTACATGCTTGTAAAAAACCCAAAATGCACCTTTCATTTATTCAACCCCATGTGGATTCACATGGGGCGAATATCTAATTCATTATTTAACTTCCTGAACGGTAAAGTAATCAAAATTCGCTTTAACATTTTTTCCACTAACAGGACTTGCCGCATATAATCCAATTTTCACATTCGTTAGCTTAGCAGTAATGGGGTCTGCCGCTTTCTCCCATTGCCCGTTCACCCAATAATAAGTTGAATATACATCACCAACTCTTTTAATCTTCAAGAATAATGTATCATCACCGGGATGTGATGCCAGATTTTGAGCTTTGCTGTATTTCATCGCTTCTTCTTTTGCCGTCTCCAGCTTTAATCCATTATCCCAAACGTGACCAAGTCTTACGTAATTATCCTGATCCTGCCATACATAAAGACCCGCTTGTTCATGGTTATTCCTAATTGAAGCGTTCACTTTCGTCGTTATCTCAAAATCCCCTAATGGAGCTTTCTGTAGAAAGACATTACTGATTTTATTACTATCCTGGAATGAATCACCCGGTTGGGAAGTAATCGTAAGGTGATCAGGTTTTTCAGTCAAGCTCCAATTCGATGGGCTATCGTTAAAGACCGACCACTTCTTATCTAGAACTCCACTGTCAAATTGATCCACTACAGCTTTTTTTTCAATCGGTGAGTTAACCTCGTATTTGAAGCTTTGGATATCCTTTTTCAACTGGTCTACCGCCTTAAAAAATTCCTCGGATGTAGATTTTTTATTATCATAAACCGACTCTGCCGTTTTTATCGATTTTTTCAGGAAATAGATGGCCGTATTTGGATACGTGCCAGGGGTATTACCCATTTTTGCACTTTTTAATACAGCTTTTGTTTCATCTATTTCTTCCTTTAAAACGTATTTAGGTGAAGCAGATTTTATTAACGACTGATTTGCCTCAGCTACTCTTTTTCCATCCATTTTTGTCACTTTTCGGTCATATGTGAGCAACCCATTCAACTCGCCCTCAACATCCGTTGTTTGAGTATAAACCGCCCCGCTTAACCCATTCCCATGTATGAATCCTTTTAATGATTCAATATACTCGATATACGTATCTGTTATTTCTTCCTTATTGGACTGCATGGCATAGCTCCAGCCACTTGTACCCCATTCATGTCCTGGTGCGTCCAATCCCAATCCGCCATACTCGCCAATGACCGCGATACGATCTTCCTCCACGTTCGGTGATCTTGGATTCGGATATGTGTGCCAGTCAATGACATCTCCGACAGGATGATCTGTCCAGCCGCTTGCATTTGTTACGACACGTGTAGGATCCAATCCTTTTACCCAATTCGTTAATCGTACAGTATCGTATTGTCCCCAGCCTTCATTAAATACGGTCCATTGCACAATCGAAGGATGATTGTACTTCTCTTGAATCATTTCCTTAAATTCATGTTCATATTGCTTTCTTTCCTCTGCAGTTGCCTTCCCTCCTGCAGATGAACCTTCTAAACTCGGCATATCCTGCCAAACGATCATGCCCATCTTATCAGCCCAATAATACCAGCGTGCAGGCTCCACTTTAATGTGCTTTCGGATCATATTAAATCCAAGTTCCTTTGTTTTTTGAATATCGAATTTCAGCGCCTCATCCGTAGGAGCCGTATAGTTTCCTTCTGGCCAATAGCCTTGATCTAATGGACCCATCTGGAATATGAATTCTCCATTGATTAAAGGACGCAGCTTACCATCCACCTTGCCTATGGTAATTTCACGCATTCCAAAATAACTTTCAACCGTATCCACTACTTTCCCTTTCTTTTTTAAGCGAACTTCCATGTCATATAAGAACGGATCTTTGGTAGTCCATAATCGTGCATCTGGAACAGGAACGGATATTTCCTTTCCTACCTTGCCCGTTACAGTGCTCACTTTCTTCCCTTTTTTATAGACAATTGCCTCAACGGTTTCGTTTGTGACACCGTCCCCATTGACTTTTAATTTTAATTGTTCAGAGTCTATTTCCGGTGTCGTTTTCAAAGATGTTATATTTGCCTTTGGAACGGGCTCGATCCATACAGTTTGCCAGATTCCTGATGCTGGTGTATACCAAATGCCTTCTGGTACAAGCGTTTGTTTTCCTCTCGCCTGCCCGCCGCCAGTCGGATCATATACTTCCAAAATCAGTTCATTTTTTCCTTTCACTAAAAACTTTGTGATATCGTAGCTAAATGAATCATAACCGCCTGTGTGTTTCCCTACCTTTTCCCCGTTCACATACAATGTCGATTTCCAGTCAACTGCTCCAAAATTCAACTTAATATGTTCGCCTTTCCATTTATCCGGTATGGTGAAATCACGTTTGTACCACATATGATCTTCCATTCTTTCGACATCAGATAAAGCTGATTCAACTGGGAAAGGCACTAAGATTTTCTCCTTTAATTTTTTCCCCGTCGGCAGTTCATCTCCATCAGCGGCACTTTGGAATTCCCATTCCCCATTCAAATTCATCCATTCTTCCCTGGCCAATTGAGGTCTTGGATATTCTGGCAGCACGTTCTTTTTATTCACTTTAGAAGCCCAAGGCGTTTCAATGTTAAATTGTGAACGATTTTCAACTCTGTTTAAAAAGGCTGGTACATCTTTTCCTTCTTTCGTACGCAATGCTCCTTTTCCATCGTATGTGATTAGAACTTGATTTCCTGTCCTTTCATATATTGGCTGTTCAGTATGAATAACAACGGTATTCTTGCTATTCTGTTTTAAAGCGACATCATCAATCTCCCAATCTCTTCCATTCAATTTGATAGCGAAATGGTCTGCAAGATTTCGTGGTAGTTTATCCAATGGGTCTTCAAACGTAAGCTCTACTTGTTTACCGTCTTCAAGAACTTGTACGGATTGAACCCCCCCATCCATTTCATAGCCTTCAGGTAAATAAAAGGCACTGCTAGGAATGATTTGTTTTGGAACACTGTCACTTGACCAGAATAGTTTTAAATTCGCTCCACCTTCATGTTCAAAATATTCAATTTTAATATCGTACTCTTTACCTGCCTCCAATGAAATCGGCTTGCTTTTTTGTTCAATATCCCACTTATCTTCCCAAAAATCGATGGCAAGTTCCCCGTCAATCCATACTCTGAACCCATTGTCCCCTTTCATATAAAACGTGTAATCTTCCGAATGCTCAGCAACCAGTTTTCCAGTCCACCTCACAGCAGCAGCATCGCTCTGCCCCGTAAATTGCTCCAGTGCTGGATTAAGGTCTGAAAAGTCGATGTTGTAATCCATGATTGTCGTCTTCAATTGATTGAAATCAAATACACCGGGCTTTGTTGAAGTGTAGTACTCGCCTTTTAAACCGTGATTTCCATTGTCAGTTTCACTGGCTGCTGAAGCAGGTGATCCATTAAACCCGCCTATCATAATAGAACTAACGAATAAACAACCCATTAATGCCTTCTTCATAACGAACAATTACCTCCCCTAAGTACGGCCATAAGCAAACGCCAACTATGTTATCGCTTTCAAATCACTTTCATTGAAACACCAAGAACAGAAGATACATGGACTTAATTCATCTAATCTACTCCTTTCAATTACTACTTTACCAATCATTCATGAAAAATTATTTGTAAAAACCAGTTACATTTTATACTTTTCAGATAATTCTTTCATTTCTTCACTGAACACAGGGAGAGTATACGAACACTGCCGCAAACTGATAGGTCTATATCACCAATGATATGTTTGTAGCAGAACTAATTAAGAGAACGTACAAAAGGCATATAATCAATCACCCTCTTAAAATAGAACTTTAATAAAAACAAACTAGAAAAGAGCCCCAATTAATCTGAATCGGGGCTTCTAAAACGAAGATTATTTATAATCGGTTGATACAGACTGGGACGGGGGCTGAACTTGTATATTCCCAGTCACTTTTTTGAGTCGAATGACTTTCCTTTTTCTTCTTCTCATGACAATCAGCCGTTGTAAGAGAATGAATAAAAACAGTAGAAACCCGACTGCAATTTTTGTCCACCACGAACTAAGCGTTCCTTGAAACATAATAATCGTTTGGATAATCCCCATACTCAATACACCAAGCGTTGGACCAATTAAATAACCATATCCACCAGTGAGCAGGATACCGCCGATAACACAGGCAGCAATCGCATCCATTTCCATTCCCAATAAATGAAGACCATATCCCGATAACATATATAATGTAAAAACGACTCCACCTAAAGCGGCACAAAAACCCGAAAAAACATATACCATGATAAGTGTTCGTTTCACCGGTAATCCCATTAATTTGGCTGATTTCACATTTCCGCCAATGGCATATACATTTCGCCCAAACTTCGTTAGTTTGGCCATATAGACTGCAAAAGCGACCACAACGATTGCAATGACGGCTCCTATTGAAATGTAATTGCCTCCAAACAAATAGACTTTTGCTTGTGAAATGGCGCTATACGTATCATTCGTAATGACAATGCTATCCGTACTAATGAGGAAACTTGCACCTCTTGCAAGAAACATTCCGGCTAGTGTAACAATCCAAGGATGGAGATCGAAGCGATAAATAAGATAACCTTGGAATGCCCCGAAAGCGATTCCAATCAGTAACGTAAGAGCTATGACAAGGTATGCATTTACACCAGCTTCCAACAACGATGCAGAAACCATGCTAATAAAGGCAACCAACGCCCCAACCGATAAGTCAATACCGCCAGTAATGATGACAAATGCCAACCCTGTAGCTACAATAATTAAATAAGCATTGTCAATAAATAGATTTAGAAATACCTGTGTACTAAAAAAACCGCTAAAGGAAAAGGAACCATATCCGTATAACATGACAATTAACACCATGGTAGCAATTATGAATATATGATTCTCTTTTATGCTGAATTTTACATGCTTCATTAGATGGACACCTTCTTTTTGTTAAACTGCATAAATAGGCCCCTAAACTGCTCTGACTGAAATAGACATACCATAATCACGACAAAAGCTTTAACGACCATCACGATTTGGGGATTTATGCCGACGGAATAGATTGTTGTAGACAGTGTCTGAATGAATAAAGCTCCTACCACCGTACCTCCAAGAAAATATCTTCCGCCGCGCATGGACGTGCCACCGATTACAACGGCTAGAATGGCATCGAGCTCAATCCATAATCCTGCGTTATTTGCGTCAGCACTGCTTACATTGGCGCTAACGATAACCCCTGCAATCGCCGCACACAATCCGCTGATGGTGTATACGAGGAAAATGATTTTCCTTGGTTGAATGCCAGCAAATTTACTTGCCGTGATGTTATTACCTATAGATTCAAGAAATAAGCCCATTGCCGTTCTTTTCTTCATGTACAAAATAATCAGAAAAATGGCTCCGCCAATAAATATCGGAAATGGCAGTCCAAATAAGAAACCCGAACCGATATATTTGTAAATCTCATCATCTATCGTTAATATCTGTCCACCCGTTATTAATTGGGCGATCCCTCTGCCTACCGTCAGAAGAATCAGTGTGGCAACCATTGGCTGTATCTCAAATATAGAAACTAATATTCCATTCCACATGCCACAAATGACCCCAACCCCCACCGCTGCAATTAGGGCGATCCAAATCGAAGAGTTTTCCATGATATATGCAGCCAATGCTCCTGAAATGGCCAAAATGGATCCAACCGAAATATCGATTCCCCCTTTTGCAATGACTAAAGTCATCCCAATCGATATAATTAATAAGGGCATTACCCGATTAAAAATGTCGATTAGACTCCCAAATAAATGCCCATCCTTAATTTCTATCGAAAAGAATCCAGGAATTAAAAGGAAGTTCAAGAGGAGAAGTACGAATAAGGCAACAATTGGCCAAAATATTTTCGTTTGAGCCATCCTATACAGGAATTGATTCATTTACACCACCTCCTTTTGCAATCATATCCATGATTTTCGATTCACTCATTTCATCACCTTGTAATTCTCCAATCATGTTACGGTCCCGCAGCACAACAACTCTGTCACAGCAAGCTACCACTTCTTCTAATTCTGAAGAAACAAACAAAATCGTTATTCCCTCAGCTGCTAAATCCAATATTAACTTGCGGATTTCCCTTTTTGACCCAATATCGATTCCCCTTGTCGGTTCATCTAATATCAATAATTTAGGGTCTGTCGCCAACCATCTTGCCAGGATTACCTTCTGCTGATTTCCACCGCTCAAATTATCGATTTTTTGTTCCATAGTAGGAGTTTTGATTCTTAGTAAATCAATGTATTTTTGTGCGATCTCCTTTTGTTCCTTCATTGGAATGTATTTAAATAATCCTCTCTTTGCTTGTAGACCTAAGATAATGTTCTCCCGTATGGATAAATCATTCACAATTCCCTCTACCTTCCGATCTTCCGGGCAGAAGCTTAAGCCTTTATCGACAGCCACCTTTGGATTCATGGACCTGACTGTTTCATTATCGATCGACATGATTCCTTCATCTGCTTTTTCTATTCCAAATATCAACTTAGCAACCTCGGTCCTGCCCGAACCTAACAATCCCGCTAATCCTAGGACTTCTCCTCTTCGCAAACGTAAATTAAATGGATGTATCGTTCCCTGCCTGCCCAAACTGCTCGCATCCACAAAAATTTCTTGACTAACTTCCCTTATTTCCTTGTCTTCTTGACTGGAATTCTCTCCCCATTCCCTCCCAATCATCTTGGAAACAAGCTCTGTTCTAGATATGTTTTTCGTCTCATATTCGCCAATGAATTCACCATTTCTTAACACCGTGACCCGATCCGTAATTTCAAATATTTGATCTAAAAAGTGGCTGACAAAAATAATCCCCATACCCTCATTTTTTAAATTCCGCATAACCTCAAACAACTGTTTTACTTCATTTTTATCTAGACTTGATGTTGGTTCGTCAAGAATTAACACACCACTGGACATATCAACAGCCCTGGCGATCGCAACCATTTGTTGTATGGCCGTAGAGTATGAGGATAATATTTTTGTTACATCGATGTTTATATTCAATCGTTCCGAGAGAACCTTCTTTGCTCTTCGATTTATTTCACTCCAGTCGATTCTCCCTTTCCTCATTGGTTCTCTGCCTATGAAGATATTTTCTGCAACAGAAAGGTTTTCACATAAGTTTATCTCTTGATAAACGGTACTGATACCTAAACGCTGTGCATCTTGGGGAGACGCTGGTTCTATCTTTTGACCTTCCAAATAGAACGTACCGCCGTTCTTTTCATGTACACCTGTTAATACCTTGATTAATGTAGATTTGCCAGCTCCATTCTCTCCCATAAGAGAGTGAATTTCACCCCTTTGTAAATTGAAATTCACGTTAGACAATGCTTTAACACCAGGAAATGATTTGGTAATTCCTTCAGCCTTCAGTAAAATGGAACTCATGTATAACACCTTCTTTATCACTATTTGAGTATCATGTAATCCTACATAAAATAAGTGTTAAATTAAGTATAAGGTAGCCCTTATTTTATGTATTTAAAAAAAAGGGTCTTTTTTTACAATTTTCAGTTAATGCAAGGCCTCCAAAACAAAAAGAAGAACCATGGTATGAACGGATACCATAGCTCTTCTTATATAACGACCTCAATAGTGTCTCATTTGGATTTCCTGTTTTGCTTCTTCCTTTGTGAATGTTCTTTCTGAAGTGATGATTTTCATAGGAATTTCTTTTCCCATCTTAAGATCTTTAGCAGACCTCATTAGTTGAGGGCCTAATAATGGATTACATTCCACAGAGAAGTTTAGTTTACCTGTACTTAATGCAGTAAATGCCTTTTTGGTTGCATCAATTGAGATGATTTTAATATCTTTCCCAGGACGCAAGCCAAATTCTTCAATTGCCTCAATCGCACCAATCGCCATATCATCATTATGTGCGTAAACAACATCAATATCTCGACCATATCGAGCTAAAGCAGTGTTCATCATTTCTTTCCCTTTTTCAAATGTAAAATCGCCTAGTAAAGAATCTAGAATTTGATAGGATTGATGATCCTGCAGTACTTCCTCGAACCCTTGTTTTCTGCCAATCGAAGGGGCAGCATTGCTAGTACCCTCCAATTCAATAATATTTTTTTCTTCTCCGGCCGTATTACTTTCATTGACTAACCATCGTGCAGCCCTTCTGCCTTCCTCAACAAAATCAGAACCGATGAACGATGTCCATAATGAGGAATCATTTACTTTAATCTCTCGATCAGAAAGGATGACAGGAATTCCCGCATCCTTTGCTTCTTGCAGTACTTCATCCCAGCCATGTTCGACCTTCGGAGAAAATGCAATGACATCTACCCCCTGATCGATAAATCCCCTTATTATTGCAATTTGCTTTTCTTGATCATTATTTGCATTTTTCAGGATAAGGTTTACGCCTTCGGCTTTTGCTGCCGTAATGATTGAATTGGTATTGGCAGCTCTAAAGTCACTTTCTTTACCGACTTGTGCAAAACCTAATGTGACCTCTGTATTTTCTTCTTTTAGCTGATTAATCGATACATCTTTTTCTTGTAAGTACCCATTTACGTTCTTAAGTGTTACTTGGTGGTTTCTTAATATAATTTTTTTGGGGATCTCTGCGTCTTGATTTAGAATATCAATAGCATACTGTACAGCTTCTTTTCCGCCAGTTGGTGTAATGAATGTGGTATCAATTTTTTTCTCTTTCACTAATTGCAACCCACCGTCCGGTTTGTTTACTCCGTCACTGCCAATGATGGAAATCCCTTTAAGATTCAATGATTCGATGGCTTTATGTACACCTAAAGCCATCGCATCGTTGTGCGCATAAATTAAGTCAGGTGGGTTTGACCGATGGACCAATAACTCCTTTAGCTTATCTTCTGCTATATCCCTCTGCCAGTTTGCAACAATTGAATCAGTAATCCGATAATCCGAATTTTCGTGTATTTTCTCGCGAAAACCTTTACTTCTTTCCTCCACTTGCAATGCACTCGCTACCCCTTGCAGTTCAATAATGTCCCCGCCCTTATTGCCTAGTAAATTCATGGCAGCTTCTGCGGCCATTTCTCCTATGAAATAATGATCAGAACCGATATATAAGGTATAATTGTACCCCTCGACACCTCTTCCAAGAACAATAACAGGCATTTCTTCATACAACTCCGAGATCACAGGAGTCAATGCAGCAGAATTATCGACCGATACAATTAAAAGATCAATTCCATAGGACTTCAATGTTTGTATATCTTCAATTTGTTGCTCCGGGCTGTGAGCGGCATCTGTATAAATTACTCTTATATTGTCATGTTTAGCCACTTCTTCAGTTAACTCCTCATACATCAGCACTTGCCATGGTTCAAGTAAGTTTGGTTGTGACACACCAATCACATATTCTATTTCTTGCTTCGCTTTTTCATCTTTATCGGTCATTTTGTAATAGACTATTATAAGAAGTAAGCAACAGACGCTTGTCCCAATAATCATTTTTCCATAATTCACATTTTTAGTCATTGCTCTTTACACCGCTCTTATAAACCATTGGCGAAATTCCAATCACTTTCTTAAAGGCACTACAAAAGTAATGCTGTGTACTATAGCCAACCATATCCGCAACTTCATAGATTTTTAAATACGGGTCTTTTATCAGCAGAAGTGCTTTATTTATTCGTACTTTTGTAAGATAGTGTATAAACGATACACCTAATTCATTTTTAATTTGTTTACTTAAATACGTAGGGCTCACTTGCACAATTCCGGCAACTTCTTTTAACGATATCTTATGCTCATAATAATGCTGATCAATATAATTTTTTGCCAATAACACCATTGGAGATAAACTTTTAAATGATTTCATTTCTTTTATTAAACTCGTATATTGATTAGGAAAAGATAGAGCATCACAGAACATGTTCTCCACACAAACTATCACTTTACATAAAAAACTTTCAGCATATTCTTTTATTTCCCTGTTTTGTTTGATTAGCTGCTCCATGTTAACGTTTGGTATAAGAACGACAATATTACCCGAATTGTCGTCAAATAGTTCAACATTTGGGTACGCATTCAAAATATGTTTGATAATATTCTTCAATGAAAATATTATGAGACTATCACTCCAGTACTTCTCCGTTCCACCGTCATCCATTCCTCTAACTACCTTGAAGATGGACATGCCTATATTTCCTCTAAGTTTAATATCCAGTAATTGGCACTGTTCATTCACTTCTTCTTCTGAAAGCAAGCCTGAACACCACTTTTGTAAAAATGTTTCTTTTAGTAATGGTTTATTGCCTTCTAATTGCAAAGCAAGTTGCTTACTTCTACCGTTTTTTTCCAAATGCTCCGTTGCTCTTTTAACCGTCTTTTTTAGTTCTTCAGTATTAACAGGTTTTATTAAATAGTCAAATGCGTCCATCTTGATTGCCTGTTGGGCATAGCCAAATTCATCGTAGCCCGATATGACAATAAAAATGGCTTCTGGAAGATGTTTTCGCAATTGTTTCATCAGTTCTAACCCATTTAGAAACGGCATATTGATATCAACAAATAATATATTTGGCTTTTGTTCTATCGCCATTTCTAATGCAATTTCCCCATCCTCCGCTTCATCTATTATATTAATAGAATAATCTTCCCAATTAGCTGCATGCCTAAGGCCTTTTCTTATCGTTGTTTCATCTTCGGCAATTAATAACTTCCACATATTAACCCTCCACGATAATCCATTAAATTTGTAAGCGCTTTATTTTTTAATTATAGGAAGTATCGCCATGACTGTTGTACCTGTTTTGTATTCACTATATACTTCTACTCCATATTGTGATCCATACGATAACTTTATTCTTTCATTTACATTAAATAAGCCATATCCATTTTTATGTTCACCACTCATATTTTTTAAAGAATGATTCAATCGATGTAAGGCATCCGCTTCAATACCAATTCCTGTATCCTTTACGGAAAATAAAAGCTTATTTTCTTGGTTGCCTATACTGATTGAGATTTTCCCTTTCCCTCTTTTATTTCTTATTCCGTGATAAATTGCGTTTTCTACTAAAGGCTGTAAGATAAGCTTCAGTACCTGGTGATTTTTCACCGTTTCGTCAACATTCAATTCATATTCTATTTTGGATTCATACCGAGTCATTTGTATCGTGAGGTAACTTTTTATATGTTCGACCTCTTCTTCTACCGTTATGAATTCATTCCCTTTATTTAAGCCAATTCTGAATAAGGTTGTAAGGGCATTAACCATTTCGATAATTTTATAGGCTTTATACTCACTTGCCATCCATTGAATGGTGTCTAATGTATTGTATAAAAAATGCGGTTTAATTTGAGCTTGTAATATTTTTAGCTCTGCCTCTCTTTTACTTTTTTGTTCCTGATAAACCAAGTCAATGAGTTCTTCCACTTCCTGAATCATCTTATTATAGCTGTTGCCCAATTGACCAATTTCATCGTTATACTTCGAGTGAAAACGTAAGTCGAAGCGTCTTTCTTCCACATTCCCCATTAGCGTCTTGAGTTTTTTTAATGGTTCCGTTATCGTATTTGCAAAAAATAAAGATACTATCAAACTGATTATTAGCGTAATAATAGCAATTATTAATGTAAAGCCTTGTACTTTAGAAACAACCTTTGTCGTTTCATTAATAGAAAAAACACCGACAATCTTCCAACCAATATCAGGAATCGTATTATAAATAATTTGAAACTTGTCATGATCAATCTCTTTTTCAATTGGAGGAGACTCTTTTTTTGCTAACCATTTGGGATCTATGCGATAAACAGTTGAGTTTACTGGTGAATAGACAACTTTACTTTCTTTATCCATAATAAATATAAATCCACTTTTCCCAAGTTTGATCGATTCTATCACGCTTTTCATGAAATCAAATTTTAAATCGATTAAAATTACACCCTCAACTTCTTTGGTTGCAGGATTTTCTATTGCTTTGACAAGTGATAGGACATTGTTGACTTGGTAATTCTTTGTGTTTTTAAGATTTCTGCCAATTGGCTTACTAATTATCTGAACTTTCCCTGGTGTTTGTATGGCCTTTTTATACCAGGATTCTTTTGTAAGCGGATCTCTGGAAATACGTATCATTTCATTACTAACTAATTGATCGTACTGATTAACGAGGATGATTCCTGCAATTTCCTTATGCCGATCTTTATAAATCTGGACTTTTTCTTTGGCTGCCAGTTCTAACTTTTTTGATGGGTTTTTTTGTTCCATAAATTGTTCAACGACCTCTTCATTTGCTAAATAATACATAATATTATCATTCTCTTGAATTAGCATCTCAATATGATTCCATACTTGGTCAATCATCTGATCTGTGTGCATATTCGCTTCTTTTTCAATCGATTTTTTGTATATTTCCCCGCCAAAAAAACTTAATGTCATAATACACATGATGATTATTATGAAAAAATAGAAAAATAGTTTAAATCGAAGACTGCTGTTATTAAAATGTGATAACAATTGCGAACCAATAATTAACTCTCCCTCTCCCCTATAATTGGATCTAAATTATATTATTACCAATGTGACACTCAATTTCAATAAAATTCACAATAATCAAAATTCTTTTTTAATAAAATGATTTAATATAAAAATCGAAATTGTTATAAACAATTTCGATTTTTGCCCAAATATTAGTATTGTCGGGATGGTAATGCTTCTTCTGCTTTCTCTTTCCCTACAAAAACATCTTCATCTGTTTTAATCCATCTTTCAATTTCTTTCCCAGCTTGTAGATCTTTGGCAGCCTGAGCAAGTTGTGGCCCTAATAATGGATTACATTCGACAATGATATTTGCTTTCCCTGCAATAACAGCTTTAAAAATATCCTTGATTCCATCTACAGATACAACTTTGATATCTTCCCCTGGTTTCAATCCATATTCTTCAATTGCTTGAATGGCACCTAATGCCATATCATCATTATGAGCATAAACCGCATCAATATTGTCGCCATCCGATTTCAAAAATGCCTCCATGACTTCTTTACCTTTCGAACGTGTAAAATCACCCGTTTGGGATTTAATGATTTTATAGTTGGGGTTTTCTTTAATCACATTTGCAAATCCACCCATGCGATCATTTGCCGCACTTGCTCCTACCGTTCCTTGTAACTCGACAATATTCACTTTCGAATCTTCTCCCATTAAGTTAATTAACTCTTTGGCAGCGTTTTCGCCTTCAGTAATGAAATCAGATCCGATAAAGCTTGTATATAATGATTCATCTTTAACATCAATACCACGATCTAACAAGATGACGGGTATACCAGCATCCTTAGCTTCCTTAAGTACTGTTTCCCAACCTGACTCAACAACAGGCGCCAATGCAATTAAATCTACTTTTTGAGCAATAAAGCTTCTAAGTGCTTTAATTTGATTTTCTTGTTTTTGCTGAGCGTCTGAGAATTTTAATTCAAATTGAGGATCATCACCTAACGTTTTTTTAATTGAATCCGTTTCCGCTGTTCTCCAGCCACTTTCCGCTCCAATTTGAGAGAATCCTACAACGATTTTATCTCCCTTACCTTTCGTTCCGCTATCACTGCCTTCATCGCCTGAACCAGATGATTGGCTATTACACCCTGCCAACAAAAATATGGCCATCAATGAAGTAAATAAGAACATCCATAACTTTTTTGTTTTATCCATTTCTTTTCCCCCTTTATCTTATTCCCCATTAGATTACAGCTAAAATAAGGAATTGTATTTATAATAAAACAGGATTATTTATAATATTTCGTCTTTTTAAAGCGTTTTCATCAAAATCCTGAAGAAAATAAAGCAAGGAAATCCAGTAAGATCACATTTACAAAAAAACCAAGAGCAAGAATGTATTTCTTTATTGCTTTCCCTTTACCAATTCCCCATATAGGGGGTTCGTCACAGCCCATCAGGCGAAGTTTACATCATATCCTCCACATGAAAAAACGCTATGCTTATCGTAAGAAGCTTACGAAAAAGGATGGCGTTTTGGCTGAAACCTATCATTACTTCTACAGCGATTAAAGTAATTATCTCTACACAAAAAGGCCCCATTGACTACACTCCATCAGCCACTCTTAGTAGAAATAAAGGGGGAAGAAGAAATCAATTCACAAAAGGAACACGTGTAGAGAAGTTTTAGTTACTTTAATTGGAATGAAGTATCTTAATGATAATAGTGAAATGACCAGAGCTTTATGTGGAGCAGAACGAGTTTCAATTGATCAATACTTGAAGATATTTTCTGCATCATGACTGAGAGGGGCTATTCTGTTTATTCTTTATTAGATTCTATAGTTGTAACACAAAATCATAATCGAGGAAATTACCCTTTTACTATTTTTATAATTTCATTGCATGTTGTACACATAATTAAAGTAGGACCACTTAACTGTTTTATTTTCGACTGTTGTTGATGCTCACACTTTTTTATGGTGACTCCCCCCCATGTATTAAAACTTTTATTCAAGCCGTTGCCGAATGATATACCCATCGTACGAAATTTCCTCCATTATCTTTTTTTGTACGCATTTCCCTGAGATACGATTATACAAATAGACAAAGATTGTAGGGTTCCTGGGGACTACCATTAGATTACAAAAAAGTTCGAGAATAGTATTTACAATAAAACGCAATTATTTGTAATTTTTTAAACTGCACGAGCGTTACTCGCGCGTAACTCGTTAATTGGCGCTTCATATTCCAATATCCTTCACCACCAGGTCTAATTGAGCTGAATGGATTGATTCCGTACAATTAGTGAATTAAAAAAGCTCCTATTATTTGATAGGAGCTCCTGATGTTTTCCTTTGGCATCATGTTGACTTTACGGCATTGATTTCAAAAATAAAGGCACAGTCCTTAGTGAAGGATTGTGCCTTTGTCTTAGCTTTATTCTTGATTAAATCCGCTTTCATCCATGTAAAATACTTCCCAGGAATGTCCGTCGATATCCTTAAAACTCCAACCGTACATGAACCCATGATCAATGGCTTCATTAAAAGGCTTTCCGCCAGCATCGAATGCTTTATTCACGATTTCATCCACTTCTTCCTTACTTTTAACCGATAGGGCCACAATCGCTTCCGTACTCGTTGCTGTATCCGGGATTTCTTTTTTGGTAAACGATTTAAAATACTCTTCAACCAATAACATGATATATATCGTCTCACTGATAACCACGCACGTTGCATTTTCATTGGTCATTTGCTCATTAAACTGAAAGCCAACATTCGTGAAGAACTCTATTGAGGCTTCCAAATCTTTAACAGGCAAGTTAACAAAAATCTTTTCTGCTTGAACTCCCATCAAATTCACCCTCGCTTGAATTATTTTACGTTCATTCACCTACTATTCGATGCATTTTCGGAATATCCTGCTTGCATCAAAAAAGGAGAGACCGGCACCCCAGTCTTTTATGGCACTAAATATAAAAGATTCAAGAGCAACACTGGATCTTAGTCCTTTCTCGCCAAGTGCTCGCCTGCATATTTTGCAGCTTTTACTTTATTCATTTTTAGAAGGTTCTAGTTTTTTTGAAGGCACTTAACGTCTAATTGGACACTTTTACTTCAAATAAACTTTCATAATCTCCGTTTCGTTAATACGTGCTTGGGTGATAGTTGTTTTTTCTAGTTTTTCAACGAGCTCGCCATTCGTGATGACAATCGGAGTTACAATGCTGGGTGCGTTAGATTTTAGAAATTCGATATCAAATGTAACGAGTTTGTCCCCTGCTTTTACACTTTGCCCTTCTGCGACATGGACTTCGAATCCCTCGCCTTTCAGGTTAACTGTTTCTAAGCCAATATGTATTAACAATTCGATGCCACTTTTTGTGCGAAGGCCTAAGGCATGTTTAGTATGAAAAACCTGGACCACTTCTGCATCAAGAGGGGAGACAACCAAACCCTCCTCAGGCAGAATCGCTATTCCATCCCCCATCATCTTCCCGGAAAACACCGGATCCGGTACATCCTCAATATTCATTACTTGTCCATTTATAGGAGCAAGCAGCTGTTCCACATTTTCTTTTTTACCGAATAATTTTTTGAACATACTATCCCTACCTTCCTCTTTCAGTCGATATTATTAAGGTGATTTCAAGCCCTGTATGTGCTAATCAGTCCACACTGATTGTATCTGATTACATTCCTTCCTGTCCCATAGAATGAAAAATTGCATCTATTATTCATTACGAAATGATAATCGAAAGAATTGAATGTAATCATTTTTTCTTTTTCAATTTGGCTTCTGCTTTCTTTTTTATGTTTTCCTCCACTCTAAATGTAACGATCTCGCTTATTAATTCATAAGGAATAGGCTTATTTAGTGGAAACTGAACGGCCCCTTTTGAACTTTTATATTCAGATAAAGCATGTTCAAAAGCAGAGATCCCACCAGGAGTTGGATAAAACCCTATATGGTTTTTATAGGCAGCAAAATGCACGAGGTTTCCATGTAAAGCAAACGTAGGCATTTGATAACTCATCTTTTCTTCCGCTTCCGGAACTGCATCTTTTATGACTTTTCTTAACGTACTTAGTATCTCCTGAACCTCTTCGGGAAATCGTAGTATGTATTCATCAATCGTTTTAAACGTATTGGTTCCCTCCATGATTTCTCCTTTCATGTATCCCCAGAATACTTAACCCATATTATAACATTTTCTTCTGCCACTATCCTGCTACGTTACCCTTAAAAACACTTCAATTAAACAGAAATGCTCCATGAAAATATATCTGTTCCTGCCATTAAACCCATCATCAGGAATGTTTAAAGCAGGCCAAGTATACTAAGGAAGACCAGTCTGTTAGAAGCACCAAAGCATGCTAGTGCACTACCTCTTTTTTATTAAACCTTACATACTTTTAAGCGTCACTGACCATCTTAAAGAAGTATGCTAAAAAAATTTGGAGGTAATGATTTTGCAAAATGAAATGAATATGTCCAACCACCAACAATCAGAAAATATGATGCCAAATGTGAACCATGGTGGTCACGAAATATTTGATGCTCACGAGGTCCTTTCAGGATTTATTAATGTATTAGATCAGTATCAACTCTTTGACCAGCACATCAAAGACCAAGAGTTAAAAGCGATTCTTAACCATCAGTATACATTCATTACGGATGTATATAACATTGCCGTAGAAGCTTTCACTCAAGGAAAAAAGCCATCGCACGTTTCCCAGCCCTACGAAATGAACCAGAATAATGATGTTATATATGGATTAACTCCCTCTCAGCCTAAAAAGCCAAATCAATCTGTAAATGACATGAATGAACATGGCGTTTCAGGACATATGTTAGGCTTAATCAAGTCAACCGGATCACTGCTGGCCATGACTGCTGCTGAAATGACAAACCCAGTGCTAAGACGGGTCGTTGCTGACAGTGTCCCTAATTTTATTGAAATGGCCTATGAAATCTTTTTGTATCAAAACAAGCACCGCTATTACCAAGTACCACAACTGGCTCCACAGGATATGACACAAATGATTAAAAGTTTTGCCCCATCCACAAAAAATATAATAAATTAAAAGTCTCAACTCCAATTAAAAAGCCGAGTTATCCTTCATATTTCAAGGATAACTCGGCTTTCATCAGGGAAATCCAACTCTATTTGGTGCTTTTGAACCTCAGTTTCGAATCAGGTAAACATGATTGTACAACTAATTCATTTATCCCCGAAGGTTAGCCCTTTCTCAGCAAGTGCGCGCCTAAGCTGCTCCATTGCTTTTGGCCCCATCCCGTGCAGCTGTAGGATTTCTGCTTCACTTAGCTGGGTGAACTGATCCAAATGCACATACCCCGCCCCGACCAAGGCCCGCCGTGCAGGTTTCGCTAATTCCGTGGGCAGATCACTCTCGTTATTTTTCATGATTCATCCTCCTTATAAAAACAATATCCTACACACAGCAAACTTCTATATAGATCTCTCTCTAAAAATTGTTCCCTTTTATTGCTTTCGTATCATGTTTAAATATAGATATTTTTTTAGCCAGTTTCCACTCGTAAGAATAAAAATATGAACGATATCAAACTGATTTTTGAAGCATGAGCATTGTCGAATACATACGTGTAACTCATTGCTATTAATTTTTCTTTGGTTAACCTTCAGGAACGCTCCCCATTCTAGCGTTTACTCTAAATATTCCTTGGATGCCCGCTTCATTCCTCCTTGATTGATAGTATTAAATGTATCGTTCCTCTCTTGAAAAATGTATACTTTAATTGTTATCCTATTTTTTGGAAAAACATAGAATTGATTTTGGCGTTTCATAAATCCAGCCTTAAAGGAGAGTGTGTAATGAAAATCAAAATGTTATGTTTCATTCTTGTCCTGCTAGTCACTGGTTCCATGAGCACGATTCATGCAAGTGCAAACGGTCATACTGTGAAAGAATTGCAAATTGGGGAATCCTTCGATGGTGTGGATGGCACGATGATCATCCAAAACTTAAAAAATGATAAAGTCTATATCTATAACAAAAAGAGAAGTAAAGTACGTTTTACTCCAGAATCGACATTTAAAGTGGCGAATGCATTAATCGGCTTACAGACAAAAGCGGTGAGCGATGAATATGAAGTGAAGCGCTGGGATGGCGTAATCAGGGAATTTGAAGATTGGAATAGAGATCATACACTAGCTTCAGCCATGAGGCATTCAGTGATCTGGTATTATCAAGCAATGGCCCGCGATATTGGGGCGGAAAACATGCAGTACTATGTGAACATGCTCGATTACGGCAATCGTGATATCTCCGGTGGAATCGATCAGTTCTGGCTGGATAGCTCTATAAAAATATCTGCACAGGAACAAGTCCAATTCATCGAAAACCTTGTAGAGGAGAAACTACCCATTGATACGCAGCATATGAGAACGGTTAAGAGAATCATGATCAATGAAGAGGCTGACACATATGTCCTCCATGGAAAAACCGGTACACGCCTTTCCGATATGGGATTGGGCTGGTATGTGGGTTACATCGAAACGGACAAAGGGAAATGGGCCTTCGCAACGAACATGGACGGCAGCGGAAGCAAAGCCAAGACGATTACGCTTGATGCCCTGAAAGAGTTGGATATCATAAAAGAATGATAGTTCACGCATGCTCTTAATACTTGGGCATGCGTTTTTTTATATATACCTACAAATCTAAAATCATGTCACAGTATGTATGCACCATCGCTTTTTTATATCATCAGTTTCCACATATCTCATGAAAAAGGTGGTTTTATTCTCTACTTGCATTGAAAGGTAGATAGCCTGGGCTTTTGCATGCTCTGGAGCCTTTCTTTGGTTTGTCCAATCAAAAAAGAGAAAATTCTCATCTAATATAGTCTTGATAATATAGAAGGGGGATTAGTATTGAAATTATCCGAACTCAGGAAAACTTATGATGTAATCATTCCTTGTGGGAGTGCTTGCTCTCCCACTTTGAACCTTAGAAGACTTGGTTTAAGAAGTTTTTCTTTGCCTCTTGACTGGGTCTATACTGAGTCTTTTGCAGAAGTGGCAAGGCTATATGAAAACCAGTTCAAGGAATATATGGAATTGAGGAATTTGAATGTAGTAGATGGTTCCGGTACTTATTTTGACGATGACGTAGATATAACTGCTGTAAATACTTATTTGGTCAGAGATAACTACTATAAGGTTACTTCAGTTCACGAATTCCCCATCCTTCCTGATAAAGAGTGGTTTGAAACATATCCTGATTTTAAAGAAAATTTAAATAAAAGAATAGCAAGATTCAATGAAACAATGAACAATAGTGATTCAATCCTATTTGTTAGATGGTCAACATATGATGACCAAGCCTATTTGTTTCAACAAGCAATGCAGGACATGTTAAAAGAAAAAGTATTTAATGTACTAATATTAATCCCCTCGGATGAGGCAACAAGTATTTCTGAATTAGAATGGAACCTAGAAAACGTTTGTGTTTTAGAAGTTCCTAACCGAATTTGGGATGAGGACATTTGGAATCATGCTTTTAGTGGCATACAATTAAATTAACTTCTGTCAGGATTAATCCCTGGGCAAACCATGCTAATGTGTCAATGATTTCACTTTGGATGATTGTAGTTATTTTCTTAGGTTTTTCATCGAGCCAAAAATAATCATCGCTTTTTCGCTTCTTTCTTTTTTTCGTACATTAAGCAAATCATCTTGTTAAAGTAGGAATTATTTTATTTAGGCTATCATAAATCAAGTTATCCCCCTTGGGAATTAATAAAAGAGGTTGAAAAGAAAGGCATCTGCCAAAAGCAGATGCCTTATCTTCTTTACAGGGATCAAGTTAATCCTATCTCCCGTTTTCTTTTCTGCTTTATTGCCTTAGACTTTGGAACTTGCCGGGAGAGTGCGGCACATTCAGCAAATGAAAACTGTTTACACCCTTTACAACGGTTCTCATCAAGCTTGGATAAAGCTTTATTAATGGCATCACCTGTACTGGTAAAGAATTGTTCCTCACCTATCAGTTCAATAAATCCAGTTTTTATCAGTATTTCTTTAGGTTCGGGTTGAATCCCGGAAATCAACACTTGTAGATTGTGGAACTTGAATTGCTTCACGATGTCGGTTAGAAGTGCTTCTCCTGATGTATCAATAAATGGTACATTGCTCATTCTTAATAGGAGGACCTTTGGTTTAGAACGCATTATTTCCTCGATTTCTTCTTGCAGCCTTTCGATTGTACCAAAGAATAAAGGTCCTTCTATCGTATATATGTTAATCTGCGGACAGCTTGAACCTTGTTGCACCATTTCTGGTTTAACTAGTTGATCGGCTGGATCTGGTAATACCTTTGATAATTTCAATGTACCGCTCATCAGTTTAACGAACGATAGAATGGCTAATAGTAATCCGATTCCGACACCTGTTGTCAGGTCAATCAATACGGTTAACACGAAGGTAACGATTAATACGACCGAATCCATGGTTTTTGCTTTTATGATATGTGAAAATTCTTTGCGTTCGCTCATGTTCCATGCGACAAACATAAGAATGGGGGCCATACTGGCCAGTGGAATGGCCGAAGCATAAGGAGCCAAACTGACTAACACCAGCAATACCACCAGCCCATGAATCACACCTGATATAGGGGAAACTGCACCGTTTTTAATATTCGTTGCGGTACGGGCGATGGCACCTGTAGCCGGAATGCCTCCAAATAAAGGCGTAATCATATTGGTCAATCCTTGCCCTATCAGCTCTTTATTGCTGTTATGTTTACTGTTGGTCATTCCGTCTGCCACTACTGCGGATAAAAGTGATTCAATTCCTCCAAGCATGGCAATGACCAAAGCAGCCGGCAGGAGTTCAATTACTAGGCCGCCAGTGATCTGGGGAAACTGAAAATGGGGCAATGCATTAGGAATGGCGCCATAAGCCGATCCAATTGTCGCTACCTGACCTGGAAAGAATAAGCTGGCTACTAGAGTTGATACAATCAATCCCAGCAATGCCCCGGGGATTTTCGGTAAATATTTTGGAGTTACTATGACGAGAGTTAAACTTATGATAGCTACCAGTACACTATAGACATTCACTGTATTGAAGTTCAATAAGATTTCTTTCATATTTAAAAGAAAGGCTTCTTCTTTTTTTAAGTTACTGAGTCCAAAGAAATTGGCAATCTGCCCAGAGAAGATTATCACAGCAATTCCAGCTGTAAAGCCGATGGTAACTGGACGGGGTATAAACTTGATGAATCTTCCCAGTTTGAAGACACCCATAAGGAAAATCATGATACCTGCCAAGAAACCGGCGATTAACAGTTTTTCATATCCGTACTGCATGACCACCCCGAACAGGACCGGGACAAAGGCTCCAGTCGGGCCTGCAATTTGATATTTGGAGCCTCCAAAAATGGAGACCATGATTCCGGCAATAATTGATGTGTACAGCCCGTATTCCGGTCTTACTCCAGAGGCTATGGCAAAGGCCATCGCTAAAGGAATCGCTACAATCCCAACTACCACCCCGGCAACCAGGTCTTTCTGAAAATGGCCTAAGTTATATCCTTCAAGCCTGCTAGAACCCATCATTTTATCGCTCCTTCTTTTATTGAATATGTATTTCGTTTTTGGACATTTTCGCTATATCCATCTATGATTCGATCCAATTTACCCGTTTCGGGATGGATGACCATACCGTGAACGGCAATGGAATCCGGTAATAATGGGTGATTCTCGATCAAACGAACACTATTTGTTACACTCTCCTCAACGCATTGAAAACCCGACAGCCACTTTGATAAATCAATACCAGAGTTTGTAAGGACATCAATTTGCTCCTGACTGACTTTCTTCTGCTTTGCGGCATCAAGAAGTGAAGATGATTGAAGCCCCACCATACCGCATCCGTGATGTCCGATCACACACACTTCCTCCACTTTTAGTTCATAAATAGCGACAAGGATACTGCGCATAATGCTGCCAAAAGGATGAGAAACTATAGCTCCAGCGTTTTTAATGATTTTCGCATCTCCATTTCTTAACCCCATCGCCTTTGGAAGCAATTCCAACAGACGGGTATCCATGCATGTAATGATGACGATCTTTTTATCTGGATACTTTGTCGTTTGAAACTCTTTAAATTTGTTTGATCGACAAAAGTCTTGTTGTAATCCAGAATGCTCGAAATAACTGACATTACTTATTCTCCTTTCACGTGCAAATGTTCTATGTACAATAATCCAGATGCCTTTCATCCAACACTTATTTGGCTCTGCTTTATCATTTGGTGCTTTATTCCATGTTAAAGATATTAAATTAGAGTTAAATGATAGATGGATTAGAAATTAGTGAGAATTATTACAGTTTCTTCTCTTTTTTTTGCATTTTTCTTACTCAACGAAGTAAAAAAGGGTGATGCATATTAAACGATGCATCACCCTTTTTTATCTTTTGTTCCATTTACGTCTTGATTTATTCAGGTCCATCCTTATCATCTTCTTCATCATCTTCCCATGTGATTGTTTTTACTTCTTTTGTGTAGCCGTCCACTTGGACGACTGCGTCTCGATCGTCCTCTAATTCAACCTCGACCAAATAATAGGGTGTCTGATCTGAGGGTTGATAAAATTCTGTATCGTCACCTGTTCCTTTTACATGTTTTTCCGCAATCTCAATTGCTTCTTTTTCTGTAATGATACTATCCGCCACCATAGTTGAGTCAATAATAGTTCCTGTATATGGGTCGAGTATTAATGTGATTTTTTCGTTATTCTTATTTACAACTGCTTTATAATAGGGGTTGTCTTTCTCCTGCACAAAGTCAATTTGTTCCAGATCACCCTGTGATGAAATACGTGCCTTTATTTCTTTTTGGGTCAGTTGCTTTTGGGGTGTTTTTTCCGTCGTTTCTTCAGCTGCATGAACTATGGTTTCTTTTTTTATAGAACGAACTTCACCGCTTTTCGCATCCATCCTAATTTGATATACCCCAGTCTCAAGCTGCATTTCAATCTGATATTCTTCACCTTCAGTTTTCGTTGTCTTTATAATGGTTCCAGGATATTTATCCTTTGCTGTCTGGTTCACTTCTTCTTTCGTCAATCTTTCCGCGGATAATGATGGAGCCCACCATTGAAACCCGACGAAAAGCAGACCAAAAACGAGAGTCAATCCAGCTGTTATCAGCACTTTTCTACTCTTCATCGTATCCCCCATCCAACGTCATTCTTGCTTAATTAAATAATAGAGTTACGATCGTTCCCCTGCCTTCGAGACTATCCATTTCAATCCGTACATCAATTGCATCAGCAATTTCCTTTGCCATGGAAAGCCCCAATCCCGACCCGCCTTGCTTTCGGCTTCTTGCTTTATCCACACGATAAAAGCGATCAAACACTTTTGGCAATTCAGCCTTTGGGATTCCATCCCCTCTGTCCTCGATGCGGATATATGCTTCATTACTTGTTTGTCCTATGTAGACTGAGATATGCTCGTCACTATACTTTCTTGCATTATCTAAAAAAATAAACAAAAGCTGTTTTAACTTTTGAACGTCCGTTACTGCTTCAATTGCATCGCCACTATATATCTCCACTGATCGATTGTACGCATTTTTATATACTTTCGCTAACTCTGCAATGATAGCGTTCAGATTAAAGTTTTCCTTCTCTATATTCCATTTTTCCTGATGCTTTGCAAGCAGGAGCATTTGCTCTGTCATCTCTCTCATTCTAATGGCTTCAGAATGAATGGCCTCTATTGATTCATCAAACAAATCAGGACGCTCCAACCCTTTTCTCTTCAAAAGACTTGCATAGCTTTCGATGACAGTTAGCGGTGTTTTTAATTCATGTGAAGCATTTGATACGAATTGCTCCTGTTTTTCGAAGTTAGCTTGTAGCAAATCAATCATATGATTAAAGGTTTTTCCCATTTCCACAAGTTCATCTTTTGATTTTTCCTCAAGTCTAATTCGCTTAAATTGGCCGCTTGTTTGAATCGCCTTCATCGTATCAATCATCGATCGAATCGGACGGGCGATGAAGTTACTAAGAATAGTGCTTGATATCAGAACAGGTATCATCGCAATGACCGTTACAGCGATTAACACGATGCGCAGAACAGCGAGCATTTCCTCTGTTGCGGTAATGCTTTTGGTGATTTGAAGATTAACTACACTTCCATCCACCCAAACAATCGGGTGTGAAACGAATACATACTTTTTCAAATGATAAGTGATGATTGCGCTCTTCTCACCGGGGTAAAAGCCACTATTTCGATAGCTTAATTGTTTTTCAGAATTGGATGTAACAACTGTTCCTTTTGGTTGACCCTCTTTTACAATACCAATCATGCCATCAATAGGCAGATAAGCTCGAAGTAAATCATTTGGTGATATATTATTGACATTTTTACTAACATCATAGGCAATTTTCTCTGTCTCCGCTTTCGCACGATTAAGTTCATTCACCATTATCAGATTACTGAAAACAAAATAAATGGAAACATTCATCAAAAGAAGCAGGAAAATGAATAACACCGCTGTATATAAATTTATTTTCTTCCGCAGTCTCATTTTGCATCCTTCATGACGTAGCCAACGCCTCTTACAGTATGAATAAGCGGCGTATCAAAGCCATAGTCGAGCTTTTTGCGAACATATCGGATATACACATCCACCACGTTTGTTTCTCCATAGAAATCATACCCCCAAACCGCTTCCAGAATCTGATCCCGGTTTAGCACTTGACGCTTATTCTTCAATAAATAAAGAAGTAAATCATACTCTTTTGGCGTTAGTTCAATTTCACTTTCACCCCTAATGACTTCGCGTGTTTTGACATTCACCTTTAAATCAGCAGTATTGAGCCATCCATCGTCTTCATCCTCCATTGAAGTTGCTGTAGTCCGCATTCTTAAAACCGCACGAATTCGGGCAAGCAATTCTTCAGTTTGGAAAGGTTTAGTGATGTAGTCATTCGCGCCGAGATCAAGACCGGAAACTTTATCTTCAACCGAGCCCTTTGCAGTTAACAGGATGACAGGGGTGAAATTGTTTTTCGTACGAATCTTCCGAAGCAGCTCGATCCCGCTTATGCCCGGAAGCATCACATCCAATAAGATCAAATCCCACTTTCTTGATCGATACGCTTCAAGGGCTTCATTTCCGTCCATTGCCTTTCCGATTTGGTAGCCTTCGATTTCAAGCTCCAATTCAAGCAGTCTTAAGATTTTTTCTTCGTCTTCTACGATTAGTATTGATTCTTTATTCATTTGGAAGACCTCCTTTTGTGTGACTGTCCCCATTTATGTGTCATTCATTTTCAATAATGGTTTGGATTAATAGTAAGTATGCCTGCTCGTTCAATAAGAAAAAGGCTGCCTCAGCAACCTAGAGCATCTGTCAGTTGAGTAGGTTAGGTCATTAAAGAAACCATTCACCTTGAGCAATTTTCACTACTTTACCTCCTACATGAACGTCGATTTCCCCGTTAACATCACCTGCTTTTAAAAACAATAAAGAAGGTCTTTCGATTTCGAACCCTTGTTCTACCCGAATGTCTATTTCACTTTTTTCAAAATACCGGTATTTAACTAAGTAAGCAGCTAAACATCCATTAGAACTGCCAGTGGCTGCATCTTCGGGGATTCCATAATAGTCCGCAAAGTCTCGAACGTTCAAATCATTTTTCGAATCATACGTCTCTGGAGAAAAAACCATAATGGTTTTTGCATCCATATGTTCAATTAACTCAAAATATTTTTCTCTATTAATCTTTACTTTTTTAACTGCTTCCAATGATTTTAATGGGACAACAAGCACTGGAAGTCCCGTCGAAACTTCTTGAATCGGAAATCTATCATCTATGTTTTCTTTATGTATATGTAAAACTTCAGAAATTTTATCTGTATCTAAAATCGTGCCAAAAGTTGGTTCATTTTGTTTCATCCATAGAAGCTCTTCTTGATTATTGAATGAAACCGTTATCTGACCACCTTTAAAGTTTAAAATAAGGTTATCCAATTGTTCCTCTAATACTTCGTTTTGAATGATATATGCAGTTCCTAAAGTCGGATGTCCAGCAAAAGGAACCTCTTCATTAGGCGTAAAAATCCGAACATCATAGCCGCCATCATTTTTTGAATCAGACATGATAAAGGTAGTTTCGGAAAAATTAATTTCTTTGGCTATTTGTTGCATTTCATTATCCGGAATATTTCCAGCGTTTTTAAAAACCGCTAGTTGATTTCCTGTATATTTTCCATTTGAAAACACATCAACAATAGAATAATTAACCCTCTCCATTAACTTCCCCTCGATTACTTTTTAGTTATTTTAACGAATGTACAAATTATTACATGTAAAATTTTAAAAATAAAGACGCTATTTACCCAGTTAGCTCCATAAAAAAAAAAGAGCTGTCAGAGCAACTCTCATGTTAAAAGCCCTATTTACTTTAAGTATTATTCCGCCCCTGATGTCAGAAAGGATCTTTTTATACGTCATCGCCTATATTTTTCTCAGTAAATATATGAGATATGGAGTGCCTATTAGAGCAACGACAAGTCCAGAAGGAATTTCTTTAGGGGCTAAAACAAGTCATCCTATAAAATCAGCTGAAGTTAAAAGGATTCCTCCAAGAAAAAGGCTGACCGGAATAACCTTTTTATGTTCAAACCCAACCATTCTCCTAGCTGCATGGGGTGCTAATAAACCTATAAACCCGACTGTCCCTACAATAGATACATTGACTGCTCTCATAAAAACTCCTAACATAATCGCTAAAAGCCTCGTCACTTTAATATTTACTCCCAGTCCCTCAGCAACTTCATCTCCAAAGGAAATCACATCAAATTTTTTAATCAATAAAATGCTCAAGGGAATTGTAATAAGTGCGACCATCCCAGAAAATTCAATTCTCCCCAGCCCTTAGCATAGGTGCTTCCTGCTTTGTTACTTCCCATCTTTTACTTTTCTCCCTTTGCCATATGGAATACATAAAGGTGTCCCAAACAATGGATCGACAGTAATCTCACATTCTATTTGAAAAACGGAACGAACCATATCAGTAGTTATAATATCTTCTGGTTTTCCTTGAGCAAAAACGTTTCGGTCATGAATCGCTACAATATGTTGAGCATATCGACAAGCGAGATTTATATCATGAAGAACCATCACGATAGTACGCTGTTCTTTCTCGTTTAATTCAAACAGCAAATCAAGTATTTCGATTTGATGGGTCATGTCTAAATACGTGGTTGGTTCGTCTAATAGAATGATGTCTGTTTGTTGCGCAAGTGTCATGGCAATCCAGGCTTTTTGTCGTTGTCCCCCAGATAGGGAGTCAATCGAACGATCCGCTAAAGATTTCATTCCTGTAGCTTCCAATGCATTGTTCACTATCATTTCATCTTTTTCCGACCATTGTTTCAGCCAATTATGATAAGGGTATCTCCCTTGCTTTACCAATTGAATGACAGAAAGTCCTTCCGGAGCAATTGGTCCCTGTGGAAGAATAGCCAAATGTTTGGCAATTTCTTTTGTCGGCCATTTTTCAATCTCTTTCCCATTGAGGATAACAGAACCTTCCTTTGGACGTAATAGACGTGCTAAAGAACGAAGCAAGGTTGATTTACCACAACCATTACTACCTATAAAAACCGTGATTTTCCCATTTGGAATTTGTAAATTTAGTTGGTTAATAACTATTGTTTCCCCATAGGCTAATGTTAATGATCTTGCTTCCAATGGATCCATGTTATCACTCCTAGTGTTGCTTCAAATAAGGAATTCGAATGGTCTCTCTATCAACCTGTCACTACCTATTTCTTTAAGTTGTTATATGTTATGACAGAGAGTCTTCCATTGTATGGTGACTTGTCCTAATATATTAAAAAAAGGACTGCAGCATAGCAACTAGATTGGATTTCGGGACTTTCACTTGATTTGAATAACGCCTTTAAGTGCAATACGGATATGCAGTGAAGTTGGAACGATTGAAGTTGATATTGAAGAAAGTAAGGGGACATAAATTACGCGCTGTTTGAAGTACCACAAATGTTGCCGCATGAGGGATAACATGCTGCCTCGTTTTTTGCATAAGAAAAAGGCTGCCTCAGCAACCTTCCTAATAGAATTTAACCCCCGTTAGTTCAACAATGAACCTAAAAAGCTGGCGGAGTCACCGAGAAAAGTATCACAGCAGTTTCAGTAAAATTATTTTCCCACTTATGCTTCATATAGCCAGGTATTTTGACACTATCACCAGTTTCTAATATGTATTCTTCATCATCTAAAAACACTTTAATTTTCCCCTCTAATACATAAGCAACTTCTTCTCCTTTGTGTTCCAAAAGTTTCTCAGACGACGATGTGTTAGGAGGAACATTCATAATAGCAGTTGCCAGTGTTCCAGTAAAATCAGGTGACACTAACTCATACGATAGGTTTTCAACTACCATTTTCTTTCGCTCATTTGACCTAACAACTAAATCTTCGGTGTTTGTTTCTTCAAGTAAAAAACTAAAGGTAGGAACATCAAGGGCTTTAGCTAAAACCTTTAGCGTTTGAATGGAAGGGTTAGCCAACCCCCGTTCAATTTGACTTAACATTGAAGGGGTTATTTCAGCTAATCTTGCTAATTCTCTACTGTTCAAACCTTTCGCTGTTCTGTATTTCTCAACTTTTTTACCAATATCTATGTTTTCCATCAACAAAACTCCTTAAAGATAAAATTAAAAGTAATTTAACGTTATTAAAAATAAATAAATAACCAATCGAACTTATGTGTTAAACTCTATTTAACATTTATTAAATTACATTTTATCATATGGTTTTTTACAAGTCAGTAAGGAGAGAAGAAAGTGAATGATTTCTTTACATTTTTAGTCCTTTCATTATTTGTGATAATGAGCCCAGGTATCGATACTGCACTTATTACCAAAAGGACCATTTCAGACGGAAGAAATGATGGTTATAGATTGGCTATAGGTTTGTCAACTGGTTCTTTCGTTCATACATTCGCTGCTGCCTTTGGGATTTCAACGATTTTAATGCAATCTGCTGTTGTTTTTGAAATCGTTAAATAGGTTGGTGCTATCTACTTGAAATACCTCGGATTATCTTCTTTTATCAATAGGACAAAGAAGGAAGTTACTAATGTTGAACATCTAAATAATTCTGAAATGCAGAAGTCAGCATTTAAACTAGGACTCTTCTCTAATGTACTAAATCCCTAGGTTGCCATGTTTTTCTTAACTTTTTTACCCCAATTTGTGAAAACAAGAGAAAAACGCACCTCCCCCTTTTGCTAATTGGCGGCATATAGAACCCACTCCTTGGCTATACCTTAGTTCAATAAGAAAAGAGCTGCCTTAAAGACCGCTCTGATCAGATAACTTACCTGTTAGTTTAAGAATATTTCTTCACAATCTTTTCAGTAATATTAACCTAAATATCCATTAAAAATCACCACACCTCAAATAACTGAATGTGAGATGAATTTCAATCAAGCATTACATAATCCCCTTCTTTGATTTGATTCTTTTGAAACCATCCAAGATTCACTTCAATTGCATAAAGATAAAAAAGTTCTGGATCATAGGTAGGACAATTTTCCTCTTTACACGGCTCCATATCAAGTATTTTTAGAATTTCCCCATCTGAATCAAGAAAAGCAATAGATAAAGGAATTAATGTGTTTTTCATCCAAAATCCATCAAACATTTTTTCTGAAAACACAAATAACATCCCCTCATTTTCCGGTAATTTTCTAACAAACATCAAGCCCTTTTCTCTTTTTCTTTGGGTATCTGCAACTTGAACGCTTAATATAGTTTCCCTGTTTCCACTGTGTATTTTTATCATTTTTCGTTTTATTCTATTTTTCATGATCACTCACCTTCAAGTATTTATAAGCAGGAAAGAAAATTGATGTCTTTTAAGAAGTTCATAAGATCGAAATTTCTTTTTTTCGAAAAAGCGTCTTTTCACTTCAATACTTATTCTGGGGTTTTTAATTTAATACGTGGTTTTCAATTATCACAGCAACAATATATAAAAAGATTTGTTCAATTAAAAAGCTTCCTTAAGACAGCTCCGATCTTCAGCTAATTTTGCTAAACTCTCTACTACTCAATTCTTTAGCTTTCCTATATTTTTCAACTTTCTTGCCAAAATCTATATTTTCCATAATCGAAACTTCTTAACGATTGTTAAGTTAAGTTTAATTAAAGTTAATATAAATTAACTTCGAGAGAAATATGTGTTAAAATTTATTTAATTATATTTAATTAAAATTCACAAACCCACTTGTTACAATAAAATTAGGAGGATCAAACAAATGAAAGAGATTGAAAGCAAAGAAATACAAACATGGAAAGATAAATATCCTTTACTAAAAAAGCTCATTTCAATGGATGAAGTATTTTGGCTCAATCCAAATATTGAAAAATTTCAAATGGGCATTAATAAATCCCCCCTTACTCAAGAAGATGTAAGAGATGCAGAGGAAAGGTTGAAACGTTTTGCTCCATATATCGCCAAGGTTTTCCCTGAAACAAAAGGAACGAATGGTATCATAGAGTCTCCTTTAGTGAAGATTCCTGCCATGAAACAATCCTTAGAACAGGATTATCAACAACCTATATTAGGAGAATTATTACTAAAATGCGATAGCCACCTTCCTATATCAGGATCTATTAAAGCAAGAGGCGGGATTTATGAAATTCTCAAACATGCAGAAGAATTAGCTTTTCAACATCAATTGTTAACGGTTCAAGATGATTATTCGATTTTAGATAGTGATAGGTTCCGAACCCTTTTCTCAAAATATTCAATCGCAGTAGGTTCGACTGGAAATTTAGGACTTAGCATTGGCATCATCAGTGCAAAGTTAGGTTTTAATGTTTCCGTTCATATGTCAGCTGATGCAAAACAGTGGAAAAAAGACTTGCTTAGAAGCAAAAATGTCAAAGTTATTGAATATGAAGCTGATTATAGTAAAGCTGTAGAGGAAGGTCGAATCCAAGCAGATAGTGACCCGACATGTTATTTTGTGGATGATGAAAATTCTCACGATCTATTTTTAGGATATGCAGTGGCTGCATCTCGTTTGAAGAAACAATTAGAAGAGTTAGAGATAATAATAGATGAAAATCATCCTTTGTTTGTTTATCTTCCATGTGGAGTGGGTGGTGGTCCTGGAGGCGTAGCTTTTGGATTGAAATTATTGTATCAAGACCATATTCACTGTTTCTTTGCAGAACCTACCCACTCACCATGTATGTTACTTGGTTTAATGACAGGACTTCATGATAAAGTTTCTGTACAAGATGTTGGTATTGATAATGTTACAGACGCGGATGGACTTGCTGTTGGAAGGCCATCTGGGTTTGTAGGAAAAACGATGGAACCTTTTTTAAGTGGCAATTATACGGTTAGCGATGAAAAGTTGTATATGTTGCTAAAAGAACTAGTCGATACAGAGGGGATTCATTTAGAACCTTCAGCACTAGCAGGCATGATAGGACCAAGTAAATTATGTAAAGAGGGCATCGATTATTTACAGAAGCATAATTTAACGGAAAAGATGAGTAAGAGTACACATATTATTTGGGGGACTGGTGGAAGCATGGTTCCTGCAGAAATGATGACGCAATATTATCAAAAAGGGTTGAAATTAGCAGAGAAACAGAAGTAATTTAACACGGGGGAGTAACCCCGTGTCAGAATGTAGACATTCGAACGTTGATTTCCACTCCAACAACAAGGTGTTTTTCGGAAATTATCTCTATTAGTTGATTTTGTTTATCTTGTATTATTTCATATTAGGGTTCCTCCTTTGGTTTTGAGTTAGAGTGTTGTCTTACTCATATCTACTGGGGAGCCCTATTTTTTTCAAGTCCACTGATCAATAACTATTAAACTGATTAATCCTGTTCATCAAGTTCAATAAAATAGTGATTCTTACGGTATGACACCGCCTTCATGGTTGCAATCAGGTTTTGCTCATGCAAGACGTCTATTCGAATCCTGCCCGATAGTTTCGTTTCACTTCACTTGCACGGGCTACTATCTTGTCTCCGGGTTTAGCTGATTCAATAAACTGGATTGTTGTCGAGAGTCCTAAGGATGTTTTTCCATATGCATTACAGGCTACGGAAAAAGCATGATCTGCCTAACGACTGATCATACGGATCGTTTTTTACTTGCTCATGAATTTGTTCATAGTGTTTTTCATAAATTTGATATTCATCAATTTTCTACTTCACTATTACCTACCCCTTTGATTGAATATTTCACTCCCAGTACCCTTGATAACAGGAATTGTATCGTGAGGCGGATGCGCTTTAAAAAACCAATTGCACCAACATCATGTAGACAATCGTTCCCCCCGCTATGGAAAGAAGCATCATTTTCTTCCAAATGTGAAGCAGGGCAACTACCCCTATTGCCATAAATTCAGGGATGCCGTGACTTCCGGATTGTAAGCTCACATCCTTTAAACAATAAATGACCAAAAGCCCAATTACCGCGGATGGCAGTATTTTACCTAGATACTGTACATATTTCGGTGTGGGTTTTCCAGATGGGAAAATGATGAATGGAATAAACCTTGTAAGCATTGTGCCTAAAACAACCATTGCAATAGTAATGATCTGCTGTGTTACATCCATTGTCATATGGCCTTGACCTCAACTTTCTCTAATGGCTTTCTAAGTAAGGTGAGTACCCCCAAAATTGAAAACATGGCAGGGATGATGAAATTGCTTCCGCCAAAAATACTAAGACAGACAACTGACAGCCCAAGCCCTGCGAGAGCACTATGATGTTTTTTCTCTTTCATCCACTGTTCAATGAAAATGACTACAAAGAGAGCCGTCATAACAAAATCGAGTCCTTCTGTGTTGAATTTGACAAGAGATCCAAAAATGCCGCCAATCGCCGATCCTATCACCCAATAGGAATGATTGAGCAGTGTCACGAAGAACATGAACCAGCCCTTGTCTACATTCTTCGGAACATCAACGGTACAATTGATGGAAAAAGACTCATCGCAAAGCCCAAAAATCAGATACAGCTTTTTCTTTCCGGTCCCCCTATACTTATCCAGCATGGAAATGCCATAAAACAAATGCCGTGCATTCACCATTAACGTTAGAAAAAGAGCGTTAATCGGATTGAATGCGACAAGCAATAAATTGGCAGCAATAAACTCCATTGATCCTGCAAATATTGTTAGACTCATCAATATCGGGTAAATTGCACTGAAACCTAATGAATTCATAAAGATTCCATATGCGATGCCTAAAAATAAAAAGCCTGCCAAAATGGGCACTGTGTACGGAAAAGCTGCACGAAATGCAGGTATCATTTGAGTTCTTTTTTTCATATAAATCACATCCTGATGGCTAAATTTATTTAAACTTAACATACAAAATCCGTACAAAAAACAAGTTAATTGTATGGATTACAATTAAAATAAAATTCCCCCATTTTATCAAAATGGGGGTACTGATAGACTTATCACCTTATATTCGTGTAAAGCGCCTTTTCAAATCATACCGTTTCATTATTAGAATTCCATACAAAAAATGATATGATTGTATGGAAAAAAATAGTAGAGGTGAAGTATGCCAGTAAATTCATTTGACAATTATCCAATGTCTTAGAAACCTGATAAGACAGCGATAAAGCGTCCTTTTTATAAATCTCTTGCATCATTACTTGAACAAAATATAACAAATGGTTTTTTAGCACCCGGAACAAAGTTGCCCCCGCAACGAGAATTGGCAGATTTTCTTGATTTAAACTTCACCACGATTACCCGTGCCTACAAAATATGCGAGGTAAAGGGATTAATTTATGCCGTTACGGGAAGCGGAACCTTTGTGGCTCCCAATGCCACTCGTTCTATAACCATTTCTGCGGATAAAACGGCAAACAGCATTGATCTTGGTTTTGTGGCATCTTTTGAGCAAACCAATGATATTGTAGCAGAAACTATTCAAAAAACTGTGAACAAAAGTTATTTGAAGCAGTTACTAAATTACAACGATCCGACTGGTATTCCACATCAAAAAACAGCAGCTCTAAACTGGATGGAATCTTTCGGCATTCACGCGGATCAAGAGCATATAGCAATCGTTTCTGGTGCCCAAAATGCATTGGCCATAGCCTTGGCTTCTTTATTTGAGCCTGGTAATAGAATTGCAACTGACTTATACACATATTCAAACTTTATCGAGTTGGCAAAGATGTTCCATATTAAGTTAGTGCCCATTCCCGTAGACCAGTTTGGAATGCTGCCAGACGAACTTGAAAAGCAGTGTTGTCAAATAAAGATTGACGGCATTTTTCTGATGCCCTCTTGCAACAATCCAACCACAATCATGATGTCGGATATTCGAAAGCTAGAATTGGCTGCAGTCATCCGTAAACATCGTTTAATTTTGATCGAGGATGATATTCATGCATTTATGACGGCAGGTATTATCTCCGATTACCGGCAGCCGATGTTCCGTTTGCTTCCAGAACAAAGCGTTTATATTTGTAGCACCTCTAAGTCCATATGTTCTGGATTAAGAGTTGCCTATATGGTCTATGGAGATGCTTTACGGGAGAAAATTTCCCAGGCCATTTTCAACATAAATGTAAAAACCTCTTCATTTGATGCAGAGGTTATCACAGAGCTTATCTTATCAGGGAAGGCTCATGAAATTGTTTCTCAAAAGAAACAGCTTGCACAGTCTGCAAATGATATTTATTCGGAATATTTTCCTTTAAGAAAGGATGTTGGGCATCCTCTCAGTTTTTATCGTTGGCTTCCAATTCAAGGACATTACGATGCGTTAGAGCTGGAAATGGATTTGAAAAGGCACGGTATTCGAGTTTTTCATTCCAATCGTTTTCAAAGCGGGCAGACCACCCCTGATATGTATTTACGTATTGCACTTTCTTCTACAAACTCATTTGATGAGTTAAAAATAGGATTAGCCCTATTAAAACAGTACCTCAACTGATTCAAAAAGATGAAGGATTACGAACCTGTACCTTTAGTTACATACGTTTGTCTACAGTTTATTTTTAATAAACGTTCCAGTTGATTTCAGAAATCAGCTCCCTTTCCGCCGACTGTCTGCCAAGCCTCATCAAAGCAAGCGTCTGTGGGGTCTCGGCTAGCCAGTTATTCGGCAGGAGTGATCGCAAATTTCTTCAATCCAATTAGGATTACCGTAAAAAACATAACCATAATCAATTCTTGTTTTACTATCATGGTTCGGGATGAGAGCATTCATTCCGAACACCAATTGGTCTACAATTATGTTGTTTGACACTATATTATGTTTAAAGGAATCCCTTTTCCGTTAGCCTACAAACTCCTCTTATTCAGCCATGCAGGCTAAAGTTCCCTTAATGCGAACATGGATTGTAGATTGATAATCGATTGGAAATGGTGCTTTCATAATCGAGCATGTGACGTTCTCTGTCGTTGAATACTTCTCTAAACTAGTGGCGTAAACCACACTATATAAAAGCGACATCTTATCACACTTTAATGCGGGTATTGGAAGTTGTTTCTTCATACTAACAATTCTAGATATCTTTTACCTGACTAACATAAAAAATGATAAATGCATAAGATAGACTTAAAATTCAGGAGGAATATTTTGAGGAAATTGGAATACATTTTCGGGATCATACTTGGCTTTTATTCTTTGTAATCTATCAAAGTTAGTTCCATAATAAGCCGGTCCAAAGTTTATAATATTCTGATCTGGAGAATTTACGTAGGCCCCTTCAACGAAAGGATTCAACTGCTGGTGTGTTCTTGCAACCAATGCAAGATTCCTTGATGCCTCAGATTCTTGTGTCCAAGTTGTATTCCACTCCAAATAAAACTTCGGATTCCGCCAAAAAAAAGCAGTCGCCTCAGGAGAGATTCTACTTAAAGCGCCACCACAGTTCAGAAAAAGGAAACTGGATTCTGTTCCGATCGATTCTTCTAGGAAACTGCGCATGATCTTGATTGCTTCATCCGGAAACAAAGCTGTCGCCCGCTCCGAACCCGAATCGGCACATTGTTCATTCGTGCCCATTTTATAGCATTTGTAACATCCTTAGTGCTTTGAGCAAAGACAAATACAAGAGGAAAAGTATCAACGTACGGGTTCCAGTTTTTGCGTGCCTGTTCATATCCTGTATCTCCTTTATAGATGACTCTTCCCGTCAGTCGTATTTTTGAGACCATCAATTCGACTCCTAACCTTAATATCATTTGTATTGGAACTAAACTATGAAACAATTCATTTTTCACTCTTCCAATTTTTCTTTCTTCGTTAAATATAGAATGTGTATGTACATATACATTCTATGTAATGTATAGAATAAAATATGCAACTAGACTGATATTGATAGGACATTAATAGGATAGGATTAATAACATTGATCATATGGAACAGAAATAGTTGGTTGGGTAAGTCTTGTATTTAAGTTGGAGAAATCTCTAGGACGGATTCATAAAAAAGTGGGGTTTTATTCACCCTCTAATCCTGAACCCATCCATACCACTTACTAAAGGGATATTCACCTAGTGGCCTTCATACTGATCTTGCTCTGGCTACACAATAAAATGCCCTTACAGCACATCAGTCCCTGCCTGCCTCGTAAAACTTCTGCGCCACCATAGCCGGCCTTGTACGCGTGTCCGTAAAATGGTCGCCGTCGCCGACGATCAGGCGTAACTGGCCGAGCCGTATGGACATATGCGGATGCCAGCCGAAGCCCTCTCCTTGTGGCAATGCGTTGTCTTGGTAGAAATAGACATAGCTTTTGGGCGTAGGCAGCGCGTAGAATGCTTTAAGATCTAGCTTCTCGAAAAGCGGCTTAGCCGGTTCCGGAGTAATGCCTGCATACATCCGTTCGGCTTCCTCCAAAGTGGCCGTATTGACGAACAAATCCCGAAACAGCGGAAACGGAAGCATGATCGTATCGTCCTTCGAGCCGGCTCTGAGCTGCTCGAATCCTTGCCTCATTTGGGTCGAGAACTCGTCGACAACCGATTCGCCGTCTTTCAGTACGAACGCGTCCCAGAAGACAAGGCGCTTTATGCGATCCGGTACCTGTTCTGCAACCTTTTGGATGACAGTTCCGCCGAAGCTGTGCCCGACGAGAACAAAGTTGCGTAGGTTCAGTTTCATTATAAAATCAACGACGGACTTCGTGATCATCGCATGCGTAACATCTTTGTTCGGATCTTTGCCGTGACCTGCGTATTCCGGCGTATAGACGACATGCCCTCGACTGCGCAGTTCCGCCGCTACGCCGTCCCAGAAGTGAGCGTCAGCCCAAGAACCATGCACGAGAACGAAGGTAAGCCGTTGCTGTGCGGGTAAACGGTATCTTTCATCCGATTCGAGGGTACCATTGCTCCAGAGCCACCATCCTTCAGAATAAGGGGAGTAATAATAGCCTCGAGGCATAAACCTATAATCGGGATAGGGGAATTGATGAATTTCTTGGAGATAAGGAAACATGTACAAGACATCCTTTCAAATCGACATATACTATCAGCTTATGCCCACTTCGTTTGAGAGGTTCCCACACTCGATCCGCCGAAAAAAAATCCGCAATAGAGAACGATGGAGAAACTGAAGTAACCGTACTGATTCCAAACTGTGAAAATAAGAATCCCATTCAAATGTTGATTCGCAATCTCCCCTAATTCGTAAATGTATTCTTCAATAAGCTTATCAAGTAGATCAATATCCAAGTAATGAACAAGGCACCTGTTGTTCAACTAGAAAAAGGCTGCCTTAGCAACCTTACTAACAAATCACGAAACAGTAGGACTCATATCCCCCCAGTTAATTACAGGAAGTCTTTTTCTGTTCACATATTTGATATTCTTTTAGTTACAAAGCACAAAATAATATCTGAAATTTCACACTTCTTCTAATGATTCCTAAATACGAAACCTGTATACTTTTCTCATGTTAGTTTTCATTACATAGGTAGTTATATCATATAACACTTCGGATAGGAGTTGAGTGTACATTGTCTACATATCTAGAAAGGCAAGCTTTAGAAGAGTCGGAGTTCCATCATACTGAGGGTCTTGACGAATCTCTGAAGCCGAAAAGCAAAGAAGATAGGACGGTTGGCCCGATATCCTATACATTCATGTGGATTGGAGACGGTGTCAATTTAGGGAATATGACACTAGGAGCCAGCTTGGTCGTAGCGGGAACCGCAACATTGAACATCATTCAGACATTTGCTGCAGCTGCCATTGCCATCGCTATCATTTCCGTGATTTTCGCTTTGAATGATAGGATTGGATACAGGACAGGCATTCCCTATGTGGTTCAGCTCAGAATGTCCTTCGGGATGAAGGGCTCCATCATATCATCACTTTTGCGCGGAATTCCGGCCATCATCTGGTACGGTTTCCAAAGTTGGATCGGCGGTACTGCTTTAAACGAAATCGCGAAGGTCATTACGGGTGGTGCTTTTGATAATGCCGTCATTTGCTTTGTCGTGATTCAATTGGTGCAAATTGCGCTTTCGCTGTACGGCTTTCATGCCATCAAATGGGTGGAAATGCTTGCATCCATTGTTATCATGCTAGCGCTAGTCTATGTATTTGGTATTCTGCTTACATCACATAGCGAGGTCATCGCGGAAAAATGGGTGCATGCTGAAGGGTCATGGGGCTTGCCGTTCTTTGCTTTCATCATGATGTTTTTAGGAAATTATGCGGCTATCTTTTTAAGCGCAGGGGACTATTCAAGAGAGCTTAAGTCTGGCATCAGTGATGCAAAACGAGGGTTTTTGTATTTTTCGCCCATTTTACTAGCATACGGCTTAGTACTGACAATCGGTGTAATGCTTGCTTCCGCTACCGGCATTTCCAATCCCGTTAAGGCGTTTGCAATTGTGGTGGATAATCCTTATATCACAGTAGGCGTTTCTGCATTTATCGTTATCGGTGCAATTGCAGTAAATATGGTTGCCAATATTATTCCGCCAACATATGTCATCACTTTGCTTACAAAGTTGAAATATAAGGTTGCCGTTATCATAACCGGAATTCTTGCCTTTTGCTCCTCCCCTTGGGTGCTTGTACAGGATTCTTCGGCGAAGGGGCTTGGTTTGTTCATTCTGATTTATTCCGCATTTTTAGGTCCGATCGTTTCGATTTTATTAGTCGAGTATTATCTATTAAGAAAGCAAAAGATTAATGTTGCCGATTTGTACAGAGAAGGCGGGCCATTTACAGGATATAATCCATGCGCGCTGCTCGCCATGCTTATCGGCGCCAGCGCTGCCTTTATAAAAGTCGAGCTGGCATGGATCATCGGCGTTGTCGTGGCAGGCATTGCTTATATGATTCTGATGAAGTTCACCTTTAAGGATTCAAGATTCAAAAAGGGTACGATATTTGAGAAGTAGGCAAAAAAGAGATACTACTTAAAAAGGTAGTATCTCTTTTTCAACTTATGAAAGATATGTTTGACCATTTTTGTAAATGAATGAGTAGTTTCCTTCTTTTTTCAATAGAACCGGCAAGTACTGGGCAACCATTTCCGCTATGCCGAGATTACTGGGATGAAGAATCCAATCAATGGATTTCCAATCGAGAATACCTTCTCGTGTTTTTTGGGGTGTTACAAATGTTAAATCATCATCCACTTCATACAAATAGACATATATTCCATCCAGTTCACCTTCTGAAGTCTCCCAGGTAACCGTTCCTTTTGAAAAAAAGTTCGCTACTTTTATGCCCGTTTCCTCAAACACTTCACGCAACGCACCTTCATCAGGAGTTTCCTCTTTCTCGATTTTACCCCCCACTCCGTTCCAAACACCCATAATTGGAGCCTTCTCCCGATTAAGCATGAGTATTTCATTATTTATCTTCACAAAACAAACCGTATACTTAAACATTATACAAAGTGACCCCTTTATCGTTAATTAACCCCACCACATGACTGTTACGAATATACAAATGATTCACACGTGATTTTCCCACTATATTTCAGTCCATATAATTAGGAAAGATCTTGATCAAGCATATCTAATACAGTTTGCCCACTATTAAACATATTAGCTTCCCTCACTTCTTCTGCCTCAAAAGTATTTACACACTCTCAAATTAACAATGAATAAAGAATCCATAAACGCTCTCCGTCAATGTATGAATGCACTCCCCATTAGTTCCAATTCTTCTATTTTAGCGCATTTACTCGTGAGTTTGAGTGATATATTCTAGAGTTTGAGTGATATACAAGTGAGCTTGCGCTTTCACTCGTGAGTTTTGCTGTTTTTTCTCTGAATTCGGATTTTTATCATCGCCTCATAAAGAGAGCAGCGATTCCCTTAAGAATCGCTGCTCCTCCTATTTATGCTCCCGCCCATACATCTTTCGCATATCTGCCATTTTCCTCTAAAGATTGCAGCCATACTGTGGCTTCTTCTTTCGGTGTTTGATAGAAATGCATATAGCTTTCGATTAGTGTTCGTTCAACATCGGGTGCCATTTTGCTTCCGTCTCCGCAGATGTATAGGTGTCCTCCTTCTTGTAATAAAGGAAGGATGTCATGGGCGTTTTCCGCTAATCTGTTCTGGACATATGTTTTTTCTTGACCGGGACATCTTGAGTAAGCGGTGTGCAGTGTTACAAGGCCTTCTTTTTCGGCTTGCACGAGTTCTTCTTGATAGAGGAAATCGTGTTCCGGATTACGGCATCCAAAATAAAGGTGGGCAGTCCCTAAAGTTTCACCTTTTTCTTTCAAAACGCGACGTGCCTGTATGAACCCCCTGAATGGTGCAATTCCTGTTCCAGGGCCAATCATGATGATTGGTTTTCCTGTTTGCTCTGGGAGCTGGAAATTGGATTGCGGCGTATTGATAAAGCAGGCTATTTTGTCCCCTTGGAAGCGTTCTGCCAAATAATTCGATGCAATTCCTTTGTATTCCCCGTTGCCGCTCAAAGCTTCTCCACGGACGACACTGACGGTGATGCTTGCTTCTCCTTCGTTGTGGAGTGGTGAGCTTGAGATAGAGTAGTATCTTGCTTTTAAAGGCGGCAGCAAAGCCAGAAAACGTTCAAATGGAATTTCACACGCAAGATACTCTTCTATAAGGTCAAGCATGGTTTTGCGCTTGTTCAGGATTTCTTGTTTATAGATACTGTCCAAAAGAAGATCTTCAAGTTCTTTTACATGTGGAGGACACACCGTATGAGTGGCAAGCGCCCGAATTTGAGACCTGGTGGCGGGTTCTTGGAACTCCACATAGTTTGATAGTAACTCCTCGAGTTTTACCGGTTTTCCTGTAGGAAGATGGGCAGCTTTTCCGGAATCCCCAGTTAGATTGACGTAATCTTGTCCGTTTAGGTTAAATCGACTGAGCACTCGCTCGACAAGTTCCGATGGATTTTGCGGAAGTACCCCGAGATGATCGCCTTCCTGATAATGTATTCCCTCTGGCAGAGATAATTCTATATGCCGTGTACTTCTTTCGCTATCTTCATGTTGTAATTCAAAATTCCTTTTTACAATGGATGTAAAAGCATGATGGGTGCGCGCAAGTGGTGTGCCGCTCACATCACTTACGAAGTTCATCGCAATCGGACTAATTTCCCGTTCATTCCTATTCACTTCAATGTTAAAGGTTTCGGCAAGATTCGGCCAAAGGGCTTCTGTCCATTTCTCGTAATCCCCTTCAAAGTCATCGCTTGCATCTCCATATCCTGTTTCTGACAGCCGCACTGCTCCTTTTTGTTCCAGCCTCTCATCAATGAAGATCGGAATGCGTTGGTACGTATTGGCCCAATTGCGGTCCCCGCAGCCGAAGATCGCATAGTGAACACCATCCAATGTGTTACCCTCGCTTTCCTTCAGCCATGAAACGAAGTCACCCGCATTATCCGGGGGATTTCCATTATAAGATGCCGAGACTATAAGAACAGCTCCTTCTTGAGGAAGCCGATTGGTGTAATCATTTAAAGGGGCAACCTCGGCATTGAAGCCTTGTCGCTTCCCTGTTTCAGCAAGGTCACGAGCAATCCCTTCCGCTGTTCCCATATTTGATCCAAACAGGACGAGTAATGGTGTCCCATGTGCTGATTCGATTGGAGATACCGTGGTTTCTTTGTCCGCTGACTTTGATTCTGGAGAAGTAGCGGAAAATGACATCGCCGGCTTCCTCGGTGAAACGCGCATAGTCAATCCATCCGGTTTGAGAGTCAAAGTTTCTTTAACATCCAATTGATATTCTTCATGATCAATCAAGTCAAAGTGCTGTAAAACCATGCCGAGCACCAATGTCGCTTCATGAAGGGCAAACTGCTGTCCTATACAGGCGCGCTGCCCGTTTCCAAACGGTTTATAAGCATGATAAGGGATGGAATCCAAATCCTCGAACCGCTCAGGAATGAACGATTCAACGTCATCACCCCAAACGGATGGATCACGGTGAACCTCGGGAATCAGCAGCGAGAACACATCACCTTTCTTCACATTGTATTTTCCACCCAGCATGGTATCTTCTTTTGCATAAACGGTAAACGCCGGAGCAGTCGGCCACAGACGAAGCGTTTCATTCAGTACCATCCGGACATATTTCAGCTTTTTCACTTGTTTGTAAACAGGAACATCATCACCCAGCACTTCATCGACTTCCTGCTGCGCTTTTTTTAACTTGTCTCTGTTATTCATGAGGAAATAGATGGCGAACGATAGGAGACCGCTCGTCGTTTCATGCCCAGCTATTAAAAAGGTAATGATTTGAAAACGAATATTTTCATCATCCAGCGATACACCCGTTTCAGGATCGACTCCTTTCAACATATGGGAAAGAAGGTCATCTTCTCCCTGATCACCATTTTGTTTTCGTTCAGTAATCAATTCATCCACTAGAGAGAACATATATCGAATGTCTTCCCTGAATTGTTTTTTAGACTTGATCATCAGTTTATCTTGGATGCCAAGTCGCTGCGTTTGGCTCATCGCTTCATCCAAAGCACGCACCATACTGGTGACAAAAGGATGGGTGGTATCCCGATAAAAACTGTTAAAGCGGTAATTGAACCCGCAAAGTCCGATCGTATCCAAGGTCAATCGTGTCATATCTTCAGGAACATCTATCTCATCAGCTTGATTCAAGCGAGCCCATTTTTGAATGAGTTGGGTAGCAAGATCCACCATTTTAGCATGATATCCCTTCATTACCTGCTGGCTAAAGCTGGGCAGCAGGATGTTATGGGCCTTTTTCCAATTCGGCTCCGTCGTTTCACTTGTGAAAAGACCATCGCCACCAAACGCTCTCACTTTTTGGAGGACTGGACCGACTTTCTTATCAAACCTAGTTTCATCACAAATTTCTTTAGCGAGTGAAGCACTGGATACGAATGTAGTGATTCGACCCGGAAATTGAAACTGAAAAACCGGCCCAAGTTCTCGTGCCAGCTTCATGAAAGACTGAAGCGGCTTATCCTTATCAATGATAGGCAGGCTGCCTAGGGGGCCATATGTCTTTGGCTGTGGAAACTGAGTTGTTTTTTCCATTTTATTAGCACCTCTTTACAATAGTTTAGAATGCGGAATGAACGTTCATTCCGTTTATAATTAAAAATGTCTCAAGCGTGCAATCGGACTGCATCCCAAAAGCTTTCTTCCACATCTTCCAAAAGTTTTGGTTCAGGTTCTAACTCCCCGATGCGAACAAGTCGTTCAAGCTCAAGAAATGCTCCGTAAATGATGGCAATCAAAGCTGAAGAAGGAATATCCTTAATTTCTTTTTTCTCTTTTCCTTTATCAAAAAAATTTTTAAATATATCCAATAGCCCTTTAAAGCTAGCATGACTATCTTCATTTAAAAAATGGGCTCCACTATGTATTTTAATAAAATAAAGAGCTTGGTCCTGCTCGGTTGTAAAGTGAACCATTGATTTAAAAATATGGTGAAATTGATTTCGAATTGAATCTTCATGAGGAAATTCATTCTTGACCGTTTCAGTGAAAATATCCAAGTACTCTTGAAAAATCTTGTTGCCCAGCACTTCCTTATTCTCGAAATAGCGATAAATGGTACCCGCTCCAACTCCTGCCGATGTAGCAATCATCGGGATCGTTGTCGCATCATATCCCCGTTCTGCGAATAGCACTAAAGCGCTGGATACTATACTGTCTCGTTTATTTACTGCAGTGATCATAATGATTCACCCCTTTTTTTACAAGTGCGGAATGAATGTTCATTCCTTTTTAATGTAAGTGTATACCCAATAAAATCCCATCTCAATCGCGCATACTACCCATATTTTGTGAATTCTTTGTTAACGGAGGGGGATAAAAGGCTGAAAGTATTTCTTTTTAAGGAATTAAATGGGTACTATAAACCATCGTTTGCCCATATAAAAAAGAGCCGATAGTCACAGCTCTTCAAGTTTAAAACAGGGTGATTTTCATGTTCATCAATTAAATCAAAGGAACTTATGCATGATAATAGCGTTCAGATAGTTTCTTTTTATGGGCGTTGAACACTTCTTCCAATGGGATATTGTACTTGTTCGCAATCACAATCAAGTTTCCTAGCACATCTCCCAATTCTTCGGTTAACTCCTGTTTGTTTTCTTCATACGAACCAATAACCTCATCAGGTCTATCCCTGCCAATTTCAAGGGAGCGAATGGCTCGTGCCACCTCGCCAGTTTCTTCTGCCAAAAAGCCGATGCGAATGAAAATGTCCAATTCTGACCATCCTCGTGCTTCATAATAATCTTTTACCCATTGTTGAAATTCAGTGATGTTCATATTCATCCACCTTTCATTTAGATAATTCAAGTTTAACAAATCTCCTTGAATTTTGTATGATATGAAAGGAAGATTACGAAATGGGAGATGTGATATTTTGAAAAGTCTAGCTGTATTTTGTGGATCAAGCAACGGAGCATCTACTATCTATTTAGAAAAGGCTAAAAAACTGGGTGTGGAACTGGCAAAACGTAATATTACCCTAGTTTATGGGGGCTCAAGCGTAGGAATCATGGGTGCGGTTGCAGATTCCGTTTTAGAAGCGGGCGGAAAAGTAATTGGAGTCATGCCAGAGTTTCTAGAAAAAAAAGAAATTGCACATAAGAGCCTGACTGAACTGATTGTCGTTGAATCCATGCATGAAAGAAAAGCAAAAATGGCAGAGCTTGCAGATGGGTTTATGGTGTTGCCAGGTGGACCAGGAACATTAGAAGAATTCTTTGAAATTTTCACTTGGGCACAGCTTGGTCTTCATCAAAAACCTTGCGGACTCTTAAATATCAATCATTATTATGATCCTTTGATCGCTTTATTCCATCATATGTCCGATGAACAGTTCCTGCATGAAAAATTCCGTTCCATGGCGATGGTAGATGTTGAACCAAGTGGACTTCTTGATCAATTCAATACATATGAACCGCCAACCGTAAAAACTTTCATTACCGAAAACCAAACCTGATAATAAAAAAAACAACCGGCCAAGATCAATAATGACCTTGGCCGGTTGTGATAACTGCTGCGGACTGAAGGGTTAATTGAATATCTGGTTTAAATAATCTCCATGCCCTTTAATAAGTTGCACTTCATGTTCGGATGAGATCCAGAAGAAATGAAATGTCAGCCCCTCTTCATCTCCTCCACCTGTTGGCCGATGATCCCATTCATCAGGAACATTGTATACACGTATTTGATAAAAATATCTATTATGTATGGCACCATCAACCTTCTCCCAAAAATCTTCCGCAATCAATTTCTCCACATGAAAATTTTCCAGACCTGTTTCTTCTTTCATTTCCCTAATCACCGCTTGGTAAGGATCTTCCTGAGGCATCACTGTTCCCTTGGGTATCTGTATCCCCGCTTCCCTAATGGGATGTTGAAAAACCAATACCTGTGTTTCTCCCTTATTGATTCTTGTCACATACCCGTAAGCTTTTTTTATCGGTATCACCATCATTCCCCCGTTATTGCAAATGATAGATCAATCACCAAAAGCAAATATGAGCTCTGTCTCGCATACAGTTTCTCCATCGACAGTAGCCCTTCCTTTTCCTTTACCGATAGGGCCTTTCAAGCGAGTAATCTCCACTTCTAAACGTAATTGGTCCCCTGGACTTACTTGCTTTTTAAAACGACATCCATCAATCCCAGCCAATAGCCCAATACGACCTTGATTTTCGTCTTTTGTAAGCATAACAACAGCACTTACCTGTGCTAAAGCCTCCACGATCAATACACCTGGCATCACTGGGTAATTTAGAAAATGCCCATTAAAAAACGCTTCATTTGCTGTTACATTTTTAAGGGCCACCGCCCTCTTTCCTTCTTCCAATTCCAAAACTCTATCAACTAAAAGAAATGGGTAGCGATGCCTGATAATGTCTTTGATTTCCTGGATATCAATCAATGGTAAGTCCCCCTTTTCGATGGATTGCTTTCACTTTATTTTACCATCAGTATCATCATATGGATATTTTTGTATTTACCATTTAACAAAAAAAGGCTGCCTGAGCAACCTTTGATCTCGTTTAAAAATCCTTTGATTTTTTTTCCTTCAATTTAGTTAACGGGGATAGAACCATTTGTTCATACCTCGCGTAACCCCCTAATAATTTATGAATCAAGCTTATTTTAGGAACGACAAGGTAAACCACCAAGCCTGAAATGGTGCTCAGTATAGCTCCTGCCAGTACATCCGCAGGAAAGTGGACACCTACCCAAATACGGGAAATACCAACAAGTAAAGCCAGCATGATCCATAACAACCACCATCCTCTTTTGAAAAGCCAAAAGGATACACAAAACGAGAAAAACAAAATGGTATGGTCGCTTGGAAATGAATTATCCACTGCTTTTTCGATTAACTTATTAACATTGGTCAATTCAGCAAATGGCTGATTGTTCGAATGCAATCTCCCTGCCATTTTCCCCATCATTTCAGCTATTACAAACGTAATCATCCCACAAACAACCATCATTCTACTCTGTTCATTTCGAGTTAACCATATTACGATGACAGCTAAAGCGAAGAAAAATACCATGTACTCGGCAATGAAAATGGCAGAAGAGTTTAAATAAGTGTATTGTTTCCCTAAGTCATTTATCATTCTAAATCCAGTAATGTTCAGTTCAAAAAAATCCATTATCTACCCAACTTTCCGCTTTTTCTTATATATTAAAGAGAAAGGGAGTAAATCGCCATCGTTCTTCCTAACAGTTTAAGCTGCCATCTTACAATATTGTCACCTGGTTATTGAGAAATTGTATGATAAAAGAGAAGGGGTGAAAGAATGAAAATCAATCATTTAAATTTAACTGTTAATGACGTTACAGCAACACGTGAGTTTTTAGAAACATATTTTGGACTGACCTGTACAGGAAGTCGCGGGGACGGGTTCGCCGCAATGTTAGATGACGATGGTTCCGTTTTGACACTAATGAAAGGACGAAATGTACAATACCCCAAGACTTTTCATGTTGGATTCATTCAAGAAAATGAAGAACAAGTTAACAGAATCAATCAACGATTGAAAGTTGATGGATTCATGGTTAAACCTCCACAACACCTACACAGATATACTTTCTACGTAGAGGCGCCTGGAGGATTTAGCGTTGAAGTACTGTGTTAAACTATCGGAGCTGTCTTAAAGACAGCTTTTTTATTTGTGCAAAACAGGGGAAGTGGTTTCTAAAAAGTGCACCTCCAAAATTTCATCTTATGAACAAACCTGGAGACTATTTGTGTCATTATCATGATTAGAGCATAAGATTATATAACCCATTTAATTCCTTTTTAAAAACTAATAAGGAGATGTTTCGATATGTCAGGTTGTGAAAGTGGTTTTGGATTCGGCGGAGGTTTCGCCTTTATAGTCGTATTGTTTATACTCTTAATCATTGTCGGCTGTAGTTGTGCCGGCGGCGGTTACGGCGGCGGTCAAGGATATGGCGGATACTGCTAATATAGAATGAAAAAAACCGACCTTAAATGGTCGGTTCTTTTATTTTGATTCCCATCTCCAAGATAAAAAGCTTAATTTGGGCACATATTCTTCCACCTTTATCATAAAAATAAAAGCCGTTCAACTTACCCAACTTCGGGCAATTCTCCAACAACCTGCTTTCCTACGAATTTTAATAAAGCTCGACCGTTCATAAAATTTAGTATAATGGAAGTATCAGTACAAGGGGGTACAACATGCCGCAAAGACAGAAAAGGTCTCATACTGTAATCATTGTCATTCACGAAATTTATGGAATTAACCAACATATACAAGGGTTTTGTGAATTATTATCAAAGCAGAATTTCGATGTCATTTGTCCAAATTTATTAGCACAGGAGACACCTTTTGATTATTCCCAAGAGGAAGCGGCTTATCATTATTTCATGAAGAACATAGGTTTCTCAGGCGCTTTACAAAAAATAAAAGATATTATATCGGATGTTAAAGATGAATATCAAAAAATATTTATCATTGGATTCAGCGTAGGAGCAACTGTAGCTTGGCTGTGCAGTGAGGAAGGAAGTGTCAATGGAATAGTTGGATACTACGGTTCTCGCATTAGGAATTATGTGGAATTGGAGCCTCAATGCCCTACACTGCTATTCTTTCCGGAAGAAGAACAATCCTTTAATGTGGATGAATTGATTTCAACGTTAAAAATAAAGCATATAGACATACATAAATTCAATGGAAAACACGGATTCAGTGACCCTTACACTTTAAAATATAATGTTGAATCCGCTCAAAGGGCATTTAGCACCATGATGAATTTTTTTACGAAGCATTAGAACCTAAGTAACACTAAGCCACCTGGTCTTTCATTCAACTTTACATTTTGTATTGATCCAATGTATTGAACCCGCATCACTATGGGGATGACAGTCTGTTTGAATCTTTTTGTACTCTATTGCCAATTCTGTTAGAGAAAGCTTCGAAAGCTGTTCCTCACTCTTATTTACATGATAGATCATGAGTTTATAGATTAATTCCTTCCGTTTTTCTTCCACACCCTTTCTCATGTCGCCATCTCCTTTTTTGTTATTTGATGGTGTTAGAAGCATAAATAAATCGGGTTGAAGCAAGAAGCGATGAGGAATACCTGTTCCAACAGTTCAACGTACCACTCCCTGCCCGAAATATTGAATTAATGGATATTCAAACAGGGCTCGTCAGAAGGCAAGGATTCATTCTTTTTTATTTTCATATATTCTTCCTCTAAGTCGGTTAAGGTTAATTCAAATAAATGGGTGTCATTCTTTTTATAAATTCCCTCGTTAATCAATTTGTTAATAAGAAAGTTTCTTTTATTCTCAATAGCTTTACGTAATAATATCCCCATAATAAAAACCCCCTTTATTATCTGAACAACTACGGTGGAATCATTCGGTCGGGATCTGCCTGCTTGCCCTTTCACCAAAAAAACCGGAGACATCTCTTTACATGAAAGAAAAGTCTCCGGTTATCCGGTCAATTAACCTATAATCCCTATTCAATTACTAGGTATTGTTATTTTTTATAATACTAACTCTGTGATCCGCAGTCAACAATAAATTTTTATTTTTCTAAATTTATTGGGCTTGATTCTTTCTAGAGTAACTTTTTTTATCATTACTTTGGCTTGGCTTCGCTTCATGAAATGCGGTTTTAACTTTATCCAAAAGGTCTTTATCTGAAATCAAGCGATAACCTGTTAGTGCAAGAGCTTTTGCTCCAGTGAGGATGGCTTTGTCTCCTCTTGGGGATTTCGCGCAATCACGGAATTCATTCGTATGGGCAATCAACTCGTCTGGTCCAATTTTTATATATGGATGGGCTGTCGGTACCACATGGCTTACATTTCCTGCATCTGTCGAACCAAAACCATCCTCTTTTCTAGGAGCCACTTCTTCCCCTAATTGCGTCAGTTCTTCTTTTAACAGGTCGTCCAGGACTGGATTGATCACAAAATCGAGTACTTCATTTTGGAAACGTTCGACTTCAACCGTACTTCCTGTGGCAAGTGCCGCCCCTTTTGCCACATCACGTATTTTCCGAGATACTTCTTCGCATAGTTCCCATGTTGTTGCCCTGATGTAGAACCTGGCGGAAGCATATTCAGGAATGATGTTAGGCGCTTCCCCGCCATTGGTGATTATTCCATGGATTTTGACCTCGGATGGGAGCTGCTGTCGTAAAGCATTAATGCCATTGAACAGCTGAATCACCCCGTCAAGAGCATTCACGCCTTGTTCAGGAGCTGCAGCTGCATGTGCTGATTTTCCATAAAAATGAAAATCAAGTGGGTCGACAGCCAAAAACGGACTTGTTACACCCGTTTTTCCAGCAGGATGGATAATGATGGCTGCATCCACCTCATCAAATAGACCATGCTTCACAAAGCTGCCTTTTGCACTACCATTCGGCCCGCCCTCTTCAGCAGGCGTTCCGAAAACAATCACTTCTCCCCCTGTCTCCTCCAGCACTTGAGCCAAGGAAATTCCTGCTGCTACACTCGTTGTGCCAATGATATTATGGCCGCAAGCATGACCTAAACCAGGCAATGCATCATACTCGGCTAAAAAGGCAATTGTGGGGCCATTCTTTAAAGAGGTTTTTTTGGCGATGAATCCTGTTTCATGCCCAGCTATATTGCGGCTCACTTCAAATCCTGCATCTTGAAGTAATTTGGTTAACGTATCCGAAGCGAAGAACTCTTGATTGCCAATTTCGGGTTTGGCATGGATGGCTTGACTCGTTTCGACATATAATTTGGAATGCTGATCGATGTGATCTGCAATGATTTGCTGATGCGACTTCACTAGTTCAATTCCCATATTCTTATCTCCCCTTTTATTTATTGGGTATAAAAAGCCGGATAGGTATCTTGAATCTATCCGGCAATTTTTCACTTTGTTTCAATCATCATTTTTCATTAGCCGGTTTTGTCCAGGCATCTTGGTAATTCACTAATTCATCTACAGATACATATGCAGGAATCGTGTTTCCGTCAAACGTTTTTTCAATGAACGCTTCCACTTCTTTCGATTGGTAAAGTTCTACTAATTTTTGCAGCTCAGGACGATCGGCATCTCCCTTTTTCACCGCAATGATATTAATATATGGTTTTGCCGTTTTACTTTCATGGAATAATGCATCTTTTAAAGTAAGGCCTGCTTCAACGGCAAAGTTGTTATTAATCGCAGAGGCATCGGCATCATCCAATAGACGCGGCGTATTGCCGGCAGCAACAGGTTTGATTTTCAATTTTTTCGGATTATCTTTAATGATTTCCAATGATCCAGACCCATTGAATTCCTCTTTCAATGTAATCAAGCCAGCGTCTTGAAGAAGGAGTAATGCACGGCCAAAGTTTGTAGCTTCATTCGGAACGGCAATGGTAGCTCCATCCGGTAGACTTTTAAGGCTTTTATGCTTTTTCGAAAAAAGACCCATTGGCGCAATGACAGTCGACCCGATGGCTTCTAATTTCAAATTTTGATCTTGAACGAATTCATCGAAGTAGGCAACCGTTTGGAATGAATTCGCATCAATTTCTCCTTCACTTAACGCAAGATTCGGTTGGATATAATCGTTAAAAGTGACCAGTTCGATATTCAGGCCTTTCTTTTTCGCTAAGTCGACAATGTATTCCCACGTTCTCGTATCCCCGCTGCTGACACCCACTTTTACTGTTTTTACATCATCTGAGCCTCCTGCTGCACCTTCTTTGCTCCCACATGCTGCAGCCACGACGGCCAATGCCAATACGATGATTGTTAATAAGATTTTCTTCATTTTTCCTGCCTCCTCAAATTTTTATCTTCTTCTGATTTTTTTTGAAACGAAATTCCCGGTGGATTGCAGTAATTGAACGATGATCACGAGCGCCGCTACGGTGACGACCATCGTCATCGTATCGAACCTTTGATAACCGTAAGCCAAGGCCAAATCTCCCACCCCGCCTGCACCGACGGCACCTGCCATGGCTGTAGATCCAACAAGGCCAATCGTGGCGGTTGTAAATGTAAGGATCAATGAACTAAGTCCCTCAGGTATCAAAAAGCAATATATGATTTGCCATGTCGTTGCCCCCATTGCCTGAGCTGCCTCGATGATCCCTTTGTCCACTTCCAAAAGGGAGTTTTCCACAAGACGGGCAATATAAGGAGCTGCATAAAAGATCAGTGGAACAATTGCTGCATTCGTTCCTATTGCACTGCCCACAATCATTCTAGTAAAAGGAATCAGTGCGACAAGCAAGATGATGAAAGGAACCGACCGCAATATATTGATGATCGGGTTCAATACATTAAAGATCCATTTATTCTCCAGGATGTGACCGTTCCTTGTAATGACAAGCAGGATACCGAGCGGAAGCCCGATCAATCCGGAAAATACCAATGAGATGGCTACCATATAAAGTGTGTCACCGAAAGCTGTCGACAGCTGCTCGGCCGTTATTTCCATTCCCCAAAGCGTATTACCCATTTATCTGCACCTCCTGGACGAGAATCCCCTCATCTTTAATATATTGATAAGCCTTGTCCACCTCATTTTTGTTCCCTGTCACTTCGATGATCAAATTCCCAAAGGGCGTTTCCTGAATTTCAGAAATATTGGCTGATAATACACTTAAATGCACATCATATTTCTTCGAGATGGTTGAAAGTAAAGGAGTGCCTGAAGTAGTCCCAATAAAGTTAATTTTCCAAATAATCGGGATATGGGACCCTATGCTTTTCAGGAAACTTTGTGGAATCTCGTCATGTATGACCGTTCTCACGAAGTTTTTTGCTATATCCGTTTGCGGCTTCGCAAAAACTTCGAAAACCGAACCTTGTTCAACCACGCATCCGCCTTCCATGACCGCAACCTTATTGCAAATTTCCCTGATTACAGACATTTCATGAGTGATTAATAGAATGGTAATATTGTATTCTTTATTAATTTTCTTTAAGAGCTGCAGAACAGCACTCGTTGTTTGTGGATCCAATGCCGATGTAGCTTCATCACATAATAGGATCGATGGGTTTGTAGCCAATGCTCTCGCAATCCCGATCCGTTGCTTTTGACCGCCGGATAATTGTTCCGGATAACTCTTTGCTTTGCTTGATAAGCCAACGAACTCCAGCAACTCGCCTACCCGCTCTTTGATTTCTTTACTGGGCGTCCCCGACAAAACCAGCGGCATGGCGATATTATCAAAAACGGTCTTTGAATTTAGCAAGTTGAAATGCTGAAAGATCATCCCGATTTTTTTCTTTTCTGCCCGTAATTCCTTCGGGTTCAATGAAGTTAATTCCTTCCCCCCAACGATCACTCGGCCATCTGAAGGATGTTCAAGCAGATTGACTAACCGAATCAACGTACTTTTTCCTGCTCCGCTATAACCGACTACACCGAATATATCTCCCTTTTCTACTGTCAAATTGATTCCTTTCAAAGCTTCAACAGTCTGTTTCTTTGTTTGATAAACCTTTTTAACATTTTGAAACTCAATCATCCTATCTCCCCCCATGTTGTTAATTTCTACAAATTCATTATCAGAGAAGAGCTTTGCAAAGTTTCAAAATGATAGGGTTACATTCGTTTGATGATCCCGTGCTTTGAAAGCCAAACTCACGAGTTAATGCACCATTTTCCCAAATGACAACCATATTCATTGTGAATAAACAAAAGAGGCCTCTTCCGTCATCAGACAGAAGAGGCCTCCTTTAGAAATAAAAAAGAGTAAACTCTTAATTTAATTATCTAAGAAAAGCTCCTTCTTATCTTTCAAACTTTCGTCCGCTGGAATTAGCACAGTATTTTTACAAAAGTAAAAACCCGCTGCCGAGGTATCATAGGGCCAAGTCCCTCCACATCTCTTGATAAGAATTAACGTTATATTTAATTATGTTCTTCACTATATATTCAATTTTCACTAAAGTCAACATAATTTTTATCGTTCTAAATATTTTCATAGTATAGTTATTTAAACATTAAATTATTATATTAATATAGTTTATCTAAATTATTTCACTGCTAGCTCCGTATTTTTTATAATAATTTGCTCATTCTCCATACAGGATACTTTTCATTTTCTTCCCTTATCTTTACCATTCCAGATTTTGTATATAATTGAATCGCCCTCTGATTATCTGGAGAAACTCTTAAATGATATTCGGATACAGTAAATTGCCTGAAAAAGTTTTCTGCATAGCGAACCAATTCCTTGCCAAGGCCTTTATTGCGGTATTCGGGAACAAGATAATATAGATTCACATAGCCAATCTCATTCCCTTCGTACTCCCGAATTTGAAGTTCCATTTGCCCAATTGGTTTTAGGTCCTTTTCAATGATCACTTGTCCATCCGGAAATTTGCGGACCCTTTCTTTCATTCGAATTAGATAAGTATGTTCATCCCCAAAGCCTTCTTCCGATCCAAAACTTACAACAAAGGAATCCTTCCTGAATGTAACGATGATATCTTTATCTTTGTCAATATCAATGGGACGAAAGATCAACTTCATTCACCTCTATCATTTTAGTGAAATAGTAATTCAATAGGCAACTCACACTTTTTTTGATGAAACACTATATTGGGGCCCCTCTTGATAAGGCGATTCAATCGCCTTTCGTTCTTGTGCCTTGATGAAAAAACATTTGCCATCTGCCATTCGTACATTTCCAGATTGAACTTCTTAAGGTATGTTCCACTTTATCTTCATCAAAAATCCGGTACGTGGTCAACACGGTATCATCAGACAATTGATGCATATCAAAATGACTGAGTTTCATTTTCACCGCTCCTGCTCCCTCTTGCCCCATAAAATCGCTTTTGGACCATATGTTACCCGAACTGCCGAACTCAAAGAAATCATCTTTCAATAATGATTGAAGCTCTTCTGAAGATGTACGGATTTCAGATTTTAATAATTTCTCCTCCAGCTGGTACAAATGCGCTTTTAACACCGAGGCTTCATTTTCCATTCATCTTGACCTCCTTCTCCCTTGAAATTCGACTGCTTTTCAACCTAATTGGAAAATGGTGTATAATTTATACATAGACTTTCATACGGAGGTTCATGCTGTCAAAGATTTTTTATCCAGCTCTTTGCTGATTATTAGTTGGTTAATATTTGCGTTCAGCATCATTTTTTTCATCTTTTCGTTTTTAACCTTTTTTGCCATACCTATTTTCTTATTAATATTTTCAACCGGCTTACTTTGTTTCCATATTTCTAAGAAACTGGACTCACGAAGGCAAAGGCTTAGAGTTTCTTACGATTATTCCACATTACTGGCGGTAATTCCTTTTTGACTGGCAGTAATGTGGAATATTTAGTCCCAAACCCATATAATTCGTCCTACTTCGGAATAATTCGACCTAAATCAGATTATTCCGACCTAAATCGAATTAATTCGCCCTACAACCGATTATTCCATCCTAAGTCAAAATAATTCGTCCTACACCCTATTCTAGGCCCTTCATCATGGAAACCATAAAAAAAGAGCTGCCATTTGCAGCTCCTTCTTCTGTGCATCCGTTTGTTTTCCTATCGTGATAGGGTACCTTGCAGACGATTCGTTTCGGCAATTACTTTTTCTTCATCGATCGTTAAGCAGCCGCCATCTTTTACGACCATTTTGCCATCAATGTATACATCGCATACATCATTTCCGCGTGCTGCATAAAGCAGGTGCGAATAGGCTTCACTCAATGGCTGCAGGTGTTCTTTGTTATATGGGTAAATGGTGATGAAATCTGCTTTTTTACCAGCTTCCAGTGATCCTGTATGACCCATGCCTATCGCTTCGGCGCCCATTCTCGTGGCCATGGCGAGTGCCGTTTGTGCCGGGAATTTAGTGGCATCCTTATAGATTCCTTTTTGCAGTAATGCAGCTGTCCTCATTTCTTCGAACATATCGAAGTTGTTATTGGAGGCGACGCCATCCGTTGCAACTCCCACTTTAATGCCTGCATCAAGTAGGCTGACGACGTCTGCTATTCCAGATCCGAGCTTCAGGTTACTGATAGGATTATGGGCAACGCGTACATCGTGTTGTTTTAGTATCGCCCGCTCTTCATCATTGAGAACCACTCCATGTGCCATTACGGTTGGCTGATCGAACAGCCCTAGACGGCGAAGGTGCTCGACAGGACGGGATCCGTAACGTTTTTCGATGTCGAGGATTTCAAAGTCCGTTTCCGATACGTGAATGTGTACCATCAAATCATTCTCTTTTGCAATCCGTGCACTTTCCAGAATCGCTTCAGGTGTGCAGGCATATGGGCTGTGTGGTGCGACCATGGTAGTGAGGCGGCCATCGGCAAACGTTTTATAGTTTTTTGAAAACTGCTCAGCCCCCATGAGGTTCGCTTTTTGATCTTTTTCCGTACCTAAGCTGAAGATCGTATAGGAAAAGGCTCCGCGCATTCCTGTTTCGCCTATCGTTTCCATGACAGCACCTGCGTCTATTCCATTAGGGTTAAACATATCCGAAAATGTCGTGGTTCCTGATTTCATCATTTCCATAATGCCAAGCTGAGAGCTTACAGAGGCGATTTCCGTTGTAAACTGGCTTTCAATCGGCCATATTTTCGTTTCAAGCCATGGCTTCAGCAGCATATCGTCCCCGATACCGCGTAAAAGGGTCATTACAATATGCGAATGGGCATTCACAAGGCCTGGCATGATCCATTTTCCGCCAAGGTTAACCACTTGATCTGCATCTGCCAATTGTTGTTCATCATGCTGGCCCATGTAGGATATGGTTTGGTCTTTTACAATCATCATGCCGTTTTCAAAGATTTGATTTTCCTTGTCCATCGTAAAAAAGGTAGCATTCACATATATTGTTTTCATTAATATTTCCTCCAAAGTCGTCTCATTGATCAACATGTTCTATTCCGCATTCTAAACTAGCACCATATAGGTAATCAAGTAATTCCATATTATCAGGGGCCATTTCCATTTACCTTAGGAACCTATTGGAAGAGCTCCAAGATGATTGCTATCTTTAATCTCCGTTCAATCAGCAAACCACCATTGCCATTCAGGAGGCAAAATCAATTGTTTAAAAAAAGCTTCCCTCTATTGCTCTCAGGGGTATCGGTGACAATAATGGCATCTTGCACATCTTCAAGGCTGTAGAAGGAATCCGGCATCATGAACTTCAACCTTTTATCATTAATGAACCCCATCAAAAGGTTAAACGTTTCATGCCAAGTTTGAACGGAAGCCTTCTGATTCCAATGCCGAAGATGAAACATTTCAACATTCACTTTTGTACTTTGGGAAATTCCCGCCCAATTTACAGACTGTCCTGATAAAAGGCCAATCGTTAATAAGATGCCATTAGGCCGAACGCAAAAGGCTAGCTCTGAACCATCGATGCCGCCCACTGAGTCAATGGCCGCTTTCGCTCCGCGCCCATTCGTCCATTCCATCACTGTATCATGCAATGATGATTGGGACGTATCGATCACATATGACGCACCAAGTTTAAACAGTTCTTCCGTATACTTATTGTTTCTCGTTACAGCAATCAGCTTAAATCCAAGAATCTTGGAAAACTGGGTAAAGATACGGCCAATGGAAGATCCGCAAGCATTTACGAGTAATACATCATCCGGTTTCAATGCTAATACTTCTGTACAAATTAACCATGCGGTAATCGGATTTATATATAATTGCGCTGCTATATTATCCTCGATCGAATCCGGAATGACGATGGCCAACTCCGCAGATGTTTTAACATACTCCTGCCAGGTCCCTTCACCTCGCAAAGGCAGAACACGCTTGCCTATCAGCTCTTTCGAAACCGATGGACCCACATCTTCTACAATGCCGACCCCTTCATAACCAGGTATGGAAGGCAAGGGAATTCGGTGGGAATATGCACCACGAATGGGCAGCAAGTCAGAAGGGTTAATGGGACGTGTGGTCATCCGAACGAGGACTTCCCCCTCGAATGGTTTTTGAATAAATTTATTTTCAACTTTTAAAACCTTTTGCGGATTCCCAAACTCATAGAATTTAACACATTTGGCTTCCAAAATAATAAGTCTCCTTTAATATATAAGTCTATCTATTTTATCATTTAACTGAACCTGGCCAGTATTCTAAAAAACATAAAGAGCTGTTAACTCTGGAATGAATGTATTGTGGTTTTCCACGAGTTAATAAAAAAAGGTTGCCGCGGCAACCCAGGTTTTGAAGTAAACATTCTTTTGTTAAATAAGAATTTATTCATAACTTTTCTAATATAAAACCCCTATCAGTTTAATTCGGCATTTGACCCGGGATATTTCACAACAGGCCATTTCTCTTTTCGTAGTGAATTGAGTAATTCTGACCCAACATTCAAGTTGCTTTGAACTAGTTCTTTAGGAGTCAGTGCCATCCACTGGTTTAGAGATGCGTCTACAAAGCGATTACTTTTGAACATTTCTAAAAACCATAACGTTTCGGTACCGGTGTTCTGAATATAGTGCCCAGTATCAAAGGGTACATGTCCGACATCACCTGCTCTATAATCAAATGTACGAGCTGTACCGTTTCCAGTAAATACTGTCATGCGTCCTTTTCCAGTAAGGTAATACTGCCACTCGTCGTTATCGGGATAGGTTGTGGCACATACCCGTCCATTTGATTAATCGTTCGTTTTTCCATCAAAAGGCACCTCTTTTTGGCATTATAAAGGGATAAGCCTTATGGTAGTCTTATGATTTGGGCTTCGAATGTATGTAACTGTGCCTATTGTGAAAAAACAAAAGGCATCCCCTTTTGAAGGAATGCCGCTTTAATGTTGGTTGGATAAATATAAAAATCTACCGCTAACGTCTTGATCTATTAATTGGGAAAAAACTACTTTTAATGATCTTGAGATAAACCAATTGGAATGCATAGAGGCGTTTGATCAACTGGATTTTCAATAATACAGCATTCCAGTCTGAAGACGTCCTTGATCATATCTTTTGTAAAGACCGTTTCAGGCGGTCCTTCTTTATAGATTTTTCCCTTAACGATGCTAATTAGATGATCGGCATACTGTGCCGCTTGATTCAAATCATGTAGAACCATGACAATCGTGCGCCCATAAGTTACATTTAAATCGCGCAGTAACTCCAATATTTCAATTTGGTGTGCTAAGTCCAGATAGGTCGTCGGTTCATCTAATAGTAAAAGGTCGGTTTCTTGTACTAAAGCCATCGAAATCCATGCTCTTTGCCTTTGTCCTCCAGATAATGCATCCAATGTCCGATCAGCAAATTCCGTCATTTTTGTTGCTGATAATGCACGGTCGACAATAGCATGATCTTCTGGGGTTTGTCTGGAAAATAAGCCTTTGTGCGGATGCCTGCCATAATAGCATAGCTCTTTAACGGTTATATCTTCAGGAGCTTCCGGAGCTTGGGGTAAGATAGCCAATTTCTTTGCCACTTCCTTGGAAGATTGCTGATGAATAGCTTTTCCATCTAAATAGATCGTGCCTTCTTGAGGTATTAATAATCTAGCTAAAGACCGTAGAATGGTAGATTTGCCACAACCATTGGAACCAATGATTATACTGATCTTACCTTCAGGAATTTCTAAATCGATATTATCAATGATTTGAGTTGATCCATAAGAGAGAGAAAGATGCTCTGCTGATAATGTTGTCATGATATTCAGCCTTCCTTATGTTATTTTTCGTTCACGACGTAATAGATATAAAAAATATGGTACTCCAATCACAGCAGTGATAATTCCGGCGGGTATTTCTACTGGAGGGAATAATCCTCTTCCAAGACTATCGGCAACGAGTAGAAAGATAGAACCGAAGAGAGCTGAAGCAGGAAGTAAAACCTTAAATTTAGACCCTACCACTCTCCGGGCAATATGGGGGGCGATTAAACCAATAAACCCGATGGAACCAACTGCAGCTACACATACTCCGATTAAAATGACAGAAACACTTAACAATATATAACGCAGTAATTTTGATCTTTCACCGAGACCTGTAGCTATTTCGTCTCCAAGACTCAGTACATCCATTTTAGACGTTAATGCAATTAATACCGGGACAAGAACAAGACATGGAAGCAAAAAGAATACTTGGTCCCATCCTCTTCCCCATAGACTGCCTGTCAACCAAAGAAGTGTCGTATTTACATCATCCGGGAACTTGACCATGAAATACTCTATGCCCGCTTGACATATTGCCCCTAAAGCAATTCCCACAAGAGCTATTGTATTTGGTTGAGCTCCTTTTTTATAAACGAATATCATCAAAATCGCCGCCATGATCGCTGCTCCGATGAAAGCTGAAAGGGGCAGAATGATAATGGGCGATTGTGGAAACAAAACTATCACTATAACAGCTGCCAATCCCGCCCCCTTTGTTACCCCAATCACATCGGGAGAAGCCAATGGATTTCGAAGGACTCCTTGCAAAATAGCTCCAGCCGTTGCCAATCCGGCTCCCACTATCACAGCAATTACAATCCGTGGTATACGATAGTTGTGCAGAATAAATGTCTGACCCTGTATGCCATTACCAAGGAAATTTTCGATGATTTCTAAAGGCGAGATATAAATGGCGCCTAACCCCAGGCTCACCATTGATAAAATTAGCATAGTTATTGTCAGCATCAGGAGTATTGCATAAGGGTGTAAAGGTGATTTCGACCCAAATATCCGTTTTAGTTTCATTGCTTAATATTCCTCCCTCTCTTCGCTAAATAAAGGAAGAATGGCGCACCGATAATAGCTGTTACGATTCCTACTGGCGACTCAAAAGGATAAGCGATAAACCGGGCAAGAATATCGGCGTAAACTAAGAGTAAAGCGCCGAATAATGCAGAAAAAGGGATGATTCTTCGATAATCCCCGCCCACCAGTCTCCGGACGATATGAGGAACGATCAATCCAACAAAACCCACTGGGCCAGCGACGGCAACCGAAGATCCTGCCAAAATAATCACCAATATTCCTGCTAAAATACGGATTCGATACACCCGTTGCCCAAGTCCTTGCGCCATGTTTTCTCCTAATACAAGAATGGAAACAGACCGAGAGAACAAGGTAGCAACAAATAGCCCGGAAAGAGACCAGGGAAGAATCATGTTAACATGCGTCCAGGTTTTTCCATTAATAGACCCAACTAACCAATAGAGCACATCTTTCGCTTGTTCATTAAAGATGATCATTCCTTGCGTTAAAGAAGATAAAAAAAAGTGAACAGCCATTCCAGCCAATGCCAGCTTTACTTGTGTCATTCCTCCTCCCGAAGCAAAAGAATAGACTGCCATCCCTCCGACTGCTGCACCAACAAATGCAAGGCAAACAAGAGAGACGGAAGATAGGTTAGGAAAGAAAACAAAAGCGGACACAATAAAAAATGAAGCACCGGCATTAACACCAAATACTTGTGGAGAAGCTAATGAATTCCGGGTAATAGCCTGCATGAGAGCGCCTGCCACTGCTAAATTAGCACCGACTAATGCTCCAACTAAAGCTCTAGGTAATCGAAGAGTCCTTATAATAGTCTGTTCTTTGGACGAGTCCACCTCAAAAAAGGACTTCATAACCATTGATACATCTATATCGGCCGCTCCCACAGAAATACTTGTTATGACTCCTAAAATCAACAAAACCATACCAGCTATTGCTGTACTATGCACTCTCAATTTACTTCTAACTACATTTTCCATTGACTATACAACACACTTCCTAACAAAATTTATAATGGAAAGAGAAGTAAGAATTAGATCTCTTACTTCTCTTTTGTTTCTTTATTCTTCACCAAGCATTTTTAACGTATCTTTAGCAATGGCCTCTGCGGATACAACACCACGGTATCTCGTCCATAAATCACGATCAACACTATAAACTTGTCCGTTTTTTACAGCCTTTAGGTCTTTCCAAAGAGGATTGTCTTTCCACTCATCAGTAAGTAACTTACCCTCATTGTTCGCCAAAAGCAGCACATCTGGATCAATCTCGACAAGCTGCTCCAGATTCATTTCAGCATGTGGCTGATCCTGCTGAATCGCATTTTTCAATCCCATACGTTCAAGCAATTCTCCATCATATGAAGAAGAAGTATGGGCTTGGAACGAAGTATCCCGTACGACTGCAGGTAAAACCGTCATATTTGAATCGACATTAAGTTTTGCTTTAAGTTCCTCAATCGTTTTTTCATGCTCGCTTAATCTTTTTTCAGCAGCCTCTTCGTGATTTACTGCCTTTGCAATCGTTTTAAAAGAATCCAAGTTTTCTTGATAGGTAGATTCACGACTTTTCAAGATAACGGTAGGAGCAATCTGCTGTAAATCTTTATAAATACCTTTATGACGCTCAGCATCTGCAATGATTAAATCAGGCTGTAAAGAACTGATGACCTCTAAATTAGGCTGTTCACGCGTTCCTACAGAAGTATACTCTATTTCGTGACCTACAAGTTTTGTAATCATATCTTTTTTGTTGTCATCTGAAATTCCAATAGGTTTCAATCCTAGAGCATTTAAAGAATCAACGAAAGATAACTCAAGGGTAACTATTTTTTTAGGAGTATTTTTAATTTCCGTTTCTCCCATTTCATGCTTAATCGTTCTTGTTTCTTGATTCTTTGTTTCAGTAGATGTCTTCTCCGCTTCTTTAGTTTGAGAGGTATTACATCCTGATAACACCATCATAATCGTGAATAACAGGATTAATATTCCTCCCCCAAATGTTCTTACTTTTTTAGATTCCCGCATTTTTTGCACCCTTTCTGTCATCTACCTATGTAATATTTCATATTCAACGAGTGGATCATAATTGAAAATGATTATCATTATCCTGCTGTTATGATAAAGTCATAGATTAATACCGTCAATATTAATAAGATTTTGTGAATAAAAATCATTATGTCCATTAAGACATCCTATATATTTTTAATTATTCACAACAACCTCTGATTCGTGAAGTAAGCAGAATGGCTTGAAGTAGACTTGGATTTTTCGTCATATCATCGGCTTTCTCGATTTGACGTCTATCTGATCGAAAAAAAAGAGATAGTCATTTATGACTATCTCCCAGACTATAGACTACTCGAAAATTTTTTTGGATGTTTAAAATTTGAACAAGATCTCCACTCCAGGCACTCGCTTTCGGAGTAGCTAATATTCATGTTGTGTTAGCTATTTGATTCTTTTTGCATTACTACCTTGTGCTCCACTGTTGTTGTCTCCAAAATATCATGATCTTCATGAGTATTAGTATTGTTTTTTGTCATCACACTGACAACCACTAAAACTACGACATTAACAAATAGGGCGATAATTCCTACATTCAAGTCTTTAATTGCTTGAGGCAGATAAGGAAACAGCTGACTGATTTTGATGTTCCCTAGTTCCATAATAGAGACTAGCACTCCTCCTGTTATAATCCCGGCAAATGCTCCTTGTTTGGATACAAAATTCTTTCTCATCAAACTTGCGAAAAAGGCAGGAGCAAGTTGTGTAATGAAATTATAGGCGATTAAAGCTAGACTAAAGAGGGTGTTTCCACCTTTAAAGGTCAAGTAAATCCCTACAAGAGAAATGAGGGGAACCAAGTATTTTACCAGTTTAGCAATTTGATTTTCCGTTGCCGATGGAGTGAATACGCTATATACATTTTTTGCAAGCAATGTTGATATGGACATCAGCAGCATGGAACTTGGCACTAGAGCGGCTAACACGCCAGTTCCACCAATTAAGCCTACAAACCATGGATCAAAATTCTGTTTAGAAAGCTGCAGCAAGATAAGATCGGCTTCGCTGCCTTTTAATCCAGGCGTCTGTAAGATAGCTGCAAATCCGACAAAAAAGGCAAACAACAATATCAATTGGTACATCGGCATTAGGATTGCATTTTTCCGTAGGGCTTTTTCGCTAGAAGCAGCATAAATAGGAGAAAACCCATGCGGCCACATATAAAATCCAATAGAGCTTAATATAACGGTCGATATATACCACGAAGCACTCATTCCTTGATCCGGAAGTATGGTATAGTTCGGCTTTGCATTTTCAATGGCCTCATACATAGGCTGAAGACCGCCATAATAATGAAGAGGGAAATAGACTCCTAAAAATACGACAATGCCAAGAATCAGAATATCCTTCAAAATAGCTGTCCTGGCAGAACCGTGGATACCGGAAACCATTACAAAAATGGTTACACCAATTGCTCCTACCCAAATGGCAGCTGTAGAAGAAATGGCCCCATAGGATGTTGCAGAAACGATATATCCTAACCCCTTCAATTGCAGGACTAAGTAGCAAGTACAAGCTATGACACCTATTACAGCGACAAGCACACCAAGATAAGGACTTTGATATTTTTTTACAAAAAAATCTGATTGGGAAACTAATTGGTGTTTCTTGGCATACCTCCAGATAGCAGGAAATGTCCAGTAGGAGATGACTGTAGCCAGACAGCCGTATGATACGATACTAAAGATTGAACCTCCTTCCCCATAAGCCGATCCACTTGCACCTAAAAAGGTAAAGGTCGTATACATTTCACCTGCGGACAAGAGGAAAATCAAAAGGGCTCCCATTCCGCGTCCCCCAACTGACCACTGTTCTAAGTTCATTTCTTTCCCTTTTTTAGCCTGGATACCAATCAAAACAGAAATGATGAAAAAAAACAGGATGAATAACACGGCAATATTCATCTGGGATCTCCCTTCTGATTAGCAGGATCTAATAGATAGATAATCCCCATAATACCTGTTGTTAGTACAGACCAGAGTACAATCCAAAAGTGAAAAAATGGCATTCCTAGAACATAGGGAGTCACTTTATTTGTAAACAAAGCTCCTACAATAAAACCAAGAAAAGGGATAATTCCGAGCCAATAAATTTTTTTCATTCTCATCCCCCCCTAGTTTGTTAGATTTAACATTTTAAAAGTTCCATGAACAAATAACTTCACCCCATATTGTAAAGCCTGTTCATCAACAGTAAATTTGGGATGATGGTGAGGATATATAATCCCTTTTTCTTCATTACGAGCTCCGATTACAATGTAAGATCCCGGAACTACTTTTTGAAAAGCAGAGAAATCTTCACTTCCCATAATCGGCTTTAAAATCTCTCGACTCTCTTCACCAAATACTTCACAGACGGTTTCGTCCATCAACCGGGTAACTTCTTCATCATTAATGGTCGGAGCATAACCGAATTGATAATCGAATTCATAAGTAGCTCCATGCGCTTCCGTAATTCCTTTTACTATGCGTTCGATAAAGGTTGGAATTTTTTCCCTCAGTTCCTGATTAAAGCTTCGAACGGAGCCACCAATGCTTACCTTACTTGGAATAACATTAATCGCACTTCCCGCATGGAACTGAGTCACTGAAATCACAAGTGCTTCCTGGGCATCTCGATACCTCGATACAATGTGTTGGAGATTTGATACAACCTGAGTTCCAATGGCAATGGGATCAACGGTAAGTTCAGGCTGTGAGGCGTGCCCCCCCTTACCCACCACGGTAATTGCAAAAGTATCAGCTCCAGCCATCGTTGGACCGTAACTCAAACCAATTTTCCCTAAAGGAAGGGTCGACAAGAGATGCGTGCCAATAATCATATCCACTCCATCAAGCACACCGGCTTTCACCATTTCTTGGGCTCCACCGGGCGGCAGTTCCTCGGCATGTTGAAATACAAAGCGCACCTCCCCTTTAATATGATCCTTTAACTGTGTTAGAATCTTTGCCGCACCAAGCAGCATCGCCGTATGCCCGTCATGTCCGCAAGCATGCATCACGCCTGAATTCTTTGACACAAAGTCATAATCATTCTCTTCTTCAATTGGAAGCGCATCCATATCTGCCCGCAGTGCAATAATCTTCCCAGGATGCTGGCCAATCAAACGAGCTACAATACTCGTTTTTGTCGGACGTGAAATTTCCAAATCACCGAAAGTTTGTAGCGTTTCATAAACAAATTGTGCTGTTTTTACTTCTTCAAAAGAAAGCTCGGGATACATATGTAAATATCTTCGCCATCCAATCACTTCATCTTTCACAGCCTCGATTAAATCATCAATCATTATCGTTTGAGACACCCAATACATCCCCTTTTCATTCAATTTACATGGCAACTTTTATTTTCGGTTAGTTTAAGGAATAAATTCCTTAAATAGAGTATAATATCCCGTGTTCTTTATTTCAATGTTTTTTGAAAATTCTAAACTATTTTATCTGATTACTAGATTTAATGGTGGAAGTTCTCCTTTTAGTGCTTTAACATGCAAAATAAAAAAGCACCCAATTTTGGGTGCTTATAATAATCGATAAATTTTACTCGGCCTTCCTCGTGTGGCTTGAGCCTCTTCACCAACGCATTGTGCCAAATCAACTTCGCACATATCCGCAACAATACGCCGCACATTGCGCTCTGTCATCTCAAGATGTGTCGCTAAGTCCTTTGTAGTAAAATCACTCCAGCCCATTCTTTGAACGAGAGCCGATATCTTCTTATACGTTTTAACACTGACATTTCCGTTTTTCAACTTTTCTATAAGGGGTTTATTGTGGGTACGGGTATCATATTGCAGTTCTTTCTTTTTGCCTGGTGATTCGATAATTTTGCCATCATCTTGAATAATCACAATTTCTCGCTTCTTCATCTCTTTTGAATGTTGAATAGCACGAAAAGCATTGATTTCCGCCGAATAGGCAGTCTCGCCGAAGCCAATTCCAACGGCAACGGTTGTATCTGCTTCAAACGCCAATTTTTGGATGGTATCTTCGAGGGTAATGATTTCTCGTTCAATTGCGCCGCGAGAACTAAAAATCATGTATCTTCCATTCCCTTTCTCTGAAAAGGAACCATTTATTTTTTCACCAAGTTGAATTAACATTTCTTTTAGCCGGAGCTCCAAGTACTGTAAATGATAAGGAGTTTTCATTTCCTCTGCCACTTTGTTAAAATATTCAACTTCAATGATTTCTACTCCGATTTGTGTGTCTTTAAAGTAGGAAGTCTTTACTTTTTCAGAAAGAATTCGAAGTGTTTGTCGCACTTCCATCTTACTTATTGACATCCGGTAGGATGGAATCCCGTATTCCCTTAAAGCTTCACACACAGACGGAAAACAAGATAACGCGCCTTCTGTCCTTCCCTTATTCCATAAATTTAAGTGAAAATGCACCAATTCATTCGTATCAACATCTGACTCAAACACTTTCGTATAAACCTTTGGGGTTTTTATATTTAACTGTGACAAAGCTTCTTCACTAATATTATTTGAGGACATAGTATCAATACTTAGATGCTCGATAATTTTCCCTTGTTCGTAGATCATCTCTAAAAAAGATTTATAAAAACCTGATTCCGTAGCAGGAACATGGACCATTATTTTATCTGTACCTAGTGTTTTTTTCGCAATTTCATAGGGAATTGGACCAGAAAAAAGCCATGCATGTACGTAAGGTTTATGTTCTTTTACAATATTCTCTACCTCTTCGATCTTTTCATAGGGCAAAGAGATGAATTCCAATTCATGTTTATATTCTTCTGCCAAGTTTAAAATCTGTTCTACAGAAGTTTTTAGACCGACTAGTCCGATTTTATACATCTTGTATTCGACTTCCTTTATCCTCAGTAATATAATCATTGTTCTAGTAAATATCCTGGTTTAATGTAAGTCATGTTATCGTAAACTCTAATGTTCTGCTGTCTTTAGTTCAATATATATTAAAGGGTTCTGTTTACCTTATTTTATCATGTGACATGAAGGAAAAATACGTTGTATACGTTATTCATCTTAGGTTTACATGACAGCTTTGTTTTACATCTTAGATAATCATCCATTATTTTTGTGTTTTGAACTTCATACAAGCTCATAAACTAACCAGATAATAAGAAATAGCTCCATACTTAATTGGAACAGATTTATAATTTAAAAACATTATAATTGCAAAAACAATATACGCGATGTAAAACAATAAAAAAACCACCTATTTAGGTGGTTTTTTCATTAGATTGACTAGATTAATTAGACACCTATCCAAACCTTTGTTTTTGGTTTTCTTCCCTGATTTTTTTATTGATCATTGAAACTTTTTCCTCAAAAAACGATACAGACCATCTTCTCTATAGGAATACTCCGTCACTTCATCGGCTTGTTCTTTGACCAGGTCTGTGGCGTTTTTCATGGCAATGCAGCGCCCAGCTAGTTTAAATAGCGGAAGGTCATTTTCACCATCGCCTATAGCTAGAATATTTTCAGGTTCCAGCTGGAAATGCTTCAGTAATATTTGAACGCCTGTTGCTTTTGAAACGCCTTCAACAGTGACTTCCACATTGTGATGGGTGGAGGATGCTGTAGTAAAGGCGATGTTCTGCTTGATTTCCTCCAGATCCTCTTTCCATTTCCCTATCGTGTTCATTTCATTGCTGAAGAAGTAGATTTTGGCGACGCTGTTGATATTCAACTGTTCTGCCCATTTTATTTTATCTTCCATGGCATCCTGTCTTGATAGCCATTCATTTTCTTCAACTGTCTCGGGCTTGGGTACCATGCCTTGTTTAGCCATATAGTCTTTATCTTTAAGTAAGGCGATCCGTAAACCATCGTTCGGATGAACTTCGTAATACATCTCTTCCGCTCCTGCTTTTGCGACCAATTGTTCCACAAGTTCAGGCGGCAGGGCGTGTTCGACAATCTGCTTCTTTCCGATGAATGCAGACATTCCATTCGCAGTCACCATTCCATCAACTTCCATGCCAGACGGCAAAACGTCCCTCACTTCTTCTAACGTTCTTCCTGTTGCAATGAAAACCAGTTTTCCTCTTTCCCTAAGCTCGCCTATGTACTGTTCGAGCGTCTCATTCACCGTATTCATTTCGTTCAATGTCGTGCCATCCAGATCCAGCACAATTGCCTTATTAATCATGTAAGCCACCTCAAAGTTTCGAATGATGCAAATGCCAACAGCCCATTATCTAAAAAGATCTTAGGCTGCTGGTTTCATTCATTTATTTTTCTTCATCTTTCATATCAGTATAACAGTTTAGGATAATCCTAAAAGTTTCATGACGCTTAAAATGAAGAGACCGACCACACCGAAGTCCGAATCACCAAACGTGGTGCCTTCAAATCCTACATCTCCCAGGAAAACGAGGAGTATCGCAGGAAGGAAACTAATGATGATCCCATTGGCAAATGACCCAAGCATCGCTCCGCGTCTGCCTCCTGTTGCATTTCCAAATACACCGGCTGCCGCTCCAGTGAAGAAATGCGGTACGAGCCCCGGAACGATGACTTTCAATCCAATTGCCGGTAGAAGGAACATGGATAATAGTCCAGCCAAGAAACTGAATAGGAACCCGATGATCACGGCGTTTGGAGCGAATGGAAAGATTGTCGGACAGTCCAATGCAGGTTTTGTATTCGGTGCCACTTTATCGGCAATCCCTTTGAATGCAGGGACGATTTCAGCAATTAACATCCGTACCCCCGCAAGGATGATGTAGACGCCTGCCGCAAATGTTATCGCCTGGATGAAAGAAAATACGATGAAGTTCGAGCCGCCGGATAATTCCGTTTCAATATAGTTCTGTCCGGCAAACAAGGCGACGATCACGAAGAACATCGTCATCGTAAGCGATACAGCGACAGATGTGTCCCTCAAGAATCCCAAGGATTTAGGAACTTTGATCTGCTCCGTCGTCTTTTCCTTATTTCCAAACCATTTTCCAACCGTCGCGGAAACAAAATATCCGATCGAACCGAAGTGGCCGATGGCAAAATCATCGCTTCCAGTAATCTTCCGTACGTATGGTTGAAGAAGGGCCGGGAACAACACCATGCATAACCCCAATAGTATGGAACCGACCAAGATAAGCGGAGCCCCGTTAAGCCCGCCGACCGATAGGGTGACTGCAAGTAGGCAAGCCATGAATAAGGTATGGTGCCCCGTTAGGAATATATATTTAAATGGCGTGAAACGAGCCAGTAAAACATTGACAACCATACCAAAAACCATAATAAGTGCAGTCGAAGTTCCAAAATCACTTTGTGCAGCCGCGACAATGGCTTCGTTATTCGGAATGACTCCTTGAACATTGAATGCATGATCGAACATTTGACTGAATATATCAAGGGCGCCAATAAGCACTGCCGCTCCCGCTCCAATGATAATGAAGCCCATAACGGTTTTTAGCGTTCCAGATACAACATCGGCTGCTGTTTTCCGCTGTAACAGCAACCCAATGAGAGCAAACAGCCCTACTAGTATGGAAGGTGTACCCAGGATGTCATTCATGATAAGTTCCAACATTGCCTCTCCCCCTCTTCTTTATGTTTTTTATTTTTATAAATGTGATGCTAATTTCGATGTGATTTCAGGAATGCTCATCATGTTTTCCAGCGTTACGATCGTTCTGGTTCCATCATCAAGCTGTCCGACAATATCTGCTGCCCCTAGGAAAATATCCGCCTGAACCGTTTTTGCCGATGTAAGATCCGTATGATCCACCTCTGCCGTTTTCCCCATTTCCGTCAATGCTTTCTTCACATTCATCTCCATGATGAAGCTGCTGCCCAATCCGTTCCCGCATACTACCATGATTTTCTTCATATCAATCTCTCCTTTTTTTATCCTACATGTTTTTCCAATTTAGATTTGATTTCAGGGATGCTCATCATGTTTTCCAGCGTTACGATCGTTCTGGTTCCATCGTCAAGCTGACCGACAATATCCGCTGCCCCTAGGAAAATATCCGCCTGAACCGTTTTTGCGGATGTAAGATCCGTATGATCCACCTCTGCCGTTTTTCCCATTTCCGTCAATGCTTTCTTCACATTCATCTCCATGATGAAACTGCTGCCCAATCCGTTCCCGCATACTACCATGATTTTCATTCCGCTTCCTCCTTCGAATATTTATGGACGTACTCCATAAGGATTGATTTATCCGACGTGCGTAACATTTCTTCGATATTAGCTGGTTCATTCAATAATTGCGTGAGCTGGATCAATGCCCGCAAATGCGAATCGTTATCTACGGCGGCCAAAATGATGATCAGACGTACCGGTTTATTTGGCGCAAAGTCCACGGCTTCATCCAACTTCAGTAAACTCATGGATAAAGACCTGACCCCCTGCTCCGGACGAGCATGGGGAATCGCCACTCCAGGCGTGATGACAACATATGGACCATTCGTTTCTATGGCCTCGATCATCGCATCCACATATCGTTCTTCGACCGTTCCTAAATCCACGAGAGGCTTGGCCGCAACTTGAATGCCTTCTTTCCAATCAGAAACATGCGGCTGTAATTGTATCGTTTGCATATTGAGCAGTTCTTCTAACACAGGCTTCTCTGCCTCCTTTAAAGAAAATTGGGTTACTTTTGGCGTATGATTATACATATTCGACTGCAATGCTTTTTCGAGCTGATCCAGTTCATGGATGGTTGCATACTTGGAAATGATTTTCACTAATGCGGCAACATCTGCACTTTCCGTCGTATATCCATACAATTCCTGCATGACTTGCTGACGCAATGTATGTTTATCCTGCATTTCCAAAATGGGCGGTACAACGAATAAAGCCGCATTTGTTCTCATATGCACCGTTGAAAAAACCAGATCGTACGAAAGTGTGTATTCTGCCGATTTTCGAACGGACAGGACATCGAGGAACAAAATATCCGGAAATAACTCCCTCAATGTATAGATGAGGATATTACTGATTCCAATCCCATTCGGACAAACGACAATCGCCCTTTTTCTATCATCCAATGTGGTTCCTTGCCTGCGCAGCCATCCGCCAAAATAGATCGTGAAGTAGGCCACTTCCTCTTCCGATACCGGACAGCCAATCTCTTTCTCTAACACCCACAGCGATTTTTTAGTCAAATGATGCAGTTCGGGATAGACCTTCTGCACCCGTCCCGTCATCGGATTCATTTGCGGGAGTCCATACCGCAGGCGATGATATGCCGGTTTAAAATGGACGTATAATTGTTGGCATAGCTGTTCTTTGTCCTGCAAGTGAACAAATGCCAGCCTCTCGAACTCTTCCACGATTTCCTGCAAAAGATGTTGAATCATTTCATCATCCTTAAGAGGGGAAATGTCCTTCGTTCGATTCATGCTCAGTAAATGTAAGGTTGCGTATAAGTTTTCCGTTTCGCTCCAAACTGATTGAAAGGCATCCGTTTTGGTCATTTCCTCAACCATCTTGTATTCTTCCGTTGCAACAAACGGAGCCCAGCTCTGGTCGGCTTGTAACTCTTCACCTTTTCCTATGAGCCGATCTGTACTTAAAAATAAATAACTCAGTTCATGAAGTCGTTCATCCGTAAAGGTGATGCCTAATTTACGCTCTATCCTTTCAAGCTGTAATCGGATCGAGCTGATTTCATTTTCATGATTTCCCCATATGCACTCCATGATCAATTCACTATTGGAACTGTTCAGTACATCATGTACGAGACGTTCGATGATATATCTCTTAACTCGACTTTCCCCCATTACCACATAGCCATCTTGTTTGGAATACTGGATCTTGAGCGCTATGTCCCAGTTTTTCTCTTTAAGCCTTTTTAAATCCTTCAACACGGTATTTCGTGAAAGCCCGGTGATCGTTTGGAAATGATAGACGGACAATTCTTCTCGGCTTAACAGGATCATGAGGTAAAAAACTTTTTCCCTATCTGTCTCTGAAAATATATAATTGCGTTTTGTCAGTTTTACATTCAATTCTTCATCCCTGATTGTTTCAGAAAAGGAGTAGCCCATTTCACGATTATATTGAATCGGTTGATATCCATGAAATTGGAGCCAGTCATTCGCTTTGCTCAGACCATATTGTATTTGCCTTCTCGTCAGACCTGTTTGGGCTTCAAGTTCTTTCATTTTCGAAATGGGCGAATGCTGTAATAGTTTTAGTAAATTGGCGCTTCTTTCATCTAAAAACATTCTCAATCCCTCTCCCTGCTTCTACGATATCTCACTTCTTATTATAAATGTAGCATTTCTAAGTCCGAATGTTGTCATAGGTACTGCACAATAATATACTCTTCACACATTTGTGCACAATACGGCATCCTTGCTTAAGACATTTTTCGTTCATGTGATTACTATTGAATAAAAATGACCGAATTAAAAACAGGCAGACTTCAACAGACTAATTATGAAGAGGATATTGGAATGCATAATCAGGTTGAAATATAGTCTACTATGTATATAACAATTTTTAGTTGGGAGGCACAGTGAGGTCATGAGACCGAGCGTAAAAAAGGGGTCCGGGGTGAAGCTGGAGGATGAAAACAATGGAGATGTTCATAAAAAATAAGAGGGGACAAAAGGAAGTTCCAATGTTTTTTGATTAGATTGAATTCTTGATTTTCAAATTTAATGGTCTCCAACTTAATGTATATAAAGCATAAACACGTTCCATTGAATAATACGTTTTTACTACATATCAACATCCCCTGACAGGGTGTACCCAAAAATGTCTACCCCTTTCTGAACAGATTATGATAATAGAAAGAAGGCCGCCAATTGGCGGCCTTCTGGCATTAAAGCACCTTTTAGTAATTACCAGGTTCCCTCTTTTTATCAGTCCATTATTCGTTTAAATATGCCCATGCATATTGAGCATAAAGTTCTGCACCGGTAGCAAGCGCATCCTCGTCGATGTTGAATTTCCCGTGATGATGGGCCCATTCCGTATCTTTTTCAGAATTCCCAGATCCAACTAAAGCGAAGCTTCCAGGTACTTCATCTAAATAGAAGCTAAAGTCTTCTCCACCCATTGTTGGCTTTTCATTATATACTGCGTCTTCGCCAAACGCATTTGAAGCCACTTTTTGTACTAATTTGGCACTGTATTCATCATTAATGACTGCTTGTGTTCCACGGTAATACTCAACCTTGGCGGTCGCACCGTAAATATTGGCAACATTATCCGCATAAATCTGGAGCTGTTTTTCAATATGGTCACGTGTTTCATGATCAAAACAACGGACAGTCCCTTCAATAACGGCATTTTCTGCAATGACATTAAATCGTGTCCCAACAACCATTTTTCCAACTGTCAAAACAGCCGGATTTTGTGGGTCAACCGTTCTTGATACGACAGACTGTACATTCATGACGAATGAAGAGGCAACAATAGTTGCGTCGATACAATCCTGTGGCATTGCACCGTGTCCCCCTCTTCCTTTAAACGTTACTGTAAAGATATCTGCTGAAGCGAATGAAGGTCCTTGAGTACAAGCAACCTTGTTTGTTGGCATTTGCGACCAAATATGTATGCCAAAAACATTATCAACACCTTCAACAGCCCCTTGTTTAACCATTTCCCTAGCACCTGTTGCTACTTCTTCGGCTGGTTGAAATATTAATCGTACATTCCCAGGTAATTCTTCTTTTATTTCGTTGAGTGCCTTCGCTGCAATTAATAGCATGGATGTGTGTGCATCATGTCCACATGCATGCATTTTTCCCTCTTCTTTTGAAGCATACGGCAAGTCTTTATTCAATTCTTCTACAGAAAGGGCGTCCATATCTGCTCTTAATGCTACCGTCTTTCCTGTCTTACCGCCTTTAATTTCTGCAATAACACCTGTTGGTTCTGCTTTTCGATAAGTAATCCCTAAGTTATCAAGGTAGTCACAAACAAAGGCAGTTGTATTTTCTTCTTCCCATGATAACTCCGGTTCGCTATGAAGTTTTCTTCGTATTTCTGTTAATTCATCACTATGGTTTTGAATCGCTTCTTTTATGGTTTGATTAATCATTCTTATTCTACCTCCGTCAAGCATTTTGCCACTTCGTAAAATATTTGCACTCCATTTGCTAAATGACGTGCATCCGACCATTCCTCTGGACAATGACTTAGTCCCGCTTTACTTGGAACAAAGAGCATGCCAACATCTGTCACATCGGAAAAAACCATCGCATCATGACCTGCTCCACTATTAATGGAACAGTATGGTATATCTAAATCGGCACTTTTATCTTTTAATAATGCTTTAATCTCATTGCTCAATACCTTTGGTGGCATATATAACAGCTGTTCAGCAGATGTATGGATCCCTTGTTCATGAAAGGATTCGATTAATTCTAGTATCCGCTTTATGACATTGTTAATATGTTCTTCCTTGCTAGATCGAATATCTATCGAAAATACCACTTTATTTGGAATGACGTTGGCCCCATTTGGTAAAACATGTAGGCGCCCCGTCGTGATAACCGTTCCTTCTCCTTCCTCCACTGCAAAGCTCGGTAATTGAGAAATAATCTGGGCGGCTGCAACCAATGCATCCGTACGGCGATCCATCGGGGTTGTGCCAGCATGTCCTGCCTTTCCTTCAATGGTTATTTCTAATTGCGTTAATCCGACAATCGCTTCTACAACACCAATGGGGATATTCTTCTCTTCAAGGATCGGTCCTTGTTCTATATGCAATTCGAGGAATGATTTAATGCTATTGGGATTTCTCCTTTTCGGAAGAGAAGAATCCAGTCCAATTTCTGACATCGCTTCTACTGTTGTGATACCTTCTTTATCCTTTAAATTTTTAAAATTTTCCTCACTAAGTGATCCAACTATTCCTCTCGACCCCATTAGTCCACCGCCAAATCGTGAGCCCTCTTCTTCAATTAAGGCTACGATTTCCAATGGATATTTAGGTGTTAATTGATTCTCGGCAAAAAGGGCAGCCACTTCAAGAGCGACAATTACCCCAGCTGGTCCGTCATACGCACCACCATTTGGTACGGAATCAAAATGTGAACCGACCAGAACGCTTGGCGCATCTTTTAAAGTACCCTCAAGCTTTCCAAAAATATTTCCTAATCCATCTTCATGTACGGTTAGACCGTATTCTATCATTTTATTTTTAATATAATTACGTGTTAGTAAGTCTTCCTTGCTATACGTAAGCCGGGTAGTCCCGTTACCGGGTGTTGATGTAAATTCGCTCAAATCATTTATTTGCTTTTCTATACGTTCGCTAAGACTCACTTAGAACCCCTCCTATTTTACAAGAATTGCACGAAAATTCCCGCTAAAATAACCGACACGATGGTAACCGATATAAATCCACCGACAAGCATTGGCGGCAGCATATGGCTGAGCAATGCTTCTTTTTCATTCTCATCTTTTGTTAATGAATTGACGACTTCATTGGTAATAATGTAATCGGCTGGAAAACCGTATAATGCTGTTAAAGATACTGCAAACGCCATTCCTTTGCTTACTTTTAACAATTTCCCTGCAATGAATGAGAATATATACATACCAATCACAGCTAAGAATATGCAAACAACAAGTGGGTAAAGAATCTCCATCATCATACTTGGTGTTGCACTTTTTAAACCGTCAAAGACGAAGAGCATAAGGGCCATGATAGCAAAACCAAATCCATTTGCTTTTTGCAGAGTCTGCCTTTCTAAGAAACCAATACTTTTCGCGATAACTCCGAAAAGTAAGCAAAGAACAAATGCATTTATAGATATAATCGGTGCTAATGCAGTCGAAACAAGATAGGCGAGAAAAGCAACGACCGCAAGCCTGAAAAATTTAAAGTATTCCGTATTATATTTTTCAGGAAGTTTTTTAAACAGTTTAAGTTCCGCCATACCTTCCTTAACAGATGCTGAATCGTCCTTTTTTACCGTTAATTGTCCATTGCGATATTGCTCCAGCAGCTTCTTCCCCTCTTTTTTCAAGACAATTGATGTTAAAGGATATCCAGCAAAGCCTTGCATCACATAAATAACGATGGCAAAAACGGACAAACTTGTAAGTCCTGCGTCTGCCGCTCCTTCTGACATAATTAATGAAGAAACCATTCCGCCCACTAAAGGTGGAATCGCCACAAGAACTGTTTGTAGATCAAAAATAAGTGTGCCTATCCCAAATAATATACCTATAATTCCCAGAATACCAGATAGAGAGATGACAATCGTTTTCCACTGATTTACCAATTCTCGTATTGAAAGCAATGTTCCCATGTTTGTGATCAATAGGTACATCATCATAGTTGCAACTACCGGTGGAACACCAGCTATTGAAACGATGTCGTGAGGGAAGAATGTCCAATACCCACATAGAAATAAGATCGCTGAAATAAAAACGGAAGGTACCCAGGCTTTTGTTCGAACCGCCACTATGTCTCCTACAAATAAAATAAAAATAACAATAACTAAAGCCAACATCTGTGACATATGAGTGTCCTCACCTTCCAATTTAATAGTTTGAATATTCTTATAAAATAATAACACTGAATCACTTTAATTAAAAGATAATTCTATATTTTCAGGTAATTGTACACAGATAATAGGAAATGTAAGTGCTTTAATTCCAAATAACGATACTAAATATTCTAAAATAGTTAAAAAATTGAATATACTAAAATAATTTTAATTATATATTTATATACTTTTTCCCGCTACTTACAACAATTTGGTGTAAAAATATTACTTCATAGTTTTAAAATAGATGAACCTAACAAACCGCCACTACTTGACCCTAAAGGGCTTGGTTTTCTATTGATTAAGTCAATGCCTCCTATTCACTAATCTGGACATTTTCAATTCAAAAAAAAGCCGTCTAAGAACAGCTCTCATTCATTATTAATTAATAACCTTTTTACTGCATTATCTATATGAGTAAACTAGAGTAATGACTTAGTAAAGCTAGATGAAAGGAAGCATAATCAATTGCATCGTTAAAGACTGCCTCTAATAGTCTTCTTTCTGTAATCCTCTTCCTTTTGTAGGAAGAGAAGCAAGTGGCCGCAAAAGTAAATTCATTCCAAAAACATATGTTGAACTGCACCCCAATTGTTCGACACCATCTAACAATAAAAGCAGTTTGCTAGAATGCTAACTGCTTTTATTGAAGTCAATTTACTATGATTTGATATCATTAAATGTGTTATTTCGGTTTTTTCATTAACAATGAAAGCACCACATTCACGATGGCGAAAATTAAGCTAATCTTAAATACAAGTGAGGAACCTGAGGCAGCAGCTGCCGGTACATCATTGGCCACATCAGTTAAGTAGCCATTTTGCTTCGCAGAGAATAGCGAAACCATGACCGCAATACCAATGGCCCCTGCTACTTGTTGAGATGTTTGGGTAATCGCAATACCATCTGGATAGAATTGCTTTGGCAATGCATTTAATGTATTCGTTTGAACTGAAGCAAGTACCATACCAATACCAAGCATCATCACGATATGCGTTACAACCATGATCCATAGTGATGTTTCTGTCCCGTACATTGCATATAGCCCATAACCAATCGCAACCAAAATCGTTCCGGGTGTGATTATGGCACGAGGACCATATTTATCGAAAAGCCGGCCTATTATTGGGGCAAATACACAATTTAATAAACTACCTGGGAGCATAATCAGCCCAGTAGAGAACGCAGACACCAATAACGCCATTTGCATATACATCGGTAACACAACAAGCATCGATAACATGTTTAAGAACGTAATGATATTCATCACAAGGCCAAGTACAAATAGAGGGTGCTTGAATGCTTTTAAATTCAACATGGGGTTTTCCATCTTCGTTTGACGGATTGCAAAGAAAATGAGGGCGATCAACCCAACGATGATTGTGCCAATAACCATCATATTCGTCCAGCCTAGATCCCCGCCTGCACTTACACCGTATACAACCCCTCCAAATCCAATCGTCGATAATGCAACTGACAGGATATCGATGGATACATCTCGAGTTTCATTGACATTCGGAATATAGATAAAGCCAAAGATAAGGGAGAATATTAAGAACGGAATCGTAAACCAGAATATAAAATGCCACGATATCGTATCTAAAATCATCCCGGCCAATGTAGGACCGAAGGCCGGACCAGCTAGAATGACTAAGCCCATGACACCCATTGCCCCACCACGTTTATGCGGCGGGAAAATCGTGAAAATGACATTTTGTGTCAATGGCAAAATAATCGCCAAGCCAGCTGCTTGAATGACACGCGCTGTTAATAACACGCTAAACACTGGTGCTACTGCAGCAATGACCGTTCCGATAATGGAAAAAAATAAAGACGCCATGAACATTTGGCGTGTTGTAAACTTTTGCATTAGAATTCCGGTTACCGGGACCAAAATACCAAGCGTTAAAAAGTAGCCTGTTGCCAGCCACTGTATGGTCGTCGCATCCACGGCAAAAATATGGCTTAATTCACCTAATGCGATGTTTAATGCGGTTTCACTAAATAACCCAACAAATCCTGCCACTAAAAGAGCAGCCATTATGGGTCCTGTTTTTATTTGTTTATTCACTTGTTAAAACTCCTTCAATATAATTGGTAACAATTGCGAAATTGTTTTTTTGAGGCTCAGCCAATGTCCAGGCCAAACAAAGCATCATGGCCCTTTCGATAGAATTAGCAAGCCACCATCCGTCCCTTGAATTTCATTTTGAGATAAACGCAAGCCCTTCGTCCAGGATCACTTAATGAGGCCATTTCACTTCCCATGCTGCTAAATGCTGTAACCCGTAATCGTGCTTTCCCTTTATGGACGATTAGCTGTTGAAAAAGAATCGTTGCATGATCGATTATCAACGATGTTGTATCCATCTCCGTAGCACACCCCCATTATACCAACCGGTCTATTTGTTACTATAACAAAAAAAGTTCTTTGAATGTAAGTACTTTTTTGCCTCTTTATATAACTCACGATTTAGACATACTATTTTTTACTAATCCAGGAAAATGAACGTTGACATTTTGTATACATGCGTATACATTTAACACAGGAAATATAGTGTATACAATCGTATACACAGAAAGAGGTTTTAACATGAAAAATGAGAAATTCAACGATTTTAAGAAAGATGGACATCACGGTGGTGGGCATAACAAAGGAAAAGACCATGGTTCACACCATCGTGGCCCCAAAACGTTTCGCCGCGGAAGGGCAATTGCTTTTTTAGAAATGATGAATCTTAAACGTTCAACCATTAAGGAACAGTTAGATAAACCAGAATTTCAATCCATTAATCAAATCTTAGTCGGTGAATTAAAAGCCATTGATATGTTAATCAACGAATTCATACAATTATTTGAAATACAAGAAAGTGAAGCTGCCGATAAGAAAAGTGAAGAAGAGGAACCTTTCAATAATGATGGGAAAGGAATGGAAATCAATGAAAAAAATTAACAGTTATATCGATACGGTGTTTAATAACCAAGATGATCTTTTGGAAGAAGTCATTTCAACCATAAAAGAAAACGGTATGCCCTCCATATCGGTATCTCCCTCTTCTGGAAAACTTCTTACTATGCTTATATCGATTTCAGGAGCAAAAAATGTTCTGGAAATAGGAGCTCTTGGGGGCTATAGCGGAATTTGCCTTGCCAGAGGATTCGGTAAAGAAGGAAAATTAACTTCCCTTGAATTAGAGGAGAAATACGCAAAGTTAGCACAAAGTAATTTATCTAAAGCTGGCTTTGGCGACCAAGTTTCTTATAGTACCGGAGCAGCATTGCAAAGCCTTGAAAAACTTGTAAATGATAACAAGAGATTTGATTTTTTCTTTATAGATGCTGACAAGGACAACTATGAAAATTACCTGCAATATTGCATTAAACTGGCGGAATCAGGTGCTTTAATCGTTTCTGATAACGTACTTGCAGGCGGCAGTGTAGCAGACCAGAGTGCCAAACCTAAACATTATACTGAATTAATGAAAAAATTCAATGAAACTGTGGCCAATCATCCTCAATTAGAATCCCTGCTCATTCCAATCGGGGATGGGCTGACCATTTCAAAAGTAAAGAAATGAAGGATTGAAATGGAGTTTGAAGGTATGTAGTGCACGTGTAAGATTGAATCATGGGTAAAACACTTAAATTTACGTGTATATTGCCCTAACTCACGTATATATCGATTAAACTTTCCATTTTATCGCTCAAACTCACGAAGTCATGAAGAAAAATAAAAAAATTTCTATATTCTTGAATGAAAATGATTATTATTATCAATAATAAAATGGAAGAAGGGTAACCAGTTAGATGGTTACCCCCGTTGATTTAAATTTCTGGATCAAATGTTTTGCAATCCGTTTCTTTGCTATTGGATGCTTGGTTCCCTTTATGACTGACAACATAAATAGCATCTGCACTACATTTGTTTCCAGAATCCCAATATTTACAATTATTCACTTCACATAGAACATCTTTTGCCATCGTATCACACCTCCTCATTTGCTATCATTAACAAAATTGAGGTTATTGATACTTTCCTTTTTTAGGTTCATCCATTTTTTTAGCCCCCTAACTCGTATAATGGAGGGCACAATTTCACGAGTAAAGCGCTTTTTCAATGGTTTATGAAAGAATTTCATTCGCATTGCTTGGCGCAAAAAAAACCGGGCAGCTTCCGCCCGGATTTTGTTATCATGCTGATCTTTTCAGTAGTTCTGCTTGCGGGATTTGCCAAAGCTCGCGCCATTTTTTCAAGGCCGAAATGAGTATGACCAAGCCTAGGCATAACATGGTGATTGATAATATTCCATTCAGGATGCTGAATCCTGTTGAATCTGGGTTTAAATATACGTTTTTCACCATCCAGTATCCAGCTACATTAACGGTTACATATAAGTAGGCAAGTGGGATGAGGCATGTCCAGACATACCAACGTTTGTCTGCAATTTTCAAGACGACGGTCGCACCGATGATGAGTCCGATTGAAGCCATAAGCTGGTTGGATACACCAAAGAGTGCCCAGATTGAACCAATATCACCAGAGTAGAGTAGATAGCCCCATATAAAGCAGGCTAATGCACTGGCGAAGATGTTACCCGGTAACCAGTCGACTCTTTTTAATGGTTTATAGAATTCTCCGAAGAAGTCCTGGATCAAATAACGTGCAACACGAGTCCCCGAATCGATGGCAGTTAATATGAAAACCGCCTCGAACATGATGACAAATTGGAAGAAAAATGATGCTAATTTGTCAAAGAAGGGAATTTCGGTAAAAATATAAGTCATGCCGACAGCAAGGGTAACTGCCCCGCCTGTCCGACCTTCAAGATTAATGCCGATTTCTTCACTTAGTTCTTTAAGGTGTACGGTTTCCATCCCTAATGTTTGAAATACTTCAGGTGAGGAGTTAATGGCAAAATAATCTCCTGGTTGCAGGGAAACTGCAGCAATCAATGCCATGATGGCAACTACACATTCTACAAGCATCGCTCCGAAACCAACCGATTTGATATCGCTCCAACGATTTAACATTTTTGGAGTTGTTCCGGACCCAACAAATGCATGGAAACCTGAGATCGCCCCACAGGCAATGGTTATGGAAATGAATGGCCAAACAGGACCAGCGACAATCGGACCTCCGCCATTAATGAATTCTGTAAAAGCAGGAAATTGAATCTCTGGATTCACTACGAAAACGCCTATGATCAATGCGGCAAATACACCGATTTTCATAAATGTACTTAAGTAATCACGTGGTGCGAGCAGCAGCCAAACAGGCAATGCGGCTGCGAAGAACGCATAAATTGGCAAAATGATCGCAAGTGTACTGGCTTCCAGTGTTAATATTTCACCAAGTGCCGTTCCTTGAATGTTCGGCCCAAGTAAAATCGCGGCCATGATAAGCGCGAACCCGACAATGGTCGCACCTTTTAAATTACCCGTTTTTTTATGATAAAGCCCAACACCCATGGCGATGGGAATCGTGATCCCAACAGCAAACGTACCCCATGGATTATTTTCCAAAGCATGCAGAACGACCATTGAAAGTCCTGCCATCGTAATGGTAATGATAAAAAGCATCGCGAGTCCTGTACAAAAGCCTGCTACAGGTCCAAGTTCTTCTTTTGCAACTTCCGATAGGGATTTACCGTCTTTACGCATCGACGCGAAAAGCACCACGGCGTCATGGACGGCTCCCCCGATTACTGCTCCGATTAAAAGCCATAATAAACTTGGCAAATAGCCGAATTGTGCAGCAAGGATCGGACCCACCAATGGACCAGCCGCTGCAATGGCTGCAAAATGGTGGCCGAATGCCACCCATTTATTTGTTGGAACATAATCTTTTCCATCTTCTAATTTATGGGCCGGAGTCGGCTTGGAATCATCGAGTTTTAATACTTTAAGTGCTATGAATGTACCGTATAAACGGTAGGCAATCATTAATATACAAATGGAGCCTATGACGATTGTAACCGCATTCATATTTGAACCCCCTCTATTTCTCACATCGTAAAATGATGATATCACAATGAAAACGGATTCAATGTGTTTTCAATTTATAATGCATATATTGAGGGATGGGCTGCATTATGAAGGAGCTAAAATGCAGAATTATGAAAATTTTTCAAAAACCAATCAGCTGCTTAAGTTCTTTCACATACGTACGGCTTACGGGAATGTTAGATCCGTCACTCATAATGAGGTTATAGGTTGAATTGAACCAAGGCTGTATTTCTGATATATGTGTAACATTCACGATAAAACCGCGATGCACCCGTAAAAAGGAGCGGTTATCGAGCTTCCTTTCTAGCACAATGAGAGGGTCACCCATTTTATATTCATTTTCTTCGGTTTTAATGATCGTCTTTCCTTCTATGAGTCCTATGAATAAAATGGTGTCCCGGTCGATCAAAACGATCCGGTCATCTATGAGTACAGCCAATTTACCTGTCTGTTCTGCCGAGGTTCTTAGAGGAGACTTTGTCCTGGATTCGTCTTCCCCGATTTTACGCAGCTTCACAAGCTTATCCAATGTTTGGCGAATCCTTTTCTCATCAAATGGCTTTAATAGATAATCAAATGCATATAATTCGAAAGCCTGCAGGGCAAACTCGTCATAGGCCGTCGCAAAAATGAGCGCAGGTGCAGGGTCAAGTTCTGCCAATTGCTTCGCCAATTGTAAACCATTGCCCTCTGCCAGCTCAATATCCAAAAAGACAAGATCAGGGTTCAATCGGGGGATATCGCTCATGGCATCTTCTATCCCTTCAGCCTCTCCCACCACTTCAACTTGTCTGCTTCTCTTCAGAAGATATTTCAATTCATCTCTTGCCAGTGGTTCATCTTCTACGATAAATGCTTTCATCATCGTTGACATATACTCCTTTTTCCTTGAGTGGTATTGATATCTTCACTTGTGTTCCGTGTCCGGTTTCACTTTCTATAGTGAGGCTTGCCTGTCCATTATAGATGCCTTCCAGCCGTTCACTAATATTATGAAGGGCAGTTCCTGTACCTTTATTAGATTTTACAGCATTCTTGCCCAATTCATCTAATCTTCCGCTTGAAATCCCTTTCCCGTTATCTTCTACAACAATGCACATCGTATCGTTTCTAAAGTATGCGTGAATGATGATTTCACCTTTGTTTTTCACATTTGGTAACGCATGGTGTATCGCATTTTCTACAAGTGGCTGTAACGTGAATGGGGGTAATAGAACTTCCTTAAGGCTTGGTTCAATGCGATAGACGATATGATATTTATCTGGAAATCGTGCCTGCTCCAGTGATAAATAAGCGTTCACATGCTCTAATTCCTTTTCAAGCGGCACCAGTATTTGCCTGGCCCCTTGTAAATTGCTGCGAAAGAAGGCACTCAACTCCAATAATAAATTTCTTGCTTTCTCCACATCCGTCCGGCATAAAACGGATATCGTATTGATTGCATTGAACAAAAAATGAGGATGGACTTGTGCCTGCAAAGCCTTGATTTCAGCATCTTTCAATAATTTCGTTTGCATTTCCGCTTTGGCAAGTTCCAATTGCGTGGAGAATAGTTTCGCCAACCCCTCCGCCAACTCTTGTTCCACTAGGCTTAATTTATCTGGATATTTGAAATACATTTTCAAAGTCCCAACCGTTTTCTGTTGGACTTGCAATGGCAGGACTACGGCTGCTTCCAATGGACAAGAATCATGGAAACAATAAATATCCTTTCTAGTTTTGGCCACGATGATTTTACCTTGTTCAAGGGCCTTTTTCGTTAAGCCGGTTGCTATTCCCTCCTTTGGGACATGGTGATCGGACGCAGCACCCACATGAGCAAGTACGCTATGCTCATTGGTTATGGCCACGGCATCGGCTTCAGTGAGCTCCAAGATGATTTCAGCTATTTTCTTACAGGAAGTTTGATTCAATCCTTGTCGGAAATAAGGCAATGTCTGATCCGCAATCAGGAAAGCAAGGTTCGTCTGTACGGCCCGTGTCCGCGCTTCGTCCCTCGTAATCGATTGAATGATGAGCATGAATAGTAAAGTCCCAAACCCGTTGATGAAAATCATCGGGAGTCCGATTACTTGTACGAGCTCCCACGCCCTTTCAAATGGTTTGGCCGTAACTAGTATGATCCCCATTTGGATTGCTTCCAACGCCATACAAATGGGGATGGCAAACCATGGGGTGATTGTCCCATGCTTTTGACGCCTTTTCCCCAAAAAACCCGATAAGACACCAGCCAAAATGGCAGCAATGGCACAAGCCCCTGCTGTAAACCCCCCGAGAGAATAACGGTGAAGCCCTGCAATCAAACCGACTCCCAAACCAACAATTGGGCCGCCCAGCAAACCACCGATTGCCACGCCCATGACCCGCGTATTCGCAATGGCGTTTTCGGGTGCTATTTCAGTATGCCAATCCCCCTCTGATATGGCATGATTTCCGATTTCGATCCCTGTATAGTTACTTATGATGCCGAAAGTTCCAAAAAGGGCGATGAGTATGATTTTCTTTGACATTTGTTGTTCATGACCGATCATTTGCCGAAAGGGCTTCATATAAGAAAGCAAGAATGCAGCAATCACGATGATCCCTACTTTTTCAATCAACGACGGTAATAATAGAACCAAATCATTCACCCCTTTACTGGCTTTTTCATTCATCTTACAACAGCAAAGAAATCATTGTCGAATTTTGCTTTAGGTTTAGCTTCTGAATAGGAATGGATGCAGATCCAATGCTCCAGGGAGTTCACTATTCACTAACCCCAAATTCATCACTTCGCATATCTTCAACTGTCTCTTCCGGAGACTAGTGATAATCTCATTACTTTGGTGCTGCACTGTTCCCAACAGGCTATGTAAAATCTTTCAATTTCTTTGTTTATATTAGGTTTAGTACTTATCATTATCGCTCAAATTCAAATAGAGAACATTGGATGGACGAAAATAATAAGACTACTGGTATATACAGAGGTTCATAAAAAAATGAGGGTAGACTGTTCAGAATCCACGAAAAAAACCCCTTGTATCCATTAAGAATACAAGGGATTCACAAGATTATTTAACTGTTACAGGCTTATAGTGTCCGGGTATGCTTTTGGCTGAAATGGCCAATCGGTTCCAGCCGTTGATCGTGATGATTATGGTAACGAGATCGATATATTGTTTTTCATCAAAATGAAGGCGTACCCGTTCATATAGATCGTCTGGTACACCGTTTGCCGAAATGGTCGTGACCGCCTCTGTCAATTCTAGCGCTGCCCTTTCCGACTCTAGATAGAATGGTGATTCACGCCAAGCACTCAAACAGTAAATTCGTTGTTCAGTTTCGCCCATTGCCCGGGCATCCTTTGTGTGCATATCCAAGCAGTACGCACAGCCATTGATTTGAGAAGCACGAATTTTAATCAATTCGATTAATTTACCATCAATTCCCGTCGTTTTCTTGTACTCCTCCAATTCAATCATTAATTTGACTACTTCCCGATTCGTCTTCATGTAATTAATGCGTTGTTCCATGTATATCTCCTCCATTAAATCGTTTTAGGTTCCACTTATAAGACAAAATAGAAGATTGATTTGTGACATAAAAAAAGAGAGCCCACATTTGAGCTCACAGTCTATCCTTATTAGGGAACGGGAATATGATCTAATTTATCCGGATTTGAAACAATAAAGATTTTCTGGATATTTTGTTGTTTTGAATCTAGTTCAAAGCAGATGACTTTGATGGGATGCCCGTCTTTTACTTGTAATATCCCTTTCTGACCATTGACCATTACTGGAAGCAATTCTCCTATGAAGCTTCCTTTAGCGGAAATTCCTTTAAGAAAGGAGGAGACACGCTGTTTATTTACAATTGGATTTAATGCAGAAATCACTTTTCCTCCGCCGTCAGTCACAAGTACAACATCTTCCGTAAGAATATCCAAAAACTCCTCAAAGTTCCCTGTCGTAGATGCTTTAATGAATTTTTTTGCCAAAAGATCGACTTGTTTAGTATCCTCCGGATGCACTGGCATATCATTCTGTAATTTCCGCTTAGCCCTGCTGTAGATCTTTCTGCAGTTCACTTCATTCTTTTCGAGCATCTCGGCAATATCCTCATAGTTGTAAGCAAATGCTTCTCTAAGTACGAAAACAGCTCTTTCAACAGGTGAAAGTTGTTCCAGTAAAACGAGGAAGGCATAAGCAACCGTTTCATCCGTTACAACCTTATCCAAAGGCTGCTCTGTTTCGTTTACCCGAGGTTCAGGCAACCAAGGTCCTGTGTAAACCTCCCTTCTCTTACGGGCTGAACTTAAAAAGTTCAGACAGCGATTTGTCGTCATTTTCGCAAGATATGCTTTCATGTCCTTAATTTGTTCTGTATCAAGCTTAAGCTGCAGGAATAAATCATGAACGATATCTTCTGCGTCGGTAACAGATCCAAGCATCCGGTATGCGATGGAAAAAAGAAAAGGTTGATATGTCTTATATAATGTATCCAACTCCACTTGCTTCACCTATTTTCTATCAAATTTGTAGAATGACATTTCCTTTGGATATGATGTAATTCAAGTTATAGTTTTCATTATCTCCCAAATGTCGCTGATATGTATCTGATTTTTGATGCCCGTTGTTTTCTAGGATTGCATAGATTAGCAACTAAGATACACTCCATGCTTGAGGATATGAAGAACAATCAAGATTCGAACGGATGACACCTTCCATAACTATTCTCTAAGCCAATCATTTATCCTTCTTCACCTGATTAATTCAAAAAAAGAGCAGCCAAAGAGCTGCTCCCCATCGTTCTAATTCTGTTTATCCAGATATACATCCATTCACCACTTATCATTCCATAAATGATAAGTTTTAGTACCTAATGAAATCAGCTATTAATATAAATACCGCACCTATAACGATCCATATCGCTAACAAGGGCCAGAAAAATTTTACCCATTCTTGATATTTGATTTTAGAGACTGCTAAACTTCCCATAAGCATGGCAGAGGTAGGGAGAATGCAGTTTGATAGACCATCTCCTAACTGATAAGTGAGGATGGTCGTTTGTCTTGTAACACCGATCAAATCGGAAAGTGGTGTTAAAATCGGCATGGTCGTTGCTGCCATACCCGTTCCTGAAGTAATGAACACATTCATGATGGTTTGAAATATATACATGCCAAGAACTTGGATCGAACTAGGCAAATGGCCTACAGTTGCGGCAAGTCCGTTAACCACCGAATCAATGACATGTCCTTGCTCTAGCACCACGACTACTCCCTTTGCAAGCCCAACAATAAAGGCTCCGAATGTAATATCCCTTGCCCCCTGTACAAACTCGCTTGCAATTTTGCTCGGACCATATTTTGATAAAAACCCAACAACAACACCTAAAGATAAGAAAAATGCAGCTAATTCTTCCATCCACCAGCCTTTTTTGGAAACGCCCCAAATCAAGAAGCTAAATCCTATCAACACGACAATAATCGTTAAGTAATGTCTAGGATTCATGGAAGATAAAGAGGATATATCCAAATTCTCATGCTTTTCTTCTTTTTCTAAGTCATACACAATACCGGCACGTGGATTATTCTTCACTTTTTTTGCATATCTAATGATATAAATGCTCGTGACAATTAATAATACAACCAAGATGATCCCACGTAACCACATCCCGGAGAACATCGGAACTTCAGCAATGGCTTGAGCAATTCCTACATTGAAAGGATTAAGAAGACCAGCTGTAAAGCCTACTGCTGCACCGAGCATCACCATGGCAGTTCCAGTCATGGCATCATAGCCTAATGACCTTGCAATCGCAATGCCAATTGGTACAAACGCCATGACTTCAGCCGACATGCCAATGGTGAATCCCCCTATTGAAAATAAAGTTAAAAAAATAGGAATAATGACAATTCCTTGGTTCATGAAAGTCTTTCCAACCCTTGCAGCCACGGCCTCAATCGTACCTGTGGAATTAATGATTTGAAATACTCCGCCGACAATGAAAATAAAGAATACAGTATCACTTGCATCAATAAGGCCATGTACAATGGCTAAAGGAATTTCAAATATGCCAATGGGGTTGTCCTCTACCGAATGGTACGAATTCTCGACTACTACCGTATTCCCTGTTTTTTTATCTTCCACTCTGTCAAACTCACCTGCGGGCACTAAATAGCTTAATGCTGCTGCAACTAGGATCATACAAATAATAATGACAAATGTGTGTGGCATTTTCATTTTACTTTTTTTGAATGGGGGTTCACTCTTTATTTTTTCAGCACTAGCTTTACTCACTTTTTGTACCACCTTTTACATTATTTTTACCTGGATCCCCCGCAAAACGGAATCTTCCCTTATCTTCATTTACATGATTTATTAGCTTTCCAGACTTCGAACTCTTCTCGAATTTCATGAATGTATTGAGGGTTCATACATACTTCATATGCCGTCATTGCTAAAGCCTTTGCTGCTTTATTTAAACCGATCATCCCCTTCTCTGAAGCTGCTGCTTGTACAAACTCCGGAGTATGGGTGATTGCGTCATCCGTTATTTTGATGTACGGATGAATCGTTGCAGTTACTTGTCCAACATTACCAATATCAGATGAACCGATTCCTCCTTTTGCAGGCGGGTCGCATACTACCTCCCCTAACATCTCTAGATTGTCTTTAAATAAGGCGGCTAGTGCTTTATTATTATTTCGTTCCGCATATACGAGACCTTCGGTTATCTCGATTCTTGCACCTACAGCTTCTGTAGCATGACGAGCTGCAGCATATACTTTCTCACGAACGACATTTAATTCTTCCACAGTACTGGCTCTCAGTAAAAACTCAGCCTCGCAATAAGCAGGAACTACATTTGTTGCATCCCCGCCTTTTGTTATGATTCCATGGATTCTTACATCATCTTTAAAAAACTGACGCAACGAATTGACGGCAACAAAAGTATTAATGACTGCATCCAGAGCACTAATTCCTTTTTCGGGAGCAGAAGACGCGTGTGATGCTTTTCCATGAAACGTAAAGGATGCATCCACACATGCTAATCCACCACGTAATACCATGGTCTGTTTTTGCGGATGACACATCATGGCTACATCCACATGATCGAAAACCCCATCCTCTACCATTAAAATTTTCCCTCCGCCTTCCTCTTCTGCAGGCGTCCCTAATACGATGATTTTCCCCGGAAGGTCAGGGTGGGCATCTTTCAGTGCCAATGCTGCGCCAATGGCTGATGTCCCAATAATATTATGGCCGCATCCATGACCAAGCCCTGCCAGTGCATCATATTCAGCTAAAATGGCAATCGTCGGACCACCAGGGTGCCCCTCCCATGTTGCCCTGAATGAAGTTTCTAAATTTGCAATACCTTTTTCAATCGAGAAGCCTGCTGTCTCTAATGGCTCCATCAACCATTTCATTGCCTCGTATTCATGGAAACTAAGTTCTGGATGAGCATGAATCTTTAATGCAAGCTCACGTAATTCAGCATCACGGGCGTCAACCGCGGATTGAATCGATTTCTTTCCTTCCACTACATGCATTGACATAAATATACAACCTCCAAAAAATTCAGAAAATTAAGTGTTTCTTTTTTATAATATTACGTTCACTTTATTGATAAGTAAAATTAAGGTTTTTTTATGAAACTAAAAAAAATTTTTATAGTTTAAATAATAATCATCATGAATATTTATAAATTCATTGGTCACAAACACAAAAAGGAGAACAACCAAAAGTAGGTGTTCTCCTTTGTATATATATGTTAGTAAAATAGCTTTTTGATCTCACTCACAAACTTGGAAACACTGGCTAATTGTAAGGATGATTGTCGGTATAGCATCCAAGTTCTTCTTTTTAGTTCTTCACCATTTTTTAAAACCAAATCATGGGAGTACAAGCCATCATTTTTTTGTAGAAACACACGGGGAATAATGGAATACCCAAGCCCTCTTTTTACCATTTCCCTGCATGTCTCATAGCTATCTACTTGCATCATCATGAAAGGAGGTGATGTAAACCTTTCATTCCACCAATAGTCTATACCTTTTTCAGAGGGAATTTGCGATATATTTCTATATTTTAGCAAGACATTCGGTTCTTTGCGATTAATCATCGGAAATTCTGGAAGGCTATCAACAGGTATCTCATCTTTTGAAATGATGCATATTTTTTCTTCCGCCAGAAGATACTTTTCATCGAACCATTCATAATCGCCTTTTACAATCGCAACATCAATCTCCCCTTGGATGAGCAATTCCATCATTTCCGTACTAAAGCCCGTATCAACATTTAAATGGACCATAGGATAATTGACCATGTACTCTTCTAAAATGGAAGGTAGGTTATAAAGCCCGAAATGGCTGCTTATGCCTAATTTCAAACTCCCCTTCGTTTCACTTCCCATATTCAATACATATTCTTTTGTATGGCGCAAATCGATGAGTATTTTTTTCGCATAGCTTACCAAATATTCACCAGCAGGAGTCATTTTAATATTCTTTCCATTTTTGGACAATATCTCTGTCTGAAATTCCTTTTCAATTTGTCTTACGCGATACGTTAAGGCAGGCTGGGTCATGTAAAGTCGTTCTGCAGCTTTTGTTAGATTCTGATCTTTATATAAATATTGCAAAATTAAACAATCTTTTTCATCCATACGTTTTCGCCACCCCTAATAGTTTCGCATCCTAATAATCAACGGTTTCAGCGATCCTCTATCCTTCTATGTAAAGAGTTATGCCGCCCCCCTTCCCTCATATTAGCTCAGGAATTGTTCCAAGATTAAATCGGTTGTCATGATGAGCTTCAATCGTTTGTAAGAAGCTTTGCATGGAGTTTGTCATATAAGCATCTTTACGGTGTATGAAGATAGTCGAGATATTGCCGAATTCTTCCGGAATTGCATGCACGTGCACTTTTTCATTGGCTGCAAGGTGAGTTACCGCTGATTGTGGTACGAGGGTAATGCCAAGGCCCAGTGTTACGCTGGTTAAGATTGTTTCCAATACATTGAACTCCATGATCCTTTTGGGCATCACTTCTTCTTCTTTCAGCCATTGTTCCAGTTTATGGCGATATCCACAACCCTGACTGAATACTAAAAATGGTTCTGTTATTATTTCTTCAAGGTCAAATGTTTCATTTCTTGTAACTAATACAAGTTTTTCAGTACATACATCGTATGGCTGAATGAGCGGATGTTTAATTGGTCCTGTAACAAAAGCGCCATCCAGCCTATGTTCGATGACATCTTTAATTAGGTCTTCGGTTAATCCCGCCTTTATGGATAAATCGACATTTGGATACTGTTTATGATAAGAGGCTAGAATCATAGGAAGGCCGCTGACCGTTTCAACTGTACCGATGTTCAATATCCCTGTAGGTGTTTCACTATCCAGGAATACTTGCTTGAGTTCTTCCACATCAAGCAAAATTTTGTTTACATACTCCAGCATTTTTCTAGCTTCTGCAGTTAAAGACATACCACGTTTATGTCGATTGAATAAAGGCGTCCGTAACTCCTGCTCTAAATGCTTAATCCTCGCCGTTACATTGGATTGGACGTAATTCAACTCAACAGCCGCCTTACTTACGCTTCCATATTTAGCGACGCACTGGAATATTTGTAAATCCCGCATTTCCAAAAAAGTGACCCCTTTCTCAACTATCATTAATAATGATGATTATATTCATTTTAAGTCATTTTACATGATAATGACTTTATCATAAGGTGTGTATAGGAATTTAATCAATCATTATTTTTGAAGGGAAGCTTTTATGAAAAAAAATCAAGTTTTAATCGGTGCACTTTTATGTTTGATAGCCAGTATTTCTTGGGGAGCCATGTTTCCAGTTGCAGAAAGGGCCCTAATGTATATTGATCCTTTTTATTTCTCTTTTCTGCGATATTTAGCTGTTAGCGTAATTTTAGGGATATTGCTTTTAATTAAAGAGGGGAAGGAGTCATTTAGCCTGGAAGGGAAAGGTAAGAAATTATTGTTTTTTGGAACGATGGCGTTTACTGTATACAACTTTCTCATTTTCGCCGGTCAAGACTTACTGGGACATAACGGGGTAATTGTTGCTTCCATCATGGAATCATTAATGCCCATGATTTCAATTTTAATAATGTGGGTTTTCAAAAATGCCAGACCCATGAAATATACCATCGCCAGCATGTTCCTTGCCTTGATCGGGGCCATTCTTGTCATTACCAATGGCAACATATCATTCCTATTTTTATTGAAAGATAGCATCATCCCTATCCTTTTCATTCTTATCGGGGTTATAGGATGGGTTATTTATACGATGGGCGGCGACCAATTCAATGGATGGTCAACACTCCGCTATTCGACTTTAACGTGCATTTTAGGAACAACTGTGTCCGCAATCATAACATTCTTCGCAACTGCAATGGGCCTGTCAGTCCCTACAGCAGAGGTTATGCAATCCATTTATGGCGAGATGATTTTCATGATTATTTTTCCCGGTGCCATAGCCCTTCTAAGCTGGAATTTAGGTATTAAACTTCTAACGCCGATCAACGGGATCCTATTTATCAATTTAGTTCCAATAACCACGTTGGTCATCGTTTTTATCCAAGGAAAATCACTATCATCATTCGAATTACTGGGAACTTTTTTAGTGACATATGCATTGTTTCAAAACAATTATTATCAAAGAAAAAACTTGCCTTCCCAAGTTGAGAAATTGAATCCAAGGAAATTGAAAAAAATCATTTAATTAAAGGTACACAACATTAATAGGAGGGCAACAATGGATTTATTAACGCTTATACTAATCTTTGGATTAGCTGTACTATGGGAATTGGCCACGATTAATAAGAATGTAAAAAAAATGAATAAGCAAAATGCAGAATTAATTAATCTATATCATGATAGAAGTAAAAGAATTCAGTAATATGGACTTTTGGCAAAACCGTGTCTGTAAGCAAAAGAAGGATAAATCAATTATCCCATTCCATTTTACGCAGGAAAACCGGGGCAGCATCCTTGCCTCGGTTTTCTTCACTTTTATAGTTGGTTAACTGACTTCACTTTTTTTCTCTAAATCTATTAAGTCTTGGTCTTCTTCGATTTTCTTTTGATCAGTAACATCATATTTTGCAGGAGATTTTGCGATTTTGTATAGTGCAATCAATACACCGAGCTCCAATAAAAGAGCTGGTACACCACCAAGATTAGAGAGCATTTTAATCCCGTCAATTTTCGCAAAGCTGATCATCATCCATGAAACAAAGCTTACGGTTATTCCCCAAGTAGCTTTAATTAAAAGTCCTGGTTCGGGACTTTTTGGAGAGATGCCAGTCGAACTGATGCCACCCATTGCTGCGGTATTTGCATCCGCCCCCGAAACAAAGGAAAGGAATACGATGAATAAATAAAAAGGAATCACAATTTGAGCGAAAGGCAGCGCCTCAAATACGGCATATAAAACCGATTCAGGACCACTGTCATTCAATACTCCTGCGAGTGCTCCCCCTTCCATTTGCATCTTAATCGATGTTCCACTAAAAATCGTCATCCAGATGCCGCCGAATAACGCCGGCAAAATAAAGTTGACAAAGATTACTGTTTTTACCGTATATCCATAAGCGATCCTCCCTAGAAATAAAGCCGTAATCGCTGCCCATGAAAACCAGTTAGCCCAATAAAACGTTGTCCACCATTGTGGCCATTGATCTCCAGCGGCAGCTCCTGTAAATAAGCTCTTCTCAAAGAAGTGTGTTAAGTAGTAACCGAATGATTCCGTTCCTAAATTCAACATATAAGAAGTCGGGCCTGCAATAAGAAGGAATAAGGCAACAGCATAGAAAGCTTTAACGTTAATATTCGATAAAATTCGGATTCCATTTGTCAATCCACTTGATGCAGAAACAATAAAAATGGCTGTTCCGACAAGAGTAATAATTCCCCAAACAACGGGTGTACTTTGTATTCCAGTCAGGCTTTTGATTCCACCTGCTAGACTCATCGTACTTGTACCCATGGAAGCTGCCATCCCCAAAGCCAAAGTATATAGGCAGACGGCATCAATCACTTGTCCGCTTTTCCCTTCCAATTTCTTACCTAGAACAGGTGATAATGTAGACGATAAGCTATATGGTTTGCGCATATTATAATAAGTAAACGCAAAAACAATAATTGGTACACAATAGATGGCATAAGGTGTAATTGTCCAATGAAGGTACATCGTTGACATGGCAAAGATAGCCGCTGCGGGGCTATTTGGTTCAATTCCCAAGGATTCTGGTGGTGCTGATACATGGTACACAGGCTCAACGATACCCCAGAATGTTAAACCAGAAGCAATGGTTGTGGTTAATGTGATGGCAAACCAGTTTTTGAAACTCAAGATGGGTTTAGCATTTGCACCGCCAATTTTAACTTTTCCTAGTGGAGAAAAGTAAGTGGCGATACACGCTATTACCATGAGTAACCCGCTTATACTAAATACTCCTCCTAGGTTTGCAATGACCCAATTGTTTGCATCGGTCGTTATTTTTATAAACGCTTCTTTATTGGTAAAGCTAAGTATAACGGCACCTAACAGTAATAAAAACGGCGGCCAGAACACTAAGTGTCGGATATTTTTCATATTTCCCCTCCTAATCCATCTACGCAGAAAACGCTTACATCTCCCGTTTCGAAATGGATGCATTAGATTCATCCATTTCGAAATGATAAAAATAAGAAACTTCCAAAATACCAATTTTCTTTTTATGCATTAACCGGTGAAGGTGTTAAGATCTTGCTGGCAAACTCTTTCAATTCTTCTTTAGTTGCCACGCGGCAATTATTTAAACGCATTGGCGTATTTTCCTTTGATAAGGCGATTTCAACAAGTCGATCAATGTCAGCAAAGCTTAAACCATCATCTTGAAGTGAAATCTTTAATCCGCTGTTTTCCACTAACCGGTTAAACACATTTGCTCCTGCAAGAGCTAGTTCTTTCTCTGTCAATCCTTCTTCTTTAACACCGAGAGCACGGGCGATTTCAGCATGGATTTGGGTGGATTCTTCTGCGTTCCAAGAATATGCAGCAGTTAAAGCAATGGAGACAGCACGTCCATGATGAATCCTTCCTAGAGTTCCGAGCGCATGACCGATGCAATGAGCAATTCCGGTACCACCTTGCTCGATGGCCATGCCTGCGAGGGTTGCTGCAAGTGCGAGATTTCCTCGCGCCTCTAGGTCGGCAGGGTTTTGCAGCGCTGTTTCAAAATGTTTGGCAATTAATCGAATCGATTGTAAGCTTAATGCTTCAATAAATGGATTCGATCTTTTTCCAGCGCAGGCTTCAATCGAATGAACAAGGGCATCGAGGGTTGTAGCCGCTGTTAAAAAGTCCGGCAAGGCTACAGTGAATTTCGGTTCTAAAATGGCCAGTTCCGGTGCCATATCCGCATCCCATCCCCATACCTTTCTTTTTTCGTCCGTAGAAAAGACAACCGTACTTGTCACTTCTGCTCCTGTTCCAGAAGTTGTGGGAATCATAATCGCTTTAATGCTCTTTGGTGCAAATGGATGTGCCATAAGCGCATAATGTATTGTCGGATGTTCTGCTCCTGCTACAAGTGAGGCCATTTTTGCTACATCCATTGCAGAACCCCCACCCAGACCAATTACACATTTAGCACCGGACCGGCGAATAAGTTCTGCCGCTTCATCAATAGACGCTGCTGTTGGATCACTTTGCACATTACTAAAGACAAGGGTTTCTACACCATCATTCTCGAGGGCCTTCAAGATGATATCAGAAAGGCCAACTTTCATTACACCGGGGTCTGTAATAAGAACAACTTTATTCTGACCACTCATTCTTTTTACATCTGTTCCAATTTGTAAAGAGCGGTCAATTCCGAATGCAATCTGCGTTTTAGGTATGAATTCAAAAGAAATACTCACGATATAACCTCCTACTTTTTCATCTTTGATGGCTCATCCATTCATCTGGTGAACGAATGGTTTGGTTATGATTCCTACTATTTTTTACGACGATAAAGCCTTGCACTTCACTTTCAAAAAAAAGGAACTGTGCATCTTACAGGTTCGATCCTTTTACTTACAAAATGCACACCTTGTCCATTTATTAAAGCTTCATCAATTAAAACTTAAGATAAACCGTTTTGATTTGTAAAAATTCTTCAAACCCATGTTTTCCATCGTCGCCGCCAATACCTGATTGCTTCCAACCTGCATGATACCCTTGATATGCTTCGCCTTGTTGACGGTTTACATATACTTCGCCACATTCTAACTTCGTTGTTAGTTCCATCACATATTGATAATTGTTTGAGTACACGTTTGCCGTTAAGCCATATTGTGAGTCGTTAGCCAATTCTATGACTTCTTCTAACGTATCAAAAGTAATAATCGGCAGCACAGGGCCGAAAATTTCATCATGAACGATATTCATTTGCTGAGTACAGTGATCTAAAAGGGTTGGAGGATAAAAACTATCAGTCATTCCTTCTACTAAGCTGCCACCGCATAAAATTGCGGCTCCTTCATCAACGGCCCTTAGTACCATATTGTGAACACGCAAAACGTCATGAGCGCTTATTAAACAACTCATTTCAACATCAGGATCGATAAGCCCATCACCCATTCGAACGGATTGAAAAGCTTCGACTAGTTTTTTTGTGAATGTTTCTTTAATGTCCCGATGGACATATACACGCTCGGTGTTATTACAGACTTGACCAGAGTTTGCAAGCCGGCCGCCCTTTATGGCCTGTACAGCCAAGTCTATATCCGCATCTTCCATCACAATGGCAGGTGCTTTACCGCCAAGTTCGAGCGAGGTACGGACCATTTGACGAGATGCTTTTTCCATGATGCTTTTTCCTACTCTCGTACTTCCGGTAAAAGTCACCATATTGATTTGATCCGAAGAACTTAATGTTTCACCTACAACATCGTCAGTCCCTGTCACGATATTAATAACCCCTTCCGGGAAGCCTGCTTGATGAATGCATTGTGCAAGTTCTAAGGCGGATAAGGGTGATTTCACGCTCGGTTTGATGACAACCGTATTACCGCAAATAAGTGCTGGAATGATCTTTCTCATTAATACGTAAATGGGAAAATTCCATGGAACTATGACTAAAACAACACCAAGCGGTTCCTTATAGGAAATGATTTTTTCATTTGTATTATCACTATCAACTACGTCCCCTTCAATGCGTCGTGCCCACTGCGCTTGGTATTCACCTAAATCCGCTGCATAGTAGACTTCCGACTTTGCAGCAGACAGTGGTTTTCCCATCTCCTGAGTAATAGCTGTGGCAATTTCAGTCAATGGTCCTTCTTTTCGCATTTCGTTTAAAAGATTCATGACGAACTCTGCTCTTCTGTATGAAGGTAACCCTTTCCATGAAGGAAACGCTTGTTTTGTACCATGAATGGCTTGTTCGGCTTCTTCCTTTGTACAAGATGAAACTTGAGCAACTACTTGACCAGTTGCCGGGTATGTGACATCCATATAGTCTTCACTATGGATAAATTGTCCTTGAATATATGCTTGGTATTGTTTCACGTTTCTGTTCACCCTTCTTTCGTAGTTTCATATTTAGAAAGCGAATACCATATTAAATAGAGACTTTATGACTTTCTCCTACATAAAAATGATTCACTTCATACTTGCTTAATGCTTCTTCGTCTAACACAATCCCTAAGCCTGGTTTTTCAGGAGCGACTAGATAGCCTTCGGCGTCAATCATTAAGCGGTCCTTTTGAATATAATCGCGGCGGTCATTCGACCATGCTGGCGGATCATAAGGAAATTCCAAATATGGACAATGACTAATTGCTGCAGCTAGATGTAAGTTGGCTAGAAGACCAACGCCATTAGTCCACGTATGGGGACTGAACCACGCACCACTTCCTTGTACAAGCTCCGCAATTTTTTTCGTTTGTGTAATTCCTCCTGATAAAGCAACATCCGGTTGATATACATCAAGTGAATGACTCTTATTCATTTCTCTAAAATCATGCCAATTTCGATTCATTTCTCCGCCTGCGATACGAATTCCGACCATGTCACGCAATTTTGCCATTAATTCAAAATGATGTGATGGAAGTGGTTCCTCTAACCAAAAAACATTTAACTGTTCAAGCTCTTTTGCGACTTGATAGGCCATTTTCAAATCCCAGGTGCGTTCAACATCCCATGGCATTTTCCAACCTTGATTCGCATCAACCATAATTTCCAATTTATTCCCAATTGCTTTTCGTACAGCTTCCACCACTTTAATATCATCTTTTACGTCTTTATGGTGAAAGCGAATTTTCATTGCTTTGAAACCTTGTTCCACAAAAGAAACGGCACGTTCTGCACGCTCTTCCGGGGTGACTATTTCACCTGTCGAAGCATAAGCGAGCAATTTATTTGAACGACCACCAAGTAATTTATAAACTGGTTGTCCTGTCGCTTTTCCAATTAAGTCCCAAAGTGCTAAATCCAGAGGCCAACAACGTCCATAATGAAAGTCTATATTTTGAATGACTTGTGAATGGCGTTCTATTGCAAATGGATCTTGACCGATAAATAAATGCTCATGACCCTCAAACCCCATCATTAGATCTCCAGATCCAACACCGGTAATGCCTTCATCCGTATGAACATACACCACAGTTGATGCAAACTTTTTTCTCGGTTCCGGATCCCACGCTGCCTTAAATGGTGGATCTAGTGGCAATAAATAATGCTTGATCTCAATACCTGTAATTTTCATGTTTACGCCTCCTATGAACGTCTTTTTGCCAAATTAATATTGCAAGTACCATGCCAACTTTTTGTGTGGCGCCATATCAGCCTTGATTAGTACAAATACTTCGAATTGTATAAATTTTCTACACAATGACTGTAGAAAATTCCTACAGTGTATATGTTCTCTACAAAAAATTGATTTCTGCAAATCCGTACTCAAAAAAAATAAGCCTCGCATTTGCAGGCTCATTTTTGAATCAATTCATTTGCAACTAAGAAATCATAGGCTACCTTAGATACATCTTGATGAAGAATATCTACTTTATAGACTAATTGATGTATCTTTTCATTTGTTAATTCTGCTGAAAGGCCGTTTAATTTTTCACTAACGATAGGATATTCTTTCATTGTTTTCGTTAACATGACCGGCGCAGCATGATAAGGTGGAAACACCACTTTATCCTCCTTTAATACAACTAAACCATATTCCTCAATATGGCTGTCTGATCCCATCCCTACAGCCACATCCACTCTTCCCTCTTTTACTGCCAATGGAAGAATTTTCGAATCAAGGGCAATCACATTCTCTTTCCCCATGTCTATATGATAAGCTTCGTTTAAACGCTTAAAACCGTCTTCTCTAATCAAAAACTCTTCGTTTGTTGCAATCTTTATTTTCTTTTCTTCTCTTTGTATATATTTCATCAGATCGCTAATGGTATGAATATGATGTTTTTCCACGAAGCTACGGGTAACGATAAGTCTCCAGCTACTATTAAAGTCACTGCGATTTAACCAGGTGATCCCGCTCATCGCATCTTCTTCTTTTACGAGATTATATAATTGATCCCCATTATAAACAGGAGACTTTTTATGATAGTACATTCTAGCTGTATTTGTGTATTCCCAGTACATATCAATATATCCTTGTTCAAGCGCTTGTCTAATGGAAGGACTGTCTAGAAAGCGAATTTCTTTTACCCTAAAACCTTCATATTTTAATAGCAATGCAGTCATTTTCATTAGCAAATATTGTTCTGTTAAGGATTTGGACCCGATCTGTATAACTGGCTTTTCGGATGCTTCTTCTGGTTTTAGCTGGTTTTCTTTTTTCGTTGAATCTATTGAATGGGAGTCGTTACAGGACAATAAAAATAGGCAGCATATAAACATCACGAAAACTCTGCACACTTTAAAAAAACTGCTCAAGATATCCTCTTCCTCGATATAAGAGTCATGGTTTAATCCCCATTTTTTTCATTTTATAAATAAGAGTATGACGTGCAATTCCCAGCTTTTCTGCCGCCTTTGTTTGATTATCATTCGTTTCATTAAGTGCTTTTTTAATCATTTGTTCCTCTACCTCTTCCAATACTTGTGAAAGATTATTGCTTATCGCCTTTTGCTCATTGTGGATGGTTGGTGTGTGATCAACATGGATTAATTGCTTGTTAGTATAGCTGTCCTCTAAATCGGCTAAATCGATCGTTCCTATACGCTTTAGGATGTGCATCCGCTCTATGGTATTTAAAAGCTCCCGAATGTTCCCCGGCCAAAGGTGTGATGACAATTGTTGCACCACCTTTGGATGAATCGCAAGTTGTTTTTTATATTTTTTATTTAGTTTTTCAATTTGGTGATATACAAGCGGGATGATATCCTCTTTGCGTTCTCTTAATGGAGGAATTTCAACTTCCATCAAATTAAGACGGTAATATAAATCTTCCCTGAACTTCTGTTCTTGGACTAATTTTTTCAAGCTTTTATTTGTAGCGGCAATAATTCTTACATCCAATGAATGGTACTCATTGCTCCCAAGTTGCATTATTTTCTTTTCTTCAATAACATGGAGGAGTTTAACTTGCATACTTAATGATATTTCCCCGATTTCATCCAAGAAAATCGTTCCCCCATCTGCTGCCAAAAACTTACCTTTTTGTGAGGATGTCGCTCCAGTAAAGGATCCTTTTCGGAAACCGAACAACTCGCTTTCCAGTAACGTTTCTGGAATTGCTGCACAGTTAATCGCTACAAATGGCTTGTCCTTACGAACACTGTTTTCGTGAATCCATTTTGCTAAGGCCGTTTTTCCAACACCGCTCTCTCCAAGAATAAGAATGCTTGCCTCTGTATCCTTTACACGTTGTACCAGCTCCATCACTTTATTCATCTTCTCACTTTGGGAAACAAACCTTTGAGTACTCACCCTAACACCGTCATCCCCCCGAGGTTGCTGACATACCTTAACGACAATATTTTTTAGTTCCTCAAGTTCAATCGGCTTATTTAAATAATCAGTTGCTCCAAGCTTCATCGCCAAGACAGCGCTTTCAACATTTCCATAAGAAGTCAACATGATAACTGGTATATCTTTTTCCTTTTTAATGACTTTTAAGACATCTATCCCTGTCATATCTGGCAGCATATAATCTAAAATAACGGCATCGATGTTTGTTTTACTTATGATATTTAAAGCTTCTTGTCCATTTTGTGCAACAAAAGTACGCAGATGAGCCTTTTGTAATTTACGGGCGATCAACTTACATAATTGCCCTTCATCATCCACGATTAATACATTCCAAGTAACTGTCATTGTGCTCCTCCTCGCTTGTGCAAAGATTTATATGTTTCCATTTGTGGTTTGCGTTATTTCTTCTTTTATAAATCGGCAAGTCGTGATGGTTCCTTTTCCTATGGAACTTACCATTCCAAGTTCGCCGTCATGCTCGGCCAAAATGTCTCGGGCAATCGTAAGTCCAAGACCTGATCCGCTTTCCTTTGTGGAAAAGAAAGGATTGAATAACCATTCTAAATCTTGTTCATTAATTCCAATGCCAGTATCCTCAATGATGACACATACATTACCATGGCCGTTTATATTTTCTTCCCTTATCGTAATGATAATCGATCCACCATCAGGCATTGCTTCGATTGCATTTAAAATTAAATTCAAGAATACTTGTATTAATTGATCATAAGCTCCTTTTATATAAGAATCTTCCTCATAATTTTTGATGATTTGGATCTTCGTTTCATTTAGCTTTACTCTCAGTAGATGGATAATTTCTTCCAGAATACTTTGCAGAGATATATTTTCTCTTTGTTTCTTATTAACTTTGGCAAAGTTAAGAAAATTCTCTACAATGTCTTTCATTCTATTTATAACAACATAAATATCAGCCGATAATTCCTTGATTTCTTCTGAGCATTCGCTTTCCTCTGCTTCTTCCAATAACATCTCGGCCGATCCGTATAAAATAGCAAGTGGATTTTTTATTTCATGGGCAAGTCCTGCTGTAATTTGACCGATCAATGCCAGTTTGTCACTTTGTTTTAATCTGGCCTCCAGTAGTTTCATTTGTGAAATATCCTGCATGACAGCAATAATACCAATCGTTTGCAAGTCTTCATTGTAAAACCTAGAGGTCGTAATTTTAATAATTCTCTTGTTGCCTTGTGAATCAACAATATTGCTTTCCATTTCTTCACCCTGTTTTCCAGAGTTTACTGTCTGCAATAAGACAAAGTCCCCAGTTTCAGATTTGATAGGCAAGTCACTAAGATGAATTCCAATCATGTCATTTCGTTTATGGTGGACCATTTTTTCAAATTGCACATTTACATATGTGATGACACTCTCTTGATTAATGGTGATGATACCATAAGGAATTCCCTCAAGGACGTCGTAAAGATAACGCTCTTTCTCCTCCAGCATCTTTTGCTTTTCGTAATTGCTATTCCCCATATTTATAATCGTATTAGTCAACAGTCCAAGTTCGTCTGGCCGTTCCTTTTTATTCTCGTTTAAAGGGATATACGTACGAAGTGGATGATATGTTCGAGCATAATCAGTCAAACGAATGATTGGATACAAAATACTTTTCATCCCGAGCCAAGTAAAAAATAAACATAAAACCAAAATGGTAATAAAGCTAATCCTTAATGCAAATGAAAGCTTCTGGATGGGTTCAAAGGCTATTTGTTCCGGCACCCCATAGACGAGGTCCCATCCATCTTGCATTGCTTGATACGCGGCAACACTTCGTTCTTTTTGCCAATCGATCTCCATCGACTCTGAAAAGCCGCTTAACACTTGTAAAGAAAAATTTTGACCAATTTGATTCTCTGTCGTCGAAGCAATGACATTTCCTGAGCTGTCGGCAATATAGCTAAAATGTCCCTTGCTCAAACTTACACTTTTCAATACTTCTGACAAGTAATCTTTACTGACTTCTGCTATCAGCACTCCCTGAAATTCTTTATTTTCCGAAAAAACTGGAACTGAAATTGTTACCACATTAACTCCCCAATAGTTTTGAATATTATCTGAAACAGCATAATTATGGCTCCAGCGCACTTGCTCAAAATTCGGATAATCATAGTATAGAAGAGACGGCTTTTGATCAAAGGGAGCTTCAAACCTTAACTTTCTGCTTTGGTCTAAAAAGTAGATAGAATGGATAATAGAACTTTGTGTTATCGCTTGCTTTGATTGAGTATACATTCGATCCAAATCAAGTTGTGTATCCGTATCTTTTCCAGCTATCAACTGGAGCTGTAATACAACATCCGTCATTTCGGTATTTAGTCTCTTTACAATCATATCCGTACTTGAACGGTTTTGTGCAACGATATCATTCTTTATTGTTTGCTCCGCATATCCGATTATAAGATTGTAGATCAAAATAATTGGAATAATTAAAACCAATGTAAAGATATATAAGTATTTTCTCGTAATGCTTTGGTTAATAAATTGAAACAAATTCTTTATGATTTTCATTGTAGACACCCTATAAAGTGCAATTTGATAGATAATAGAATTATAGCAGATAAAAAACAAATAATTAGAATTTCCATTCTTTTCAGTTTTTTGCCGGATTTAGGCCGTCCATTGCCTGATGATCGATAGATTAGGGTGATGGTTATACAGGAGAAAAAAGTCACCATTGAGTCAGATCTGGCTAATGTAAAGCAAAAGTATGTAGTACGGTCATCGAAAGTAAAACTACCATAAGGATTAAAGCAAAATTAAAGGGTATAAGCTCTGTTAATACAGAACTCATACCCTGCCGATGTCTAACTATAATTCTTTTTGACATTTTACCATTATAAATTTAAATGGAGGTTTATTTTCCATATTCTTATGTGGCTCGAAAATTTCCGAAGATTCTATCAATCCACATTTTCCAAATTCTTGTTTTATCGAATCGGAATCATAAAAAAACATTTTTACCCCTTCCATTATCTCGAAATAGTCTTTATCCAGTTGTTTACCCTTTCCAAACATTGGGGCTTCTTTTGAAATAGTAGTAAAAATCATATAGCCGTTTGGCTTTAACTGATTATAGCAATCTTTAATAAACTTCTCTCTCTCACGATTATTCAATAAGTGAATAAGCGCATAACAAAATATACCATCATAAAGTTTGTTATCAAAAGGCATATCGGTTACTGAACCATGAAAAACACTAAAATTAATCCCATTTTCCCTTGCCAAATCAATCGCTGTTTTTGAAATCTCAATACCTGTTATATTTATTCCATTATCAATAAAAACCTTTGCGTTTCTTCCATATCCAATACCAGGAATCAAAATATCCTTAACTTTATTCTCAAGGAAAAAGTCCTTTGTCAAGATTGCGGAGTCTGAAGGTTCAAATCCCCACATCATTCGATTTTCTATAAAACTTGATTCCCAGAATTCTGTCATACCTCAATCTCCTTTACAAATATTAGCCCTCTTTCTTTAAAATCTGCTGTTTTTGTATAAGCATGGACTACGTTACATGGAACCATAAAATTCTTTACCTTCATTGCTTCTTTATCATTTCCTAATAGGGCCAGCCATTTGAACCAGTACATATAGTTTCTGATCTATTCAATACCATTAAACAAACCTATTCATCCACTTCTTTAATTTGCTGTGAACAGCATTTATGGAATTTTAAAAGGTTTTGTACCTTTAAAACTTGCAGCAAAAAATACTCTTATCCAGGATTTTATGCCTCCAAAAGAAATGCAGCTTCAACAAAATCCATGATGACTCCTGCCGCCGTTTTATTGCCCTCCGCCGCCGCAATCACCAGCTGAGATGGCGTGCTGAGTGATGTATCTCCGCATGCATATACTCCTTCAACCGTTGTTCGTCCAAATGAATCCACTTTAATCCCGCCGTTTGGAGTGATTTCGCAGCCGAGCTGTTCCGCAAAAGGAGCAGACTGCACCAAGTCTGTCACCACGATTCCTGCCTCCCTTTGGATTTCCTGTCCGTTTTGCAGCCGGATCGATGTCAGCTGCCCTCCATTCGATTTAAGACCTTCAATCTTTTCTTCCACGACTTTCACGTGCTGCCGAGCCAAGATATCCTTCTCCTCATCAAGCACCTGATAGCCATTTGTAAACACAATTACATCTCGGCTCCAGTTTGACAGCAATTTTCCCATATGAATTGCCCGTTCATTTTCCGCAAGCACCGCCAATGCTTGGCCCCGCATTTCCCAGCCGTCACAAAACGGACAGCCAAAAACACTCGTTCCGTATACACTCTGAATGCCTGGAATCTCCGGCAAAACATCCCGAAGACCTGTTGCAAGAAGCACTTTTTTCGCCGTGTAATCCGTTCCGCCTTTCGTTTGAATCTGGAACACACCACTGGCTTTTTCAATAATCTCCACCCTCTCCTCCTTAATGGAGACAGACGGATATTTCTGGACATCCGTTCTTGCCCGCTTCTTGAACTCTGAAGGCTTTACCCCATCCTGTGTGATAAATCCGTGCGACTCCTGCGTCACCCGGTTTCGGGGTTTATCCTCATCAAACAAAATTGTTTTCCGTCCAGCACGCCCCATGACCAACGCGGCATTCAGTCCAGCAGGTCCTCCACCAATAATTACACAATCCAACACATGAAACACTCCTTCTTTATAAAATCTATTAAAGACCCTTAATATCTTTAATTTGTGTAAAAAAATTTATTTTTCTTTTTTTTTCTCATGACAATGTCTTTTTTCTATCTGCTCCGCAATGCTTTGAATCGTTCGTTCAGCCAGTTCTTTCTTCATGTTGCCTTCCGCCTCGATCATCACGCGCTCAATTAAACATTCGCTTTCGTCATGGTCAAACCCACAGTTGAACAGCACCGACTGACCCTCCACCGCTTCTATAACATCCAGAAACGAAATGTCCTGCGCGCGTCGTGAAATACTGTAGCCGCCTTTTGCACCTGGCACTGATTCAATTAATCCTGCCTTCACAAGCTTCGTCAAAATCTTCGACAAGTAGGTCGGAGACAAATCCTGCATGTACGCCAGCTGATCCACGCTTACCGTCTGACCTTTTGGTTCCATCGTTAAATGCACCATTGTATGGAGTGCATAATTGGTTGCCTTTGAATACTTCATTGATGCACCTCATAATTAAAACTATTACAGACTTTTAATATCTGTAATTGATTTTAACTCAAGCTGAAAAAAACCGCAAACTCTTTTTCCTCACCTAACGCCTTTTTTGATCCCCTTTCAAGGTCACGGCCCAATTTCCTTTCTTTATAACTGACAAATAAGGTATTCAGGTCATAGCCTTCCGGATATAAATCGACGGCTTTTATTTCAAGCTCCAGCCTATTGGCATGAACCTCCTTGAAAGTATCTTCAAAAAGCACGACGACATCGCTCCCACTAAACATGGAGGGCCGTATCATTTCTGAAATTTCACTGGTCATTTTTGAAACTTACCAACTAAAAAAAATAGTTTATTGTGGAAACAAGGATAAGTAAACATGTGATTATCATTCTAGGCATTTGTGTTAACTGTTTACCCCTGAAAGCTCCGTCAAAATATATTTCTTAGATTTTTTTGGGTTAAATAATTTATTAAAGGGGGAGTAAAATGTCATTATTTAAGAAGGTTTCAATACTAACAGTTTTAATATTATTGTGTAGTTCACTAACATCTATAAGTAGTTTTGGCAAAATTAGCTTTAGAAACAGGTGCTTGTGTAACTATTGCACTGAATTATTTAGATGTAGGAACTCAAATTGCAAAACAACTTGATAAATGAGATAAAAGACCTAATAATGGTTGGATAGATTTTCATTAAATTCAAAGGATGGTTGATTAATAATGAAAAAATCAAAAAAATTTATTGTCCTATTTATCTGGGTAGTATTATTTTTATATTTCTTTGATATGTATATGCCTAAAGGTATTTATTACTTTGTTGTAGGAATTCCAGTACTTGTTCTAAGTGCAATTTTTATTTTAAAGATGTTTGATCATTCCAAAAATGTAAGAAGCTAAATATTCAGGTGATACTAACAACCTTATTTCGATTGTTTGTATCCCTTTCTTATTTTATCGTTCAACTCTATTAAAACTCACTCTATACATTGTTTGTCTTATCCTCTTTCTTAGGATTGAATCTACCTTTTAATTGATTTTCCTTAACAATCTTTTGATGTTTTCAATTTTTCGGAAGAGCTCTCTGCGCTACAAGCGTGACTGGTAACGAGTCACAAGAGAAATCAAGGAAAAATTAAAGGGTATGGGCTAGAACCCATACCCTAATGATGTCTACCTTTTTGGGTTGAACAAGTTTCTCCCCTTCATGTTCATTATTGTATTATTCTCTAAGCTTTTTCCGTATATCCGCCGCTACATTCTTTAACGCCTTTTTCGATCCCCGCTCTAAGTCCCGGTCCAATTTCCTTTCTTTATAACCGACAAATAAGGTATTCAGATCATAGCCTTCCGGATATAAGTCGACGGCTTTTATTTCAAGCTCCAGCCTATTGGCATGAACCTCCTTGAAAGTATCTTCAAAAAGCACAACGACATTATTGAACGAATCCTTCTTCTTATAAACGATCGCATATCCATCAAGTTCGCTTACCTTTACCTTGTCACCTACTTCAAATTCATACAAAGCTTTTTTTGAAACGGCTGCCGCTTTCGCTTTTTTGATTTTACCTTCCTGAACGCGACCCAAGTCATAGTCTTTATTATCGATATAGAGCTTTGCCTTTTGCAAAACCTTTTCACGAACATTCATCTTTTTCGCGATCCACAGGGCATTGCTTTCCCCGGATTGCCCGATCAACAGCTTATACTTTGGCTCAAGTGTTTCACTATTGAACTGCATGGCCGCATTCATGAAATCACTGTGTATTTCCGAATAGCGCTTGATTTCACCATAATGGGTCGTCGCAACGGTTATGCAGCCCCTCTGATAAAATTCCTCAAGGATGGCAATCGCTAAAGCAGCACCTTCATTCGGTTCCGTTCCGCTCCCGATTTCATCGAACAGCAGCAAGGAGTTATTGGTTATTGCCCCCATGATTTCCGAGATGTTTTTCATATGCGATGAAAACGTGCTCAGCGCATTTTCAATACTTTGATTGTCACCGATGTCGACGAATACCTGATCGAAGACGGCAAGCTCCGTCCCCTCTTTTCCGGCAACATGAAGCCCTGACATGACGGCCAACGTAAGGATGCCGATCGTTTTCAGGACGACTGTTTTACCCCCGGCATTTGGACCAGTAATGATCAAGCTGCGATAATCCTTACCGATCTCAAAATCCAAAGGTACACTGTCTTGTGGCAAAAGAGGATGTTTACAGCCTTTTAACTGAATATAACCATGATCATTGATTTTCGGTTCGATGGCATCCACGCTTTTACTGAACTTGGCTTTTGCGAAGATCATGTCATATTGACTGATTAGCTCGATATTGATCTTGATCGGCTTCAGCTGTTCGAAAACCGTGCCAGATAATGTGGCCAAAAGTTGATACTCTTCCATCGATTCTTCCGCTTTTAAACTAGCCAATTCTACATTCAACTTCGTCACCGTGGCCGGTTCCATGAACACGGTAGCCCCTTTTGCAGAAACTTCCACGATCGTTCCGGCCACCTGATTTTTATAAGAGGCTTTGATCGGGATTGTATAGCGATCATCTTTTTTACTGATGAAAAACTCCTGAATGAACTCTTTATTGGCCCCGCTCTTCAAGAACTTATTCAACCGTTCCTCTATTTTACTTTCCGTCTTGATGATTTGGTTCCGAATCCGTTTCAGATCCTTGCTGGCTTCGGAAACGACGATATTTCCCTTTATGGTAAATTGGATCTCTTCCTCGATGCTCCTGAATTCTGTCATTGAGCGGGCGTAGGAATGCAGGGTAGGAGCAAAAAACTCTTTATCGCTCATGAATTTCTTGATATTCCTGCAGCCTCTTAAGAAGTCTGCTATCGCCACCAACTCAGTGGGCTCCAAAATCATTCCCTTTTCCAGTTTGTCGATATGGTAGCCCACATGGGAAATGCCCTTTAAGGGAATATGGCTTTCTGCATTCAGCAAATTCCTTGCCTCCGTCGTCTCGCTTAACCGATTTTTAACAACGTTCAAAATGCTGCTTGGCTTTAACTGATCCAATAATGCTTTTCCTAAACCACTTACACAATGGTTTTTCACCATTTCTTTCAGTTGTATATATTGTAGTTTTTCATATGTCATCAAATTCATATCATGATCCTCCTTGAATGAGTGTGCGATTTTCCTTAAATCCAAAAAATGCCCGCAAAAGTCCCCCTACCTTTACAAATGAACAAGCCATTTGAGTAGAAAGCTCCTGCGGGCACGGCCTTATAAAGACCTAAAATCGATAACAAATTCGGCAGATCTAAATAGACCTGCTTACAACAAAAAAAGCATGGTAGGACAAATCCCACCATGCTTTTCGTCGTAACACCTACATGTTACACGATTTATGGAAAAGGAAGCAGTCTTAAGGTAGGTATTTACAATGCAGAATTGCACTGTAAAAAAAGGCATACTTAATGCACTGACCAATCAGTGATTAAATACCTTATTCAACTAAATTAGTTGATACCTACTCCCGACATAAAACACCACACCTTTTCTTAGATTGGAATTAACATACCATATAAGTAATAAATAGTCAATGTTTTTTCATATTTTATAATGGCATGTAAATCATATGTTTTATTTAGAATTTAAAAGAGGTGATGCAACGGATACTTCCCAAGAAAACAAAAACCGCCACGCAGCATTTCCAGAGCTAACTAAACGTTATTGCAATAATGCTTCAGTAACACCCCTTTTCAGTGTCTGAATATTTACTTTAAAATTGGGGTATGTTATCCTTATATTAACATAAACTGAAAACAGCCCCATGCGCTAACATGAGGCTGACAACTAGCAAGAGTGGTTGGTCACAACTAACTTAATTAATCGTCAGAAGAAGAACCATTGCCATCTTGGGAGGATGAGTGGTTCTTTTTCCGTTTCTTGGCGAACACAGACAGGATAAGACTGGTTGCTACAGCAACAAATATCTCTTTCCCCATATCTGTAATTAAGTTCAATAAGAAATGAATCATGCGGTCACCTCCTTCCCCATCTATAATTAGATGGAAAAGCAAAACTGTGACCACCACTCTATCCTCAGTTGTCCCTCTATTTTATCATATCTTTCACTTAATGGTAATTTTATGAAAAAAATACTGATAAAAAAAGAATATTCTTCACCTTCTACTCTGAGTAAATTAATTCCCTTTGTTTACAAGTGCAGCTAACATCTGAACAACATCACCAAAGTAGGTAACCATTTGATAAGCAATGACGAAAAGGCTTGCTGCAATAACAGCTAAAGAGTATGTTCTAATCAATTCCTGTTTTTCTGGATCAATTTTCACAAAGCATCTACTCCTTATTATTTCGATTTGGGAATCATGGTTTTATTCATTTATCATTCAATTTCTCTATGCACTCACATTATAAATTTCACCATAATAGTAAATAAACAAAAAAAGTAATAGAAAGGCTTTTGTAGGGTGTTTAACCTCCTGCAATAGACTTTATCCCAAAAAAAGCCAATATACATAGTCAGGACCTCTTAATTTAACTAGACATTGCACATATACAATGAAAAAACCCCTCTAATTGAACTATTGATTCTGTTAAGTCATAATTTTTCATCCTGTTATCATTTTTTATAGCATTGGAAAAGGGGATTATCCAGTGGATAATCCCCTTTTGCGGTTTAAGCTTCATCACTCATTATGAGAGAGACTCTTTTCCCTTCATTCACGTTGATCAATCCATGGTCCGTTATTTTCAGGGCCGGACTGACAGGAAGCGATAAGGTGCTTAATGACATAATGACATTATAATGTTCGTAGCCTAGCGATTTAAGTGCATCTGTCAGGTGCTGAACCTGTTCCGAAACGATGTCCATCGGCTCTTCGGAAAGAATGCCCCCAACAGGAAGTGGAATCATGGATAGGACATTGCCATCTTCAACGCAACAGACTCCGCCTTGCTTCCTTATTACTTCATTAGCGGCGATCAGCATATCCTGCTTATTATGGCCGATTACCAAAAGATTATGGTTATCATGCGAATAGGTGGTGGCGACAGCTCCCCGCTTCAAAACATCCCCGGCGATCAACCCATGCGCCCTATTACCGTTTTTCCCGTACCGTTCGAATGTTGCGATTAAACCGTATGGGCTTTCTTCCCAGGATAATTCACCATTCTTCCCATTTAAGCTATCATGGGTTTCAGTCGTGAAAGTGGAACCATTCTGCACGTTGATGATCCGGCATTTGATGTGTTCATGATTATCTGAGATTGGGATGTTAAAATCGTTTTCAGTAAGTTCCGAAAGCTTCACACTTTGATAGAAATGCTCAGGAAATTGTCTTTCCTTCACTTCTTGCACATATGGACGTGAAGATTCATAAACGAGCTCACCTTTTTTGTATACTTGTTCAATATCAAATGTTTCCAAGTTGGATACAAGCAGGAAATCTGCTGCTTTTCCAGGTGCAATGGCGCCGCGGTCATACATCCTCATCCGCTGCGCAGGTGTATAGGTACATGCATAAATGGCTTTTTCCGGAGTCATGCCCATTTGAATCGCCTTCTTTAAAAGGACATTCAGATGTCCCCTGCTTTGGAAAGAGTCGGTCATGACATCATCGGTTACAAAGCAGAAATGCTCATCCACCTGATTTTCCTTCAAGTAATTCATCACTTCTTCAGTCATTGATTTTTCTTGAATCTCAATGAACATTCCGGCAGCGATCCTCGCGTCCATCCCTTCCACAGTCTGGTGTGTATGATCTGAATTCACTCCGGCATAAACAATCTTCTGCAAGTCCAAGTCGAGCAGCTTTGGAACGTGCCCCTCTATGATCAGATCTGGATAACGGGAACGGATATGGGACAAGATTTTATTCGTTTTGCAAGCGGGGTCGGTTATGACCTCATAGTAATTCATGATCTCGCCGAGACATTTAATGTCCTCCGTTTGCATCAATTCATCGATGTCGGCTATTTCTATAGCACCGCCTGTTGTTTCCATCGATGTCGCAGGAACGGAACTCGGGATGGCATAAAACATATCCGCTACGCAATCTTTACTCGCTTTGATCATTTCCTTCACACCCGAAATCCCGAAAACATTGGCCATTTCATGCGGTTCCGGCACGATCGTCGTCACGCCATTCTTGATTAACCCGTAGGAAAACGTCGCAGGCGTCACCATCGTACTTTCAATGTGGAGATGGATATCGATCAAACCTGGAACCATATACTTCCCCTGCCCATCGACGATTGTATCCGACTGAAAGGCATCCAATTCCCGTTCTCCAATATAATAGAACTTTCCATCCTTGATGGCTGCATTGCCTTTAATAAATCTTTTAAAATAGCTGTTAAAAACATTGATATCTCTTACTATCATATCCATTCGCATAACTTACTTACCCTCCTAAGCTAGTCAACAAGCACCATCTGATTTCTCGGAATTTCAAGGATAATTTCCTGACCCGTCCGATAAGATTCCGTCATTTCCTTGTTCACAGTGAAATCACCTATTGGGGTTTCAACGACATATTGATAGCTTCTACCAAGATACGTACTTACCTTAACCCTGCCAGATAAACTATTTTCCAGGACCGCCCCCATGTCATCTTTTTCCCTGATTAACAGATCGTCCGGTCTGATAGCACCTATTTTTCCACTCGCATTGGTCATCTGTGCATCCTTGTGCAGCACAAATGAATATCCTGATTTATTCAGTTCAATTTTGTCTTCATGATCCGTCCGTTTATCAAATTCAATGAAGTTCTTAAAACCGATGAAGTCTGCGACAAATTTGGTTTGAGGATACTTGTAAATGGTGGCAGGATCACTAAGCTGCTCGATGATGCCTTTATTCATGATCGCTACCTGGTCTGATATGGAAAAACACTCTTCCTGATCATGGGAAACATATACCGTTGTAATCCCCAGTTCTTGTTGGATACGGCGAATCTCGACTCTCATATTCACTCTTAAATTCGCATCTAGATTACTCAAAGGCTCGTCAAATAATAAGATATCGGGTTCAATCACCAGCGCCCTGGCAATAGCAACCCGCTGCTTTTGCCCTCCGGAAAGCTCTTGAGGATATCTCTTTTCAAATCCTTTTAAATTAACGATTTCAAGTACATTCATTACCTTTTTTTCAATTTCACTTTTAGAATTCTTTCTAAGACGAAGACCGAATGCAATATTATCGAATATCGACAAATGCGGGAATAATGCATAGTTTTGGAACACAAAGCCAAAATTCCGCTTGTTAACGGGTACTTTCGTATAATCCTTTTCCTTGAATAGAAACTTCCCTTCGTTCGCCTGCAAAAATCCGGCAATTAAACGCAGGGTCGTTGTTTTCCCACAGCCGCTCGGGCCAAGAAGGGATACCAGTTTCCCTTTTTCAATCTCAAGATTGAAATCTTTTAATATATTCTGTTTGTTATATGCTACAGAGATATCTTGTAAAGTGAATAAAGCCATCCATCATTACCTCCTTTATCGTTTTGTGAAATAAGACAATCCCATGAGCCGTTCGACTATAAACATGAAGAATGCCGTTATGAACATGAGTAATACGGAAATGGCCGAGATCGTAGGATCGAAGTAGTTCTCTACATACGTCAACATCTGTATCGGAAACGTACTCACCCCAGGACCTGTCATATAAACGGAAATGTCTACATTATTGAAGGATTCCAAAAAGGCGATCATGACTGCCGCTAGAATTCCTGATTTTATATTCGGGAGGACGACTGTAAAGAACGTGCCCAATTTACTGGCTCCAAGACTCTCCGCCGCCTCTTCAATGGAAAAGTCAAAGTTTGTTAAGCTTGAGGAAATCACACGGATGATGAACGGCAGCATGATAACAGTATGTCCCACAAACAGAGCCGCATAAATCGGAAGCTGGTAAGTCCCCACAATATAACGTAAAAACGCAAAGCCTAGTACGATTCCCGGAATTAATATTGGAGAAACGAAAAATGCATTAATCACACTTTTCCCTTTGAAATCAAATCGGCTTAATGCATAGGCAGCCGGCACTCCCAGTAACAGTGCCAAAAGGTTGCCTCCCAATGAAACAAGGATGGACGTTTTAAAAGCGACCAAAAACATTTCCACATTGAAAATATTTTCGTACCATCTTAAAGAAAACTCTTCTGGCGGGAACTTCAAAATATTTCCGCCTTCAAATGACGTAACGGATATGATAAGTAAAGGCCCTAGTAAAAAGAGAAACACCAGGAGAGTAAACAGGGCCAATCCTCGATTTTTTTCCTGCATACACCTCTACCCCTTTGGATTTAATTTTTTTGCTAAACCATTCATGATCGATATGATAAGAACTGTCACTGCAATCATGATGGTTGCGACAATCGATGCCACTTGCCATTCGTTCAATGTAATCGCATTTTGATAAAGAAAGGTCGAAATGACCCGCTGTTTCCCACCTAGTAAAGCTGGCGTTGTATAAGCCGTGAAGCTCCCTACAAAAACAAGAATGCTGCCTATGACCAAACCTGGAACCGAAAGCGGAATGATCACCTTTGAAAATACTGCCAATCTTGATGCTCCAAGGCTCTCCGCCGCTTTTAATAAATCGGTCTCGATGTTTTCCATTACTCCCACCAACGTCACAATGATCAATGGCAAGAATAAATGGACCAATCCGATGATGATCGCAGTTGGCGTGTACAGAATATCAAGCGGCTGTTCAATAAGGCCCATGCCCATAAGCAATTTATTCACCACACCGTTTTTACCGATAATGACCATCCAGCTAAATGAACGAACCACAGGGCTTGTTAATAGCGGGAAGATCGTCAGCAAAAGCATGATGGCTTTTTTTCTTTGCTTCAGTTTCGAAATATAATAAGCTGCTGGAAATCCTAATAGAATACAAATGATTGTCGTGAACAGACTCACCCTAAGAGTCGTTAGCAGAATTTCAATAAAGTATCGATCCTTGAAAAAATCGAGATACCCTTGTATGGAAAATCCGTTTTCAGTAAAAAATGTCGTTCCGATCGTTAATAGGATGGGAATGATCATGAAAATCGTCAAAAAAAGTAACCCTGGCAACAGCAACAGGTAAAGATAGCGTTTTTTCACCTCGGAACCCCCTGTTCGTTTTATTTATGAATTGATTATGCGAATAAACAGGTCGAAAAACGCTTCCGCATTGACGTCTAGACAAACATGAACATTTGCTGGCTTCATCAGCCGATTTTGAAAGTCACAAACCATCTGTCCATCACAAAGCTCACTTTTTGTTTCAACATCCACATAATATTCTTCTCTAGTGACAAGATTTTCTTGCAAAGCGATAGCTACAGCTAATGGATCATGCATGGCACAAGCCCATATACCGTTACGTTCAAAATACCTTTTCCGATAATCGGATGTACTTTCCCTTATATAGTCAGCAAGTGCATCGTTCTGAATCGATTCGATATGCTTTTCTCCCAATAGAACCTTTCTCGTGACATCAAGACCCACTTGCGTGATCGATTCGAACCCCGCCTGTAATACGAGTTTGGCTGCTTCAGGATCAACATATGTGTTATATTCCGAGGTTGGCGTGACATTGCCAACCCCTTGTATAACTCCGCCCATAAAAATGACTTCTTTTACAAGTTTGGTGATTTGCGGACATTTTTTCACCGCTAGTGCCAGATTCGTAAGAGGTCCCGTCATGACAAGCGTTACTTCATCAGGAAAATTCAAAATGGAATTGATAATGAAATCAGCAGCAAAACCATCATCAGGCTGCTTTATGGATGGCACATCCTTTAAGGCTCCGCCAATCCCGTCTTCCCCATGGATCCGGTGTTCAAAAAAGGGGCTCCTTATAATTGGGCTATCTGCCCCCTTTATGACGGAGATATCCTGTTCACCCAACAAATCCAATATTTTGCATGTATTCAGTGTGGCCGTATCAAGTGATACATTCCCATTTACTGTTGTAATCGCCAATATGTCGAATTGACGGCTTTTAACAGCAAGAATGATCCCAATCGCATCATCTATTCCAGTATCTACATCAAGAATCATTTTTTTCTTCATCAATCACACCTCTTTACTTTGTTAGTGCGTAAGTTCACGATTCCAACGATCGATCCATTGTTTAGATTCTTCATTTACAAACTTCATGTCCAATACACGCAGGCTGTTAATGACGTCATCTCCATAGGTTAAGCCTTTCGCTTCCGTTTTCGAGAGCTTGACTTCCGTATTGACAGGAGAATCCACTTTCGCTTTCGCTGATTTTTCCTGAACTTCCTTGCTTAAGATGTAATTCATGAACTCCTCAGCCAATTCTTTTTGATCGCTGGCTTTAACAATATTCACCGTATTCATGACTGCGTAGCCGCCTTCTTTTGGGGAAATGAACTTAGCATTAGGAACTGCTTCCTGTAAATCGCCAAAATACATTTCCATGATCGGCCCTGCTGCAATCTCCCCTTGTGAGAACATGTTTACGAACTCTGACGTTTGTCCATATTCTTTTACCGCATTCGGCATGATCTTTTTCATTTGAGCAAATGCTTTATCTTCATTGAACTCTTCACTTCCGCTTACTTTCGAAGCAGCATCCAAAAACATCGGTCCAGTTGTTGAAGTGATGGATGGGATCGTGATTTTACCCTTCAAATCCTTGCTCCAAAGATCTTTCCAAGAGGTAATCGGTTTACTCACTTCATCGGGATTATAGGCAATGCCAAATTGTGCAATGGTATAAGCTGGTCCAAAGTCAGCGCCGTTTGGTGCTTTTGCTTTGTCGTATATATTATCAATATTCGGAATTTTACTATGGTCAACTTTCTCAAATAACCCTTCATCGATGCCCTGCTGTGCATAGTAGTCGGATAAATAGATAACATCCACATCGCTATTCGCTTGGCGTACCTTGTTCAAACGATCTGCATTATTTCCTGAATCAACGACAATCTCGACATTATGCTCCTTTTCAAAAGGTTCGTAGACTTCCGGCCGAAAGAAATCATCGGCAAATCCCCACGTGGAAACGACCAATTTGGCTGGTTTTTCCTTTCCTTCCTCCTTTGAAGAGCATGCAGCTAAAACTAATGTGAAAAGCGATAACATCATTAATATTTTTTTCATCTTCCAAACCTCCAATTTTATATTGTTTAAACTTTCCTTTTTACTGATATACATGTAAAAAAAGACAATCTTAAATAGAATTGAAATTCTACCCAAGATTGTCTTTTCTTTGTAAACAAAGATAAAACTTATCATTTGGTTCTCTTGTGGCGTTCCCTCCAGATAAATCCGAAGTGAAATCCATTTATATGATTATATATTTTTTTCCTTCAATACAATATTGGTGAATGCCAGCTGCGTCGCTGAGTCATAATCCCTCAGGACGGCTTCGATAGCCCAATTCGTTTGCGTTTCCAGCTTTTGTTTCAGTTTCTTTTTATAAAGCAGGGACATATGAAAGTCAACCTCCTGCTTCAGGCTGGGAACTTCCCCTTCTAAAGCTTCAGAGCGCGGGGCACGCCGATGTTTGGCCTGAAATGTAATCACATTCTGCTCAACGGTAACCTTCAGCAGCGTCGTACCAAAGCCGAACAATTCCTTCGATACCTCATTATACATATGAGAAAGCAATTTCTTCGTTTCGTTAGAGTTTATCGGTAAGATGACTATCACCTGCCAAACTATCATTTGAGGTAATTATATATACTTTTTCTTAATTGCACAAGATAATATTCGGATTTCACACAAAAAAAATGTTTTTTTTTATTAAAAAGTACATTTACTCACCAATACACGAATTATAAAGATAAGTATATGAGGGTTTTATTATACTTATATAACATTATATCCAAATCAGCCCCCCTATTATTCAATAGGAATTTCACACTGAAGAGATCAATAAATAACTTATCAGCTTTAAGGATTTTTAGGGAATTCCTGTTTTGAAAACTTTTTCAGAGAAATAATCGCAAGTTTGAAAACAATTGATATAATCCTGTTTCGTATTGAAAACGCTATCATACGGATTTAATATAGCTAGTATAGATCGACTAAAAATAGAGAGTATCAAAGGCACGTTAAATAAGGGAGGAATTTTAATGAAGAAAGCTTTTGAGAAAGCGCAGCAGTTCGGAAAATCTTTTATGCTCCCGATTGCCGTTTTACCTGCGGCCGGTTTATTGCTGGGAATTGGTGGTGCCCTTTCTAATCCAAATACAGTTGAGGCCTATCCTTTTTTAGACTTTGCTTGGCTGCAGGCCATTTTCACAATCATGAGTTCTGCAGGAAGTATTGTATTCGGCAACTTGCCGGTTATTTTTGCCGTAGGTGTTGCAGTAGGATTGGCACGTTCGGATAAAGGGACCGCTGCACTGGCAGCCATGATTGGCTATTTCGTCATGAACAGTTCAATAAATGCACTGCTTCAAATAAACGGGGAACTTGCCAAAGAGAATTTGGCAGGTGCGGGACAGGGAATGGCGGTCGGGATCCAAACACTGGAGACTGGTGTGTTTGGCGGTATCGTAGTAGGTATCGTTGCCGCACTTTTGCACAATAAATATAATAAAATTCAGCTTCCGCAAGTGTTAGGGTTTTTCGGTGGTTCCCGTTTCATTCCGATCATCGTTTCCTTCGCTTCCATATTGGTTGGAGCCGTGCTTTTTATCGTATGGCCTTATTTCCAACTTTTCATAAACCAATTAGGTGCGCTGGTAACGAGCACAGGTACGATTGGGACTTTCTTTTACGGATTCATATTACGGATGCTCGGGCCGTTAGGGTTGCACCATATTTTCTACCTTCCCTTCTGGCAAACAGCTTTAGGCGGAACGATGGAGATTAAAGGGCAGATTGTAAGCGGGACCCAGAATATCTTCTTTGCGCAATTGGCCGATCCAACTACCGTCAAGTACTATGAGGGCGTTTCCCGGTTCATGTCCGGACGGTTTATTACGATGATGTTTGGTTTACCCGGCGCTGCATTGGCCATTTATCACTGCGCTAAACCTAAAAATAAGAAAGTCGTGGCCGGCTTGCTTCTTTCAGCTGCCTTAACATCTTTCTTAACAGGCATCACCGAACCACTTGAATTCAGTTTCTTATTTGTCGCTCCAATCCTTTATGTTTTTCATGCCTTATTTGATGGACTTGCCTTCATGATGGCAGATATATTCAATATAACGATCGGTCAAACCTTTTCTGGAGGGTTTATTGATTTTACTTTATTCGGGATACTCCAGGGTATCAGTAAAACCAATTGGGTGTATGTACTTCTCGTAGGCATTCCATGGTTTTTCCTATACTACTTCACTTTTAAATTCTTAATCAGGAAGAAGAATTTAAAAGTGGTCGGACGCGAAGATGATGAACAGACCGCTGTTACACAAGTTACGGCATCAGAGAGAACACAGACCATCGTCAATGGATTAGGTGGACAAGAAAATATCGATATAGTCGATTGCTGTGCAACTCGTCTGCGTGTCACGGTAAAGGATGAATCATTGGTAAAAGAGGACGTCATTAAACAAACCGGTTCAAAAGGAGTCGTAAAAAAAGGGAATGGCATTCAAATAGTTTATGGTCCCCAAGTAACGATCATCAAAAACGAAGTGGAAGAATTCTTAGGTCATTGAGAACATAGATAACGATAAGGACGTGTTAAACATGCAACAGGTGCTGGATAAAATTCACAAAGGCTTAATTGTATCATGTCAAGCATTGGAGAATGAGCCGCTGCACAGCTCTTTTATTATGGGACGTATGGCTATTGCTGCCAAAGAAGGCGGTGCAAAGTGCATTCGCGCAAACTCTGTAGCTGACATAATGGAAATCAAGAAAAATGTGGACCTTCCAGTCATAGGGATCATTAAACAGGTGTATGGACAAAACGATGTCTATATTACTCCCACCATGGCCGAAATTGATGCATTGATGGAAACTAAAGCGGAAATCATAGCGACGGATGCTACAGCCCGGGTAAGACCGGATGGTAAAACGTTACAGCAGTTCTATTATGAAATAAGAGCAAAATATCCGGATGTATTACTAATGGCGGATGTATCTACCATTGAGGAAGCCGTATACGCTGACGATTTAGGATTCGATATTGTGGCCCCCACTTTATACGGCTATACGAACGAAACGATCGGCCAGAAAATATACCAGGATGACTATACTCTGCTCAAAGAGATAGTACAAGCAGTGAAAAAAGCGAAAGTGATCGCTGAAGGCAACGTCATCACACCAGAAATCGCTCGCTCTGTTTTGGATATGAATGTCCATGCAGTAGTAGTGGGCGGTGCCATTACCAGACCTCAGCAAATCACTAAAAGATTCGTGGATGCTATCCAAAAATAGAAAATTGATAGGAATGAAAAGGCCCAGACTGGCAACAGTTTGGGTCTTTTTTATCTGGAGTCAAAGCTTCGATAATCCCAAACATTTCCGAACCCATCCGGCAGTGTTTGGGTCGTATTCAAGTTTCAGAAAAAGTGCATCAATACGGGGAGGATCATGAAAAAATCAAAAAAACAAGAACTATGCCTTTAACACTTATGTTAATAGACATAGTTCTTTAGGATAAATATTCAATATATGTTAAAGTTATCTACTCATTTATTTGTTATTCTCGATCGAAAAGAGAAGCACCCGCTATACCAGGCTTGGTCATCTCGTAAGGGTTTAGAATTAAATCTAATTCCTCTTCTGTTAACACATCATACTGTAAGCAAAGTTCGCGAACTGATTTGCCTTTTAAAATCGCTTCACGTGCAATACGTGAAACCACTTCATATCCAAGGTGCGGATTGACTGCTGTAATCACTCCAACACTTTGTTCGACATAATTTTTTAAATGTTCCTCATTCGCTTCAATACCTTCTAAACAATAATCCGTAAAGACATTGAACGCATTATTCATGATACTAATTGATTGCAATAAATTGAATACAAGTACGGGCTCCATAACGTTCAATTCCAATTGACCTGCTTCTGACGCTAAGCAAATCGTATTATCATTCCCAATTACTTGGAAAGCAACTTGGTTGATTAATTCCGGCATTACTGGATTTACTTTTCCAGGCATGATTGATGAACCTGGTTGACGTGCAGGAAGCATGATTTCCGCTAATCCAGCTCTTGGCCCTGAAGCCATCAAACGTAAATCATTAGCAATTTTAGACATATTCATCATACATACTTTCAATGCAGCGGACACTTCAGTATAAGCATCCGTATTTTGTGTTGCATCCACTAAATGTTCTGCACCCACAAGTGGCAATTCACTAATTTCAGCTAAATAAATAACAACATTTTCGATGTAACGTGGATCTGCATTTAATCCAGTTCCAACCGCTGTTGCTCCCATATTCACTTCATATAAATGTTGGCGTGATTGACTTATTCTCTTAATATCTCGCTCTACTACGCGACTATATGCCTCAAATTCTTGGCCGAGACGAATTGGCACTGCATCCTGAAGATGTGTACGGCCCATTTTGATAACATGATCAAATTGTTTTGCTTTTGCCTTAAAAACCGAACTCATCTTTGTCATTGATTGAATTAATTGTTCTAGCAGTCGTAGTGTTGATATATGAATAGCGGTTGGAAATACGTCATTGGTCGACTGCGACATGTTAACGTGGCTGTTTGGACTAAGTTTTGCGTAGTCACCTTTTTCGTGTCCCATTAATTCTAAAGCTCGGTTGGCAACGATTTCATTAATGTTCATATTCATCGATGTACCCGCGCCACCTTGAATTGGATCAACGATGAAATACTCATGCCATTTCCCTTCGATCACTTCATCTGAAGCTTTAACGATGCCTTTTCCAATTCCTTCATACAAACGTTTTGTGTCCATATTTGCTAAAGCGGCTGCTTTTTTTATCATGGCTAATGCACGAATCATTTCCTCATTGACTTTGTAACCTGTAATCGGAAAGTTTTCTACAGCGCGTAAAGTTTGTATTCCATAATAAACATTTGATGGAATTTCCTTTTCACCAAGAAAGTCTTTCTCAATTCTGCATGTTCTCTCGTCTATCATCATTTCCCCAGTTCCCCCATGTTTTAATATTTCTGTAATAGGTGTTTCCTCATTCCTTCACCTTTTGTGAATCCCATTTTTTGCAGAATATCACCATCCGTTTAGGATCGATTGGCACCGTATTTCTATTTTTGGAACGATTGTTGACACTCTCATCGCCCCAAGTCCTCTAATATCATATAGTAATGACAACAAATATTCCATACCCGGCCAACTTATTCTATTTCCCAAAATGTATCACTGTGAAATGATATACCATCACTACCATAACTTTCAATTATTTGGCTTAGTTCCGGGGTTCATTATCCAAAGCAACATCTGTGAAGCACCTAAACCCTGCTTCCTTATTCTTTGGTAAATGAACAATCTAATTATACTCCAATTTCTATTAATATATAGGACCAATATAAAGGTAAATTAATATATAGAAGCAATAAAAAGGTAAATTTATTCTTAACACGAGTCTTGGCTTTTCGTTCTCTATTTCATGCTAAACCTTGTCCCTTTAGTTCATCTGAAATGGAAATTAAGCCCCTTTTTTATTCAAAATGAAACTCTACCAAGTAAAAGTCAATATCCATGTTTGATCATGATCTTTTTTTACACTGTCTACATTGGGATAATATCATAGCAGCTGTTTAAAAGGTCTTTTTCAATTTTTACTGTTGTAACCTTCCATGCATTTTAAACAAATCGGTTATTGACGTCCCTAATGGATACATTAAACTATGAATACATATAAGAAATTTGAAATGGGTGATCACATGGAATATCTAGCAGAAAACCTCATATATGGCATTGAGTGCAGCATGGACAAATTCACCAAAACAGAAGAAGAATTGGCCAATTATATTCTGCAGCGCCCTGAAGAAGCAAGTAAGTTAACCATTAGTCAAATAGCTAAAAAGCTTCATATTTCACCTGCAACCATTACGCGTTTCTGCCAGAAATTAGCCTTTTCTGGTTTCAATGAGTTCAGGCATGAGTTAAAAAGGTTCGTGGATCTCCGAAATACACCGATACATATGAAGAACATCATGCAGGTCGATTATTTCGCTAAACTTTATCAAGATCACTTAGGGATCATTGATCATACCTTTCATATAACAATATATGACGAGATCCAGAAAGCGGTATCCTTTCTTACACAGGCATCGAAAATACATGTTTATGGAATAGGGAGTTCTGGCATAGCCGCCCATGAATTCAAATCCAAATTTTTCAGGATCGGCTTACCTGTAGAAGCTATTACGGACCCCCACCAGTCAATGATGGATGCAGCTTTAAGTAACGAGAATAGCGTTGTCATCGGCATTTCCATTTCCGGAACAACGAAAGAAGTGATTTCTGCAGTTAAAATCGCAAAGAAGCAAGGCTCACGTATCTTGATTTTTACTGGAGATAAGAATTCCGAGCTCTCACAACTTGGCGATATCTCACTATTGGTCACGAGCAAGAACAGCATGCATATGGGACAAAACATCTCTCCATTGCTTCCGCTCTTATTACTTTTTGATTTACTATATACAGAGTTGGTTGCTAAAGATTATAAAAACAGGATAAGCATCAGGGAAAAGACTTTAAAGGTATTAACCGAGACCGACTGACTTTTGGCTGCTCCGTTAAAAAAGTACATTGACCTGCCCATACACGAATTATACAAAATCCATTGGTTATTTTTTGAAATTTTAATTACTACTGCATACAGTTATATTCACCCAAAATAGGGATTCACCCTTGTTATATTCTTATTAAAGCGGCTCCCCCACAGCGCCCGTACAACTACAGCTTTAAGATTGGCAGAAAATGTGGCAAATCCATTGTTGGTGATAGGATGGTAGGGCTGAAAGTTATTAGTTTGTTTGTTTAGCTGAACCTGACAGAAAGTCATTTTCATAATTCATCCTATTAAAAAACTGCATCTCCAATTGGTTAGATGTTACTAACAATGGGGGTGCAGTTCACTTTAAAAGACGTCTTTTTTTTATGTTCCTTTTAAACTAAATTCCTTATTACTGGCATGGAACGTCCTTGGAGGCTCTCGGAAAGAAGACTATACGCAACTACTTTATTCTTGTACTGTTTGACTACATCCACGTGGTCGTTGTAACTGTACACAAATAATCTAACATCGTTTTTTCCTCTTTTAGTTTCAATTATTATTGGAGTCCCGCTGTTCTCTGGATGTAAAAACAATTGCTCGTTCCCTGGGAATATATGATTTTTTTTCAAAAACTTTGCTTCGTTAAAATAATTAATTACTTGAATTTTGTCTTCACCTTCCAAACGTTTTCCATCAAAGGTTACGATTGCATTCTCGTCACTAATTTCTGAATGCATTTTAAATTTACTCATAATCCAATTCACTGCATCGGTTGGAAGACAGGTAACTAATAATTTAAGTAAACTTAAGATAATTGTCAAAATCAAAACAGGCAATGTCATATTTGATCATCTCCGCTACGTTATAATTTAATTATTAAATGAAAGAGGCGGTCAGTTTTTCTTTGAAGTGACCGTTCTATTCACGCTTCATTTTTGGTGAAAAGTTGTACTTTTAAAGAGGCCCAAAACATAATCAAACTTTTGTTTAAATTTTTATCCATAAATATCAAACGCTTCATTTGTTCACTCAGCTTACAAAGGTGATTCTTTTTTAGGTATCTTCCAGATTCCTATCGTTCACATTTTCGCCATATTTGTGAACAAATTCACATTTTTCCACATATAGAGTATGTCTTGTATATCACTCGTACAAAACATGACCTTTATACAATTAAGCCTACATTTCTGTACATTTTGATATACTATTAGAATAATCATTCACGTGGTATTCTTAGGCTAATTTTATTACGAAGTAAACGATGCCGACAGTTAATACTAGGGCAAGACCAATATAAATATAACTAAGGTTCAACAAATTCCCTCTCGTTGCTGCAGAATAATCACTATCACTCTTCCCCGTTAACGAAAGGGTACCAACCAGAGCAACTAAACAAATGGCCACTACTAAAATTACACTTATCGTCATGATTCAACGCCTCCCCATATTATCTATTTCCTTGAACCATTTCAAATTATTCCGATTCTCATCGTATATCGCGTTTCATGTTTTATGAGTAAATATATTAGAAAAAGCCTACTTCTTTATAATAAAAGAACAACCAACTTTAGGACCATCCAATTAAGTGAAATTTCCACCATCCACTTGTTGAATTCTTTCGTTACTATACATAGAAAAGTGCAAAGCGCCACTAAAGAAATGACTAATTTACCACGTATTGCAGGAACTCCAACCTATCTTGCTTCCTTGAAAAAAACAAAAAAAGAATCATGAATTTGTCATGATTCCAGTTAGTAGATAAAAGTGGGTCGGAAAACGTAACTTAAATGATGTTCCTGAAACAACTGACCCAAAACAACACCTTCAACTCCTAGGGTATGGTTACAATTTAGATGTGGATTTCCACTCCAGGCACTCGCTTTCCGCGGGCGGAAAGCGAGTGGATTTCTGAAATCACCGGAACCTTTTAATTAAAAAACTGCAGGCAAACCGAACAAGTTTGTCTACAGTCTGAAATCATGGATTCATAATGGTTCTCTCTCGTGAATATCTAAGCATATGATTATAAACTTTTTACAGCCTCTGCAAACCTTTTGATGCCTTCGTGAATGGAAGCCTCATTTTCCCTTGCAAAAGTAAAGCGTACGTATTCCTTATTTGTACCTAGAGTTGAACCCGGGACGTATATGACTCCTCTTTTGATGGATTCCTCCAATAGCTTTATTTCGTTCAATGGCACTTTCAGCTTACACCACAAATGAATTCCACCATTTGGCGAATAATAATCAACTTTTTTTTGCAGGAATTGTTGAAGACTTGAAACCATTGCATCCCTTCTTTTTTCTAGTTGCCCCCTTAAGTAGGCAATATGGGCAGGAAAATACTCTGAATCCAAAAAATCGTTTGCTATCCATTGAGTGAATGAGCCATGACCGAAGTCAACCTGCTGCTTAGCATCAGAGAGTCTCTCTATAACTGGTTTCGGTCCTATAATCCACCCTATTCTTAAACCGGAAGCAACAATTTTTGACAAAGAGCTTATATATAAAACATTTCCGTTGTTGTCCATCGATTTAAGAGTGGAAATTTCTTCCCCAGTAAAGGAAGTTAAACTATAAGGATCGTCTTCTATGACCGGAATTCCATATTCGGATGAAAGTTCAAGAATCCTTTTACGACGGTTGATATGAAGGACAGTTCCTGTAGGATTTTGAAATACAGGGTTCAAAAAAATCATCCTGATCCGATGTTTTTTATGGAGTTCCAGTAAATCCTCTGGGTTGATGCCATCCTTATCAACTGGCAAAGGAAAAATTCTTAGCCCCGCGGATTGAAAGATGGGAAGATTGTAACTATATGATGGATCTTCCAATACAACGGCATCTCCTGGCTTTAACAAGCATTGGACCACCAGATGTAAGGCTTGCTGTGCACCAGAAGTAATGAGTATGGAAGATGGATGCGTGTCAATTCTCCTATACTGTTTAACATGATTGGTTATCGTTTCCCTTAAAACCGCATTGCCTTGAGGGTGATCATAACCTAAGCTACCAATGAAGGACCTATTAGAAATGATTTCACGCAAGGATTGGACTGGAAATAAGTCTTCTGAAAGCTCCCCACTAGCTAAGTTAATAAGGTTATGCCCTTCCGTCTCTTTACGTATTCTTTGGGTTACTGGCATATTGGGCAAAAAAGAACCCGCTTCGATATATCTATTCCAACTAGGTATACGTTTTCGAGTAATTCCCCAGATATCCTTGCTGATCATCGTTCCGCTTCCTTTTTTCCGTTCAACTAGCCCATTTGCTTCCAATTCATCATAAGCCGCAACAACTGTGCTTCTATTAACTCCCAGTTCACTTGCCAAGAATCGTTCAGACGGTAGCGGCTTATCCAATAAAAAGGTTCCATCAGCAATACCACTCTCGATGTAAGCTGCTATTTGTTTATATAAAGGCTTCTTGGATTTTCTGTCAGTTTTCCATTCCATAAGCTACATCCTTTAAAATGTTTAGTTAAAAGCGTACTAAATGATTAACTTTATATACTTATTCATTCCCAAAAGTAGTAAAACCTTTTATTTCAGTATAATCTTCAGCCGAGATTATTGCACTCTTAGGATAGAAGCTGTACTACAAAATTAAAACGAAAGCCTCCATTTCTTAAATGAAATGGAGGCTTTCGTTTCATCTTCTTCAACTATGCAGACTCCCCTTCAGCCAAGGGCGATCCCGATAGTATCCGATCGGGATTTGGATCAAACTCGTTTTCCCTTGAAGATCTCCCAATTTGTAAAGTTCATCACTACTATTCACATCAAACCCGAGCAAAGGATGCCCGTTCATTCCAAGGGCCGACGCCGCTAACAGTACGCGCTGGACAAGCATGCCCGCCTCCATTTGCTGGATACGGTATCCTCTATATCCAAGTTGCGTTTTGAAATAATCCTGATCACCAACTACATGTAAGCAAATCGGTACTTGCTGAAAATTCATGATATCCAGGGACAATCCGTATTGCAGTTGGAGCCGATGATCACCTGGTTGTATCTGTCGTAATGAATGTGTCGTGCTGTCATAATGGTAGGCACCATCTTGAATGTCTTCCACATTATACAAACAAGCATATAAGGAGACGCGATCTACCTGGTTCTCATTTGTTTCATCCAAATCATTTCGATATGAGAAAGAAGCTGTTGCCTCCTGCAGGAGAGTCGCCAGTTTCACTTGACTTACCTTTCCTAGAATGAAGTCCATTTCAGGTGAAAACCGCTTTTTGCAAACAGAAGCAAAATCATAGGATAATCGCTTCACAATAGGAAGCTCGATCGTATGTCCTTCGCATCCCTCCCCTTTCTTGGCATGGATCGGCCCAAATAATCGGGTGGATTCGATCATGGATGCTTCATTCATTTTAATTAACATCGGATACTCCCTGATCCTCTGCGACCGTACATAATGTTTTGGATGGATATCCGTCAATTCCCGGCACAATTGTGTCGAAGTGACAGGTCCGTCAATCATCTTTTCTTCCGTACACCAATTTGCAAGTTCTTCCGATAAGGGAATCACCGCATACGTGCTCTCTTCCTTTTCCGATAACCCAAGCAGATGATTGATGGCCCGATCAAGGAATTGGAAGTACACCTCAGATGCGATTCCAAACCGCTTAGCCCCTTCGAGTAACTGCCCTATGAGTACGCCGGCGTCCAGCCCTTGCAGACGATATGAAAAATTATTATATTTGTAGAAGTTTTTCCAAAACATCGTCGATACAAAAACCATGCCAAAACAAGCGGACACATCACAGCGATCACCAAGGGCCATGGTTAAATATGAATCAAAATCCCCTTCCCGCAACAACACCAATTGATGGTGTGCCGCATCATAATGGTAAACGCCAGCAGGCACTTCCTCCATCTTCAAATACACGTACAATTCACTGGGATACAACCCTCCCCCTGAAGGCGGAAAACGCCGGAATGATTGCATAAGGTCCTCTTGATCGTTGGACCTCAGTGACTGACTGACCTGGGTAAGGCCATATGCATACCATAGAAAATGACCGATTCCTTTGAGGTCGTGTTTTTTGGGGGTGCTGCCCCCTTCAATCGTAAGCGGTACCTCCAGTGACAATGGAAATACGGGCAAGTCACGGTAAAGCTTATACGTAAGCGGTGCATCATCCCAATCCACTTTCCAATCCTGCGGACTGGCCTTTTCGATGTCAAAATGCAAATTGTGCAGAAATGCCTCTAGCCTCATCCTCCTACCTCCTAAGTCACCGCTTATGGAAACGGATGCGGATGCGGATTGAGCTGGTCGAATTCAAGCGGCCTTTTTGCATATCCGAGTTCCATCGGAACCCTCAGAATCCTCTCAAGCCCCGTTACGCGGGTAAGATGATGGCCGAATGTCATCGGCAGCATTCCCGGAATCAGCACTTTCACGCAATGTAATCCATTTCTTTCAATTTCCGGTGTCGTTTGGTCCACCACAATTACCTCTAGTTTCAATCGACGAAACTCTTGAAGAATGTCTTGCAGATCATCGGTCAAGTCCGATTGCAACACCCTTTTCTCGAATTCTTCATCAAACGTTCGCATTGGACGGTCATCATCCAGCAGAAACTGCAGTCGCTCTTCCGATTGCGGTAAACCGTATAGCATGCCATGATCATCCATCTTCCTTACCAGTGAGGATTCATGCAGCATTTTTACAAACTCCTCCTGGTTTTCTTCCAATTTATCGTCAAGGGTCAGCATCATGCCTGCCAACTCGAAAACCGCGCTTTTCACAGCCCGGATCGGGTCCAGATGCGCCCCGGCTGCACATATGATATTCAATCCTTTTTGTTTCCTGTTTTTTGCTAACGCCCAAACGCTCGGTATACCGTGTTCCATTGTGGAATTAAACAAATAGATATCATATCCCGCCACAGCCCTTGCCCTGTCAATCATCAACTCCAGCTCTTTATCATTTGCAGATTTTGGGTCAAGCCGTGTGAGGGGCAGCTGCGCGTACCAAGTCAATAGAAACGAATCACGTTCCACCACTTCCATGATGCCGTAGAAAATGGATTCCTCCAAACTTCCCCCTAAAGCGCAACCATTGGAAGTTTCATAGACAAACCCCTCTCCGCAGCCCAAGCTGTAATAGGAAAGCAATTCTGGAACCAGGATCGGACGCTCTTGCAAAAATGAGTGGCCCCATACCCAATCTATCGAGCGGTCAGGATTAAACGGTCGAAACGGGAAATTCGGCTGTGCATAATTTTCCTTCGAGTGTACTCCTATTTTGATGGGATTCAGTGCTTGGTCCTTCAGGTTGTTGTAGCTGTCATGCACGACTGTCCGTTTCCCACGGGGCTCCATTCCGCAATATCTTTCCAGGCCCTCCAATATGGCTGTCATTTCACTTGCGGCATATGAAAGAGTCCGGCCTGCTGTCCCCTCATCTCCTATGAGCAAAGGCAAATTAACACTTACATCGGCAAATGGGGGCACAAGGTCTATCATTTTATTATTCAAGAATCCCGTGCGATGATCCAAATAATCATGGGCCAGAACTTTATTTAGATCTTCCATCGAACGGGTTCGATAACTTTCGGGACTGATTTTTGGACTTGGCTTTAACGAAATCCTTGCGCGTTCCTTCGAGTCATCCGGTAATTGACTGCACACCGGACACAATGGATCAGGTAAAAACGAATGCCAAGAACCATTCAGCGTTTTCAGGTTGATTAATGATATACGCCCTTCCGAACGGGCCCGATCTCCTTTCATCACCTTCCTTGCCTCTGCCCCAATCAGGTGAGCCATCTGTAAAAGGCCAGTGCGCGATGCCGCCACATCATGCTGAATACCTCCATTTTCTTGCAGCTGCTTGCGGATTCCCAACATTTCTTGGCGATCACGTCCTGCCATGAGATGCCTAAGGTCTGCACACTGCGAGCACCCCAGAGTATTCGCACGTACCAGTGGACCGACCACTCCTTCTCCAAATGATACGAACCCTCGCAACCAAGGAATGCCTGTTGGCCTTAACAACTCCTCCGCCTTTTGATGGACAGCAGGATTCCAAGCATCTTGCAGCACGAGGACCAAAGCAGTCGTTTGTGGGATTCCTGCCTCGAAATCGGATTGGCGATTGACTTGATATTGGCCGGACAAGTCTCCTGAAACATGGTCGGCCAACACTCCTTCCCCGACAACCAATACGTCAGCTTTCACCCTGATTCCTCCTCTCGCAAAAACACCCCAAATACCCCTGCCAGTTCTTCTTTCAAGTAAGGTTCCAGTTCTAATTCAAAAACGAACATTCGCTTCTTGTTCTTCTCCAAGACCTGCATGGCGGACTGCAATATCTCAGAATTCGCTGTAACCTCGCACGAAGGAATCACAAGGTTTTGCAGGACCTTTACTTCCGGAGAAACCAATAAATCTGGAGCTGTGAGGCAAACGGTCTGATTTTGGACTTTCATAACGGCCTTTTGTAAGGCGTTCCGTAATGCGATGGTTACATTCAAACCAACAGCCCCAGACCAGCCGTCACTTGTACCGACCCATACCACAGGGAAACCGGACACATTCTTACCCAGCCCGATGATCGGTTCACCTTGCAGCCGGGTCAGCGCTTGTATATAGTATTGGCAACGTTCATCTTCCACCGTCCCCAACTGCACCGACACAAGGTCCTCTTGACCGAACTGTCGTTTTCCAAGCTCTGCATCCAAACTGCCCTGCAACCCACGGCAAACACATTCAGCAAATGTTTCCCCTGCTCCAACACCAATCGATTCCTTTATTTCCCCTGTATCTGGAAGCGAAGGAAGAGTCGACATGAGCTGGCTGAGTGTTCGGGTTACATACGCTTCGACCCCTGCAAGACCGGCTTCCCTCCTTGCTTCCTCATGAGTCAGTTCCGAACGGATAATATCAGACAGAAGTTCCGCTGGACCGTTAGACAACGGATCAACAACCTGAGTGCGACATTGAGCCAACGGCAGCTGTTTTAAATCTCCCTCCTCCCAAGTATGAAAGATTCCAGATTGCCTTGATGTCAACCGGCTGAAATGCAAAAACATCTTACCGGGCTCACCCCGTCCCGATTTTTGTTCGAGCCGCTGATCAACATCTTCAATCCATTTAGCAGCCCCTCGTCCCGTGACACTCGGGTGAGGAAGGAACGAATGCCAGCTTCCCTCCAATGTCTCCATATCCAATAGATAGAATTGATTGTCTTGATCTGCTGTAGTAACACCTGTAGCCTCTTTAAACCACTCGAATACCATTACATTGGCTAACATAGCTCCTGCCGTGGAGGAATAAGGGCCCTGATTTTTTTTCAGAACAGTTTGATGTAAACGATGCCATGCCGACTCCCAGCACCCCTTGGATTCCGGATGGACAAGGGGACCTGCCAATCCAACTTGATTGATGATCAATGCAGGGAAAAGTACCTTTTTCCCTTTCCTGCAAACCGAATGAAGTTCTCTTAATTCCTCTATATCACCCTCCTGTGACACATATAATATCGAATCAAACGGCCTTACAATTTCCTCCCAGTCCCTTTCACCGCCCTTTAGCATGACCTCCACTACCGCTGCCTCATCGTCCGTTTTACGCGCATTAGAAACAATTTCCTTTAATCTTTGTCTATTGGTCGGCACCGTGTCCGTAATTAGGATATGGAATGTGGGAAGTCCTGATTCCATCAACGATGACACCAATGAAAGGAATAATGGTCCAGAACCTATTGCCAACGCCTTCCCCTTTCGATATGCTTGAAAACGTTGTGCCCCTGAATCGCCGAAACTGTCCAGGAACTCAATTTGGGACGCATAGTGTTCAAGAACCTGATCCCTCAATTGATGAGGACTGTCCTGACTTACATCCCGAACAAAGCCATTTTTGTACAAAACTTCGGCAATTTCCATCACGCGGTTCCGATATGGTCCAGGCAATCCATCCGTTAATTCACTTAATGTATGGTCCCCGTTGAACATCGGCAATAACTTTTCAATCCACTGGACGATCGTGCTGCCCTCCATATGGAACGAACTTATGTTATTCCGGAAATACACACCTCTGTTTGGTTCAGGGAGAAAAAAAGTGTCCCTTTTTACTTTCAGACGCATAGAAGGGGTCAAATTTCCCATTCCGCTCCTCCTAACCCGAAGCTGTTCTAAGTCCTGCTTTATCACTTCACTTTTATCCTATGTACGACAATTTGTCTCTTATGTCTAATACTATAAAGAAAAGTCCCTGCCATACCACATGCAGGGACATCTCCTTCTATTCAGAAAGCCTGGATTCTTAACGGCCGCAACGTCCGCAACGGCCGCCGCACCCTCCGCACCCTCCGCAACGTCCGCATCCACCACAACGACCACCGCAACCAAAGCAGCCAAAGCATAAGAAACAGCCAAAACAACCAAAGCCACCACCCACACCAATGAATTGTCGAGACGAATCATCCAAATTGTACTGGGTTTGCTCCCAAGGAACTGGCTGACTTACCTGGAAATCCTCTACATTCAACATTTGCAATTGATTTTGAAACTCATTCATTTATATAACCTCCGTATATTCATTAATAATGTAACGCCTTATAGCAGGAAAGAGAAACAGAACAAAATAGTCCGGGAATTCACACCGTGTCATGCACTCCCTTCAACAAAATATGTAAGGCTAGTGGGGATTGCCACTGATTCAAAAGCCTATTTTTATCATATTCAAGTACTGACTTCCCATCTTTTTCGGGAAGCCCGTGAATTGGAGCAACTTCCGACTGTTCACCTTGGCAACGGTAGGTTTATTTGGATCCTGAACGCCATGAGCTGCATCATTTATACCTCCAGACGGCTACGAAGCTTGTTAATCAGTAGCAAGGAAAAGTTGTACTATACAAAAAAAAGACCCTAATGGGTCAATTTTTTGTTGGAACTATAAGTTTAAATTGAATTCAAATAAGGCTTACTTATCAAAAAAAGCAATGCGCAACTTTTTTCTGATTATTAATGCGGAAATAAGCATTAATAATATAATAATTATAAAACCGTTATCATTAATAATATTAATTTAGAAAAATTATATTTTTCAACAATAACTCTCCTTTATTTCACGACATGGGCATTTTCTTTGTCAATATGTACGAACACACGAACTAAATGGAACGGCCCCTTAATTCTGCAGTTGTTCATAACGATTCCAGTTTACCGATTTTTCCAGCACGATTGATATCAATACTCCCATTATGAGCCCGTTCGTCAAAAAGGGCTGTAAAAGCGTGGGAACATTCGAGAATGCATTAGGCAGGATATTCATCAAACTCACTCCAATCAATACTGGTACGGCAAGCCTGAATATCGTGTCTGAAGTGAAATACTGACCCTTGACGCTGTTGAAAGCCGTACCGAACAGTTGAAGGTAAGCAACGAACAATACTGCATTCCCGACTGTAATCGGCATGGTGGCCAGGAAAGAGATGAAAGGAGGAATAAGACCAATTATAGTCAATAACAAGCCTCCAAATAAGAAGGGCCTCCGCTCATAGATTTGAGTGCTCTGCAAAAATCCGATGGATGAAGTAAAAGGTGTATACGGAACAAGGCCAAGTACCGGAGCGAAAATGGTAAAACCGCCAGTCATGAATAAAGAATTTCGATACTGCTTGTGTTCAGCTTCATCACCGATTAATTCCGATGCGGCCTGAATGGAAGCGAACGTATTGCACAAATTCAGTAATCCTGCAAAAAAGGAAATCGCTATTATCCCGAATTCCAGGTTTGGAGCACCTAATGGGAAAAATGAAAAAGCGGCACCCGTAGTGGCCATTTCTCCCCCGGCATCCGGAAATAGCAGCACGTAAAAAATCCATCCCACGATAATCCCGATCAATATGGAGAAATTGCTAATGGTCCTTGGTCCTTTTATTTTTAATATACTTACTAAAAGTACAATCCCCACTGATAGGAAACTGACGGGGATGTTAATTTCCCCATTCTCCGTAATCCCCAGCATCCCCTTAAAAAAGACAAATATGAGCTGGAACGTCAGAAGGAATAAGTAAACCGTCATGACCATCGGAGTAAAAATCTTCTGGACATAAGAAATCAGGTTGAAGGCAGAAATGATGAGGGTCACGACACCGGCTGCAATGAGGCCAGTAGCAATTCCCCCTCCGATCTCAGCATAACCGAGACCTATGGACGGTGCAGATAACCCTAAATTCAACATCACTCCCCATAATAGACCGGAGTGGCCTTCCATAAGCGGATACTTATGCCCCTTCCACCCCTGAAACACGCAAGCGATCCCGGTGAAAATGAGCGAGCTTCTCATGGTCATTTCCGTAACATTGGGAGGAAGATCAAAAGCTGCGCCAATCGATATCGGCACTACTACCGTATTTGCAAAAATAAAAAATAACCATTGAAAAGAAGAAAATAGAGTCACAGATGATCCCCAGCTTTTCATAGTTTCCATCTCCTTTGAACATGATGCTTTTCAAGCTATGGTGATTCCTTCCATCGCTTTCCCCTTAAGCGAAGACGAAGGACACTACCCATGGTTAATAAAACGCTTCCTCCAGATCGTCATGCTAGCAATATTTTAATAGTAACCGCTATCATGCATGGAATCTATGGGAAGCAAGGAATTAAAGAGTCATTGTTAACCAGCCGTTTTTTGAGTCGAATTCATTTTATCTCTTTAAAGTGTATAGGGCAATAACGATAATGAAATAGGAGGGAAATCCTTAACCAAAATAGCAAAAAAAATGACTTTCCCAGCATATAACACAAGTTAGTAAAAGTACACGAGATCGGAAAATGATGAACAGCCAGCTTGCCTAGCCTTACATTGACCAAAACGAAAAAGGAAATCCGGAAGTATCCAGAGATCCTTTTTGGGTTAACCTTACAAGTCAATTGACTGCTTTTGTTTACTCAGTGAACCGGAAACGATGTTTCCCTTGTAAATGACAGCTTTGCGCTCAGAACGCCTGGCAACTGCTTCAGCAGAACAGCTGGCGTCAATTAATACCAGGCTTGCAGCATCCCCCACCTTCGGCCATACCTGGTTACCATTTTCATCTAATGGGGTTTTTCCGCCAGTTATATGCCTGAGTGTTTGGGATAGGGAGACTTCATCAACCCATTTGAAACGTTCTGCCAGCCTGCCAGCTCTCTCTAAAATATCACCATTCCCGAGTGGTGACCATAAATCAAAGATATTATCATTACCTACAGATACCTCAACCCCTCTTTCATGTAATAAATCAACAGGGGGCATTTGTCTGTTAATCGGGACGCTGGTGACAATGGAAATCCCTGCATCCCTAAGAATGTCAGCCAGCTCATAGGCTTCTTCTTTGGATACATCACCAATACCAAATGCATGGCTTACAGCTACCCTGCCTTCCCAGCCTGCTTGCTTCGTTAGAGCTGCCAAACGCTTCATCGTGAACGTACCCAGGTGTCCAGGGTCATGTAAATGCAGGTCAACATCGGCATTCGCTTCCACTGCTAAATCCATCAATTGGACCAGGGATGCTTCAATATCGTTATCGATTGTGGCTGGATCGACTGCCCCTACGATTCCTGCTCCGTTTCGCAATGCCTCTCTGACAAGCTTTGTAGAATCAGACCGTAACAATCCGTGCTGCGCAAATGCGACTATCTCTGAACTTAGTCTATTAGAATAACCAGCAAGTGCCTGTTGTACTTGTTCTAAGTTTTGCAATCTCACTTCCGGGTAGATATCAACATGAGTCCGTACATGAGTGGAGCCCGAAGCTAAAAGTATTTCCAGTAAAGATTCAGCACGTTTACGTGTGCTGCTTCCAATAGTAGGAAGCACCTTCTTCTCATTTTCAAAGCGTTCAGTGACACTTGATGAAGGAGTGCACGCTCTCCATATATCTCCCATCAAGGTCTTGTCAAGATGTACATGCTTTTCAATGAATGAAGGAAGCACCAGCAATCCTTTTGCGTCTTCCCAAGGTACATCGGTAGAAATGGGCTCCCCATCTTTGACAATCTTCGTGATCCTTCCATCCTCTATTAATAGATGAAATAGCCCAGTTATTGTGCCTGTAACTCTTTCATTCTCTTTTTGGTAACCACATTCCAAACGTGCATTCTTTAACCAATAGATTGTATTCATGCCCTTCATCCCTTCCTGTAATAGACATTAAATTCTCAGTTCAAAGCCGTTGCACCGGTCAGTCCACCGTAAACCAAATTTCCTTTGGCAATCACCGCTGCACGCCTGGATCTCCTGGCAACTGCCTCCGCAGAACATGAAGCATCTACTAATACAACACTTGCATCATCTCCAACATTCGGCCATAAACGGTTACCTTTACGGTCGAGTGTCTTAGCCCCGCCCGTAATGAATTGGAGGGATTGAGACAAAGCATATTCATCCTTCCAGTTGTATCTCTCAGCTAATCGGCCTGCCTTTTCCAGCATATCTCCTGTCCCGAATGGAGACCAGGAGTCATAAAAACCATCACATCCAAGCGCTACATGTACACCCTTTTCATGCAGTAAATCAATCGGGGGAATGATTCGGTTTATCGGAACGGTGGACATGATGGCCATCCCTAAATCTGATAAAAGGCTTGCCAGTTCATGGGACTCTTCAATAGAAACATCACCAAGTGCAAAAGCATGGCTGACAGCCACTCTGTTTTTCCACCCTGCTTCATCGATGAAAGAAGCCAGTTTCTTGATTGTATAAAATCCCAGATGACCTGGATCATGTATATGAATATCAATATCTGCATCAAATTCAACAGCTAGATTCACCATTCCATATAAGGAAGCTTCTATATTATTGTCCACTCCACCCGGATCCAAGCCACCCACTAAGGAAGCCCCTTCTCTCATCGCTTGTCTCATTAACGCAGTTGAGTTCGTTCGGAGCAACCCGTGCTGCGGGAACGCCACGATCTCATGTGTCATTTTACCGTTGAAGCGATCTAGCGCTCTCTGAACTTCATCCAAATTCTTCAAACCAATGTACGGGTCAATATTAACATGCGTCCTGACATGCGTTGCCCCGCCTTTTAACAAGAGTTGAAGCATCTGCTCAGCTCGGTGCTGTCCTGTTCGTGCAAGTTCTGGAAGCTCCGCCGCTTCTAATTTTAACCGCTCCATTAAATTCGCAACCGGTGTGCATGATTTCCATGGCAGTCCTAAATAGGTCTTGTCAAGATGGTTATGCATCTCTTTAAATGCAGGAAGTGCCAGCAGCTTTCCTGCGTCTTGAACGGGCAGATGAGTTTGCAAAGGAACATTAGCCAATTGAATTTCCTTTATGACCCCATCATTTATATACATATTATATAAGTCGGTCTTCGTTCTATCGATTCTCTCATTCTCAAAAACATATCCACTATCAAGTGTAACGTTAGTAAGCCAGTATGATTTATACATTACATCACTCTCTTTAATAGAAGATTAGACACCTGTCGTCTCAAAAGATGAAATAGATCCGCTTACAACGTTGCCCCTGAAGATGACTGCGGCACGTTTTGACCTTCTAGCCACCGCTTCAGCTGAACAGCTTGCTTCAAGCAGAACGATATTCGCCTCATCCCCAACATTTGGCCATGTCTTGACTCCTTCTTGGTTTAATGGGGTCTTCCCTCCTGTTATGAATTGCAGACTTTTAGCTAAAGAACGTTCGTCAATCATACGGAACCTCTCTGCAAGGCGACCAGCCTTTTCAAGATTATCCCCGATGCCAAACGGTGTCCAATGGTCAGTGATGCTGTCATTACCCAGTTCAACTTTTACCCCTTTTTCGTGGAGCAAGGGGATCGGGATTGTTCTGAAGATAGGCACAGTGGATGTTATGGATATTCCTAATTCCGAAAACCTTTCAGCTATACTCGTTGCCTCCGGAACTGAAAGATCGGCCAAACCACTGGCGTGGCTAACCGTTACCCTTCCTTGCCACCCTGCGTCTTCCGTCATGGAAGCAAGACGCTGCATCGTAAAGAGGCCAAGCTGATCTGGATCATGTAGATGGACATCGATATCCGAATTCGATTCGACGGCAATATCCATGATTGTTTCAAGAGACCGCTCTATATTTTCATCAATGGAGGCAGGGTCCACTCCACCTACAAGATTCGCCCCATACTTCATGGCCTCCCTGATTAGTCCTACGGAATTTGAACGCAATAGTCCATGCTGCGGGAATGCAACGATTTCATACGTCAATTTATCTTTATAACCTTCCAACGCTTGTATAGTAGCCTCTAAATTTTTCAAGCCTATAACTGGGTCTACATTACAATGGGTGCGTATATGAGTGGATCCGAAATCCAATAATAAATCCAGCATTTTTTCTGCTCTTTCTTTGGCAGTTGGCAATAATTCAGGAAGTAAAGTCTGCTCTTCCTCTATCCGGGTTTTCACACCATTAATTGCAGGCATACAAGCCTTCCAAGGACCACCATAGTACGTTTTATCAATATGAATATGCATTTCTTTAAACGAAGGGACCATCAACAGGCCACGCACATCATACTGTGGGTTTTGATCTGTTATAGATTCCTTTTCAGATATAATAGAAGAAATTTTTCCGTTTTCAATCCTAACGTGGTAATTTCCGGTTGCAGTACCAGTAATCGTTTCATTTTCATTATAAGTAAATCCATTTTCCAAGCGTACATTCGTTAACCAATACGATTGTGACATTAAACTCACCCTTCCACTCCAGATTGAACATGCCTCCATTTCATTATAATTGTAAAGGCCATCAATTAATTTCAGAATTTTTACTCGTTTTTAAGTTATTTTTACTTATTGTGCCAAAAGAAAGGTTCACCCTAAATGGATGAACCCCTTCTTCTAATCTGATCATCATTTAATCGTTACTTCATTTATATCTAAATAGCCTGAAGGACTGATTGAAAACCCTTTTACTTCTTTCCCGACTGCGGCAACATTTTCAATGACCCTTACCGGGATATATGGAGTATCACCCATCTCGATTTCCTGTGCCTCTGCGTATAGCTCTTTCCTTTTTTCTTCCCCTTTTTCTTTTCTGGCGGCATCTATTAAATCGTCAACCTTTTGATTGCTGTAAAAGAATGTATTCCCGGCCGCTCCCTGTGAATTCGTATGGAAAAGATTATATTGATTATAATCAGCGTCTCCAGTCGCGTTTCTCCAGCTGATGATGAACATTTCCGATTGCCCTTTATTCACTTGTTCCACGAACGATCCGTACTCCATGACCTGTACCTTCAAATTGATTCCGATCCCTTTTAGTTGGGATTGAAGGACTTCTGCCAAGTTGACTCTTTCTTTACTGTCCATCGTTAGGATGGTCGCGTCCAAACCTTTTGAATAACCTGCTTCAGCCATCAATTTCTTCGCTTCTTTAAGATTGTAATCATAGGCTTTCAGATTAGCGTTGTACCCGAATACTTTAGAGCCCATTAAGGAGTTCGCCTTTACACCCACATTATTAAAGACACCTTTAATGATCGAATCCATTTCAATGGCATGGGCAATGGCTTTACGAACCCGTACATCATTAAACGGTTCATTATTGACATTGAACCCTAAATATTCGGTACCATAGCCTTCACTGCGGTAAACATCCATTGCCGTTGAGGATTCCACCTGGTCCATGACAGCGATGGGAAGAGGTTCCGCGATTTGCGCTTCACCCGTCTCTATCATTGATATCCTCGTTGAATCTTCTGGGACGACCTTGAAGATGACCTTATCCACTTTTGGTTCATTTCCCCAATAATTTTTGTTTTTTAACAATGTGATTTCTTGGCCCGGGGACCATGAGTCAAAAACGAAAGGACCGGTTCCATTGGGTTCTTGGATAATCTTTTTTCCATACTTTTCAATGGTTTTCGGACTGATGATTCCGCCTTCGTGATTCGCCAAGATGGATAGCAGTGGAGAAAAAGGTTCCTTTAGAATGAATTGCACGGTATATTCATCTATCGGTTTCACTTCTTTTACCATTTCGAATACTACCGCTCGCGGAGAGGCAACCTTCGGATCTAAAAGTCTATCAAACGTTTTTTTGACCGCATCTGCATTAAATGGTGTGCCATCATGAAACTTTACATCTTCCCTAAGCTTGAATTCCCAGGTCGTGTCATTTACTTGCTTCCATTTTTCTGCTAGCATAGGCTGTATTTCACTATTCTTATCTCGCTGTACAAGACCCTCATAAATTTTATGGTGAGTGACACTAGCGGCATTAATCGTTGACATGAACTGCTGATCCAAATTCTCAGCATCTGATAAACGGGCAATAACCAAAGTCCCCCCTTCCTTAGATGCTTTGTTTTGATCACTTGCTGTTGTGCCTACGTCCTTATTGGAAGAACAGCCAGTAATTATGAAAACCATGAACATGACTAGAAAAAGCTTTCTTATCCCCTTTTTTAACCCCATGGACTTGGACCTCCCGATTTCATTTTTTTATCATTTATCTAATTATAGGAAATATTCTGACTATTATTTTTGAAAATCTTTACTATCTTTTTCAATTTCTTTACTTGTTTTGGAAATGATATTTACGCTTTTGCATGACTGATCGATTCTACGACCCTAAATGACGACTGGAACAATTCTTTCTCTGGAAGCTTCTGATAATCTCTTTCCATATATCCTCTTCTCATCCTATCAAAATACTTTTGTCCTTTATATTTGATCTCATTTATATCAAGATTGGGGATTACTTGATCTTTCATGACTATTTTTCCGTTTATGATGGATAATTTAACGTCACTCCCAGATCCACTTACGAACATGGTCCGAATGGGATCATCGGTTACACCCATATGATAACTGTCCAAGTCCACCACAATGATATCCGCTTTTGCCCCTGCGGCAATGCGGCCAAGATCGTTCCTGCCAAGAAAAGCGGCGGCATCAAGAGTGACTGACCGATAGAAATCGGCAAATGTAGAGCCTTCCACTTCTTTTTCCACAATTCGTGAGAGCATGCTGCCTGACCTGATGTTCTGGAACATATCCGGAGGGAATGTATCTGTTCCAAGTGCTATATTGATCCCTGCCCTTTTATATTTAGCAAATGACTCTAATGCGGACCCATGCCGACCGATGATCAGCGGACAATGAATCACCGTTGTATTCGTTTCTTTTAGCAGCGCTAAGTCATCACCATGGCCATATTTGGCTTCACTATATCCGGAAACAAAATGGGCATGAGGGATCCCTGTCCTTGGACCAAGAAAATCCAGGTCATACAAATATTTAATGGGTGTGACACCAAAGGCTTCCCATATGGTGTTGAACTCAAAGCTTCCCTGGGCAGCATGAAGCTTTATCGGCACATCCAATTTTTCACTGTAATATTTTGTCTGTTTTAAAATATCTGCCGTTTGGGACTCGATACGCTCTGGCGCAAGCATCCCTCTGACCATGCCTTCATAGGCTCCATCGAATTTTCCTACAAATTCTACCGCTTTTTGTAATCCAGCTTCCCCAGCCTTTTCATCCCAATGCAGTTTTATCTTTCCATCAGGCTGGACAACTCTCATTCCGGATTGGAAACTCGGGCCCAGGTAAATTCTTAACCCCAATCCAGCAGCATGTTCTGCCGCAGATGCCAATTCATCATAGGTTTCAGCCCAGCTTTTATAAAAAACGGAAGTAATGGGCATGGCAGTCGTTACGCCATGTAGAATGAGCTGTGAATAAGCATATAAAGATTTAAAGGATTCTTCTTCCGCTGTCATCCATTCCTGATGACCGCTTTTTATATAATTCTCTGACCAGAGCAGATTTTTCTGTCTGTTGGTACCAGCTTCAAAATGTAAAATATCATGGTCAATGTCCCCTAATGCATTTAAATCAATGAACCCGGGACTAATAATAGCGTTTCCGGCGTCCATCACCTCGTCCACTTCTTCGGTATAATTTTTTCCGACATACACAATCGTGTCTTTTTCATAAACGATCTCTGCATTTTCCAAAATGACATGATCGGACCCATCATACCCAATTACATATCTTCCTTTAAGCTTGGTTTTCATCTCATTCCCCTTTCCACACTGTGACAGCGTGTTCTTTTTCGTCATATCTTTTTTCATCTACATAGGCCCTGGCGTGTCCCCAGAAGTATTTCGTCGGCTGCATATACTTTTCAAGCCCTGCCCGCTTTATCGTAGAAAAGGCCTCTTCATTGGCTTCGTTCAGCACTGTACTTTCATGAACGGTTCGTACATTCCTCCCTTCCATGATCAATTTCCCATCCACGATGACGTGCTCTACATCATTCGCCACTGCTTGAAATACAAGTCGATGAACGTGCATGAATTCAGGTGTCAGATGCGGCTGGTGCAAATTGACCGTGATGACATCCGCTTTCTTCCCGATTTCGAGGGAGCCGATTTCATCATCCCAGCCAATGCATTTCGCAGCATCTATCGTAATCATTTCCAAAAGCTTTCCTGGAGGTAAATAATAATAGTCCCTAAGTGCTGCTTGATGAACGAACTGTGTTTTCCTCATTGCCTGAAACATATCAAAACTTGTAGAAGGGGAAGTACCATCCGTCGAGATTGCTACAGTTGCACCCATTTCCAATAATTCGGTTATCGGTGTTCGGGCATGAACCTGACCAAAACCAGGTGATGCACTGACATTAGTACCTGTTTCCGCTAATATCCTTGCCTCATCGAAGGAAATACCACGACAATGCTGTAAATGGACATCTGGACCCAACAAGGCATTTTCCTTATCCTGTATCGCTAAATGAATCATCCCGCCAAAAGCGTCGGAATGGATCCTTGTGTCATATTTCCTGGCAATCTCCCTTATTCTTTTCGCTTGATAAAGATCGTGATGACTTAGCCCATAAAGTCTGTCAGGAGATGTGGGATTGGAAGGATCAACGGACGTAACGATGACAAATGGTGTAATGAAGGCTCTCGTGCGGTCTTCATTTGCATGATTCAGTGCTTCGATTACAGCTTCTGCCCCCTTCAATACTTCTTCATAGGAAACCTCCTTCACCACCCTTTTTCCGTCAACCCACCGGCTGAATGAATGCGGCCATGGGGGGTTGCAAGGACCCGTGCAGACAACCTCGCGAACACCCACTTCGGCGTATGCTTTTGCGTGATTGATTGCAAAGATTGGATCATCGGATCGCGGCATGGAACCTAAAACACTTACTCCCGTTGTCACACCCGCCTTTAATCTCTCAAGAGAGGAGAGTTTACCTTCGTAGTACCAAAAGTCATCTGTGACAAAATGTTTATACGTATTGGTCATGATGGGCATCCAAAAATCAATATTCTCCATCGCAATCGTTTTAAACATGGAATGCCCACCATGACCATGAACATCTATTAATCCAGGCAATATACATTGATGACTGCAATCGATCTCTTTTTTTGCCTCATACTTCAATTTCAGTTTTTCTGTTGCATCTACGTCTAAGATTCTTCCTTCGTTTATGGCGATGGCGCCATCCAAAAGTATCCGTCTGTTTTGATCCATGGTAATCACAGTCCCATGAATGAGCAGCAAATCAATCATTTTTCCTCTCCTAACCGAGAAGACAGCATAACGGCCTTATGCTGTCTTCCCTCTTTTGATAAATTCTCTACTTCACCGTTATGTCGTCGAGCATTAAGTAATTTGCCGGATTCAGCCAAAGTCCTTTAACCGTTTCTCCATAAACAGCCAGGTGTTCATAGTTGCGGATTGGAACATATGGCACTTCTTTTCTTTCAATCTCTTGTGCTTTCGAATATAGTTCCTTACGTTTATCGCCATCTGATTCCTTACGTGCGGTTTCAATCAATTTATCTACTTCAGGATTACTGTAAAACGAGCTATTCCCGGCAGCACCTTGGGATTTGCTATCAAAAAGATTGTATTGATTATAATCTCCATCCCCCGTAGCATTGCCCCAACCGCCAATTGAAACCTGGTGCTCACCCTTGGCAGTCGCGTCAATATAAGCCCCATACTCAAGAACTTGGATTTTGACCTTAATTCCAATTCCTTTTAATTGTGACTGTATGACCTCTGCCATGTTTATCCTTTCCTTGCGATCACTCGTCGTTAAGGTAATTTCCAAGCCATCCTTAATTCCTGCTTCCTTCAATAACTTTTTTGATTCATTAATATCATAATCGTACCCTTTAATATCTGGATCATAGCCAAAAACCTTCGGGCTCATTGTAGAATTCGCTCTCGTACCAACATCGTTATAAACGCCTTTAATGATGGAGTCCACTTCGATCGCATGCGCGACCGCTTTACGGACACGTACATCATCGAATGGCTTATTCTTAACATTAAAGCTTAAGTATTCAACGGCAAGCCCCTCTGTGCGATATAACCCCATCGTATCTGATGATTCAATTCTATCAATCTCAGTCACTGGTACTTGATCGGTCACATGTGCTTCACCCGTTTCAATCATCGCAATTCTCGTAGCATCTTCAGGGACAACCTTGAATACTACCCCATCAATCTTAGGTTTATCTCCCCAGTAGTCCTTATTTTTCGAAAGTTCAATCTCTTCTCCCGATTTCCACGATTTAAAAACAAATGGTCCTGTGCCCACAGGGTTTTGACCTAGTTTGTCACTATGTTCTGTAATGGCTTTTGGACTTAAAATGCTGCCTTCATTACTTACTAATATGGACAAAAGAGGAGCATAAGGATATTTCAGCTTGAATTGTACGGTCGTATCATCAACTACCTTGATTTCTTTGATCATTTCCAATTTACCCGCCTGTGGCGAAGATGTTTTTGGATCTAGTATTCTGTCAAAATTAGTTTTTACCGCTTCAGCATTGAATGGTGCTCCATCATGGAACTTCACTCCCTCACGCAGTTTAAACTCCCATGTTACATCATCGAGCTGTTTCCACTCTTTTGCGAGCAGGGGTTGTGGTTTCATGTTTTTGTCAGGAACAACCAATGTTTCATAAACCTTTTCATATACAACATTCGCTGAAGGAATATCAGTAATGAAGTGTGGGTCCAGGGTAGTTGCATCAGATAGTCGGGCTACGATCAATGTGCCCCCTGCTTTCGCTTCCCTCTCTTGTTCCTTGCTGCCGGTTTGATCTGATGTACATCCAGATAAAACCGATGAGATACCTATTAATGATGCAAATAGTAATCCAACCATGCCTTTTCTCATTATTTTTCCTCCCTTTCATACTTCCCTATGTTTTCCAATTACCTTTTTACGATAAGTACATCGGGCTTAATCAAATTATAAGAAAAAACAATAGTTTATATTTTCAGAATCTTTACTCATTTTTTTATTATCTTTACTGCTTTTGGCCATCATATTTACTTCGATACTTTTTTTGAATAAATTTAATGAAAGAAAAGGAGGAAGTGCCATGAAGCCAGAGGTCGTTATCAATAATACCAATTTGAATGTAAACAAAAAAAAATCTTCAAGACTGCAACGATGGACAGCCTTTTATAAAAAGTTCAAGCGAAATAAATTGGCATTGATAGGAGGATACATTGTACTTTTTTATATTTTACTAGCCATTTTTGCCCCTCTCATTTCACCACAGGATCCCTATGAAATTGATTTAGTCAATAAACTCCAGCCTCCCACAGCAGACCATTGGATGGGAACGGATGATAAGGGAAGGGATATTTTAAGCAGATTATTATATGGAACCCGTCTTTCATTAACGGTGGGATTTGTCTCGGTATTCTTCGGGGCGCTTATCGGCATAATCTTAGGATTAACAGCAGGCTACTATGGAAAATGGATCGATACCGTCATCATGAGGATCGTGGATGTCCTGCTTGCTTTCCCAGGAATATTGCTGGCCCTTGCCATCATCAGTGCTCTAGGGCCAAGTTTAATAAACGTAATGGTAGCAGTAGGTGTCTTTTCCATTCCTATGTTTGCACGAATTGTACGGGGTTCCACACTTTCAGTCAGGAGGCTTGAATATATCGATGCCATTCGCGCATTAGGAGCAACTGACTTCACGATCATTTTAAAACACATTTTCCCTAATATTCTTTCACCTGTCATCGTTCAAGCTACATTGCGCTTGGCTACTGCCATTCTATCGGCAGCCGGCTTGTCTTTCCTGGGGCTCGGAGCCCAGCCTCCTTCTCCAGAATGGGGAGCGATGTTAAGCAGCGGACGGGATTATTTATTCAGCGCCCCTCACATCGCTTTATTTCCGGGAATCGCCATATCAACACTTGTACTCGGATTCAATGTCTTCGGGGATGGACTTAGAGATGCCCTTGACCCAAGAATGAAAAAATAAGGAGGAGAGAATATGTTTGTATTCATTGTCCGGAGAATTTTGCAAACCATACCGGTATTACTTGGAGTAAGTCTTGTCGTTTTTCTCATCATGCAGATGGTTCCCGGAGACCCGGCAACCCTGCTTGCAGGTGAAGGAGCAACTAAAGAAACGATTGAAATGATTCGGCATCAGCTTGGCTTGGACCGCCCAATCCTCTATCAGTACTTTGACTATGTAATCCATGCTGTACAAGGGGATTTTGGTGAATCGCTTCGCAGCAGCCGCCCTGTTTTGGACGAGATTTTGGTCCGCTTGCCCATCACACTTGAACTCGCACTGGCAAGTATTTTCATAACCGTCGTCCTTGGAATGGTGGCCGGAATCATCTCGGCGACCAAGCAATACTCAGCAGCGGACATTTCCATCATGATCGTTGCGTTATTAGGAATCTCATTACCTAGTTTTTGGTTAGGTCTGATGCTTATCTACTTTTTTTCCGTTAATCTTCAATGGTTTCCTGTTTCAGGCTGGGGAACGTTTAAACACATGATTCTTCCCGCCATAACCCTAGGGGCAGGTGGTGCTGCAATTGTTGCCAGAATGACCAGGTCAAGCATGCTCGAAGTCGTTCGCCAGGATTATATTCGAACAGCAAAAGCCAAGGGATTAAAAGAACATGTCATCATTTATAAGCACGGTCTAAAAAATGCGCTCATCCCTGTCATTACAGTCGTTGGTCTTCAGTTCGGTGCCCTCCTCGGCGGTACCGTGTTAACAGAGTCCGTATTTGCCATCAATGGCCTTGGCAGATTAATCGTTGATGCCATTAGAACGAGAGATTTACCGATGGTTCAGGGCGGCGTCCTTATTGCATCCGTTATCTTTGTATTTATGAATTTAGCTGTAGATGTCCTCTATCGATACTTTAACAAGCGGATAGACTTAAATTAAGGAGGTACTAAGATGAAACAGTTTGATGAAAAAATACTGGAAGTTAAAAATTTGCAGACTTACTTTTTTACGGATGAAGGAACGAGTAAAGCAGTTAATGGAATCAGCTTCACCCTTAACAAAGGGGAAACGCTTGGGATTGTAGGGGAATCGGGAAGTGGTAAAAGTATAACGTCCCTATCACTATTAAGGTTAATTCAATCCCCTCCCGGAAAAATCACAGGTGGCAGCATCCTTTTTAAAGGGGAGGACCTGCTTACAAAGACTGAAAAACAGATGCGGTCCATACGCGGAAATGAGATTTCGATGATTTTTCAGGAGCCTATGACATCATTGAATCCCGTTTATTCAGCGGGTGAGCAAATAGCGGAAGCCATCCGGCTCCATCAAAAGCTGGGAAAAAAAGAAGCTTGGAACAAAGCGGTCGACATGCTTCGGCTTGTCGGAATCCCCTCACCTGAAAAAAGGGCCAAACAGGAGCCACATGAACTAAGCGGCGGGATGAGGCAAAGGGTCATGATTGCCATGGCGCTAGCCTGCCACCCTGAGGTATTAATAGCGGATGAACCAACAACTGCGCTAGATGTGACGATTCAAGCCCAAATTTTAGAATTAATTAAAACGCTGCAAAAGGATTTCGGTACGGCTGTCATCTTGATTACTCATGATTTAGGGGTCGTATATGAAACATGTGATCGAGTAGCGGTCATGTATGCCGGAAAAATCGTTGAATACACACCGGCCAAAGAGATTTTCACAAACCCTAAACATCCTTACACCATTGGATTATTAAACTCCCTTCCACGTCTCGACATGGATCAGGAAGAGTTGACCACCATACCTGGGACAGTTCCGAGCCCGTATAATATGCCCAAAGGCTGTAGCTTTGCACCCCGTTGTGCACATGCGAAGAGAATTTGTGAACAGGCTGTGCCCGATCTCCAATCCATTGGGCCAAGTACCCAGGTCAGCTGTTGGATGTTTACCCCCCAATGGGAGAAAGATTATGACGTTCAAGAGAAAGTAGGGGTTTAATGATGGGAGTATCAATTGAAGAAAAAAAGGTTCTGCTTAAAGTAGATCAACTAAAACAATATTTTCCAATCAAGGGTGGGTTTTTCGGAAGAACCATTAATCATGTAAAAGCTGTTGACGACATTACCTTCCATATTTATCAAGGGGAAACCTTGAGTATAGTCGGGGAATCTGGTTGTGGTAAATCGACAACCGGACGTGCCATTCTTCGATTGGACGAACCTACGGGTGGGAGTATACACTTTCAGGAAAAGGATCTACTAAGTTTGGGCAAAAAGGAAATGAGAAAGACACGGAAGGACTTGCAAGTTATTTTCCAGGACCCCTTTGCCTCCCTTAATCCTAGACAGACGATAGGACAAATTCTCGGAGAAGCCTTGACCATACAAAATGTAGTGCCTAAAGAAAACCGAAAATCCAGGATTGAAGAATTATTGGGCCATGTCGGCTTGAGACCAGAATCCATGGAAAGATACCCGCATGAGTTCAGCGGCGGCCAAAGGCAACGGATCGGTATTGCGCGGGCACTCGCTGTAGATCCAAAATTGATCATATGTGATGAAGCCGTATCAGCGCTCGATGTCTCCATTCAAGCGCAGGTGCTGAATTTATTAAAATCTTTACAGCGAAAATTCGATTTAACCTTCCTTTTCATTTCACATGATTTAGGCGTGGTCAGACATATTTCCGATCGTGTAATGGTCATGTATCTTGGAAAGATAGTCGAGATTGCTGACAAAAAGTCCATTTTCGAACAGCCGCAGCATCCATATACACGGGCATTGCTATCTGCTATCCCAGTACCGAATCCCGTGCAGGAAAGAGAACGAATTCTATTGACGGGTGATGTCCCCTCACCTATCGATCCTCCAAGCGGCTGTCGCTTTCATACACGGTGCCCTTTTGTGATGGATATCTGTAAAACACAGGTACCCGAATTGAAACAATCTGCACAAAATCATCAAGTGGCTTGTCACATTGTGTCATAAGTTGTAGATTTCCCGAGGAGTCTTTAGTAAGATACTAATAAACAGAATAATTCAAGTTATATAAAAACATAATAATCAGAGGTTCTCCATGCTTAGTTACGAGGGATTCACGTTAATTATCATGCTCTTCATTTTAGCTCCTATCATGGGAGCTATTGCTCTTTTATTTCTATTCATCTTTGAAAAGAGGATCGATCTTCTTGAAAATAAAAACAAAGAGATACGCCTGGAACAAGCACTGCAGGAAGCGCAATATAATAAATTGAACCAGCAAATCCAGCCTCACTTTTTATTTAATACACTTAACGTCATATTAGGCTTGGCCCGCCTCAACAGGACGGCAGAATTGATCCGTGCCTTGGAGGCATTTTCCCAATTCTTGAAATTCAAGTATAAAGCATCTGAACCATTGATTCCCCTTTCCCAGGAAATTCAGTATACTCAGCATTATCTCGACATCCAAAGTCTTCGCTTTGGTGATCGGCTTAAGATTGATATGGTGTGCCCCGACCAATTATCAATCGCACTGGTACCCCCTTTCATTCTCCAGACTTTAGTGGAGAATTCATTTAAGCACGGGCTAGAAAAAAAAGTGGGGGAAGCCCTTTTGCATATCCGGTTCCATCAGAATTCGCAGACAGTATATTTGGTAGTGAAGGATAATGGGTTAATGGGAAATACCACTACCTTTACAGACGAAGGCGGCCATGGACTGGACAATATACAAAAACGTTTATATTTGTATTTCAGTGACCGTGCACAATTAAATATATCTTCCAATGAATCGGGAACAATGGTTAAGGTATCATGGCCACTGGTTTATGATAAGAAAGTTGAGGAGGCAGACCAAGAATGAATGTATTATTAGTTGATGACGAACCATTAGTCCTTGAACAAATGGAATATATGATTCAGTCCATCTACCCTTTTTGGAAGTTTCACAAAGCAGCCGATGCTGTTCAGGCTCTTACACTCAACCAAAACTTTAAAATTAACCTCGCTTTCTTGGATATTAATCTACCCGGACGATCCGGTCTTGAATTTGGTGAAGATCTGAGGGCGTTGAACAAAGATGTGGAAATCATTATGGTAACCGCACATCAAAGCTTCGATTATGCCCAGCAATCGATAAGGATCGGTGTCGTTGATTATTTAACGAAGCCTGTCATTGAAAGTGATTTGCGTAAAGTGCTATCTAGGTATAATGAAAGGGAGTCTTCTCATCATTATTCAAGCTTGATTCATCATTCGCTTTCATTTATTCATGAAAATTATGCTGAAAAAATCTCCCTTTCGGAGATCGCTCGTGAAGTGCATACGAACCCGACCTATTTAAGCAGGAAATTCCATGAAGAGGTCGGCACTTCCTTTTCGGAATATTTAATGCAATATAGAATTAAAGCCGCTAAAAGGGCCTTGACCAATAACACTAGTTGGAGCATCTCTGACGTCGCTGAAAGTTCGGGTTTCAATAGTCAGCATTATTTCAGCACTTTATTCCGTAAAATAGAGGGAATCACACCCAAGGAGTTCCGCGAGAAAGGAAAATGACATTGCTTCCACGTACATTTCAAGAATACGTACAAGGCCCCATTCAAATTGGTATGGGCTTAGGGATTATCTCCCTCCTGGCACGTTGGGTGACAGGGACAACGATATTATCCTCACCAGAATCGATGGTGAAGTATGGAGTTTTCGGAGGAATCGGCTATGCGCTAATGGGAGCGATCGCCCTGTTCATGTTCAGTTTCATCGGGAAGAGGGTTCGGCAGGATTTTTCCGTGGGATTGACTATGGGGGACTATTTAAAAACCAGGCTTCATCCTTTGGGATATTGGATCTTGATGGTGATACTGGTCATGACCAGCTTACACATTTTATTCATTCAAGGAATGGCCGCATCCACCCTATGTCAGTTTCTTTTCGATACGCCGCTATATGTTGGGCTGTTCTTTTTCTTCAGTTTTTGTGTTCTCTATGCTGGCTTCGGCGGGTTAAAACTCCTTCATGGTTTTGCAGCTTTTCAAGTCGTCTTCATGTTTGCCGCCGTTATCTTAATTCCTTTATACTTTTTCGTCAAGGAAGGGATAGAGCCCGTTTATGATGGGATTCGTTTATACCATCCATATATGCTCGTAATCAATAAGTATGATCTGTGGAGTTTTCTTTTTGCAGGGCTTCTTGTAGGATTCGGTCAGTTTTTCTTTGACCTGACATCATGGCAGCGTTTATTCATGATAGAAATGAAAAAGGTTCCATTAACCTTTTCTTTATCTGGCGTTATATGGCTCATATTCCCGCTCTCCTTTTCATCCCTGTTCATCATGGTTATCTTTACTGGCGGCTTCACTGATATACACTCGATTTTAGCTGGTTTGGCAAACAAGATAACGACACCATTCTTTTTCATTCTTTTTGTACTCTGTGCTTTCAGTGCAATCACCTCAACATTCGGTGCCTGCCTGCATTCATTAGTAAGCTTACTTGTAGCCAATATTATAGAACCCTTCCAAACCAAAAAAAGTGACCGGCAAAAGATTAGGATGGCCTATCTTCTTTCCAGCTGTATCGGAGGATTGGTTTTCATTGCTACCCTTTTCTATTCCCCAAACCTATTAGAGCTTTTATTTTATTCTGGCAATATATACTCAGCGTTGCTGGCTCCAATACTGGTGATAGTATTCAGTAAAGGGAAAGTCGCTGATTTCATACCGATAAGTGCCGTCTTGGCCATTGTGGCGTCATACATCCTCCAGCCTTATGTAAGTGAATTTCAAAGCATTTGGTTTAGTGGATTGACTTCACTTACCATCATCGTGATTTGTACGATTATTGCCTTCATCAAGAACAAATGGGAAATTCGTAATAGCTAAATCCTTTTCCGATTTTTTCTTTGTAATCTATTGAATGACTATAAAAATAGTAAAACGAAACAAAAAAGTTGCCGACGTCAAGCCGGCAACTTTTTTGTTTTAAAAGGAATCACCCAATTAGGGAGCACTCACCCTGTAAAACTATTTTTTATTGAAATTCACCTTATTCAAACCAGAAATATTAATACGATCTCCTGATTTTAGTGTGGTTGTTACGCTTGTTACTGAATAATCATCACGTTCATTTGAAAGGATTTCATTTACAAGTAAATGTTGTTCCCTGTATATAATTAAATTCCCGGATGGACTTGATGTCGTAATTTTATATTTTCCGGCAGCAATATCTTTACCGACTGTCCAGTATCCAGCATGCAATGTATTCGATTTAACATTGGAGACTTTAGTAAACTGTACACTGTCCAGTCCAGAAATTTCAATACTATCACCAGATTTTATATCCGTTGTAACAACTGTCACACCAAAACCATCATCTTCACTCGATAGAATCTCATTTACATATCGATCGTAGTCATTCATACTGATGAATAAATTGCCACTGCCGGATTTCGTAGTGATTTTATAACGGCCTGCCGGTAAATCTTTGCCTGCCTTCCATTTTCCTGCACTCAAACTTTTACTATAAGGTACATGAATCGTAGTGGTACTTGTTTTACCATTTATAGTCGTAGTATTATCGAGCCGGGCATCTTGACACTTCTCCATATAAACTCCCCATCCAGATCTGCGGAGCCAAATACACCAAGACTTAGCTTGCCACCTTTTTGAAATAGCGATAAACCTTTTCTAATTTTTGGGTTTGTTTCCCCTTCGGACTTTCCATATTACCGAATTCAAAAAACTTCACTTTTTTGATTCCGACAAAATTGAATAACGCTCTTTTCATCAATATTTTATGCGCATCATTCAACCAGAGAAGCGGATACTTTGCAGGTCCCTTCATCGTTGACACACATACGACCGACTTTCCTTTTAAAAGACCTTCCGGTAACAGTCCCGACTTATCCTTGTAGGCAAAATTCGAAGCAAATAATTGATCAATGTACCCCATCAGCATTGCGGGAGGCCGCCCCCACCAGATTGGATAGACAAAGACAATCTTGTCAGCCCAAGTAATTTGATTTCTATATTTTTCAAGATGAGGATCACGATGCATATCACGCCTACGTTTATGCTCATTGAACACCAAAAGTGGATTAAAGCCCTCATCATATAAATCCAAAACCTGCAGCCCCTTTATGTTAGGGTTCTCTTTACTTCCTTTGATGACTTTTTCTAGAAAGGCATAACTCAAACTTTTGTGATTTGGATATGTGTAAATGACCAGCATATTCATGACGTTCCCCCTATTTACTTATCATTTGATAACAATAATATATTCTTTCCCACTTTTGTTGTCAAATGATAATTGTACTTTGATAACATTTTTGATATCTTCTCAGTATGAGGTGAAAGTAATGGACAAAAAAGCTCTTTTTGATAAATGGGTGGCATTTACAACTTCCGTTCATCAAGTGACTCACGAATTAACACAAAACGCGAAATCTGAATCCATCACGCCAGTTCAATATAACATTCTTGAATACATTACAGTCAGTCAGCCTGTCACACCAAGTGAAATCAGTGACTGTCAGCATATATCCATGCCTAACACGAGCCGTGAACTAAAAAAATTAAGCGAAAAAAATTTAATTGAAAAAGTAAGTGATTCGGAAGATAGACGAAAGCAATACATCCGTCTCTCTAAAGAGGGGGAAATGATGATGAACGAGGCATTTGCAATCGTGGAATCTCGTTTCCAAAGCCGACTGCAGCATGCTTCGAAGGAAGATATAGCGGATATTGAGCGTGCAATGGATATTCTTCAAACAAAACTATTTTACTGATGGACCTGAATACAAAAATGGCTCCCCGATCGAAGTTGACAACAAATCACCTTCAATCGCGGGAGCTCCTTCATTATCTCCATGCACGCATAAACTAACTTATAATCAGGTACCGCAAAAGGTCCGGTAAGGTTTTGTTGACGCGGGAAGTGTGGAGTACTCAGCTTGTTCTTCGGAGTGTGCATAAGGGTTTGAAAGGGCATCCAAAAGCTTGGCCATCACGCTGTAGTCCCCTTTTTTCTCGGCTGCCTCGAGTGCCTCTTCCACCCGGTGGTTCCGTGGGATCACAGCAGGATTGCTGTTTTTCATCAACTGAGTCGAGGATGCTTTCGATTCCTGCTGCCTGCCTAGTCTCGCCTGCCAGAGTTCATACCACTGAACGAATTCCGGTGCCCCAAAAAGGACCGTATCCTCCATCTTATCAAAGGTTAAAGCTCGGAAAGTATTGGTATAATCAGCACCATGCTTCTTCATCATACTGAGAAGTCCATTGATTAAGGCTTCATCCTGTGTTTCTTCGTTAAATAGCCCCAATTTCGCTCTCATTCCCGCTAGCCAATTAGAATGGTATATCTCATTAAACTCAGAAATCTTATCCTGTGCCAGTTTGACGGCCTGCTCCTGATCATCGTGCAGCAGCGGCAATAGGGATTCGGCAAATCGCGCAAGATTCCATCCCCCAATAAGCGGCTGATTGCCATAGGCATAACGGCCTTGTTGATCAATGGAGCTGAATACCGTTTCCGGATCATAGGTATCCATGAAGGCACAAGGGCCGTAATCGATGGTTTCTCCGCTAATCGTCATGTTGTCGGTGTTCATCACCCCATGAATGAAGCCGACCAGCTGCCATTTGGCAATAAGATTGGCCTGACGTTTGATCACTTCCTGAAATAGCGAAAGATAGCGATTTTCATCTGCTTCAACGTCTGGATAATGGCGCTTTATTGTATAGTCTGCAAGGGTCCTGAGTTCTTCGACCGTGCCCCATTTTGCAGCGAATTGAAAGGTTCCGACGCGCAGATGACTGGCAGCCACACGGGTCATGATGGCCCCGGGCAGCCTAGTTTCGCGGATTATCGTTTCACCTGTGGTCACCACTGCCAGACTTCGGGTGGTAGGAATGCCTAGTCCATGCATCGCTTCGCTGATGATGTATTCACGCAGCATCGGTCCAAGTGCAGCCCGGCCATCTCCCCCGCGGGAGTATGGCGTTCTTCCTGGACCCTTCAGCTGAATATCGACCCTCTCACCTTCAGGCAAGATTTGCTCGCCAAGCAGCACCGCCCGTCCGTCACCCAACATGTTAAAATGCCCGAATTGATGCCCAGCATAAGCTTGAGCAAGTGGCAAAGCACCTTCGGGAATCTCGTTTCCGGCAAACACCGCTACGCCATCCTCGCTTTCCAACGACGAAACGTCCAAACCAAGGGATTCTGCCAACCGTTCATTGAGAATGATCAACTCCGGTGAGCTTACAGGAGTCGGGTTCGTGCTGGTGAAAAATTTTTCCGGAAGACGGGCATAACTATTGTCTAAATTCCATCCTGTTTCATTACTCTTAGTCATAGCTTCTCCTTTTCTTCTTTTGTTTTTTTGTATTATGTTCGTTCTCTCATCATTCAGTTAATACACACGATAAAACTCAGTTGCAGTCCATTTTAATGTCTACTTCTGCCAATTAATTATACCGTTTCTGCATAAAAATGGCTCTTTTTAAGTCATCTATCACTGTTGATAACATTTCTATTTTTTATACCAGCACTTGTAATATGGTTAACCATCATATTTAAAGGTCCAAATAGTAGGGAGAACTATGATACTCCATTAAAAACGCTGAAAACTTAATTTAATGCAGATTTCTCATGATTGCCGCCTTTAGTTCCTAAAATTAAAAAAAGTGAAATCATTTAATGATTTCACTTCTTTTAATGCAAGGGCTGCCAGCAATAAGTGTGCGACAAATTTATATAGAGTCAATTATAAATCTACTTACATAACATAAATAGATTCTGCTTTTAGCCAATTATTATTTATGAAGCTCATCCCCATTTATTATTATCATTGAATCTTGATTCCCGCTATTTAAAACTAGTATGATGTTTCCTTCACCAGACATTGATTCAAATGAATGTATTGCATCTCCTTTTATTACTTCAGAGAATACCTCATCTCCCTTTGAATTAGTTACTATACATTCTATTTCACCACCAGTTTGATCATTCTTTATTGAAATTGTATTTGTTCCTTTAAGAATTTTCAGTTCAAGCGTTTTCTTATTACGAAGGTTGCCAGATATACTGATATCAGCTACTAAATCTTTTGAGTCTTTTAAAAATGTTTTATTAATTTTCAATTCCATCCGTAGCCATTGTTTCTGTATTTGAAAAGATATTTAAGATTAGAGCGAGTAGTAACAAAGCACCTATTAACAACATTAATTTTTTCAGAATTTATACCCCCTATCTCTTGAAATCTCTTTTTTACAAAATAATTTAGTACCACAGAAGCAATATCAACCCTCTTTAAGTAAGATTACTACAGTTATGGTTATTTTAGGTATATTGTATTATAAAAATCTCTTTTTTTAATTAAAGTATTATTATTTTCAAAAAACCAATACAAAAGTCTGCCATTACTTGCGTGAATCAAGTAAAAGGATATTGTGTAACATCTATTAAATCAGTCTAATTAACTCTAGCAAAAAAAAGCCCACCGATGTTCCGGCAGGCCTGAATTTATCATTACACTCTCTATGATTTTTCTAAACAAGTAATCGAATAGAGGCTTCATTATAAGCCATATCGCTTCTACGTTTTAATTCTCTTCCTTTCAGCATTATCTCCCGATTCCTCTCCCATCGGAAGTATGCTTAATTCAGTAAAGTCAGGCTGATAAAGGCAATGCCAAATATACAGTACAGAATGAGTGTAAAGGGCTGGGGAAAAATAATATATATTATCATACTAATGATCATCAGCAGAATGCTGAAGGCATTTATCCTATCTCTCCACATACTCACCTTTGGTCAACTCCTTTTCCACAAGCGTAAGGTACATTTTCATCGCATACTTCTTCCGGTGCTGCCGGTCGGCTTTGAGGAAACATCATAAAAGCACTCCTCCTACAGTCAAAGCGATTATCAGCAAAAATATAGTTTCTTTTTCATCCATCATTCCGATTTGTTATAATGACTATTTGCCTAATTTGGACTTTTTTTATTTTTCGTTAGTAAGTAAGCGTCTGATAATTTATAATTATAGGATTGAATCCACTAAACAGCCATGTAGTTAAAATGATAAATCCATGAAAACAATCTGAATTTTCAGACTTTTAAGGGGATAAGAAGTAAATGAGCAATAACACTTTTAAGGTTGTATTGAGAGCCTTGCACAAAGGTCAAACGGAGGAATTCGCCTATGTTTATGAAGGGAAGAGCCTGCTGATTGGTCGTGCAAGCCAGCACTCCAAAGCTGATTTCAAGCTTTACAATGACTTCGTTTCAAGGGAACATTGCCTGATTTATATGAAGGAAGGACAGCTTCTCATTGAGGACTTGGCGAGCAAACACGGCACCTCGGTGAATGAGATGCCGCTCGTTCCTGGCCATCCCTGCCATATTGAACCGGGAGATACCATTGCTTTGATTAATGGATTGATTGAATTCATGATTTCCATCGACAATGATTTAACACGGGATTTCACTCCGTTGAACCTTGATATCCTGCAAACCGTGGTCATCAATGAGCATCTGCAGACCGTGATCATCAATGAAGAAGCACCCATTAAAATGCCTTCGAAGGAATTCAATTGCTTTAAGCTGCTTTATGAGAACTTGGACAACCTTATTTCAAAGGAAATGATTGTCCAGCATGTGTGGCCAGAGAGAATCGGTGATCCCGCGCAAATTGTGACGGCAGAAGAAATCGCTTCACTCCTGTATCGAGTGCGGAAACGGATAAATGGCCATTTCGCCATAAAAGCCGTCATTCAAAAGGGATATTATATGGAATCCATCCTTTCCATCAATCTATCAGACCTGTCATGAACAATGGTTCGATTTCATGAAAAAAAGCATTGCATATAGCAATGCTTTTTTCATGCTTTTATTGCTTGGGTAAGTCCAGGTTAGTGAATTGATCAACTGGGACGACGTCCTCGTCCATATCCATCACTTTCAGCACAACCCGATCTCCTTCCTTCGTCAATACTATATCAGATAACGCATTGACTCCAGGATCCACTGTGAACCTTTTGCCATTGCCTTCCACGATTAAATAGAACACGTAGCCATTTGGGAGATTGGCATCGTTGATTCTTGTTACTTTCCCCTTGATTTCTTTCATTTCAAATCCTTTTTGAGGTGTTACACCGCTGACTTTCCCTAAAGATGCAATCAATTTTTTATAGTTCCGGAAAGCTTCGTCTTTCGATTTCCCAAAGACTACTTGGGGATTATCGCTATTGGCGTAAACTATTGCCACACCTTGAAACTTTGAGCCCTTTGTAACCGGAATGACATAAGTGGGAGCACCGTATATCGTATAGAAAATGCCATTAGTGGCTTTCCAGCCTGGATATTTAGACAAAAACTCACTCGCATTCGCGTTGGATTTTGCTTCCTTTCCAGTTAGAACGGACGTGACGCCTTTGTAGTACGTCATTTCACCGGTTTTTGCATTGAAAACACCGTACCCTACCAAGGTTTTGGAATTCCCTTTTGATTTAGCTCTCGTAAAATCAACCACATAAATCAATTCGCCTTTTTCGTTAAACGTAACTTGCATATTATCCTCATTAGGGATCAAGACATCTTTCTTCGCCCCAATTAAGGACTGGTTTTTCCACCCATGAACATATTTCCCCCAGTATGTCCAATATTCCAGGGCTGTTTCCAATGTGAATGTTCGATCTACCCATTTAGGTTCTTTTCCTAACGGATAGTATTTCGTGTCTCCATTTTCCGGATTCACCAATACCACTCCATCCACCACGGACCCGCTTCGGTATTTCAAATAATGTCCCACTGAAGCTACAAAGAATGGCTTTCCGTCCTCATTCGGTTCCAGGTATGAATCATGGATGATTTTATTTGGATAGGCCTTCCGGATCGTCCTTTCCAAATCATGATCGAGATACTGTGAGGGGGCATAAAGCATCTTCCCTTGAACAGAGCTTGCCCCTTTATCAGTCGAAACGGCGGAAATCAAATTATAACCTGGCGTGTATTCCGCTTTCCCTGCTTTAAAAAACCCATCCATTTCAATGGGTGAGGTATAAGCCAATTCACCATTTATATTAGTAAGGCGATACTCGCCTTCAGTGAAATATGATGCATTTTGTATTTTGTTAATCGCTGCATCACCTTTTGCGTCAGCCATTTTCACTGTAACAAGCGGCATCGTTTTTATATCTTGGACTTCTTCCAGCTCATTTTTCTTATCGACCTTTGCCAAGCCATGTAGATCTCCGGCAAAAGTGATATGGTAAAACAACATGACGACCCAAGCTGCTATTAAAATGTACCCTAACAATCTGTTAAAATGTACATTCCAAGGGGTATTTAATTGATTCGTTCCTTCATTTTTTTTCCTATTTCGGCGGGATGTTGAAGATTCCCTAACACTGTACACGTACATTCTTGAATCAATGATGAGAATGAGCCCAAGAATAAAGGCAAAACTCGAAAAGAATGCAGGCACAGTAAAATCCACTAACTTAATATCGATAACGAAAAATAAGACGATAGCGGAAAGTAAAAGTCTCAGCACTTGCTCAATGAAAAAGGATCTATCCTTTTTCGTGATTGCGTTTGTCCATCTTTGCGGAATGAAGGAAAGTCCCAATATGGCAAATGGTATTTTCATAAAAATCCCTTTTAAGATGAAAACGATGAGTGAAAGTATCATGGTTTTAAAAATCTCTCCTTGTCATGTATGTTCCTATTTACCCATTTTATCACTTTTGTTCAACTAATTTACTATTTTTAAAATATATCAAAATAATATTTCTTCTTAATCATACATCTTCCAAAAATATTTTTTCTAAAGATGCTACTTTTTCCGATTTAGCGTGTATAAGCGAAAACCAGTCTTTTCGTTGCACATGGGTCTTGTGGATAAGGGGACTTGGTCAGCAGGGTGTTGGGGCGCAGGTCCCCCCCTTTAATAGCAAGGGCATTTAAAAGTGAGTTATCCAAGGACTAAAGATTTCTACAAAAGGAGACTGAAAAAGAATCTAATCCTCAATATGAATAAGGAAATGAATGAAGCAGGCATTTTACGAGTAAAAAATGGAAGGAAAAAAGGCTACCATTCAATGGATAGCCTAGTTTATAGACAAAAAGGTTACAAAAGGAAAACAAAGTTGTTTGGAACCGGTGTGCGAGACTCCCGCGGAAAGCGAGTGCCTGAAGAGAAAATCAACATTCAAATTATAAAACCTAAAAAACTGTAGGAAAACTCAACATGATCGAGTTTCTCTACAGTCATCACTTTAAGGTATTAATAATATTTTCCCGGTGCTTTTCCGGCTTTCCAGTAGTCGATGGGCATCCGCTCCATTTTCCAACGAAAAAGTAGTCGGTTCATCAATGATGATTTTCCCTGACATGATCCATTTGAACAGCTCTGCTGTTCTTCTTTTCCGTTCTTCATGTGTGGTCAATACGTTCCAGAGGTCTCCTCCTATTAATGCTTTGGATGTATCCATTAGCATTCTCGGATCGACCTTCTCTGGATCACCACCTGCCATTCCAAAGAATACGACAGTCCCTCTAGTCTTGGTTGCCGCAAAACTATCCAGCAAGGTTTGGCCGACGGATTCATACACGACGTCAACACCTTTTCCACCCGTTGCATCCTTAATCGAATTTACCCAGTCCGATCCGTATAGAAAAACATGATCGGCACCCGTTTGTTTTACAACAGCCGCTTTATCATTTGAAGAGGTTAAGCCAATGACTTGGCCGCCTTTCATCTTGATCATCTGTGTCAGCAATTGACCGACTCCACCTGCCGCAGCATGAACAAGGACGGTTTCGCCTTGTTTAACTGAATAGCTGTCATCAGTCAAATATTGGGCAGTCAATCCTTGAAGTAAAACGGAAGCGGCTGTTTCAAAGGAAATGCCATCAGGAAGCGGTAATAGCTTATCGACTGGAACTGAAACCAGTTCTGCATTGGCATGGGGAACATCTGCAAACCCGACACGATCCCCAACTTTCACATGATGAACATCTTCCCCGACATATTCGATGACCCCTGCTCCTTCATAACCTAGAATAAATGGGGGTTCACCCACTAAATGATAATTCCCTTTCCTTCTATATACATCAGCAAAATTTAAGCCGATTGCTTTCATTCGAACGATCACTGTTGATTTTGAATGTTCAGGTTCCTCAATTTCTCGCCCATAAAGGACTTCCGGTCCGCCAAAGTTATCAAAGACAAGTGCTTTCATCATCCTATCTCCCTTCAAAGGTTCTACATTCTTTAAGATATAGGATGAACCCCTTGATGGCAAGAAACACAAGTTACAAAAAATACCGCCCTGCCCTAAAAAGGCATAAGCGGTCATGAAAATGCGATTAATCGGTATTGGAGCCTGGGCCGTTCTTTCGTTTATTCGCAGAATATTCCTTACCGTGTGCTTCATGTTCTGCAATGATGTCCGCTTTCGGAATATGGTTATTCTTTTTCGGTGAACCGGTACGGTTACGATGTTTTTTTCCCATGATCTATCTCCCCTTCATCCAATGCTTTTTAGGTTGAACTTTTTAAATAGCGTCTAATGTTAGCTTGTCCGATTACCCCCGAAAATACCGGAAAAATAGGTACTTCATAATAAAGGAAAAATCTTCGTGAAGACCGAATAGATAGAATACTGAAATATGAGGAGGGAAAAAAATGTTTCCTGTATTGAACACAGAAAGGTTACGCTTACGGGAAATTCATGAAAGTGATGCGGAAGCTCTTTTCCAATGTTTATCAAAAGATGAGGTCACCCGTTTTTATGGCCAAGATTCATTGGAAAATGTCGAACAGGCGAAGGATATCATAGCATCTTTTGCGAAAAACCATCTTGAAAAACGAGCGGTTCGATGGGGAATTGAAAGAAAAGATACGCATGATTTGATCGGCACAATCGGTTTTCATGCACATAGCCCGAAATACAGGCGGGCGGAAGTCGGTTATGAAATCCATCCAGCACATTGGGGCTTGGGATATGCATCTGAAGCGATTAAAGCAATAATCGCTTACGGTTTCACCGACCTTGATTTAACTCGTATCGGAGCGGTTGTTTTTCTGGAGAACCAACTCTCCATCGATTTATTGGTAAAGCAAGGCTTCATCCAGGAAGGAATTTTAAGAAGTTATATGTACCAAAATGGCATTCCGCATGATACATATATGTATTCTTTGCTTAAGTGATGCATCCCCCTCTATTGCAGACAAAGAGGGGGCTTTTTCGTATTGACCATTGAGAGTTCATCCGCCTATTCCTTATCTTATCAGTGTAATCAAATACAGCAAAAATGAATTTTCTTTATACCAAAAAGCCACCGAACATGGCGGCTTCCAAGATTTAGTTCACTACAAGATAGTCCTTCAATGCCTGCTGCAGCGTCCCCTTTGTCTCTGCTTTGTTTTCGAAATCGACCCCTGCACGGATCATTTTGGTGACCACCTCCGGGCGTAATCCAGTCACCACGACTTTACACCCCATCATTGACGTTCCTTCGAGGATATTCAATAAATGATTGATGATCTCAGCCTCCATTTCGATGATACCGGATAAGTCCAAGATCAAGGTCTGTATCCTTAGTTTCCCTATCTCCAACAATACTTTTTCTTCAATTATCCGTATACGCGAATCATCGATTGTCCCGATTAACGGAAGGACGCAGGTGGAGGCCGTGATTGGAATGATGGGGACCGAGAGATTTTCCACCAAGTTTTGCTGGGCCAAAATCAATTTGTCTTTGTAATCCGAATAACTGACGAAAAAGGATTTAAGGAAAACATCAACCTTATCATTCATCTTTTTCTCTAAAACAAAAAAGACTTCCGAATCACTAAACACTTCTTGTGAATGTTCGAACTTATAAAGAAAGGTCCAAAGCGTTCTCCGGATCGCCTGGATCCATTCTAGCTTGAATGAGAGCGTCAAGGAGTGGGTTGCCCACGTTACTCCCTCTTTTTCGGCAAAAGTTATCATATCCACTTCATTCTGCTCCACGATATAGCGGATGAGCTTATGAGCATTATTCAAAAGGTCGACATTTCCAATCAGTAAGATTTCTTCGATTTTATCTCTAACATTGACCGCTTCTGATAAAAGATATTCTTCAAATTCACTTTTATTTTGCAAAAGGAATTCCATTATTTTCTCTTCCTCATAAATAATACTCACTATTCCCCACTCCCTTTTTGTTCTCTTCAATTGTGATTTTTGTCACTGTTTACATTCTCTATCTGTCGAGTTTATTCCTGCTAATCGTACATTTATTAACCTTAATATGGATATTTTTAGATATAAAACCGGGTTACATCTCTTCGCCTGCAAAAATATTCTTCATTGCGGAAGAAAAAATCAGATGGGTGGATGATTTTCCATATTTAATGGCTTCATCGACAAAGTCCTCCAATGTTTCCATGGAAAATGTACTTATTTTAATAAGATAACTGTACTGACCTGCTAACCGGTGGCACTCCAGAACATCTGGATGTCTCAAGCTAAAATTATAAAAGTCTTTACATCTATCTGTTTCAAATAAAATGAATGCTGTAATGCTCCTATCCAGTTTTTCAAGGGATATTTCCGTTTTATATCCCTTTATCACTCCGCTTTCCTCTAATTTATTAACACGTTCTTTAGCAGCAGGTGCTGTTAAGGAAACTTCATGTGCCAGTTCTTTCATTGATATGCGCCCATTATTCTCCAGCAATGAAAGTATCTTTTTATCCGTTCGATCCAATCCAATCACCCTCACTTTTCATTATTAATAAAAATCATTCTAATACATTATTAAATAAATAGAAATGGGATGATTACGTAATTAATCATATGTATCAAGGGGTTTTCTTTTTATATAATAAATACAAATATTAGGTAAGGGAGATGCTACGATGAAAAAAGTATTGCTGCTGCTTTCCAATGGATTCGAAGCGGTTGAAGCCAGTGTTTTTACAGATGTACTAGGTTGGAATAAATTAGAGGGGGATGGTACCACTGATCTCGTTACGGTTGGTCTTCATGAAAAATTGAAATGCACATGGAATTTTATCGTGCAGCCTGAATTTACAATCGATCAAGTAAATCTTGATGACTTCGATGCTTTGGCCATTCCAGGAGGCTTTGAAGAAGCTGGTTTCTACGAAGATGCCTATGATCCGAAGTTCCTTGATGTCATTAAAGATTTTCATGATAAAAAGAAAATCATCGCAACCATTTGTGTAGGTTCTCTTCCACTAGGAAAAAGCGGGGTATTAAATAGAAGAAAAGCCACTACGTACAATCACCCTACCAGTGTAAGACAGGGACAGCTAAAAGAATTTGGTGCGCTGGTCGTTAATGAACCGATTGTCGTCACGGACAATATTATTACATCCTACAATCCTTCCACAGCATTCGATGTTGCCTTTACGCTCCTGGAAATGCTTACTTCCAAAGATAATTGTAAACATGTGAAGGAATTGATGGGTTTCCATTAACATTGGCTTTTAGCCGAATGAATTCGGAACCTATACAGTTTGGACTAGAAATCCTACCTGGTGTTGCTTTGGGTCAGTTGGTTCGGGAACATTACTTGATGAAAGATACATTTTCCGAACCCATTCTCCTATAGTCTTTTTAAAATAAAAGGATTTGAAGGATGCTTTTTAAACATGGAAGAAACCTAAGCAATTAAAAAAGTACATCGAATCGTGAGATGGGCTACAAAAAAGGTTCCGAATGAATTCGGAACCTTTTTCGTACGATATGTTACTTCCAATATGCCAATGAACGGGTTTTCATGGATTCACGGAACTGTTTTGTTGATTCTGGCAGGACTTTATTCGTTGCATAATCGATGATGATGACACCATACTGGCGAATGATCCAGGCTATCCAGCTCGCCATTGGCGAATTTATCTTCCACGTTTTGTATGTTTTCCTCAAGCCATTGTTTACGGTGGTTTCTTAAATACGCTAGCCTGTTCTTCATGATTCAAATTAACTAAGGATTTCAGATGAATTTTTACAATAATGCACAGAATTAAGTATGCACAACCCTTTTTTCCATGCTTACAACCTTATTATTTATCAGGTGTTTCCGAGGTACCTTCCTCGCTGTTTTTGAGATATGCTTCAGAAATTCCATTCATGCCTTCCATGAGTTGTTCTTTTGTATATTCCATACTGCCGACCAGTTTATTATGCTTCTTATCATTATTATCTTCTATCATTTTGGATTCTGAATCAGTCACATTTTTCACCTCCATCATTAGGATGGCGTTATTAGGTGGGAATATGTCCGATAACCAACAGTATTGAACCCTTCTTTCAAGGATAAAATGTCAATATGCCAAACGTTTACATGATTTTAATGAAGGATTTAGATCAAACATCGGACCTCCCCATTGTGATAGGTCTTTAAATATGCAGAAAAAGATTATTTTAAAGAGATTTTTTTAAAAATCAGCTGTTTTCATGGAACTAAAGGGATATACTATAGGGATAGCTTTTATTACATTTTTACATGTATTTTTTTGTTGCGTTACACATTGTGTAACTTTTTACAAGTTTTTCTAATCAACTCAACAAAATGCATATTGCAAAGGAGAATTGGAATGTCAGAAACGATTACCCAAGCACAGTCAGAACAACTGGATGCACGTCAAAAACAATTAGATATACTGGACCAATTATTAAAGCCTGAGGTTCAGGAATCACTCAATACTTTAGTGGATCAGTTACCAAAACTGACTGAATTAGTGAATATTTTAACAAAGTCTTATGATTTTGCTCAATCGGTAGCCACTGATGATGTACTGAAAAATGATACGGTCAGCGCGATTTCAGAAATCGCGACACCTGTAGTCGATTCAGTGAAAGGGCTTGCGGCTACTGCCATCGAAGCTAAAGATCGTGCTGAAGTGAATCATGATGTAATTGGCCTGTTTGGTCTGTTAAGAATGATGAAAGACCCGCAAGCACAAAAACTATTCCGTTTCGCGAATGCTTTTCTTGAAGTCTCTGCAGAACGTAAAAACCAAAAGTAAATTCATAAACATCAATCAGTAAGGACGGGGGATTAACTATGTCAAAACAAATCGTCATCTTAGGTGCAGGATACGCTGGATTACTATCTGCGTTATCCGTACGTGAATATTACAATAAGGATGAAGTGCAGGTTACAGTGGTGAATCAATTTCCAACACACCAAATCATCACCGAATTGCATCGTCTTGCAGGCGGATCCATTTCTGAGCAAGCCATTTCCATTCCTTTGGAAAAACTTTTCAAAGGAAAAGATATCGACCTTGCCATTTCAAAAGTGGAGTCTTTCTCAGTTGATAAAAAAGAAGTGAACCTTTCCAATGGGTCCACTTTATCTTATGATGCCCTAGTTGTTGCTTTGGGAAGCCAAACAGGATTCTTCGGCATTCCAGGACTTGAAGAAAACAGCATGGTGTTGAAATCCGTAAAAGATGCAAACAATATTTACAAACATATCGAAGATCGTATTCGTGAATATGCACAAACTAAAAATGAAGCGGACGCTACCATCGTAATCGGCGGCGGCGGATTGACGGGCGTCGAGTTAATTGGTGAAATTGT